>NZ_VENP01000013.1 GCF_006351005.1 Miniimonas arenae | reverse complement strand
CGACTCCGGCGCGAGAGAGGGCCGAGGCGCACTCGCCAGCCTCGGCACGAGCGACGACGCCGACACTGCGGTGGGCCGCCCACCGCTCGGCGCCACAACCATCGACATCGACATCGACATCGACGCCCCCGCGGACGCCCGCGCGGGCGAACGGCGCGGCCCACTACCAACACCAACCGGCTCTGCCGCCACCCCGCTCACCCCCTCGTCAGCCAACCCCACGCGAATCGAACGCGTGTACCTATCGTACGTCTTTAGTAGCAGAAGTACACCCCCCAGTTTGACCTGTGGACACAGGTTCACCGATGCAAACTGGGGACAGCCGACGACTCCGAATGAGAGTTCCGGAGAGGCTCGTCGGGGTGCCGAGACGCGACAGCGACGCAGAAGAGACACAGAGAAGAAGCGCAGGACAGCGCCGTGGGTGGGAGAACGGAGTGCTGTCTCCTCGCCAAGTCCGAGCAGACGCACGTACCGCAAGGCTGGAAGGTGCAGCGCGTGCCTGAGCCCGGCAGCCTGGTCGACGGGCCGAAGACGTGTCCCACGAGGGGACACACGGCCACGCGCGGCGTACAAGGATGGCCCGCGGTTCGCGCGGCGAACGCGGGCGCGGCGGAGGATGACACCGCGGACAGCTGACTGCCGACGGCTGAGCGAGCTGACCGCCGAACATCCGAACAGACCGACCACCCGGCGAACCGACCACGCGCCAAGCCCGCCGCCGCTCCCCGAACGACTCAGTCGAGCAGCCGCGCCCCGGTCTGGTCCACGTCCAGCACGTGGGCCGTCCAGCCCTCCCCCGCGAGCGACGCGCGCAGGCCCGCGGGCACGACGTCGAGCACGAGCACCGTCGGACCGGCACCCGAGATGACGGCGGGCAGCCCGAGGGCCCGCAGTCGCCCGAGGAGCGCGGTGCTCGCCGGCAGCACGTCGGCCCGGTATTGCTGGTGCAGCCGGTCCCGCGTCGCCTCGAGGAAGAGGTCGGCTCGGCCCGAGAGGGCGAGCACGAGCAGCGCGGTCCGCGCCCCTGTGAACGCCGCGTCGGCGTGCGGCACGGTCGCCGGCAGCACCGAACGGGCCACCTTCGTGGCCAGCGACGTCTGCGGCACGAGCGCCGTCACGGTCAGTGCCGGATCGACCGCCAGCCGAACCGCGTCGACCTCGCCCTCCTGAGGTGTCCAGGCGAGCGTGGCCCCACCGAGCACCGCCGCGGCGGCGTTGTCGGGATGCCCCTCCCACTCGCTCGCCAGCTCGAGCACCGTGGCGTCGCCGAGCGCCTCGGGCTCCGAGATGAGCCCACGCGCGGCAACGAGCCCGGCGACCACCGCGGCTGCCGAGGAACCCAGGCCCCGCCCGTGCGGGATCGCGTTCCGAGCGCGCAGGTCGAGACCGACCTGCGGCGCCCGCGCGATCTCGAGCCCGGCCCGGACGGCCTGGACGACGAGGTGATCCTCGCCGTCGGGCACGGTTCCTGCCCCCTCGCCCTCGACGTGCGTGCGCGTGGCGCCCGTCGTGGCGCGCACCTCGACCACGTCGTGCAGACCGAGCGCGAGCCCGAACGCGTCGAATCCCGGCCCCAGGTTCGCGCTCGTCGCGGGCACCTGCACCCGGACGACGTCGCGGACGATCCGCACGGCCGGCCCTCAGCCGAGGCCGAGGACGTCGGCCACGGCCGCCGTCGTCGGGGGGACCACGACCGGCGAGATGACGGTGTCGCCGAGCGCCGTGGCGGTGTCCTTGAGCCCGTTGCCCGTCACGGTGCACACGATCGTCGCGCCGGCAGGGACGTCACCGGCCTCGGCACGGGCCAGCAGGCCGGCCACGGAGGCGGCGGAGGCGGGTTCCACGAACACGCCGACCTCGCTCGCGATGAGCGCCTGGGCGTCGAGGATCTCGGCGTCGGACACGGCGTCGATCCGGCCGCCGGAGTCGTCCCGAGCGGCGACCGCGAGCGCCCATGACGCCGGGTTGCCGATCCGGATGGCGGTCGCGATCGTCTCGGGGTGCTCCACCGGCTCGCCCTTGACGAACGGTGCGGCGCCCTCGGCCTGCACACCCCACATCACGGGGGTGCGGGTGGCGCGTCCCTCGGCCGCGTACTCGCGGTAGCCCATCCAGTACGCCGAGATGTTCCCCGCGTTCCCGACCGGCAGCACGTGGATCGTGGGGGCGTCCCCGAGCGCGTCGACGATCTCGAACGCCGCGGTCTTCTGGCCCTGCAGGCGGTAGGGGTTGACCGAGTTCACGAGTGCGACGTCGGGGCGCGTGCCGAGCTCGCGCACCACGCGCAGCCCGTCGTCGAAGTTCCCCTCGAGGGAGACGAGCGTCGCCCCGTGCACGATCGCCTGCGCCAGCTTGCCCGCCGCGATCTTCCCCGCGGGGAGCACGACGGCGCAGGCCAGGCCCGCGCGGGCGGCGTAGGCCGCAGCGCTCGCCGAGGTGTTCCCGGTCGACGCGCAGACCACGAGGGCCGGCCCGGTCGCGAGCACCTTCGAGACCGCGACCGTCATGCCGCGGTCCTTGAACGACCCGGTCGGGTTCGCGCCCTCGACCTTGAGGAACACCCGGCCGCCCACGCGCTCCGACAGCGCGGGCGCCTCGACGAGCGGCGTGCCCCCCTCGCCGAGCGTGACCACCGGGTCCCCCGGCTCGATCGGCAGGTGGTCGGCGTACTCGGCGATGATGCCGCGCCACTGGTGGGCCATGGGTCTTCCTCCTGCTGGGCCGCGCGGGGCGCGGGGGTCGAGACGGGTCGAGACGGGTCGAGGTGAACGGACGGGGACGTGGAGGTCGAAGAGGCGAGTCAGCCGGACTCAGGGACGCTCGACGCGGTGCACGGCGAGGATCTCGGTGAGCTCGTGCGCCTCGCGCAGCGCGGCCACCGTGCGGGCGAGCGAGGCCTCGTCGGCGTCGTGCGTCACGACGACGAGGACCGCCGTGCCCGACGTCGACGGGCTCTGCTGCACGGACTCGATGGAGACGCCGTTGTCGGCGACGAGCGAGGCGATGCGCGCGAGCACGCCCGGGCGGTCCTCCGCCTCGAGCGTCATCTGCATCCGGCTGCGGACGTGGTCGGGGCTCGCGAGCGGGAGCTCGGCGTACGCGGACTCCGCGGGCGCGCGGCCGCCCTGCACCCGGTGCCGCGCGGCGGCGACCACGTCGCCGAGCACGGCGCTCGCCGTCGGGCGCCCGCCGGCGCCGGCGCCGTAGAACATGAGCCGCCCCGCGGCCTCCGCCTCCACCACGACGGCGTTGAACGCACCGCCCACGCCCGCGAGGGGATGCGCAGCGGGCAGGACCGCCGGGTGCACGCGCAGCGCGACGGCCTCGCCGTCGGCCGTGGCCACCCGCTCGACGATCGCGAGCAGCTTGATGACGCCGCCCATCCGCCGCGCCGTGTCGATGTCGCGCGCGGTGATCGACGTGATGCCCTCGCGCGCGACGTCGTCCATCGACACGCGGGTGTGGAAGGCCAGCGACGCGAGGATCGCCGCCTTGGCCGCGGCGTCGTACCCCTCGACGTCGGCGGTCGGGTCGGCCTCGGCGTAGCCGAGCTCCTGCGCCCGCGCCAGGGCGTCCGCGAAGTCCAGTCCGCCGGTCGTCATCTGGTCGAGGATGTAGTTCGTGGTGCCGTTGACGATGCCGAGCACGCGCTGGACGCGGTCGCCCGCGAGAGACTCGCGCACGCCGCGCACCACGGGGACGGCGCCCGCCACCGCGGCCTCGTAGAGGATGTCGACGCCCGCCGCGTCCGCCGCCTCGTACAGCTCGGGGCCGTGCGCGGCGAGCAGCGCCTTGTTCGCGGTGACGACGGACGCGCCGTTCCGGATCGCCGCGTGCACGAGCTCGCGTGCACGGGTGGTGCCGCCGATGAGCTCGACCACGACGTCGGCACGCGCCACGAGCGCGTCGGCGTCGCCCGTGAGCAGGTCGCGCGGCACGGCGGGGTCGCGGTCGGCCGCCGCGTCGCGCACCCCGACGCCCACGAGCTCGACCGGGGCGCCCACCCGGGCACCGATCTCCTCGCCGTGCTCCACGAGCACCCGAGCGACCTGCGTCCCGACCGTCCCGCACCCGAGCAGTGCCACCCGGACGGCGGACGGCGCCGCCGAGGCACCCGAGGTGAACGGCGCTGGAGACGCCGGGGCAGGCAGGGACACGACACGCTCCTGGAGCTGGCGGGGGCCCGTGCGGGCGGCGGACAGGTCGGTCCCCCACCCTAGCCTCCGGCGCCCGTGCTCCCGGGCCGTGTCCAGGGTCCGACGGCGAGCGCCAGTCGGTCGACGAGCGCCCGCAGGTGGGACGCTCCCGACGGCGAGCGTCCACCCTCCTCACCCCAGGTCGAGCGCGAGCAGGTCCTCGACCGTCTCGCGTCGCACGATCGGCGTCGCCACGCCGTCGCGCACCGCCACCACGCCGGGCCGCGGCACGAGGTTGTACTGGCTCGCCATCGAGCGCCCGTAGGCACCCGTCGTCGCGACGGCGAGCAGGTCGCCCGCCCGCATGTCGCCCGGCAGGAGCACGTCGTGCACCACGACGTCGCCGCTCTCGCAGTGCTTGCCGACCACCCGCGCCAGCACGCCCGGCGCCCGGCTCGCCCGCCCGACGACCTCCGCGTGGTAGCGCGCGTCGTACAGCGCGGTCCGGATGTTGTCGCTCATGCCGCCGTCCACCGAGACGTACAGGCGCGTCGCGCCGTCCGGGGACGTCGCCGGGAGCGCGACCTCCTTGACGGTGCCCACCGTGTAAAGGGTGAGGCCCGCAGGCCCGGCGATGGACCGCCCGGGCTCGAAGGAGACGTCCGGCACGCTCGTCCCGGTCTCCTGCGCGGCGCGCACGACGGCGCCCGCGGTCTCCTTCGCGATGCGCTCGGGCTCGAGCTCGACCTCGCCGGGCAGGTAGGCGACGCCGAACCCACCCCCCAGGTCGACCTCGCCGACGAGCACGCCGGTGCGCGCGGCGAGGTCGGCGCGCAGCGCCATGACGGCCCCGGCGGCCGCGTCGAACCCGGCCGCGTCGAGGATCTGGCTGCCGATGTGGGAGTGCAGCCCGACCAGGTCCAGCTCCTCCCGCGCGAGCACCGCGAGGAGGGCGCGCATCGCCGGGGAGGTCTCGCCGTCGTGCGCGTGCAGCGAGAGCCCGAACTTCTGGTCCTCGTGCGCGGTGGAGATGAACTCGTGCCCCCCGGCGTGCACCCCCGTCGTCACGCGCACCATCACAGGCGCACGCCCGCCCAGCCGCGCGGCCGCGTCGGCCACGCGGGTCACCTCCGGCTCGGAGTCCAGCACGATCCGCCCGACGCCGGAACGCAGCGCGAGCTCGATCTCCTCGTCCGACTTGTTGTTCCCGTGCAGCCCGATCTGGGCCCCGGGCACGCCGGCCGACAGCGCCGTGGTCAGCTCGCCGAGCGTGGCGGTGTCGATCCGCAGCCCCTCCTGGGTCATCCAGCGCGCGACGGCGCGGCACAGGAAGGCCTTGCCCGCGTAGTACACCTCCGCGTGCGCGCCGACGTCGGCGAACGCCGCGGTGAACGCGTCGCGGAACGCGCGCGCCCGCGCGCGCATGTCCGCCTCGTCCACGACGTACAGCGGTGTGCCGAAGCGCGCCGCGAGGTCGTGCACGCCCACGCCGCCGACGGCGAGCGCACCCTCCGCGGTGCGGCTCGCCGTCGCGGGCCACGGCAGGCCGAGGGGTCCGGGTCGCGCGTCCGGCTCGGTGAGGCTCGCGGTCATCTCGCTCCGATCGTGGGAGGTGCGGGGAAGTCGTGCGTCGTCGTCGGCCGACGTGGCCGGGGAGGCGGCCTGCCGACCGCGGACGGTCGCCGGTCGTGGGCCGACCTCGTCAACGGGCCGGTGGGTGCTCCGGAGTGCCACGGTCGCACACGACCCCTGCGCCGGACCGTCGTCACCCGGGGTCAGAAGTCGAGGCCGTGGTAGAAGTCGAGCGCGGCCTCGGCGTCCTCGGCCACCACCGTGTAGGAGCCGAGGTCCTCGTCGTTCCACACGATCGTGACGAGGCCGTCCTCGTTGAAGATCCAGTAGGTGCCGGACGCCTCGTCGTCGGGGAAGACCGGGCCGCTCTCGACGGCCGTCCCGATCGTCGCGGCCGTCGCCTGGGCGTCGGCGGCGGCCGCCTCGGAGGTCCCGAACCGGGAGGCGGTCAGCGTGACCGGCACGGCCGCGCCGGCGAACACGCCGACGTAGGACTCGGTCGACCCCGCGGGCGGCACCGGGTTCGTCACGTACCCGGGGGCCCCGAGCGTGAACGTGGTGCCCGAGGGGCCGTCGGAGCCGAACTCTCCGCCGGTGACCTCGGTGGGTAGCGCGGCGAGCAGCGGCCCGCCCGCGGTGGCGGCGGTGCCGACGTCGCCCGACGCCGTCGGACCGGCGGTCGCACCGGTCCCGTCGTCCGAGCGGTTGAACCAGATCACCACACCGATGAGCACGACGACGGCGACGACCGCGGCGGCCACGAGGGCCCGGGTCCGCGTCCCGAGCGCCCCCCGGGCGCTCCGACCTCGCGCAGGCTCGGCGCCCTGTCCCGAGCGCGTCCGCTCACGCCGGCCGCCCGACACGGGGGCCTCGCCCGGGGCGTGCCCGTCGCCCGCCGTGCCCACGCTCACGGTCGGTGCACCGAGGACCGGTGCCGCGCCGTCGGGGGCTAGTGGTGTCGAGCCGGACGGCGGCGCCGAGGCCGCGGGCTCCCCCGGCGGCGCGCCGCCGGCGGACGGGCCGACCGCGACCCCGCTCGCACGGGTGGAGGCTCCCGCGCCGGCACCGACCGCACCGCCGGCGGCCCGCGCGGCGCGCGCCTCCCGCAGCTGGCGCCGCGTCATCCCGACGAGGACGTCGGGCTCCGCGGGCAGCGGCGGCGTGGGCGCGGCCGGAACCTGCACGGCGGGAACGGGGCCGGGAATCGTCGGCACCGACGGTGACGAGGAGCCCGCGCCCCCGCCCTCGGACGCGTCGTCGTCCTGCGGCAGGTAGGAGGTGGACAGCTCGTCCTCGCCCGCACGCAGGTACGCGTACGGGTCGGACGGCTCTGCGCCGGCGCCTCGGCCGGGTGTCCTGTGCTGGTCGCTCAAGGGTCCCCTCCTCACGGGTCACCCTAGACACAAATGCGCAGGCGCTCTCACCGGACTGGTACTCTCGTGTGTCGCATCCCGCCGTCGGCGAGGCGCACAGGCACCCGTAGCTCAGTGGATAGAGCGTCTGCCTCCGGAGCAGAAGGTCGCTGGTTCGAATCCAGTCGGGTGTACTCCGCACAGGGCCTCTGACCTGGGACGACGTCCCGGCTTTGGAGGCCCTGCACCCTTCTCGGGACGGTGTCGAGACGCGCTCAGCGGCCACCCGGGGAGTGCCCGGCACGGCGGCACCGAGCCGGCGCGGACGGCTGATCGACTCAGTAGGCTGCCGTCATGCCCTCCCCCACCGGATCCCAGTTCGTCCTGCACGACGCCGACTCCAACGCCACGGCCGTCGTCACCGAGGTGGGGGCGTCGCTGCGCTCGTTCGCCGTGGCCGGCCGCGACGTCGTGGTGAGCTACCCGGAGTCCGACCTCTCCCCCGCAGGTCACGGCGCGATCCTCGCCCCGTGGCCGAACCGCCTCGACCACGGCCGCTACACGTGGGACGGCGAGACCTACCAGGTCCCGATCACCGAGGTGGAGCGGTCCACCGCCCTGCACGGCCTCGTGCAGCACGTGCGCTGGTCCCTCGTGGACGCCACGACGACGCAGCTCGTCCTCGCCGTCGACACGGTGCCCGTCGGCGGCTACCCGTGGCAGCTGGAGATGCTCGCGACGTACACGCTGCACGGCGCCGACCTGGTCATCGAGGTCGACGCGACGAACGCCTCCGCCACGGCGGCGCCCTACGGCATCGGCTTCCACCCGTGGCTGCACCCGGGACCGGGCGGCCTGAACGCCGCGAGCCTTCGCCTCGACGCGACGCAGTGGGTCCGCCCGGACGAGCGCCTGCTCCCGGCAGGCGTCGAGGACCTCCCGGCGGACTTCGACTTCCGCACCGAGCGCGCCTACGGCACGACGGACCTCGACGACGCGTTCGTCGGCGTCACCCGGGACGCCGACGGGCTGTCGTGGATCCGGCTCACCGGTGACGACGGCCGCACGGCGGCGGTCTGGATGGACGACTCGATGGACACCTGGCAGGTGTGCTCCGGCGACCACATCGGCGCCGTTCCCTACCGTCGCGCAGGCCTCGCCGCCGAGCCGATGAGCTGCATCGCGGACGCCTTCAACAGCGAGGACCGCCTGGTCCGGCTCGAACCGGGCGCGACGGCGAGCGTGCGCTGGGGACTGTCGCTGCGGTGAGCGCCACCGTCGGCCCGTCGCTCAGGTGACGGGCCGACGGTGGCGCCCCGCGGGCGCGAGGTCGCCGCGTGAGGTGAGCTGCGCCGTCGGGCACGAGGCTCCGACGCCGAAGCGGCCCCGGCGGGCGAGGAGTGGTCCGGGTGGCCCCGGCGAACGCGGCGCGTCAGGCGCAGACGGCGCCCGAGGTGGTGATCGGCGTCGCGTCGTGCGACTGCAGCCACGCCAGAGGGTCGACGGCGCTCGCGACGGAGTCCGACGTGTCGCCGACGTGGATCTCGAGGTGCAGGTGCGGCCCCGTCGAGTTCCCGTAGCTGCCGGCCTCGCCGATCACGTCGCCGACGCTGACCTTGTCGCCGACGTTCACGAACACGCCGTCCGGGTACATGTGGATGTACCACGACTCGACCTTCTGGCCGTCGATCTCGTGCTCGATGATGACGAGCATCCCCGAGCGGCCCTCCTTGCCGGCGCCGGCGTAGATGACGGTGCCGTCGGCGATCGCGTGGATCGGCGTGCCGAGCGGGGCCGCGAAGTCCTGGCCGAGGTGCTCCGAGCCCCACCGCGGACCGAAGGCGGACGTCAGACGGTAGACCCCGTCCTGGACCGGCATCGAGAGCGTGAGGTACTCGCTGGAGTCCATCGCGGCGAGCGCGCCGTTCGCGGCGGCCTCGTCGGGCGCGCCGCACGTCGGGAGCGTCGAACGCTCCTCGGACCGGGAGGCGGTGATCTCGCTGCGCGCCTCCGCCAGCTGGTCCGCGGCCAGCAGCGCGGCGGTGTCCTCGCTGCCGGCGGCGCTCGACGCACCGGCGTCCGTCGCGGCCTGCGCCGCGGCTGCGGGGGTGGCGGTGAGGGTGTCGAGGGCGCTCGCGTCGGCCAGCGGGGTGGCGGAGGCCTCGTTCGCCTGCCGCTGCTGCGCCGACAGGAACGGCGTGAGCACCGTGGCAGCGCCGAGGGCGGTCAGCACCGCGACGCGGGGCGCCCAGTGCGTGAACCGGTGACCGGCGCGCGCGGGCTCCTGCGGAACCGAGGGCATCGCCGGGCTTGCCGGGGTCGGCGGCACGGGCGGCGTGGGCGGCACGGGCGGGTGCCCGCCGCGCCGCTCGCGCGCACGGATGCGGCGCAGCACGACGGTGTCGTCGTCACGCTGGGCGACCGACCTCTCGGCCGGTGGCACCGACGCGCTGAACGCGGTGGCGGCGATCGCGATGCGGCTGAGGGTCACGGCGACCGAGGCGAGCTCGGCCTGGGTGCCCGAGGCGTCCGGCTCGACCGTCGACGCGACAGCGTCGAGGCAGCCGCCGGCCCCCGCTGCGTCGGCGGCCTCCACGGCGGCGACGGCGACGGCGTCAGCGGCCTCCACGGCGACGGTCGGCGTGTCGGGGGCCGCCGGCATGGCGGCGGTGGCGGCGAGGCGCGCCACGTCGTGGGTCACGTCAGCGGTCGGCGACTGGACGGGTGCTGCCGTCGTGGCGGCCGCCTCGACCGGCGCGGCCGTCGCGACCGACTCGGCCGGCGCGACGGCAGCAGCCGCGATCGCCGCGGGAGCAGCGGTCTCGACGGGCGCCGTCGCGGTCACGACCGGCTGCACCGGCGGAGCCAGCACGGCGACGGGAGAAGCGGCTGGCACAGCCCCCGCAGAGGACGCCGGCGCCGACGCCGCGGCGGTCGCCCGCATCGCGCGGCGCGTGAGCGGCGCGGGGGTCACCGGAGCGAGGGCGAGGGCCGCGGAGACGAGCTCGGCGGCGGTCACCGGAGCAGCAGTCACCGGAGCGGCGGTCACCGGAGCGGCGGTCGCAGCAGGAGTGGACGGAGCCTCGGGAGCCGACACGGTCGCGACCGGGGTCGAAACTACCGGCCTCGAGACGCCGCCTGTCGGCATCGCGGCGCGGTCGACCTCGAGTGACGAGCGCTCCCGCGCGGCGCGCAGCTCGCGGCGGGTCGGAACGGCCTGGGCGTCGAACCGAGCACCGGTGACCGCGTCATCGACGGTGACGGCCAGTGCTGCGTGACGAGCGTGCGGAGCGGCGACAGCGGCGAGTCGTCGGGCGCGGCGGGTGCCGGGAGCGGGCACCGTGGCGTCGGTCGACAGCACGCTCACACGTCCTCCGAGGTCTCGGGTGAGGGCCGCCCCGCAAGTTTCGGGCTCGCGTGAACGCGTTCCGAACAGGGGGTGGCGAGATCACGAAACTGTAACGCACCCGTCCGAGCGCCGCCACGCGGTGCGAGCACCGTCACACGCCCTGTGGATCGTGGCACCCTGGGGCCATGACCTCTGGTGCACAGCGGGCGACGGTGTCCGGCCCTGTCGGCCCGGCCGGCCAGGGCGGCGAACCCACCACCCGGGTCCTCGTCGTGGAGGACTCCCCCGAGATCGCGACCCAGGTCTCCCGGCGGTTCGCCGCGGAGGGCTGGGAGGTGCGGGTCGCGACCGACGGGCCGTCCGGCGTCGAGAACGCGCGCAGCTACTCCCCGCACGTCATCGTGCTCGACGTCATGCTGCCGGGCTTCGACGGCCTCGAGGTGTGCCGGCGCATCCAGGCCGACGACGCGCGTGCGATCCCCATCCTCATGCTCACCGCGCGCGACGACGAGACCGACCTCCTCGTCGGGCTCGGTGTCGGCGCCGACGACTACATGACCAAGCCGTTCTCGATGCGCGAGCTCGTCGCCCGGGTCAAGGCGCTGCTGCGCCGCCACGAGCGCACCTCGCGCGTCGCCGTCGCGGACGTGAGCTCGCCGTCGGGCCCTCCGCCGATCGAGCTCGGCGACCTCTTCATCGATCGCGCGCAGCGCCGCGTGAGCCGCGCGGGCGAGGAGGCCCACCTCACGCCGACCGAGTTCGACCTGCTCGTCTGCCTCGCCTCGTCCCCGCGCACCGTCCTCACGCGCGAGCGGCTGCTCGAGGAGGTGTGGGACTGGATCGACGCGAGCGGCACGCGCACCGTCGACTCCCACATCAAGGCGCTGCGCCGCAAGCTGGGCTCCGACCTCATCCGCACGGTGCACGGCGTCGGGTACTCGCTCGAGCCGCCCACCGTCTAGCGGCGCCGCGACGTGCGCGCGACCTCTGCGGGTGCCCGGCACGCGCGGCGCACCCCGACCGAGACGCTGCGGTACGCCGTCGACGTCCGCCCCCTGGACCGGCTGCGCACCATCCGGATGAAGCTCGGCGTGCTCGTCGCGGCGTCGGTCACCGTGTCCTCGATCATCGTCTGGACCGGACGCAACCTCGACGCGCGCTGGTACATGACGTTCCCGTTCGCGATCGCGCTGGCCCTGCTCGTCACCCAGGTCCTCGCGCGCGGGATGACGTCACCCCTGCGCGAGATGACGGCCGCCGCGCGCGCGATGTCGGGCGGGGACTACTCGATCCGGGTGCGCACCACCAGCCGCGACGAGGTGGGCCAGCTGGGGCACGCGTTCAACGCCATGGCCGCCGACCTCGCCAGCCTCGCCGAGGCGCAGCGCGCCATCGTCGCCAACGTGTCGCACGAGCTGCGCACGCCGATCGCCGCGCTCATGGCGCAGCTGGAGAACATGGTCGACGGCGTGACCGAGCCCGACCACGAGGCCCTCGAGTCCGCCCTCGCCCAGACCGAGCGGCTCACGAGACTCGTGACCTACCTGCTCGACCTGTCCCGGCTCGAGGCGGGGGCCGCGGGCCTGCACCTGCAGGACGTCCCCGTCCGCGACGTCGTGGAGGAGGTGGTGGACGCCGCCGCGCACGCCGCACGCGCCAACGGCCGCGAGGTGGAGTGGCGCATCGACGTGCCGTCCGACCTCATGTTCCGCGTCGACACCGAGCGTCTGCACCAGATCCTGCTCAACCTCCTGTCGAACGCGAGCCGTCACTCCCCCACGGGCGGCACGGTCCGGGTGGTGGGCAGCGCGCCCGACCCGACGCACGTCCGGCTCGACGTCGTCGACGCCGGGTCCGGCATCCCTGCCCAGGAGCGCAGCCGGATCTTCGAGCGGTTCGAGCGCGGCACCGCGGGTCCGGCGCTCGACGGCACCACCAGCGGCGGCACCGGGCTCGGCCTCGCGATCGCCCGCTGGGCCGCCGACCTGCACGGCGGCCGCCTCGAGGCCGTCGAGCCGGCCGCCGCCGGGGTGCGCACCGGTGCGGTCTTCCGCCTCACCCTTCCGGCCGGCGGCCCGGGCACGGGTGGGCCCTCCTCCGGCGGCACGACGGCGAGCGCCGGCTGAGGCGGTCGGCCCACCTCTGGCACGGTGTGCGTCGCCCGGCGGCCCGACGGCGAGCGCCGGCCGAGGCGGCCGGCTCGCCTCCGCGCGGCGTCCGCGGCGCGTCCGCGCTGCGGTACCGCGGCGCGGTGGCTTTGCCGCCCCCGGGCGTCCACATGATCGGGGTTTGGTCAACCGATGGCCGCGTGGGGACGTTTGCGCTGATCAGTGGCCATTTCGGGGTGCCGCGCCGTTCGCCGACCTGGGTACAAGGGCCTAGGCTGGGACCGCTCGGACAGACGAGGACGACGGAGTGAGCAGCGTGTCGGAAACCAGTGCCAGGTCCACCTCCCTGACGGAGACGTTCGGGGCGAACGAGTGGCTCATCGACGAGATGCGACTCGAGTGGCAGGCGGACCCGGCGTCCGTCACCCGTGAGTGGCGAGCCTTCTTCGAGGCGCAGGGCAACGGTGCGACGCCCACGGGGGGCTCGGCCGCCGCCGGCCCCGCGCCGTCGAGCGCGCCCGCCGCACCCAGCGAAACCGCCGCCCCCGGCGCGGCTCCCGCCGCGACCGAGGCCCCCACCGCCCCGCCGGCCGCACGGCCCGCGCCGACGTCGAACGGGTCGAGCGCGAACGGGCAGGCCGCCCGCGCGGCGGCGACGCCCCCGAAGGCCGCACCCGCCGCACCGGCACCCGCCCCGCGCCCCGAGGCCCCGGAGGGCCCCGCCCGGCAGCAGGCAGCGCCGTCAGCACAGGCGGCCAAGACGGCCCAGTCGGCGCCGCCTGCCGCGCGCGCCACGTCGCCGCACACCGACCCGCGCGGCGAGCTCGCCACCGAGTCGCACGTGCGCGCCGACCTCCCCCCGGCCGTGCCGCAGCCGCCCACGGCCGCCTACGCCGCGGAGCTCACGGCCGAGCAGCGCGAGACGGCCGGCCAGGCCGCCGGCGTGACTCCCCTCAAGGGCCCGGCCGCTCGCGTCGTGGTCAACATGGAGACCTCGCTGTCCGTCCCGACCGCGACGAGCGTGCGCGCGATCCCGGCCAAGCTGCTCGTGGACAACCGCATCGTCGTGAACAACCACCTCGCCCGCACCCGCGGCGGCAAGGTGTCCTTCACCCACCTCATCGGCTTCGCGGTCGTCGAGGCCCTCGCCGAGATGCCGGAGATGAACGCGGGTTACCGCGAGGTCAACGGCAAGCCCGCCGTCGAGCGTCCCGAGCACGTCAACCTCGGCCTGGCGATCGACCTCGCCAAGCCGGACGGCACCCGCCAGCTCCTCGTGCCCTCGATCAAGGGCGCCGAGGGCATGGACTTCGGCGAGTTCTGGGCCACGTACGAGACGCTCGTGCGCCGCGCCCGGGGCGGCAAGCTCACCGCCGACGACTTCGCCGGCACCACGATCTCGCTCACCAACCCCGGCACGATCGGCACGGTGCACTCGGTGCCGCGCCTCATGCAGGGCCAGGGCACGATCATCGGCGTCGGCGCGATGGACTACCCCGCCGAGTTCCAGGGCGCGTCTCCGGACACGCTCGCCAACCTCGGCATCTCCAAGGTCCTCACGATCACCTCGACGTACGACCACCGGATCATCCAGGGCGCCCAGAGCGGCGACTTCCTGCGGATCATCCACACCAAGCTGATCGGCGAGGACGGCTTCTACGACCGCGTGTTCGCGGCGCTGCGGATCCCATACGAGCCGGTGCGCTGGCGCACCGACATCGTCGAGGACCCCACGACGGCGCTCGGCAAGCCCGCACGGATCGCCGAGCTCATCCACTCCTACCGCTCGCGCGGCCACCTCATGGCCGACACCGACCCGCTGGCCTACCGCCAGCGTCGCCACCCCGACCTCGACGTGGCCAACCACGCCCTGAGCCTGTGGGACCTGGACCGCACGTTCCCCACCGGCGGGTTCGGCGGCACGCCGCAGGCGACGCTGCGCGACATCCTGTCCCGGCTGCGGGACGCCTACTGCCGCACGGTCGGCTCGGAGTACATGCACCTGCACGACCCGCGGCAGCGCCGCTGGCTGCAGGAGCGGCTCGAGGCGGGCTACACCAAACCCTCCCGGGAGACGGTGCGCCGGATCATCCACAAGCTCAACCAGGCCGAGGCGTTCGAGACCTTCCTGCAGACCAAGTACGTCGGCCAGAAGCGGTTCTCCCTCGAGGGCGGGGAGTCGCTGATCCCGCTCCTCGACGTGCTCATCGGGTCCGCGGCCGACTCGGGGCTCGAGGGCGTCGGCATCGGGATGGCCCACCGCGGCCGCCTCAACGTGCTCGCCAACATCGCCGGGAAGTCCTACGCGCAGATCTTCAACGAGTTCGAGGGCAACGTCGACCCCAAGACCGTCCAGGGCTCGGGCGACGTGAAGTACCACCTCGGCACCGTCGGCCACTACACCTCGCCGTCCGGCTCGACCGCACAGGTCTACCTCGCGGCCAACCCCTCCCACCTCGAGGCCGTCAACGCCGTGCTCGAGGGCATCGTGCGGGCCAAGCAGGACCGGCTCGACCTCGGCGGCGACGGCTTCTCCTGGCTCCCCGTGCTCATCCACGGCGACTCGGCCTTCGCGGGCCAGGGCGTCGTCGTGGAGACGCTCAACCTCAGCCAGCTGCGCGGCTACCGCACCGGCGGCACCGTGCACGTCATCGTGAACAACCAGGTCGGCTTCACCACCGGGGCGTCGAGCTCGCGCTCGACGCTGTACCCCACGGACGTCGCCAAGGGCCTGCAGATCCCCGTCTTCCACGTCAACGGGGACGACCCCGAGGCCGTGGCCCGGGTGGCGCAGCTCGCGTTCGACTTCCGCGAGGAGTTCCACAAGGACGTCGTGATCGACGTCGTCTGCTACCGCCGTCGCGGGCACAACGAGGGCGACGACCCGTCAATGACGCAGCCCGTCATGTACTCCCTCATCGAGGGCAAGCAGAGCGTGCGCACGCTGTACACGCAGGCGCTGATCGGTCGCGGGGACCTCTCGAGCGAGGAGGCCGAGCACGCGCTGGCCGACTACCAGGCCGAGCTCGAGCGGGCGTTCCGCGAGACGAAGGACGACGCTCGGACCACCGGCGAGCACCACTCCGGCCTCGAGCGCCCGGAGTCCCAGCGCGAGGACGCCGGGACGATGGTCGGCTGGCAGACCGCGGTGCCCGCGTCCGTGCTCGCCCGCATCGGCGACGCCCACCTCGCCCCGCCCGAGGGCTTCTCGGTGCACCCCAAGCTGGCCCAGCTGCTCGAGCGGCGCGCGGTCGCCTCGCGCGAGGGTGGCATCGACTGGGGCTTCGGCGAGCTCATCGCGTTCGGGTCGCTGGTCCTGGAGGGCACGCCGGTCCGGCTCGCGGGCCAGGACTCGCGCCGGGGCACGTTCGTCCAGCGCCACGCCGTGCTGCACGACCACCGCTCGGGTGCCGAGTGGACGCCGCTGAGCTATCTCTCGCAGGACCAGGCCAAGTTCTGGGTCTACGACTCCTCGCTCTCGGAGTTCGCCGCCCTCGGCTTCGAGTACGGCTACTCCGTGGAGCGGCCGGACGCGCTGGTCCTCTGGGAGGCCCAGTTCGGCGACTTCGTCAACGGCGCCCAGACCATCGTGGACGAGTTCATCTCGGCCTCGGAGCAGAAGTGGGGTCAGCGCAGCTCGGTGGTGCTGCTGCTGCCGCACGGCTACGAGCACCAGGGCCCGGACCACTCCTCGGCCCGCATCGAGCGGTTCCTGCAGCTGTGCGCCGAGCACAACATGACGGTCGCGCAGCCCTCGACGCCCGCGAACTACTTCCACCTGCTGCGCCGCCAGGCGTACGACCGCCCGCGCACGCCCCTGGTCGTCTTCACGCCCAAGCAGCTGCTCCGGCTGCGGGCGGCGACCTCGGGCGTCGAGGACTTCACCACGGGCACGTTCCAGGGCGTGATCGGCGACACGGTGGACCCGAGCAACGTCGACCGCGTGCTGCTGTGCTCGGGCCGCGTCTACTACGACCTGCTGGCCGCCCGCACCAAGGGCGAGCACGGTGCGGACGAGCGCACCGCCATCGTGCGGCTCGAGCAGCTCTACCCGCTGCCCGAGCGCGAGTTCCGCGCGGCGCTCGCGCCCTACGAGGGCGCCGAGCTGCTCTGGGTGCAGGACGAGCCGGCGAACCAGGGCGCGTGGCCCTACCTCGCCGGGATCACGGCGCGCAAGCTCGACGGCGTGCCCGTGCGTCGCGTCTCGCGGCCCTCCTCCGCGGCTCCGTCCACGGGGTCGGCCAAGGTGAGCAAGGCCGAGGCCGAGGACATCGTCCGGGAGGCGTTCGCGCGCTGAGCGCGCTGCACCACCCCGGCGCCGCTCCCGACGTGACGAAGCGCCCGACGGCGAGCCCGCCGTCGGGCGCTTCGTCGTCCTCGGGCGTGGCGTGGGACGCGCGGGCGAGCGTGGTCGCACAGGCCAGGTGCGCCGTCGGGCGCCTCGATCCGCTCGGCTCAGGCGGCGCGGAAACGCTCGCGGTAGGCGCGCGGCGACGTGCCGAGCGTCCGGGCGAAGTGCTGGCGCAGCAGGCGGCCGGCGTCGTGCCGGTCACGGCGCGGAACCGGCGCGCGAACGTGCGCTCCGAGGTGAGCGCCGCGTGGGCGAGCGCACGCACGGACAGGTCCTCTCGCGGGTGGGCGGCGGCCCAGTCCAGGACGCCGCTGAGCGAGTCGTCCGCGCACTCGGGCATCGGCGCGTCGACGAACTGGGCCTGGCCGCCGTCCCGGTGCGGAGGCACGACCATCCGGCGCGCGACGTTCATCGCCTGCTCGGCGCCGAACTCCGTGCGCACGAGGTGCAGGCACGCGTCGATGCCCGCCGCGGTGCCCGCCGAGGTGAGGAGGCGCCCCTCCTGGACGTACAGGACGCCCGGGTCGACGGTGACGGCGGGGTAGCGCTCCGCGAGCGCGGCGGCGTGCATCCAGTGCGTCGTCGCGCGGCGCCCGTCCAGCAGCCCGGCCTGCGCGAGCGCGAAGGCGCCGCTGCACAGGCTCACCACCCAGGCTCCCCGCTCGTGCGCGGCCCGCAACGCCTCGAGCATCGCCGCAGGCGCCTCGGCGTCGACGCGCAGCGGGGTCACCACGAGCACGTCGGCGTCGGCCGCGTCCTCGAGGCCGCGCTCGATCACGAGGTCGAACCCGGCTCGGGTGGGCACGCGGCCCGGCTCGGGGGTGACGACGGCGAAGTCGAACACCGGGCCGCCCGTGTCGCGCCGGTCGATACCGAACACCTCGGCGGCGATGCCGAGCTCGAAGGGCGCGACGTCGGGCAGGACGATCGCGCGGACGGTGTGCAGCACCATCCGGCCACTGTGCCACCGACCGTGGCGGATTTCCATCGAAGGTGGTCCGTTCCGCCACTCGTGGCAGGATTCGCGCGAGAGCAGGATCTCTGCCATGACCCTGATCATTGCTCCCGTGCTCCTGCTCACCGCGCTGCTCGTGGCGCTGCTCGCCGTCGGCCTGCACCGTGAGGTGACTCGCGACGGGTACGGCACCCGCCCGGCGCCGCGCTCGCACCACGCGTGGAACGACCCGGCGTAGTCACCCGTGACTCCCCGGTGCTCCCGCGGTGGCACGATGGGACGGCCATCGCACGCCCTCGGGCGTGCCGCGCCGCCTGGACAGGGAGTCCCACCGTGCCGGATCTCGTCAGCACCGCCCGCCGCGTCGTCGTGCTCGGGGACGAGCTCGTGGCCGGCTTCGGCGACCCACGCGCCCTCGGTTGGGTCGGCCGTGTCCTCGCGCGCTCCCAGACCGCCGACCCGGCCGACTCCGTCCTCGCGATCACGCTGCCGGTGCCGGGCGAGACGACCACCGCGCTCGGCGCCCGCTGGGAGCGCGAGCTGTCGCTGCGCGTGACCTCACCCGAGCGCAGCTTCGTCGTCATCGGCCTCGGCGCGCACGACCTCACCGCGGGGATCTCGCTCGCCCGCAGCCGGCTCAATCTCGCGAACGTGCTCGACGCGACGTCGTCGGTGCACCTGCCGACGCTCGTCGTCGGGCCTCCGCCGCGGCAGGACCTCGATCCCGACGCGCTGGCCGAGCTCTCCACCGCCTTCGGCGACGTGTGCGACCGGCGCCGGGTGCCGTACGTCGAGACCTACGCCCCGCTCGCGGCGCACGAGCAGTGGCTCGCCGACCTCGCCGCCGGCGACGGCATCCACCCCGCGCAGGCCGGGCACGGGCTGCTCGCGTGGCTCGTGCTGCACCACGGCTGGCACGCCTGGCTCGGCGTGCCCGAGCCGGCCTGACGCTCAGGCGGAGGCAGGTCCCGGCTCGTCGGGGGTGACCGCGCCCGACGTCGCGTCCGGTCCGTTGCCGTGCGACGCCTCGCGCGACCCGTGCTCGGTCGCGCCCTCGGTCGCACCGTCGGCCGCACCCTCGTCGGGCATCCCGTCGCCGCGGGTCACCGCCACGGCGCCGGTCACGGTGACGATCTCGACGAACGCGGCGTCGCCGTCGCCCCGCTCGTCCACCACCACGGAGAGCGGAAGCGTCGAGGTGCGCCGGTCCACGCCGTCGAGCGACACCGCGCCGCTCACGGTGCGCGCCGTGAGCACGACGCCGGAGCCCGGCGGGACCGCGACGGCGACGTCGCCCGAGACGGTCTGCACGCGCACGGCGCTGCTCGCGCGCGTCGTGACGAGGTGCACGCGCCCGCTCACCGAGGCGACGTCGACGCGGCCGACGTCACCCGCGAGGTCGCAGACCCCCGAGACGGTCTGTGCGCGCAGCGGCCCGTCCTGCTCGGTGACGGTCAGGGCGCCCGACACCGAGCGCACCGTGAGCGAGCCGGTGGTGCGCGCGGCCGTCAGGGCGCCGGAGGCGCTCGCGAGCTGCACGTCGGCGACGACGTCGCTCACCTCCACGCTCGCGCCGACCGTGCCGATGCGCACGCGTGCACCAGGCCCGACGGCGAGCGTGACCTGGGCGGCGTCGGCGCTGCGGTGGCTGCCGAGGCGCTTGAGCCAGCCCTCCCAGCCCGCGCTCGTCGTGACGACGGTGAGCTCGGCGTCGTCCGCGGTCACCTCGACGGGTGAGCCGACGACGTCGCTCACCGCCAGGTGCACGCCCGGCTCGGCGCGTCCGGTCACCCGGACGGCTCCGCCCACGAGCTGCACGCGCACCTGCGGCACGGGGCCGATCTCGGTGGTGAGGGCGGCGGGCACGATCCAGCTCTGGGTGGGCACGGTGACCTCCGGGATCAGGCGGGCTGGGTGCCCGGCAGCACGACCATCTTCCCGTACCCCCGGCCGTCGGCGAGGTCGCGCAGGGCGTCCGGGACGCCGTCGAGGTCGACCACGCGGTCGACGACCGGGCGCACCCCGGTGGTCACGAGGAGCTGGACGAGGCGGGTCAGCTCGGTGCGCGTGCCCATCGTGGACCCGACCACGCGCAGGCCGCGGAAGAAGACCCGGTTGAGGTCGGCGTCGGCGTCGCCGCCCGTGGTGGCGCCGGCGACGGCGATGACTCCCCCGGGACGCAGCGCGCGCAGCGAGTGGGCCCAGGTCGCCGCGCCGACCGTCTCGACCACGGCGTCCACCTGCTCCGGCAGCCGCTCCCCCGAGCCGAACGCCGCGTGGGCGCCGAGCGCGACGGCGCGCGCGCCGCGCGCCTCGTCGCGGCTGGTCACCCACACCCGCAGGCCGGCGGCCCGTGCGAGGAGCACCGCCGCGGTGGCCACGCCCCCGCCCGCGCCCTGGACCAGCACCGTCTGCCCCGGCCTCAGGTCGGCTGCGGTGAACAGCAGGCGGTAGGCGGTGAGGTAGGCCGTAGGCAGGCACGCGGCGTCCTGCGGGCCGAGCTCGTCCGGACGCGCGACGACGTTCCCTGCCGGCACCCAGACCTCCTCCGCGAGCGTGCCCGGGTGGCGCTCGGAGAGCAGCGAGCGACGCGGGTCCAGGGTCTCGTCGCCGCGCCAGTCCGGGTCGGAGATCACGCCGTGCACGAGAACCGGGGTGCCGTCGTCGAGCAGGCCGGTCGCGTCCGTGCCCAGCACCATCGGGAGCTGCTCGGCGCGCAGGCCCACGCCCTTGGCGGACCAGACGTCGTGGTGGTTGAGCGAGGCCGCCTCGACGCGGACGCGCACCCAGCCCGCGGGGGGCTCGGCCGGCTCGAGGTCGACGACCTCGACGCCGGCGGCGGGATCGGTGGGTGAGAAGGCGGTGACGACGGCGGCTCGCATGCCCGTCACGCTACGCGCCGCAGACCGCTGCTCGGTGCGTGTCCGGGCGCCCGGCCCCTGACACCCGGCCGGGCACGCGCGGCGGTCGAGGGGTCGACGAGTCGCGCGGAGGTCGACCGGGCGGGGTTGCCGCACGCAGAGACACGAACGGCCACCCGGAGGTGGCCGTCGGTGATCCTGCTGTCAGGCGTTGGGACGCTTGCCGTGGTTGGCGGCGTTCCCGCGACGAGACTTGCGCTTGCGACCGCGCTTGCTCATGGGTGCTCCTCGCATCGTCGTTCGTGGGGACCCCCCATCGTCCCACACGATCAGCGGCTGGTTCGCACCACCAGCTGGGAGACGATCCGCACGCGCAGCTGCGAGGGCGCCTTCTCCACGCACGCGCGGCGGATGAGGGCACGCACGTGCTCCTCGGCGTCGGCGGCCTCGGTGCACGGGTCGCACGCCTCGATGTGGGCACGCAGCACGTCGGCGTCGGAGTCGGCCATCGCGTGGTCGAGCAGCTCCGCGAGGTGCTCGAGGGCGGCGCGGCACTCCTGCGAGACCTCGCGCTCGTCGGCCTCGGCACGCGGCTCGCGCGGCGCGCCGGTCGGCTCGGCGGTCATGACGGCACCTTCATCCCGAGCTCGCGCGCGTGGTCGGCCAGCAGCGCGCGCAGCTGCGCACGGCCCCGGTGCAGGCGCGACATCACGGTCCCGATCGGCGTGCCCATGATCTCGGCGATCTCCTTGTACGCGAAGCCCTCGACGTCGGCGAGGTACACCACGAGGCGGAAGTCGTCCGAGAGCTCGGCGAGCGCGTCGCGCACCACGCTGTCCCCCAGCCGGTCCAGCGCCTCGACCTCGGCCGAGCGCAGTCCCGCGGAGGAGTGCGACGCCGCACGCGCGATCTCCCAGTCCTCCACGTCGCCGGAGTCGGACTGGAGCGGCTCGCGCTGCTTCTTGCGGTAGGAGTTGATGTACGTGTTGGTGAGGATCCGGTACAGCCAGGCCTTGAGGTTCGTGCCCGGGCGGAACTGCTGGAACGAGCCGTACGCCTTGGCGTAGGCCTCCTGCACGAGGTCCTCGGCGTCGGCAGGGTTGCGGGTCATCCGCAGCGCCGCACTGTATAGCTGGTCCAGCAGCGGCAGAGCGCCCTCCTCGAACCGGGCGGTGCGCTCGGCCTCGGTCTCGGTCTCCCGGACGTCGACCTCCTCGGCCGCCCCGTCCTGCGCGTCGACGGCGGGCGCGTCAGACGCCTCGACGGCGGGCGCGGGCGCGTCTGCGGCGGGCGCCTCGACGGCGGGTGAGGGGTTCGCGCCCTCGCGCGGCTTGGTGACCGCGTCCTCAGGTGTGCTCATCACCCACCAGCCTACGGCGAGCGCGTCCGGGGACGCCGGTGCGGTCAGTGCTGCTGTCACGTCGGGGAGAACGCCCCGCCGACGTCCGGCATTCCCAGGACGGCACCGGACCGGGTCGCTCACCCGGGCGGGGGTGACGACGACGCGCGCGCGGTGGTAGGCATGAGGCATGATCCTGCGCCGCGTCGCCCGCCCCCTGCTCGCCGCCGTGTTCGTCGCGGACGGACTGCGCGCGCTGCGGAGACCGGTCGCCGAGATCGAGAACCTCCCCGGCGCGGACGAGCAGCTGGAGTCGCTGGCCACCAAGGTGCCGTACGTGCCGGCCGACGCGGCCCTGCTCGTGCGCGGGATCGGCGTCGTGAAGATCGGCGCGGGCGTGCTCCTCGGGCTCGGCGTCGCCCCGCGGGTCGCCGCCACCGTGCTCGCAGTGCTGCAGGTACCGACGATGGTGGCCAACCACCCGGTCTGGGCCGTCCCGGCCGACCAGCGCAAGGAGCACCTCGCAGGACTGCTGCAGGACGGCGCCGTGCTGGGCGGCCTGCTCCTGGCGGCCTCCGACACCGAGGGCAAGCCGTCGATCGCGTGGCGCGTGAACGCCGCCTCGACGCGCGGCGCCAAGGCCACGAAGAAGGCCACCAGGAAGGCCGGGTCGAAGGCCAGGCGCACGGTCGAGCACAAGGTCGGCGAGGTCGAGCGCTCGGTCAGCCGCGCCGAGAGCAAGGTCGAGAAGGAGCTCCGCAAGCGTGCGCGGGCGCTGGAGAAGTCGGTGGACGCGGCGACCTCCCAGGTCGCGGCCGGCGTCGAGGGCACCGTGCACAAGGTCCGCAAGGACGTCCGCGCCGCCGTCGGCTCCTGACTACCCTGGCGGGGTGACCACCGCCTGGCCCGCCCCCCTCGCGACGAGGCCCGTCGACGCCGTCGTGCCCGTTCCCGGCTCGAAGTCGCTGACCAACCGCTACCTCCTGCTCGCGGCGCTCGCCCAGGAGCCGACGCACCTGGTCGCACCCCTGCACTCGCGGGACTCGGCGCTCATGATCCAGGCGCTGCGCACGCTCGGTGCCCGGGTCGAGGTCGCCGACGACGGCGACGTCACCGTCACCCCCGGCCCCCTGGTCGGCGGTGGCGCGGTGGACTGCGGGCTCGCGGGGACCGTCATGCGGTTCGTCCCGCCGCTCGCCGCGCTCGCGGACGGACCCGTGACGTTCGACGGCGACCCCCGCGCCCGCGAACGCCCCATGTCGGGCGTCATCGACGGCCTGCGGGCGCTCGGCGTCGCCGTCGAGCGGGCAGGAGCCGGCCAGACCGACACCGAGCCCGAGGCCGACGCCGACGCCGACGCCGAAGCCGAGCTCAGCACGCTCCCCTTCACGGTGCGCGGCACCGGCCACGTCCTCGGCGGCGAGCTCGAGATCGACGCCTCCGCGTCGAGCCAGTTCGTCTCGGCGCTGCTGCTCGTGGCCCCACGGTTCCACCACGGTCTGGACCTGCGCCACGTCGGCGAGCGGGTGCCGAGCCTGCCGCACATCGAGATGACGCTCGCCGTGCTGCGCCAGCTCGGGGTGGACGCGCAGGCGGTGGGTCCCGCCCGCTGGCGCGTCGAGCCGGGTCCGGTCGCGGGCGGCGAGGTGGTCGTCGAGCCGGACCTGTCCAACGCCGCGCCGTTCCTCGCGGCCGCGCTCGTGGCCGGCGGAAGCGTGACCGTGCCGCACTGGCCGACCCGCACGACGCAGCCCGGCGGCCTCCTGCCGGACATCCTCACCGCGATGGGCGCGCAGGTGCACCACGACGGCGACGCGCTCGTCGTGCGCGGTACCGGACAGGTCCGCGGCATCGACCACGACCTGTCCGCGGCGGGCGAGCTCGCCCCGACCATCGCAGCGCTCGCGACCGTGGCGTCCTCGCCGTCGCGCCTGACCGGGATCGCGCACCTGCGCGGGCACGAGACCGACCGCCTGGCCGCGCTGGTCGCCGAGATCACGCGGCTGGGCGGCGTGGCGCGCGAGCTGCCGGACGGCATCGAGATCGAGCCGGGTCGCCTGCACGGCGCCGCGGTGGAGAGCTACCACGACCACCGGATGGCCACCTTCGGCGCCGTCGTCGGGCTCGCCGTGCCCGACGTGCGCGTCGTCGACGTCGCGACGACCGCGAAGACGCTGCCGGACTTCCCGGGCATGTGGGACCGCATGCTGACGTCCGTCGCCGACGCCCAGGTGGCTGACGAGGGCGGGACGGACCCCGCCGACCCGGTGGACACGCCGGGCCCTGCGAGTCCCGTGAGCCCCGCGAGCCCCGCGTGAGGCGCCGGTGAGGTCGCGCGGCACCGACCTCGACGAGTCCGACGTCCGGGTCCGACCCCGCCGGGGCGGCAGCCGTCCGCGGACCAAGCAGCGGCCCGCCTACGCCGGCGCCGTCGAGGGCTTCGTCACGGGCGTGAACCGGGGCCGCTACGACGTGCTGGCCGAGGGGCGCGCCGTCATCGCCGTCACGGCACGCGAGCTCGGTCGCGGCGGCGTCGTCGTGGGCGACCGCGTCCGGCTGGTCGGGGACCTCTCCGGGGCCCGGGACACGCTCGCGCGCATCGTGTCGGTGGCCGAGCGCGAGACGCTGCTGCGCCGCTCGTCCGAGGACACCGGCGGGGTGGAGCGCGCCCTGGTCGCCAACGCCGACCAGCTCGTCGTGGTGACCGCGCTCGCCGACCCCGAGCCCCGCACACGCATGGTCGACCGCTGCCTCGTGGCAGCCTTCGACGCCGGGATGGACACCCTCCTGTGCCTCACCAAGTCCGACCTCGCCCCGGCCGAGCCGTTCCTCGCCGGCTACGACCCCCTCGACGTGCCCGCCGTCGTGACGCAGCGCACCGAGTCGCAGATCGTCGGGCTCGACGGCGAGGGCGGCCTGCGCGAGCTCCTCGCGGGCCGGATCTCGGTGCTCATGGGGCACTCGGGCGTCGGCAAGTCCACGCTCGTCAACGCCCTCGTCCCGCACGCGCAGCGCGCCGTCGGCCACGTCAACGCGGTGACCGGGCGCGGACGGCACACCTCGACCTCCGCCGTCGCCCTCGCGCTCCCCGGCGGCGGCTGGGTCATCGACACCCCGGGCGTGCGCTCGCTGGGCCTGGGTCACGTCGACGTCGCCGACGTCATCGCCGCCTTCCCCGACCTCGCCGAGATCACGACGGCGTGCCCCCGCGGGTGCACCCACCTGGCCGGGGCGCCGGGGTGCGCGCTGGACGTCGCGCTCGCCCGTCCGGCCGACCCCCGCCTCGCAGCACGCGTGGAGTCGCTGCGCCGCCTGCTGTCCTCCCGGCTCGGCGAGGACGAGCCCGCCCGACGACCCGAGGGAACCGCATGACCAGCCCGACCGACGCCACGCCGGACGCCTCGCCGGACGCAGGAGCGACACGGACGGCCGCGGGCGCGACGCAGCCCGGCGCCCCGGGCGGCAGCGCAGCGCCCACCGCCGCGCCGGCCGGCGCCTACGACGGCGACCTCGCGCTCGCGCTCGAGGTCGCGGACGCGCTCGACGCCCTCACGTCGGCCCGCTTCGGCGCGCTCGACCTGCGCGTCGAGGCCAAGCCGGACGCGACGCCCGTCTCCGACGCCGACACGGCGGCCGAGCGGATCGCGCGCGAGCACCTCGCCGTCGCCCGCCCGGCCGACTCGCTGCTCGGGGAGGAGTACGGCGGCGAGGTCGCCCGGACCGGGCGCCAGTGGGTGATCGACCCGATCGACGGCACCAAGAACTTCGTCCGTGGCGTGCCGGTCTGGGCGAGCCTCGTCGCGCTCGTCGACGACGGCGTGGCCCGGGTCGGGGTCGTCAGCGCACCGGCACTGGGGCGCCGCTGGTGGGCGGCGCACGGGTCCGGCGCGTGGCGCAGCGTCGCCGGGGGTGCGCCGCAGCGCCTGGCGGTGTCCGCCGTCGCCGACCTCGCCGACGCGTCCGTGTCGTACGCCAGCCTCGACGGCTGGCGCGACCGCGACCTCCTGCCGGTGTTCCTCGACCTGCTCGGCTCGGTGTGGCGCACGCGCGCGTTCGGCGACTTCTGGTCCTACGTGCTGCTGGCCGAGGGCTCGGTCGACGTCGCGACCGAGCCCGAGCTCGCGCTGCACGACATGGCCGCGCTCGTGCCGATCGTGCAGGAGGCGGGCGGGCGGTTCACGTCGCTGGCCGGCGTGGACGGGCCGTTCGGCGGGGACGCACTGGCCACCAACGGCCTGCTGCACGCCGAGGTGCTCGCGCGCCTGCGGGGCTGACGGCGGCTCACCCGGCGCCGAGCTCAGCCGACGCCGAGCTCGGCCCGCACGTCCGCCAGCTCGCTCGGGTCGAACCACAGCAGGTCGATCTCCACGAGCGCGTCGAACGCCTCCTCGTCGCCGCCGACCGCCGCAGCCACGAGCTCCTCGGCCTCGGCGTCGTCGACGTGCACCGCCACGACGTGCGACCAGGGCACCGCCACAACCCCCAGCACGCTGGGCAGCCCGCGCAGCTCCTCCGGAGCCGCCTCGTCGGGGCGCACGTCGTCGACCTCGACGGCGAGCACCACCCGCCGGGGCCGCGCGCCGAGCCGAGCCACCCGCAGGACGGACGCGTCGGCCGCGGTGAGGAACGCCGACAGCTCCAGGCCCTCCTCGTCCTCCTCCGACAGCGCGGCACGCAGCGCGGGGGTGACGGCGGAGGCGACGGCGCGCACGCCGTCGGGGTCGGCGAGGTCGGCGGCGGTCGCGGGCAGGTAGAGGCGCACGGGCTCAGTCTCGCAGGCTCGCGCTCGACACCCGACGGCGCCCCCACGGCGCCCGCCGACGGCCCACCGGGGCGGGCTCGCCGTCGGCCTGCGTCGTCCCGGCGGCGACGAGCGCCCGGGCGATCCCCGCGAGCGCACGGCGCGCGGGCGCCCGCGGGGCGTGCTGCGCGAGCGTGCCGCCGGCCAGCAGCGCGGCGCCGACCGCGTCGTCGTACGGCACGCTCCAGGACGGCGCGCGGCCGACGAACCGGACCAGGGCGTCCGCGACGGCGTCCGCGGAGCGGGCCGGTCCGGGCCGGGTGGCGTTGACGACGATCCGCAGCTCGCCGGGCGCGTCGAGCTCGGGCAGGTCCGTGAGCGCCTGCACCGCGCGTCGGACGCCCACCGGGTCCACGGGCACGACGGCGAGCAGCACGTCCGCGACACTCAGCACGCTTCGGGTGGCCGCGTGCCGGTCGGCGCCGCGCACGGGCGCGGCCTCGGGTCCGGCCGCGACGTCGACGACGGTCCAGTCGGTCCGCGAGCGCAGCGCGCCGAGCACGACCTCCAGCGCCTCGGGCGCGATCTCCCGCCACCGGTCGGCGCGCGTGAGGCCCGAGACGAACGCGACGCCGTCGGGCATCGTGCGCACGCGACGGCGCAGGGTGTCGGGGTCGAGGGTGCCGTCGGCCGCGGCGCGGCACAGCGCCGCCAGGCCTGCGGTCTCCTCGAGCACCCCGAGGACCTGCGCCATCGCCGGCGCGACGGTGTCCGCGTCCACGAGCGCGGTGCGCTGCCCGAGCCGGACGAGCTCCGCCGCCAGGCCGGCGGCGATCGTCGTGCGCCCGGGCGCTCCGGCCCCGCTCCAGACCGCGAGGACGCGGCCGGGCCGGTGCGGCGCGCGGCGAGGCGCGGCCGCGCCACGCGTCGCCCCGTCCCCGCCGCGATCGGAGTCGCTCCCCTGCCCGGAGTCGTGGTCGTGCCCCGAGGCGCCACCGCGCTCACCGCCCGGGTCGACGTCCCAGTCGGCACCCGGCCGCCACGCCCAGGGCGAGGACTCCGGCGCGAGGCCGGTGCGCTCGACCAGCGAGCGCACCTCGCGCGCGACCGAGGCGGCGACGTCGGTCCCGTCCGGCACCACGACGTCGGCGCCGAGGGCGCCGGCCCGGTGCAGGTCCTCCGGACCGACGACGAGCACGGTGAGGACCCCGCCGCGCGCGAGCGGGACGATCCGGGTGCGGTCCACGCCGCGCTCGAGGGCGAGCACGGCGATCTGGCCGGCTCCCGCGGCTGCGGCCGCGAGCAGCTCCGCGAGGTCGGCGCAGCGCCGCGTGACGACGAGCCCGTCCTCCTGACCGAGCGCCGCGACGACATCGGGCTCGTGCGGGCCCGGGAGCCAGACCAGGACGCCGTGCTCAGCCACCCGGGTGCTCCACGAGGGTGACCGTGGCACCGTCGGCCTGTGCCTGGAGCACGGCTCCGACCACGTCGGCCGGGACCAGCACGCGCGCCACCTCGCCCGACGCGGAGCGGAAGAGCCCGCTGTCCTCCTCGACCCCGAGCACGGTGACGCCCTCGGCGAGCACGGTGGCCTCGCCGTCGTCGCCGTCGGGCACCGACCACAGGTCGACCACCGCGCCCGGGCGGACCTGCGCGCCGGCGGGAACGGGTACCGGGACCGGACGACCGGTCACGTCCGCGGCCGTGCCGACCGCGGAGGAGGGCACGAGCTCGCCGGCGCCGACGAAGCTCGTCACCACGCCGTCCTGCGGCAGCGCGTCACCGGCGAGGTAGGTCCCGCTCGCGCCGTCCCAGCTCAGCCGGACCGCGGTCACGACGTCTGCGGTGAGGCGGTCCCCGGGCGCGAGGTCGGTCGTGGCCACCCAGGCCTGCTCGCCCGAGCTCGCGCGTTCCACGGCCCAGCTCCCCAGGGCGACGGCGGCGGCCACGAGCGCGAGCCCCAGCGCGAACCGCGGGGTGCGCCAGAACGGGCGCACCGTCACGGTGGGGGCCCGCGGACCCCGCAGCTCGCCGGACCTGGAGGCCTCGTCCACGCTCATCGCCACCCGCTCTCTCGCCCGGCCGGTGCGCCGGGGACGGCCCGCCTCGATCTGCGCCATCGTGCCAGTCCGAGGGCCTCAGGGCGACATATCCACAGAACCGGTGTCAGATCGCGCCGAACCACGTCGGGATGCCACACTTGCGCCATGGCCGACTCCAAGCCCGAGCCCATGCTGGCGCTGTCCGACGTCGCGCAGGTTCTCGGCGTCACGGTGCCCACCGCCCGGTCTCTCGTCAAGCGGGGCGACATCCCCGGGTTCCAGGTGGGCGGGCGCGGCATCTGGCGGATCGAGCGCCGCGACCTCGACGCCTACATCGAGCGCGAGAAGGCCGCCGCCGCGCACCGCGCTGGCCGCGACTGAGCCCGCCCGTCGGGGCGGAGGCCGCCACTCGGCGTCACCGCCTCGGCCACCTGGACGCCCGCACACGTGCTCGCCCGGACGCTCGCCCGCGCGCGCGGAGGTCAGCGCTCAGCCACCGACGTGATCGCGTGGAACGGGATCGTCACGCGTGACCCGCCGGGCCGTTCGACCACGTCGACGTGGTCGCGGCCGACCTTCGTGAGCTCACCGACCACGACGCGTCCGCGCGTCGTCACCGCGACGTCCCCCTCGAGCTCGGCGAGCGCACGCAGCACGTGCCCGAGGTCAAGCCGCCGCGCCGCGCGCCCCTGCTCGGGCGCCGCGTGGGCGAGCGCCTCCACCCACTCGACGGCGTGCAACGGCACCACGACGCGCCGACGGCCCTGACCGAGCAGGAACCACGTCGACCCCGCGTCCAGCAGCTCGCCCGCGACCCGTTCGCCGCCGCGCGCGCCCAGCACGACTGGAGTGGCCAGGCGGGCACGCACCCGATCCGCGAGCTCGACCTGCGAGTCCTCGGCCACGGCCAGGTCGGCGACCTCCGCATCGAGCTCGCCGGCGAGCTCGGCCTCGGCCTGCCGCTCCAGGTCCGCGAACAGCTCCTCCCAGCGCACACCGGCATGCTTCCACATCCCTTGACACTCTCGCACGGCCCCTGCCAGCATTTCGGCATGTCATATCGCCTCTAACCACCGAGGACGTGCTATGGAGCTCTCCCACCGCCACACACCGCGCCGCAACCCGCGCCGCACGGCCGTGGCGCGCCTGGTCGCCCTCGGGCTGGGCACCGGCGTGCTCGCGGTGCTGCTGACGGCGGTCGCCGGCCAGCCGGGGCTCGAGCCGGTCCGACTGTCCGACCTCGTCACCCGGGTCGTGTGCGGCGCGGGCGCGCTCGCGGCCGCCTGGTACGCCCTCACGGCGCTCGTGGCTGCGGCGGTGCTGGCGCTGTCGGGCCGCCGCCAGAACCCCCCGGCCTTCCGTGCCGACTCGCGGCCAGGCGCTCGTCCCGACGCTCGTGCAGGCGCTCGTGCAGGCGGTCGTGCCCTCGCGCTCGCTCCGCGCCTCGTGCGGCGGATCGTGCTCGGGGCGAGCGCGGGCGGCGCCGCGATGGCCCTCGCCGCGACGGCGGTGGCCGGCCCGTTGCCCGCCGACCTCGGATACGGCGCACCGGCGGCACCCTCGCACGGACCGACCAGCGTCGCGTCGGCGTCCGCCGGTCCCCCCGGCTCGGCCACCGACCCGGCGCCGTCCTCCGCGGCGCCGGCCGCGACCGCCCCTCCCGCGGGGTCCGGCACGACGCCCACCAGCGAGGCGCCCACCAGCGAGTCTCCCACCAGCGAGGCGCCGACCACCGGGTCGCCCACCAGCGAGGCACCGACCACCGGGTCGCCCACGACGGCCGCGACGGAGCCGTCGGCGATCGCCTCGGCGTTGCCGACGCCGGTCGCGGCGCCGACGTCCACGTCGACCACCGGTCCCGCCGTCACCAAGCGACCCAAGGCGCCCGCCGCCATGCCCGCGAGCCTCGCGGCAGACTCAGCGCGGGCCGTCGTCCCGATGGCGCCGCCCGCCGTCTCCCCCACACCCACCTCAGTGCTCGCCTCAGCGCCCACCAGCGCACCCACCGCCGTCCCATCAGCCCCGCCCACCGCCGACTCCGTCGACCCCACGCCGGAGATCCGGTACGAGGTCCAGTCCGGCGACAGCCTCTGGTCGATCGCCGTCACGCACGGCGCGGCGAGCGCCGCCGAGGCCGACGCGGCGTGGCGCGAGTGGTGGCAGCTCAACCGCGAGGTGGTCGGCGACGACCCCGACCTGATCTTCCCGGGGCAGCTGCTCCGGGAACCCGCTCACCCCGAGGAGTGACGATGGCCGCCCTGCCCGAGAACTGCCCGATGTGCCGGCGAGCCCCGGACGTCGGCTCGCCCCTCACCCCGGCGCGGCCCACCACCCGGCCCGCGACGGCGAGCACCGCCCGGCCACGGACGTCACCGGCGCTCATGGTCGCCGTCGACGGCTCCTCCGGTGCGGCCACGCCGACGGCGGCGGTGCGTGCCGCCTCGCCCGTGGGCGAGGGCGCGCGCACCGGGGCGCGCGCGTCGACCCGGGCCGCCGTCGCGGACGTCGCGGACGCGGTGCCGCCACCGGTCGAGGTCGAGCGGTGGGCGGGCGCGCTCGCCGTCGCGACGACCGAGGTCCTCGTGGGGTCGCGGCCGCCGCAGCAGCTGAGCCGCTGGTACGCGCAGGAGGTCTACGCCGCGATCGTGCGGCGCGCGGGGCTCGTGGTGCGGCTGCACGGACGGCCGGCCCGGCGGGTGCACGCGCACCTCGTGGCCCTGCGCTCGTGCGCCACGCCGTCGGGCAGCCACGAGGTGTCCGCGGCCGTGCACGACGGCACCCGCGTCCGGGCCGTCGCCCTGCGCGTCGCCCCGTTCGGCGGCCGCTGGCGCGTGGACGCGCTCGTCGTCGGCTGACGAGCCGACGAGCCGGGTCAGCGGCGCTTCTTGGCCTGCTTCGCGGCGCGCCGCCGCTCCTCGCGGTTGTTGCCGGCGCCCGCCGCGCCGCCCGATGCCGCACCGGCACCCGCAGCACCGGCTCCGCCGCCCGCGGCACCGCCCGGACGCCCGGACGCAGCAGCGGCCCGCGCGACGCCGGGGCGCGCGGCGCCCGTCGACACGAACGCCGAGCCGTCCTCGTCGGGCGCGGAGTACTGCAGCCCGGTGGGACGCTGCGGCGCCGCGATGCCGAGCGCGGCGTCGAGCGCGTTCTCCTCCACGGTCCGCCCTGCCGGGCGCTGCTCGGCCTCGGCGACGTTCTCGTCGCCGGACTCCTCGCCGTCGGGCTCCGGTTCCTGCGCGGAGGCGACGTCGTCGACGGGGGCGGGCTCGCCGTCGTCCGTCGCGGCGGGCACGGGCGCGTCGGCGGCCTGCTGGCCCGCCGCGACCTCGGCGACCTCCGCGCCCTCGGTGGCGGCCTCGGCGGGCGCGGCCTGCGGCACCTCGAAGTTGAAGAGGTACCCGACCACCTCCTCACGCACCGCCTCGTTCATCACGAGGAACATCTGGTAGCCCTCGCGCTGGTACTCCACCAGCGGGTCACGCTGCGCCATGGCGCGCAGGCCGATGCCCTCCTTGAGGTAGTCCATCTCGTAGAGGTGCTCGCGCCACTTGCGGTCCATCACGGCGAGCACCACGCGGCGCTCGAGCTGGCGCATGAGGTCCGAACCGAGCTGCTCCTCGCGGCGGGCGTAGGCGAGCTCGGCGTCGGACAGGATCTCCCGCAGCAGGACCTCGCGAGTGAGCCGGATCTTGCCGCCCGCCTCCTCCTCGACCTCCTCGACGGTGAGGGAGATCGGGTAGATCGGGCGCAGGAGGTTCCACAGCTCCTCGAGGTCCCAGGACTCCGGCTCACCGGCGGTGGCGTTCGTGACGGCGTCCGTGAGCACCGTGGTGATGAAGGAGCGGACCTGGTCCTCGAGGTCCTCTCCGGCCAGCACGCGGTGCCGCGTGCCGTAGATCGCCTCGCGCTGACGCGACAGCACGTCGTCGTACTTGAGCACGTTCTTGCGGATCTCGAAGTTGCGCGCCTCCACCTGGCTCTGCGCGCTCGCGATGCCCTTGGAGACCATCTTCGACTCCAGCGGCAGGTCCTCGGGGTAGGCGGAGGAGCTCATGAACCGCTCGGCGAGGCCGGAGTTGAACAGGCGCATCAGGTCGTCCTGCATCGACAGGTAGAACCGGGACTCCCCCGGGTCGCCCTGTCGGCCGGAGCGGCCGCGGAGCTGGTTGTCGATGCGCCGGGACTCGTGCCGCTCGGTGCCGAGCACGTACAGCCCGCCCAGCTCGACCACCTCGTCGTGCTCGGCGGCCACCGACTCCTGCGCCTCGCGCAGCGCCTCGGGCCAGGCGGCCTCGTACTCCTCGGGGGTCTCGATCGGGCTCAGCCCGCGGCTGCTCAGCTCGGCCACCGCGAGGTGCTCGGCGTTGCCGCCGAGCATGATGTCGGTGCCGCGGCCGGCCATGTTCGTGGCGACCGTGACGGCGCCCTTGCGACCGGCCATCGCGATGATCGCGGCCTCACGCGCGTGGTTCTTCGCGTTGAGCACCTCGTGCGGCACGCCCTGGCGCTTGAGCTGGACCGAGAGGGCCTCGGACTTCTCCACCGAGGTCGTGCCGACCAGCACGGGCTGGCCCGCGGCGTGCCGCTCGACGATGTCGTCGACCACGGCGCGCAGCTTGGCGTCCTCGGACACGAACACGAGGTCGCTGTTGTCCACGCGCTGCATCGGCCGGTTGGTCGGGATCGGGACGACGCCCATCGTGTACGTGCTCTGGAACTCGGCCGCCTCGGTGAGGGCGGTACCGGTCATCCCGGAGATCTTGTCGTAGAGCCGGAAGTAGTTCTGCAGCGTGATCGTGGCGAGCGTCTGGTTCTCGGCCTTGATCGGCACGCCCTCCTTGGCCTCGATGGCCTGGTGCATGCCGTCGTTGTAGCGCCGACCGGCCAGGACGCGCCCGGTGTGCTCGTCGACGATGAGCACCTCGCCCTTGAGGACGACGTAGTCCTTGTCGCGCTTGAAGAGCTCCTTGGCCTTGATGGCGTTGTTGAGGAACCCGATCAGCGGGGTGTTGAGCGACTCGTAGAGGTTCTCGATGCCGAGGTGGTCCTCGACCTTCTCGATGCCGGGCTCGAGCACGCCGACGGTGCGCTTCTTCTCGTCGACCTCGTAGTCGGCGTCGCGCTCCATCCGGCGCACGACCCGCGCGAACTCCGAGTACCACTTGTTCGCGTCGCCCGAGGCGGGCCCGGAGATGATGAGCGGCGTGCGCGCCTCGTCGATGAGGATCGAGTCGACCTCGTCGATGATGACGAAGTTGTGCCCGCGCTGCACGAGGTCGTTGGTGGACCACGCCATGTTGTCGCGCAGGTAGTCGAAGCCCAGCTCGTTGTTCGTGCCGTAGGTGATGTCGGCCGCGTAGATCGCGCGCCGCTCCTCGGGCTTCTGCCCCGTGAGCACGACGCCGGACGTGAGCCCGAGGAAGCGGTAGACCCGGCCCATGAGCTCGCTCTGGTAGCTCGCGAGGTAGTCGTTCACGGTGACGACGTGCACGCCCTTGCCCGACAGCGCGTTGAGGTAGGCGGGCAGCGTCGCGGTGATGGTCTTGCCCTCACCGGTGCGCATCTCCGCGATGTTGCCGAGGTGCAGCGCGGCACCACCCATGAGCTGCACGTCGAAGGGACGCTGACCCAGGGTGCGCTTGGCGGCCTCACGTGCGACGGCGAACGCCTCCGGCAGCAGCGAGTCGAGCGACTCACCGTCCGCGTGGCGCTTCTTGAAGACGTCCGTCTCCTCGCGCAGCTCGGCGTCGGTGAGGTCGCTGACGGCGTCCTCGAGCGCGTTCACCTGCGCAGCGATGCCGTGCAGCTTCTTGAGGACGCGTCCCTCGCCCATGCGGAGGATGCGGTCGAGAATGGCCACCCTGTGCTCCCGGAGTCGTCGCGGCGGCGCTCGTGCGAGCACCACGGGCGCCCGGAACCCGGACGCGCTGCCCGTCCATCGTAGGCGCCCCCGCGGGCGTACGGTCCCGACGCGGCTCGGCTCAGCGCTCGAACGCCCACTCGCGGTCGGTCAGCATGCGCGCGACGGCGAGCCCGACCGAGATGCCGAGCACGACCACGACGGCCTGCACCGCGTAGGCGACGGTCTGCGACGTCGCGCCGTCGCCCAGCCCCGAGACGGCGAGATAGGTCGCCGAGCCCGGCACCATGATCACGACGGCGGGCACCGAGACCGTGATCCGGGGGATCTTCAGGGTCGGCGCGACGTAGGCGGCGACGACGCCGACGACGAGCGCGGCCGCCGCGGCGGCCACCGCCGCCGACGCGCCCACCTCGATCATCGCGATGCGCCCGACGTTGGGCAGCGCCCCGACGGCGGCCGCGGCGAGCGCGGTGCGGACCGGGGAGTTGAACATGAGCGCGAAGCCCAGCACGCCGACGAAGCTCGCGGCGAGCTGCGCGAGCCGCAGGAGCACGGTGCCCGTGACGGCCGGCGGCGGGCTCGGCGTCGCGCCGAACGTGTGCGAGACGGCCCAGATCACGATCGCGGCCGAGCACACGATGACGACGGCGTAGGTCAGTCGCGCGAGCCCCGCCGACAGGTCCAGGCGCGCGAGGTCGAGCGCGGCCGTGACGATCGCGAACCCGGGCACGAGGAACAGGACCGAGGCGATGAAGCCCGACTGCGGACCGCCGGCGGCCACCCCCGCGAGCGTGAGCAGCGTGACGGCGCCGAGGAAGACGAGGGTGGCCGTCAGCGCCGCGAGCATCGTGACGCCGAGCTGGTTGTACCGGCGCGCGAGCAGCAGGCGGCGCACCACCTGGCCCGCGAAGGCGCCCAGGGCGGCGCCGAGCATCTCCGCCCAGCCCTCCCCGAGCAGGAACGCGAACGCGCCGCACGCGATGCCGGCCCACATCCCGGACAGCAGGGGGGACCACAGCGGACGACGTCGTTCGATCTCGTCGAGCCGCTCCTCGAGCTCCGCCGGGGTGATCGAGCGGCCGCGGAGGGAGGACACGAGCAGCTGCAGCCTGGTGAGCCGGTCCGCGTTGACGCCGATGTCGCGGCTCTCGGTCACCTCGGTGCGGAACGAGCGCCCGCGGTGGGACGTCGTCGTGATCTCGGTGAGGGTGACGTGCGCCTGGTGCCGCTCGATCCCGAGCGCCGCGGCGACCGCCGCCATCGAGGACTTCACCCGGTAGCTGCCGGTCCCGGACGCGAGGCTCATCCGGCCCACGCGGAGCACGAGGCCGGAGCGACGCACGAGGTCCATCTCGTCGTCGAGAGCCTCACGCGCCGCCCAGCCGTGCAGCGGGTTCGTGCTCACCGCGCCAGCATTCCACCTCCGGTCGGTGTGCGGCAGGACGATGGTCACGACCCGCGCGGCGTCGCCGTCGGGCACGACGGCCTGCCTCGCGTCGGGCACTCAGGCAGCCGCGGCTGCGGCGGCCGGCCAGAACGGCCCGTGGCGACGAGAACGGTCCCCAGCGGGCCGTGCTCGTCGCCACGGGCCGTTCTGGGTCGGGCACGACGGCGTGCGGCGCGTCGGGCCCTCAGGCGGCCGCGGCTGCGGCGGCCGAGCAGCTCCAGCGCGGTCTTCACCTCGCTCCACTCCCACCAGCCCGCGCGGCCGCCCGGGCTCTCGAGCACGCGCTCGACCTCGCGGCTCGTGAGGGCGCCGCGCTCGCCGATCACGGCCTGGATCCTCGTCAGGAGGTCCGCCCGCTCCGCCCCGAACGAGAGCGCCCACGAGCCCTCCCGCCGGGCGGCGCGCCGGTGCGCGAGGAGCGCGTACACCTCGGGCGGCACGTAGGCCGCCTCGTGCGCGATCTCCTCGACGAGCAGCCGCGGGGCGCGCGCGGTCGCGCGGTCCAGGACCGCGAGGTCGTAGGGGCCCAGCCGCGCGAGGACGGGCAGGAGGTGGGCGCGCGCGAGCACGGACACCGAGTCGATCTGGAGCACCCCAACGTGCTCGGTCATCCGGGCGAGGTTCGCGCGGGTCACCCGCGCGTGCCGACGGCCGGTGAGCTGCTGCGCTGCGACCGCGACCCGGCGCGCCTGCGGCAGGGACATGACGGGCGGGCCGGCGGCGGTCATGCGGGCATCGTGCCACCCACCACCGACACCGCCGCCGGCAGGCGCCAGGCGGTCAGCGGTCCTGCCTGCAGCGGCGGGAGCGCCCCGAGACGCACCGGAGGGCCAGCGACCCGGCACGCGGCGGGGCCGGCACCCGTGCGGGTGCCGGCCCCGGACCAACGTGGCGGCGGGCGGTCGACCGCGGCGCCTCAGTCGCGCGTCTCGGCCTGCGCGTCCAGCCGGATCACGCCGTACGTCCAGCCGTGCCGGTGGTAGACCACCGCGGGCTGTCGCGTCTCGGCCTCGATGAAGAGGTAGAAGGGGTGCCCGGCGAGCTCCATCTCGTCGATGGCGTCCTCGACGGTGACCGGTGAGGTCTTGTGGACCTTCTGCCGCACGATCACGGGCGAGTCGCCCAGCTGGCTCTCGACCGCGACGTCCGGCTCGGTGGGAGGCGTGATGCGGGACTCGTGGTCCGGCTCCGTGGACCCGGTGACCAGGCCGTCGGGCTCGAGGACGGGCAGCGCCTTCGCCTCGCGCCGGTGCGACCGGTCCTTCTTGCGGTCGTGCGCGCGGCGCAGGCGTTCGAGGAGCTTGGTGGTCGCCACGTCGAGCGCGGCGTAGGCGTCGGATGCGCTGGCCTCGGCGCGGACCACCGGTCCGCGGTCACGCACCGTCAGCTCGATGCGCTCGGACGAGGCGGCCTGCCTCGGGTTGGGCTCGTGCGTGACCTCGACGTCCACGCGCTGCGCGTACGGTGCGAGCTGCGTGACCTTGCCGAGCTTGTCCTCGACGTGCCTGCGGAACCGGGCCGGGACCTCGGTGTGCCGTCCGACGACGACGATTTCCATGTCCACCTCCAGGAGAGTGACCGGCTAGTGCCGGTCTGGGCTGAGTGGGGCGGTCCACCCGTGCCGGGTGGCGCGATCAGGGCACCACCCCCTCGGTGAGCGCCGCCCCACGTGTCCCCGCCATCGGGTTCGGGACGCGCTCCATACAGGGACGTTACTCGACCATGACCGAGCGTGACAGTCCGTGGACGGCGCGTCCCGGAGGGCGGGCAGCGGCGAGCACGACGGCGCCCAGCACCGTGCCCCCGGCCGCCGTCACGGCCGTCCGGCAGGCCTGGAGCGTTCCGCCCGTGGTGAGCACGTCGTCGACGAGCACGACGGCCGTCCCGTCCAGGGCGAGCCGGGTGCGCACGGGCGCGTGCCGCCGTCGGGCACGCGCTCCCGCGCCCCGGTGGGTGCGCCGCCCGCCTCCGCCGAGCGCGACGACCACGCGCGCGGGCCGGCCCGCCTCGGCCAGGCCGCGGGCGACGGCGAGGGCGAGCCGCGTCACGGGAGGGCGGCCGCGCAGGCGGCGGTGCGGGCCCGACGGCGCGGGCACCACCCACACCTCGGCGCCGCCGGGTGCGTCGGGACCACCCGCGACCCGGGTTCCGCACGCGGCGAGCACCCGCGCGAGGTGCGGCTCGACGTCGAGCCTGCCCCGGGTCTTCCAGCCCAGCACGATCCGGCGCACCTCGCGCTCGTACCACCCGCAGCCCCACACCGGCAGGCCGGGTTCGAGCGCGGGCGCGCCGCCGTCGACGCGCTCGGGTCGCAGGAGCTCGAGGCACGCGGCGCACAGCACGACGTCCCAGCGACCGCAGCCGGCGCACTCCAGCGGCACCGCGAGGCGCGTCGCCTCCGCGGCGACGTCGCGCACGAGGGCGGCGAGCCGAGGCGGTCGCGGGAGCCGTGCCATCCCTCGATGCTGGCAGGCGCGCCCCGCGGCCGCGCCGAGCCTGTGGACGGCGTCAGCCCGGGAAGGCGGGCTCCCCCACGCCCGTGGTGACCTCGTCCCAGCGCAGCGAGACCCGCACGAGCAGCCGACCGTCCGCCGTCCCGACGAAGAGGTGCGAGACCCCCTCGCCCGCCGCGAGGGTGACGGCCTGGGGCGTGGAGGACACCACGGCGGACGGCCCACCCACCGTGACGGACCGGACCAGCGGGGCCGCCGAGGCGTCCTGGGTCACGAGCGCGGCCACCGTCGTGGGGTCGGCCCACGCGACGTCGAGCCCGCCCGCGAACGCGGCGAGCGTGGGCCCGAGCACGAGACGCGTCGGCTCGCCGTCGCCCCCGCGCACCACCGACGCGGCCACCAGCACCGCACGCCCGTCGCTCTCCCCGAGCACGACGGCGCGCGCCCCCTCCCGGGACAGCCGCACCTGACGAGGGCTCAGCTGGGCGAGGCCGTCGGCCGCGACCGTGACCACCTGGCCGTCCGGGCCCACCGCCCGCAGGTCCGCGGCGCCGCGATCCCCTGTCCAGACCCAGCCGAGGGGGTCCTGGGAGGGCGGGAGCGGATCGGTGAGGGCCAGAAGCTCCGTCACCGCGCCGTCGGGAGCGACGTGGACGAGCGAGGACCCTGCGAGCGCGGCGAGCCCCGCCGCCGGGTCGTACGCGGGCGCCGGGTCGGTCAGTCCCGTCACCGCGGGCGCGTCGTCCGCCGCGACGCCCGAGGCCCACGCGACCCACGGCACCACGTCGTCGTCGGTCACGACGACGAGCCCCTCCTCGCCGACGCCGACGAGCACGTCGCCGACGTCGGCGCCGAGGCTCGGCGTGGGGGCGTCGGCCGCGGGCTCGTAGGGCGTGCCCGCGAGCCACACCGTCACGTCCCGCACGCCGGGCACCCCGAGCAGGGTCTCCTCGATCTGGGCCACCGCCAGGTCGCGCGACGCCGCCGGGACGTCCGCGGCCGACTGCGCGAGGTGCACCTCGACGCTGCCGTCGTCCGCCACCGCGACGCTGCGGCCCTGCTCGAGGCTCGCCTCGGTGGGGATCCGCGTCACGACGGCGGGCGCAAGCCACGGCGCCGGCCCGCCGAGCAGCAGCGTCACCGCGTACGAGGCGGAGTTGCGCACCGGCACGTAGCGCACGTCCGGCACGAACGAGGCGGCATCGGGCGTGAGGAACTGCAGCGGGACGGCCCGGAACACCTGGGAGAACTGGAACTCGGTGAGCAGGAGGCCCTGCGGGAGGGTCTCGATGCGCCACTCCCCCTCGACCCGGACCAGCCCGAACGCGAGCTCGGAGGTCCCGGGCGACTCCGAGACCGAGTACACCCCGCCCGGGTCGAGGTCGCCCGCCGCGACGACGGCGAGCGTGACCGTCACGCGATCGCCCGCGGTAGCGGCACTGCCCGCGCCGTCCGCACCCCCGCCGCCGGGCGCGCCCGTGCCGTCGGTGTCCGGTGCCGGCGTGACGGGGGCGGGCTCGCCGTCGTCCGTGCCGTCCGTCCCGCTGCCGGTCGCGCTCGTGGCGGCACCGGCACCGTCGACGTCACCGTCACCGTCATTGTCGACGTCGTCCGTCGCGGAGTCGGTCGCGTCCTCAATCGCTGCGTCCTGGTCGTCCACCCGGAAGCTCTGCGGCTCGTCGTTGCGCGCGATCACCACCTCCGCGAGGGGCGACCACTGCGCGCCGGCCGACGTCGTGAGGTAGGAGCGGGCAACCTCGAAGTCCCCGTCGGCCGACAGCCCGGCCGGTCCGGCGGCGAGGAAGCCCTGGACGATCTCCTGCGGCCCGTCCCCCGGGCCGGGGCGGCTCGCCTCGATGCGGATCGCGTCGGCGGCGGGCGCCGCCGTGCGGCCCTGGTGCACCGGGCCGGACACGGGCAGCTGCGCGCAGCCCGCGACGAGGCCCGCGAGCGCCAGCACGACGGCGAGCACCGCCGCGCGCCTCGTCCTGCGGTCGCTCCCTGGGCCGGTCCCCCGGGCAACACCACTGCCGGTCCCTGGGCCGGTCGCCCGGCCGGTCGGGCGACCCGCTCGCTCCGCGACGGCGGTCATGGCCCCACCTCTCTGGTCTCGCCGAGCTCCGGCAGCGCCGCCGGCGACGGACCGGTGCTCACGCGTGTGGGCTCGGGATCCGCCGTCGTGCGCTCGAGCGGCCCGGGCGAGCTCGTCACCACGACGCCCGCGCGACGCGGCAGCGTGAGGCGGAACGACGCGCCGACGCCGGGCCTGCCCCACGCCTCCAGCCGGCCGCCGTGCAGCCGCGCGTCCTCGAGCGAGATCGCGAGCCCCAGGCCCGTGCCGCCGATGGTGCGGGCACGGGAGGGGTCCCCGCGCCAGAAGCGGTCGAACACCTGCTCGGTCTGCCGGGCGGTCATGCCGACCCCGTGGTCGACGACGCTCACGGCCACCGCGCGGTCGTCCGCCGCCACGACCACCTCGATGGGCCTCCCCTCGGCGTGCTCGATCGCGTTCGCGAGCAGGTTGCGCAGCACGCGCTCCACACGTCGCGGGTCCAGGTCCGCGCGGCACGCCTGGCCCGGCTCCTCGAGCACGAACGAGGTGCCCATCCGCTCCGCGAGCGGCGCGGCGAGGTCGACGGCGCGGCGCACCACGGTGCGCACGTCGAGGTGCTCGACGTCGAGCACGGCCGCCCCCGCGTCGAACCGCGAGATCTCGAGCAGGTCGGCCAGCAGCGCCTCGAACCGGTCGACCTGGGCGTGCAGCAGCTCGGCGGACCGGCGCGTGGTCGCGTCGAAGTCCCCGCGCGCGTCGTAGAGGAGCTCGCTGGCCATCCGGATGGTGGTGAGCGGCGTGCGCAGCTCGTGCGACACGTCCGAGACGAACTGCTGCTGCACGCGCGAGAGGCCCGCGAGCCGCTCGATCTGGTCCTGCAGGCTCTCGGCCATCTCGTTGAAGCTGCGGCCGAGCAGGGCCAGCTCGTCGCGGCCGTGCTCCGTCATGCGCTCGTCGAGGTGCCCCGCGGCGAGCCTCTCCGCCGTCCGGGCCGCCTGCTGCACCGGGCCGAGCACCTGCCGGGTGAGGTACAGCGCCATCGCGGCGAGCAGCCCGAGCAGCGCGAACGCCGCGAGCGCGAGGGTCTGCTGGATGAGCGTGAGCGTGCTCTGCTCGGGGATGAGGCTGTAGACGAAGTACAGCTCGTACGCGCCCACCTCCGGCGGGAAGACGCGGGCGCCGACCACCACGCCCGGGCCCGTGCCGTCGGCGGTGTCCACCGTGACCGCCTGCCACTGCTGCGTCGTGGAGTCCTGCACGGCGCTGCGCAGGTCCTCGCTCAGGGCCACCGGCGAACCCACCGAGAAGTCGATCGGGCTGATCCCCGTGTCCGACGGGCTGCGGCGCAGCATCGTGCCGATCGCGCCGGATCCCGGGCTCTGCGCGGCCCGCACGATCTCGAACGCCACGGACTGCACCTGGGCGGGTGTGGTCGCCGTCGCGGCATCCAACTGAGCCTGGATCTGCGCGGTGCGCGAGGACGCGTCCGCGAGCGCCTCGGCCACGCGCTGGTCGTACAGGGCGTCCCGCACCCGGTCGGAGAGGTAGGCCGAGACCAGCGCGAGCGCGACGATGCCCACCACGGTCGTGACGGCCAGCACCCGCAGGCGCAGCGAGCGCCGCCACGCGCTGCGCGCCTGCGCCAGCGCGATGGCGATGCGTCGGCGCGGGCGCAGGCCGCGCCAGCGGGGGCGCGGGCGGGCGTCCGTCGGGGAGGCGACAGTGCTCACGGGCTGCTCACGGACTGCTCGGGGGTCTCGGCGGGCTCACGGTGCTGGGCCGTCTGGGAGGTCGCGGGTCGCGGTGGCTCGAGGCTCGGTCGCTCAGGTGGTCGGCGTCCCGGCGCGGTAGCCCACGCCGCGCACCGTGACGACCACCTCGGGGTGCTCGGGGTCCCGCTCGATCTTCGCCCGCAGGCGCTGGACGTGCACGTTCACGAGGCGGGTGTCGGCCTGGTGCCGGTAGCCCCAGACCTGCTCGAGCAGCGCCTCGCGGCTGAACACCTGCCACGGCTTGCGCGCGAGGGCCACGACGAGGTCGAACTCCAGCGGGGTGAGCGCGATCTGCTCCCCGCCGCGCAGCACGCGGTGGCCCGCGACGTCGATCACGAGGTCGCCGATGTGCAGGCGCTCGGTGGAGTCGTGGTCCTGGCGGCGCAGGCGCGCCTTGACCCGCGCGACGAGCTCCTGGGGCTTGAACGGCTTGACCATGTAGTCGTCCGCGCCCGCCTCGAGCCCGCGCACGACGTCGAGCGTGTCGCTGCGCGCAGTCAGCATCACCACCGGCGTGTCGGCCAGGCGGCGGATGTCGCGGCACACCTCGATCCCGTCCTTGCCCGGCAGCATGAGGTCCAGCAGCACGAGGTCGGGGCCGACCTCGCTGAACACCTCGAGCGCGTGCTCGCCGTCGGGACAGAAGGCCGCCTCGAACCCCTCCGAGGCCAGCACGATGCCGATCATCTCGGAGATGGCGGGGTCGTCGTCGACCACGAGGATGCGTGAGCTCATGGGCCTATCGTGTCATTCCGTGACCACTGGCCGGGGCTGGGACGACGGGCGGTGGCAGCCCCCCGACCTCACGCCCCCGCCACGGCCCACCACCGGCCGCCGCGCGGGCGCTCCCGGACGCGCCGCGGGCGCCGGCGGCGACGACGACAGCGCCGCCCCGCCCGTCCTTCCCCCGCCGGCCCCCGCGGGCCCTCCGCCCGCGGACCGACGTCCGCTCGCCGTCGGCGACCTCGTCGACGCCACCATCGCGGCGATCCGCGCCGCGCCACGCGTGATGTGGACGTTCGGCGCGCTGGTCGTCGTGCCGCTGGGGGTGCTGGCCGCGCTGCTCTCGGCGCACTCGCGGTTCGCGGCCCAGATCGAGCACGGCCTGGACGTGGCCGTCCCGCCGGACGCCGGAGCCGAGATCGACGCGATGCTCTCGCAGGCGCTCGTCTCGACCCTCGGCGCCCTCACGTCGGTCCTCGGGACGGCACTGCTCGGCGCGGTCGCCGCGGTGACCCTGCGGCAGGTCGCGACCCGCGGCCGGGCCGACGTGCGTGGGGTGTGGCGCGCGGTGCGCCCCCGGGTGCCGGGCGTGCTGGCGATCGCGGCGCTCGTCGTCGTGCTCCTCACCGCGCTGGTGGCCGCGGTCGCGGGTGCCGTGGTGCTCGCGGGCGCGCTGGGCGGGGTCCTCGTGGCCGTCGGTGCCGGCGTGCTCGCCACGACCGCCGCGCTCGTCGCCGCCGCCCGGGTGCTGCCCGTGCTCGCGCTCGCCGCGCCGCAGCTCGGCGTCTCGCCCGCACCGGGCGTGGCTGCCGCCCTGCGTGCCGCGACGGTCCTGGCGCGTGGGACGCGCTGGCGGCTGATCGGCATCTGGCTGCTCACGACGATCACGCTGCACATCGCCGCGGGCGTGGTGAGCTCGCCCGTCGCGTTCGTCGCATCGCTGCTCCCGGCGACCTCCGGGCCGGTCTCGGGCTGGGTCGTCGCGGTGCTCGGCGGAACCGTGGCCGCCGCCCTCACCGCACCGATCGGCGCACTGGTGCTCGCCGTCGTGCACGCCGACCTCGCCGAGGTCGCGGGGCTCGGCGCCGGGGCACGCTCGGGCGCCGCCACCCCGGTCGACTCCGCGCACGCTGCCGGGTCGAGGTCGACCGCGCCCACGGCCCCTCCGCACACCCCGCCCGCGGCTGCGCCAGGAGCGCCCACGACCCCAGCGGACCCGCCGCACCCGGGGCGCCCGAGCCTCTAGCCCGGGCCGCCGGCCGCGCGGCCCGGGCTGCTACTGCGCGGACGTCCCGCGCCCGGTCCGGACCAGCCGGAGCGCCACGGCCCCGATCGCGGCCGCCACCACCGAGGCGAGCAGCACCACGAGCACGACCTCCTCCGCACGGTGGGTGCCCTCGAAGGCGAGCGACCCGATGAGCAGCGACACCGTGAACCCGATGCCGCCGAGTGTGGCGACGGCCCCGATCTCGCGCCAGCGCACGCCCGGGGCGAGCGTCGCGCGGGTGAATCGGCACAGCAGCCACGTGGCGCCGGTGATCCCGAGCGGCTTGCCGAGCACGAGACCGAGGAAGATGCCCCACGCCACCGGGTCGACGAGCGTCGAGCCGAACAGGCTCGGGTCGATCACGACGCCGGCCGTGAACAGCGCGAACACGGGTACGGCGACTCCCGCCGAGACCGGCCGCCAGCCGTGCTCGAGGCGCTCGGCGAGGCTGTCGCGACCGTCGTCCGTGCGCTCGGGGGCCGACGGCGCCGACGCTTCGGGTCGGGGTCGGCTGCTCCGACGAGCCACCGCCGGCACGACGAGCCCGAGCGCGACGCCCGCGATGGTGGCGTGCACCCCGGCCTCCAGCGTCGCGTACCACGCGAGCAGCCCGAGCGGCACGGCGACGACGGCGAGCCAGCGGCCGTCCGCGAGGCGCGTGCGGACCACGAGGGCGAAGGCCGCGACGGCCAGCGCGGCCATGCCGAGCCAGCCGAACCGAAGGCCGTCGGAGTAGAAGACCGCGATGACGAGGATCGCGAGGAGGTCGTCGACGACGGCGAGCGTGAGCAGGAAGGCGCGCACCGCCGTCGGGAGCGAACGCGCGACGAGCCCCAGCACGGCGATCGCGAACGCGATGTCGGTCGCGGTGGGCACTGCCCAGCCGGACACGTCCCCGCCCGCAGCGGCCGCGTTGATCGCGACGTAGATCGCGGCCGGCGCCAGCATCCCGCCGAGCGCCCCGACCATGGGCACGACGGCGGTACGTGCGTGTCGCAGCTCGCCCACCTGAATCTCGCGGGTGAGCTCGAGTCCGACCACGAAGAAGAAGACCGCCAGCAGCCCGTCGGAGGCCCAGTGCGCGACCGAGAGGTCGACGGGACCGACGGCGAGATGGTGGTGGGAGAGCCGCTCGAACGCGTCCGACGTGGGTCCGTTCGCGAGCACGAGGCCGAGCACGGCACCGATGATGAGCAGGACGCCGCCGGTGCGCTCACCTCGGAGCGTGTCGGCGAGGTTGCGCTCGGCGCCGGGGGTGAGCCGGCTGAACAGGGGCGTGCGTGGGACGGTCATGGCGGCTCCGGGGTCGACGAGACGGTGCCGACCAGTCTTCCCGGCGCTCCGCGAGAAACTCTACCGACCCTGCCGCGGAGCGTGCCCGCGCCCTGCCGCGCCCGTGGTGGGACGCACCGGCCGGCGCCTCCGGCTCAGTACCGGTAGTGCTCGGGCTTGTACGGCCCGGCGACGTCGACGCCGAGGTACTCCGCCTGCTCCTTCGTGAGCTCGGTGAGGTCGACGCCGAGCGCCTCCAGGTGCAGACGCGCGACCTTCTCGTCGAGCGCCTTCGGGAGGCGGTGCACGTCGAACCCCGTGCCCTCCTGAGCGCCCTCCTGCCGGACCTCGCCGCTCGAGGCGAGCTCGCCGTCGTGCGCGCGCTCCTGGTCCTGCTCCGCGTCCGCCACCTGCAGGCGGAGGTACTCCGCGCCCGCGTGCAGGTCGAGCTGCGCGAGCACCTGGTTCGTGAACGACGCGCTCATCACGAAGCTCGGGTGCCCCGTGGCGTTGCCGAGATTGAGCAGTCGACCCTCGGAGAGCACGATGACGCTGCGCTCGGGGCGCGCGGGGCGGACCACGCCGTCCGGACCGATCTCCTCGTCCTCCGCAGGCAGCGTCCACTCGTGCACCTGTGGCTTGATCTCGGTGCGAACCACGCCCGGCACGGCCTCGAGGCCCGCCACGTCGATCTCGTTGTCGAAGTGGCCGATGTTGCCGAGCACGGCCTTGTCCTTCATCGCACGGATGTGGTCGACCGTGACGACGCCGACGTTGCCCGTGGTGGTGATGACGAAGTCGACGCGGTCCACGACCTCCTCCAGGCGCGCCACCTGGAAGCCGTCCATCGCCGCCTGCAGCGCGCAGATCGGGTCGATCTCCGAGACGATCACGCGGGCGCCCTGACCGCGCAGCGCCTCCGCCGCGCCCTTGCCGACGTCGCCGTAGCCGACGACGAACGCCGTCTTGCCACCGATGAGCACGTCGGTCGCGCGGTTGAGGCCGTCGGGCAGGGAGTGCCGGATGCCGTATCGGTTGTCGAACTTCGACTTGGTGACCGAGTCGTTGACGTTGACGGCCGGGAACAGCAGCTCCCCGCGCTCGGCGAGCTGGGCGAGGCGGTGCACACCCGTGGTGGTCTCCTCGCTCACGCCGCGCAGGCCCGCCGCGATCCGGGTGAACCGGCCCGGGTCGGCCGCCAGGCTGCGCCGCAGCGTCTCGAGGAAGACGATCCGCTCGGCGCTGTAGCCGCGCTCGCCCGGCTGCGGGTCGCTCTCGACCGCGCCCCGCCGCTCGGCCGCCACGCCCTCGTGCACGAGCATCGTGGCGTCGCCGCCGTCGTCGAGGATGAGGGTCGGGCCGACGTCCTCGCCCGTGGCGGGGTCGATCCAGGTGAGGATCTCGTCGGTGCACGCCCAGTACTCCGCGAGGCTCTCGCCCTTCCACGCGAAGACCGGCACCCCGCGCGGCGCCTCGGCGGTGCCGCCGTCCTCGGGACGTCCGACGGCGACGGCGGCCGCCGCCTCGTCCTGCGTGCTGAAGATGTTGCAGCTCGCCCAGCGGACCTGCGCGCCCAGCGCCGTGAGCGTCTCGATCAGCACGGCGGTCTGCACCGTCATGTGGAGGCTGCCCGCGATGCGCGCCCCCGAGAGCGGCTGCGACTCCGCGAGCTCGGCGCGCAGCGCCATGAGGCCCGGCATCTCGTGCTCGGCGAGGCGGATCTGGTGGCGACCGGAGTCGGCGAGGGCGAGGTCGCGCACGCGGACGTCGAGCGTGCCCGACGGCGTGGCAAAGGTCTGGCGCTGGGGTGCGGTCACGGTCGCACAGCGTACGCGCCCGGGGTGCGCCGCAGTCGGTGCGCGGCGTCGGTATTGCGGTCGGTGTCGCAGTCGGTGCGCGCCGACGGTATTGCGGTCGGTGTCGCAGTCGGCGCGCGCCGACGGTATTGCGGTCGGTGTCGCGGTCGGTGCGCGCCGCCGGACCTTCCGTCGGCCGGAGAAGCCCCCTCGACCGCGCGGCCGCCCGCCGCGCGGGTAGCCCGGAGCTTGCCGCACCGCCCAGAACGGCCCGTGGCGACGAGACCGGCCCGCAGCGGACCGTTCTCGTCGCCACAGGCCGTTCTCGACGAAGGTGGCGCCGCGGTGGAGACCCCCAGGGCCGTTCTCGACTCCACGGGCCGTTCTCAACGACACGCGCACGCCCGGGTGCCCTCGCGAACGTGCTCAGAGGGCCGTTCTCGACGCCACGGGCCGTTCTCAACGACACGCGCACGCCCGGGTGCCCTCGCGAACGTGCTCAGAGGGCCGTTCTCGTCGCCATGGGCCGTTCTCGACGGCGGATGCGACGCTGCGGCACTCGAGGGGGCGCGACTCAGTCGGTCGCGGTGTCCTGACTCACGGCGCGGCGCAGGTCCGGCTCGAGGTAGATCACGCGGGCGATCGGCACCGCGGCGCGGATCCGACCCTCGGCCGAGTCGATCGCCGCCGCCACGTCCGCGGCGGTCGACGCGCTCGGGACCTCGATCTTCGCCGCGACGAGCAGCTCCTCGGGCCCGAGGTGAAGGGTCTTGAGGTGGATGACGGAGGTCACGCCGTCGCCGGCTGCGGCGGCGAGGACCGCGTCCACGACGTCGGGCTCGGCGCCCTCGCCGAGCAGCAACGACTTGGTCTCCCGGGCCAGCACGAACGCGATGCAGACGAGCAGCGCGCCGATGGCGGCCGAGCCGAGGGCGTCCCAGCGCCCGTCGTGCGTGAGGAGCGTGGCAGAGACCCCGACGAGCGCGAACGCGAGCCCGATCAGGGCGCCGAAGTCCTCGAGCAGAATGACGGGCAGCTCGGGCGACTTCGAGCGCCGGATGAACTGCCACCACGACCCGGAGCCCTTGTGCGGCCGCGACTCGTGGATGGCGGTGCGGAACGAGAAGCCCTCCATCCCGATCGCGGCGGCCAGCACGACGAGCGGCACCCACCACCACTGCCCCTCGATCGGGTGGGGGTGGCGGAACTTCTCGTACGCCTCGTAGAGGGCGAACACGCCACCAAGCGTGAAGAGCACGATCGACACGACGAACGCGTAGAAGTACCGGGCGCGGCCGTAGCCGAACGGGTGCTCGGCGTCGGCCGCGCGCACCGCACGGCGTCCGCCCAGGAGCAGGAGGAGCTGGTTGCCCGAGTCGGCGACCGAGTGCACGGCCTCCGCGAGCATCGAGGAGGAGCCGGTCAGCACGTACGCGACGAACTTGGTGACGGCGATGCCGAGATTGGCGGCGAGCGCCGCGAGGATCGCCTTGGTGCCGTGCTGCGCTGACATGTCCGCCTCTCGACCGGGTTGCGGATCGCATCGTAACGACGTGGCATCGGGCGTCGTACCGGCGCCCACGGCGGGCGCCCACGACGGGCGCCCACGTCGGGCGCCGCCCACGGCGGTCCACGCGGCGGTCGCGGCGAGCGTCCCTCGCGACCGCGGTCGGACGGGCGCCCACCGGCCGCTCCCCCGTCGCCGGCTGCCCCGCCGGGACGGACGCGAGCGAGGGCGCCCGCGGTGCCTCAGCCCAGCGGTCGAGCCTCGTCAGGCAGCAGCACGGGGACGCCGTTCCGGACGGGGTAGGCCAGCGGCTCGTCGGGGCTTGTGTTGTGCAGCTCGGGCTCGCCGTCGGGTCCGGTGCCCTCGCGCAGGGGCGTGCGCGTCACGGGGCAGCGCAGCGCGTCGCGCACCCACTGCGCATCGCCCGCTCCGAGATCGGGTGTGGTCATCGTCGTCGCTCCTCGCTGGTGGTCTCGGTGCCCGGGTTCTCGGGTTCCTGGGTGGCTGACGCCCTGTGCACGAAGCGCACGAGGCGCGCCAAGCGCACGGTGCGCCGTCGCGCCCTCGTCACTCCCCGCCGTCGAGCACGCGAAGGTGTCCGCGGCGCGAGCCCGAGGCAGCCGACGGCGGCGGGGGTGCCGTGGGCGCGGGCGCGCGCGAGGCCTCGCGCACGGCGTCCGCGAGGGCGACGAGGTCGTCGGGGGTGGGCGCCGGCGCTGCGTGATCGAGGTCGACCGCGAGGCGCACCACCTCCCACCCTCGCGGCACCGTCAGGCGCCCGGCGTGCTCCGCGCACAGGTCGTAGGAGTGCGGCTCGGCCTGCGTGGCGAGCGGGCCGAGGACCGCCGTGGAGTCGGCGTACACGTACGTCAGGGTCGCGACGGCGGGGCGAACGCACGTGGCGCGCGTGCACTGGCGGATCCTCACCCCGCCACGCTACCCGCTCACCCGAGCCCCCGACGTTAGGCTCGGACGGTGTCCCGCACCCCCCGCGCGCTCGACCCGCTCACGATCCCGTCGCGCCGCGGCGCGCGTCGGCGTGACCGCCGCGGTCGCGGCCTGCGGGGCCCGTTGCTGCCCCCCGGGATGCCCGCGAGCCGGACCCGCGCGGAGCGCTTCGAGGACGCGGTGCTCGACGCGGTCGAGCTCCTCGAGCAGCGCTGGTCACGCCAGCTGCGCGACGTCGAGTTCGCCGTCGAGGACGTTCCGCCGTCCGATCCGGCGCCCTGGGAGCACGGCCCCGCGCTCGGCCGGGCGTTCGCGGCGGACGCCGTCGCCGGCCTCAGCGCGCGGATCGTGCTCTACCGCCGGGTGGTCGAGGAGCGGTGCGACGGCGAGGAGGAGGTCCGCGCACTGGTGCGGGCCGTCGTCGTGGAGCAGGTCGCCGAGCTGATCGGGCAGCCGCCCGAGGCCGTCGACCCGGGCTACCGACCGGACTGACCTGAACCGGTGCGCGCCGCCGGGCTCGAGCCGATCGGGCCGTGGCAGGAGCGCTGGTCGGTGGCCGCCGAAGCCGTGCTGGCCTGAGCCGAGGGCCCGGTCCGAGCAGGATCCGAGCAGGACGAGAGGTCAGCCCAGCGACACGCGGATGGCGGCGGACCGCTCCACCTGCGGGTCCTGCTGCGCGCCGATCACGCTGACGAGCTCCCCCAGCGGGTCGGTGTAGGTGAGGACGGCGCCCGCGGCGACGGGCGCGTCAGACGTGAGCCGTACGAGGGCGGGCGACGAGCCGAGCTGCGAGACGTCCAGCGCGACGCTCCGACCGGCGGGCACGTCGACCTCGACGGTGCCCACCACGGTGCCCGTGGCGTCGAGCGCCGTGGCCGTCACGGTGGCGTCCTCGACCGCGCCGATCACGAGCTCTCCCCGCTCGACCACCGACCCGAGGCCGGGCAGCGCGACCGCCTGCGACGTCCCCGAGGCGACCGAGGACAACCAGGCACGGTCGACGACCGGGACGTCGGGGTCCTCGGGCGCGGGCTGACCGACGCGGACCAGGGACGCACCGGTCACGACGGGCAGGTCGGAGGAGACGCGCACCGTGTAGGTCCCCGGCGGCGCTCCGCCGAGGGTCACGTCCGTCACCGCGCCCGCCTCGACCACGAGCCCGTTCAAGCCACTGATCGGGACGACGCCGTCGGAGCCGAGGAGCTCGATCGAGACGGTCGCGGGCGTCTCGCCGGGGTTGAGCACGCGGACGAGGGCGGTGTCCTCGTCGTCGATCGTGCTGCTGCCCAGGACGACGCCGGGCACGAGCGCCTCGACGCCGGGCGCCGCGGTCGCCGACACGACGTCGGTGCCCGCGGGGGTCAGGCCGTCGAGCTGGTTCGTCGCGATCGTGGCGCTGACCAGGCCGCCCGCGGCGGTCAGCTGCAGCGCGAGCCGGTCCTGGTCCGGGGCGACGGCCTCGAGGGAGACCGTCTGCTGCGACCCCGGCGGCACCACGACGGCGGTCGAGGTGAGCGCCACGGGTCCGGTCGCGCCCCAGGCGGCGAGCGTGACGGTGGCGGCCGTGGACCCGGCGTTGCGCAGGCTCAGCGTTGCCGAGGAGCCGATGGTCGTACGACCGCCCGCGAACCAGAGCGTCGACGACCCGGCCGGGCACGAGGCCGCGGACAGGCCCCGCAGGTCGCCGGAGTCCGCCCGCGACGCCGTCGCGGCGACGGCGAACGCGGCCGCACCCCCGGCGGGGTCGGCGCGCAGCACGCTCGGCTCGGCCGGGTCAGCGAGCGTCCCGATCGCGCCGTCAGGGCCGGGGGTGAGGGCCGTGCCGGCCGCGGTGAGCGTCCCGAGGGTGGCGCTCGGGAGCGCTCCGCCGCGCGCGAGCACGGCGCCGAGCACCTGCGTCGTGGTCGTCGAGGCGCCGGAGAGCTCGGAGTCGGTAGCCGCACCGGACGTCGCGGCGGGCGCCGTCGGGCAGGTCAGGGCCACCCCCGTCGGCGGCACGGCCACGGCGAGCGGCTGCGCCTGCGCGACCTGCGCCGTCGGCAGCGCACTCGCGCCGACCACGACCCCGGCGCCGAGCGCGAGCACCCCGAGCGCGGACACGATCCGCAGCGTGCGGGTGAGGCCCTCGCGGCCCGGGTGGATCGAGCGAGGCCGGCGCTTCCCACCCTGCCGGGGCGCCTTCGTCGCCTCGGCACGCTCGGGCGCCGTGGCCTCGTCGCCGGTCGTGCTCACCTCGCGCTCGCGGCCGGCGTCGAGCCCGGAGTCGGTCTCGGACGTGCTCATACGACCTCCTCGGGGGTGCGCCGTCGGGCCGGGAGCGCGAGCAGGAGCGTGAGGCCCAGCACCACGATCTGCACGACGACCCACGGGGTCCGCACCGGGTCCACGTAGCTGATCTCGAGCTGCCCGGACGCGCCCGCGGGCAGGGTCCACGCCTGACGCCAGTCCGTGGTCACGGGCTCGAGCGTGACGCCGTCCAGGCGCGCCACCCAGCCGGGATCGGCTCGCTCCGCCAGCACGACCGTGCGGTCGGCCTCGCCGGAGAGGATCTCGCCCCCGGCCTGGACGACGCCGGACGTCAGGCCGCCCACCGGCAGGTCGCGGCTGGTCACCACGACGTTCGGGGACCCGGTGCCGTCGGCCTCGAGCACCCGGGCGCGCGCCGCGACGTCCGCGACGACGCGCCAGATCGAGCCGGACGCGTTCGTGGTCACCTTCTCCAGGCCCGCGGTCGCGTCGAGCTCGGCCGCCAGGGCCGCCGCGGCCGACGGGTCCGCACCCGGTCGCGCGGTCGAGTCCGGGTTCGCGACGACCACGACGGCGACGCCGTGCGTCAGGAGCGCGGGCACGGCCTCGTCGGCGGCGACGGTCAGGCGCGACACCGCGACCGCGAGGTCGGCGTCCGCGGCGTCCGGCGCGGCGATCTCGGGGCTCAGGGGTGAGCCCGTGAGCGCGAGCGTCGTCAGCGCACCGTCGACGAGCTGGGGTCCGTCGGCGCGCCAGAGCTGGACGTCGAGCCCGTCCGCGGTCGGCGTGAGCGAGAGCACACGAGCCGAGGCGGCCGAGACCTGCACCTGGCGCCCGAGGGCCGGAACGGGGTCGGCGCCACGCGCGGCTACCTCGACGACGCCGGGGTCGCTGCGCACCGCGAGCACCCACGTGACCGCGCCCGCGGCGGGCCCGAGCGCGGCCAGCGCCACGAGCACCGCCGAGGCGGACTGCCGCCAGCCGAAGGTCGCGCCGCCGAGGCGACGGCGCATGCCCTCCCCCGCGACGGCTGCGGCGAGCAGCGCACCGAGCAGCGCGAGGGAGAGTGCGGGACCGGGCCAGGTGCCGACGCTCGACTCGACCCCGCCGTCGACGTCGGTGCCCACGCCCACGAGCGGGAGGGTCACCGCGGCGGCGAGCGCGAGCACCGCCAGCAGCCAGCCGATCCGGACGGTCACCGCCTGCGCGCCGCCGCGCAGCAGCGCGGCGAGTGCGGCGAGCACCACAGGCGCCGCGAGGGCGAGCGGGAGCCAGGCGAGCGCCGACGGCAGCCAGGTGACGGGTGCCGGATCCAGGGGCCAGAGCAGGGCCGACTGCCACGGCGACGCCACGGTGAAGGCCTCGACGGCGCCAGGCTCGGACAGCAGGAGCCGGACGAGCTGGTCGGCGCCGCCGTCCGCGCCCGCAGCCGACGTGAACGGTGCGGTGAGCCACGGTCCGAGCAGCGCGAGCGCCGGCACCGCCACGAGCACGAGGCGCCCGCGACCGGCGTGCAGGCGACGCGCCCGACGCGGCAGCGCCAGCGCGAGCACCGCGAGCAGCACGAGCCCGAGCGGGAGCAGCAGGGGCGCCCCCGCGCAGGCCACGGCGAAGGCGAGCCCGGCGGCCGCGCACGCGCCGATCGAGCCGATCGGCCCGGGGGAACGTCGCCCGGAGGTGAGCGCCAGGGCGGGCGCTGTTTCGGCGTCGTCGACCGCGGAACGGTGGACACGCTGCGCCCCGACCATGCCAGACAGCACGACGTCGCGCCGCTGGACGCCGAGCCCGCGCGCCACGCCGAGCGCGACCCAGGGCAGCGCGAGGTGCGCGACCACGGCTCCGACCCGGCCGTCCGCGACGGCCGTGAGGAGCGGGGGCATGAGCGCCCAGGCCCCCGCGACCCAGGCGCGGACCCCGACGCTGCGCGTGGCGGCACCGGCGGCGAACCACGCGCCGATCGCCGCGAGCGGCAGCGCGCCGACCAGGAGCGCGGTCAGGACCACCGTGACGGGGGTCCCCCACAGCCCGCCGACCAGGGTCGTCAGCGCGGCCAGGACCAGGAGGAGGGGTTCGGCGAGCACGGCATGGCCGTCCCCGACGGCGAGCCACGGCGACGTCGCCAGCGTCCAGAGCGAGCGCACGTCGCCGTCGACGGGCAGCAGCGCACCGCCGACGAGCGGACCGGCGAGGATCCAGGAACCGACGGTGACGAGCGCGACCGCCACCGTCGCGAGCACGACGAGCGAGAGCGTGGTGCGGCGGCGCCGGGCGAGCGCCGCGGCCTCGCGGATCTCCAGCTCGGAGCGCGCTCGCGCGGCGCGGCGCAGCGCGGCCCGCTGCAGTCGCTGGTCGCGCCACGTCGCGAGGCGCTCGCCGAGCCCGACCTGCAGCGGACGCAGCACGCGACGCGGCAGCACGCTCGTGCGCCGCGCCTGGCGCCGCGCCCGGCTCACCGCGGAGAGGCCGGCCGTGGCCGCGAACGGCGCGCGCAGCTCCGCCCCGACGAGGTGGAACTCCTTGGTCACGAGCCGTCCGAGCGCGCGGACCGGCGCGAGCAGGTACATCCCGAGGAACGCGAGCACGGCACCGATCGGGGTCGCACCGGCGAGCCGCGCGTGCAGCACCGCCTGGCGCCGCGCCGGCCAGGACCGCTCGGGCTCGGGGGCCGCGTCCACCGCCGGTTCGCCGTGCCGCGGGGCGCGCAGCGCGAAGTAGCTCGCGCGGGCGTGCCGGACGGTCGCTCCGGGCGCGATGACGACGCGGTGCCCGGCCAGGCGTGCGCGCCGGGCGAGATCGGCGCCGTCGCCGAACGGACCGAGCGCCGGATCGGTCCCGCTCAGGGCGTCCCACACGTCGCGGCGCACGAGTGCGCCGGCGGTCCCGACGGCGAGCACGTCCGACCGGTCGTCGTACTGGCCCTGGTCGATCTCGTGCTCCTCCAGCGCCGTGAAGCGGCGACCGGACCGGGTCATCCCGACGCCGACCGAGATCAGCTCGTCCGGGGCCGTCCACTCGACCTGCTTGGCGCCCACGACGGCGACCGAGGAGCCCTGCTCGGCCGCGCGACGCAGCTGCGTGAGCGCGTCGGGCTCAGGGGCGCTGTCGTCGTGCAGGAGCCAGAGCCACTGCCCGCGCGCGCCGGGTCGGTCGCGCAGCACCGCGCGCACGGCAGCGCCGAACGTGGCGGCGTTCGCGGCCGGCAGCACGTCGGCCCCCGCGAGGCCGGCCGCCTCCGCGGCGTCCCGGACCGCGGCGAGCGCGGTGGGGTCCCACACCGCGACGAGGACGCGGTCGGGTGGGGTGGACTGCCGCAGGATCGCGGACAGCGTGCCTTCGAGCCAGGGAGTGACATTCCGGGTCGCCACGACGGCGAGCACCGACACGGGCTCGCGCAGCGGCGCAGCGGAACTCACGACGTGCGGCGCCTCAGACTGCTCGGCGCTTCAGCCGGCGCCGCTCCCGCTCGGAGAGCCCGCCCCAGATGCCGAACCGCTCGTCGTTCGCGAGCGCGTAGTCGAGGCACTCGGCGCGCACCTCGCACGAGGCGCACACCTTCTTGGCCTCGCGGGTGGAGCCGCCCTTCTCCGGGAAGAACGCCTCGGGGTCCGTCTGGGCGCACAGTGCGCGCTCCTGCCACTCCAGGGCGCCCTCACCGAGGAAGGGCCCCGAGTTGAGCGCTGACCATGCGGTCGGTGAGGCGAGAGGTCCCTCGCCCAGGATGTTCCACATCCGCTGCCTCCGAAGGTCTCGCTCGCTGGTCAGGTCCACCGCAGCGCTGCGGCGGTATGTGAATTACACGCGTGTCATCCCCTCGTAGTCAAGCCGATGCGTGGTATCCGCCTCGGCTCCTCGGCGTGTCGCCGGGGGATCGCCGTAGGTTCGGGAGCATGATGCTCGATCCCCATGCCGCGTTCTCGTCCCTGCTGGCGAGCGGTCCCCGCCCGCGTCTGACCTGGTCGGGCGGCGGTGAGCAGCTCGAGCTGTCCGGCCGCGTGTGCGCCACCTGGGCGGCCAAGGTCGCCAACCTCCTCGTCGAGGAGATCGACGCCGGGCCGAACACGCGGGTCCACCTCGATCTCCCGCCGCACTGGCGAACGGTCGTGTGGGCGCTCGGCGCGTGGTTGACCGGGTCCTGCCTCGTCCTTCCGGACGACGGCGCCGACGCGACGCCGGGGCCCGACGGCGAGCCTCGGCCGGTCGCGTCGGCTCCCCTCGACGTCGTGGTCACCTCGCGCCCGGGCCCGTGGGAGGAGACGTGGGCCGCGGGCCGTGCGCGGCCGGAGCTCGCCGTCGCCGTCCCGCTGCCGTCGTTCGCGATGCGCTGGCCGGGCGACCTGGCGTCGGGCTGGCTCGACGGTGCGGTCGACGTCGCGGCGCAGCCCGACGCGCTCGGCCCGGTCGCCGCCTTCCGGCCCGACGCCGTCGCGCTGGCCGGTGCGGGCTGGCACGCGCCGTTCGCCGACGTCACGCGGGCGGCACGCGTCACCCCCGTGGCCGAGGTGCTCGCGCTGGCGGCCGGCGCGTCCGCCGACGTGCGCGGGCCTCGCTGAGGTCGCCGGCCGCGTCGCCCGGCTCGGTGACCGACGTTCACAACACTTCCACGGGCGCCCCGCAGGCCGCTCCCGCGCTCGACCGGTGCCCTCCTGCCCGTCCCCATACGATCAGGGCGTGACCTCTTCCCCCATGGCTCGCTGGCGGCATGCCCGCCGCAACCCGTCGCGATCCCTGCTGCGCGGTGTGCTCACGTCTGGGGTCGGGATCATCGCCTTCGTCGTCGGCGGCGTCACCTTCGCCTACGCCGACATCCAGAACAACATCACGTCGCTCGACGTCGAGGACCTCGTCAACGGGGCCATCGCGACGAGCGCCACGCAGTCGGCCTCCGCGGAGGCGACGTACGACGACCCGAAGACGGGTCAGCCGATGAACATCCTCGTCATGGGGACCGACGATCGCAGCGGCGAGAACGCTGAGATCGGGGGCAACGACGCGGGCATGCGCTCGGACACCACGCTGCTGTTCCACATCTCGGCGGACCGCAGCCGGATCGACGCCGTCTCCATCCCGCGCGACCTCCTCACGCCGATCCCCGCCTGCCCCCTCCCCGACGGGTCGTCGACGTGGGCGCAGGACGACGCGATGTTCAACTCGGCGTTCTCCCAGGGCTCCTCGCAGTCCGACACGGGGTCGGACGAGGCCCGCCAGTACGGCGCGGCCTGCACGATCCTCACCGTCCAGCAGATGACGGGCCTTACCGTCGACGAGTTCGCCCTCGTGGACTTCGCCGGGTTCCAGCGCATGGTGGACGCGGTCGGCGGGGTCGACGTGTGCCTGGCCGAACCGCTCCAGGACGACTACACCGGCCTGGACCTGCCCGCCGGCCAGCAGACGCTCGACGGCGTGCAGGCGCTCCAGCTGGCGCGCGCCCGACACAACATCGGCGACGGCTCGGACATCAACCGGATCGACCGCCAGCAGCAGCTCCTCACGGCCATGATCGACGAGCTCATGTCGAAGAACCTGCTGACGAACTCCCGCGAGCTCTACCAGTTCCTCTCGGCGGCGACGCAGTCGCTCACCACCAGCCCGGGGCTGTCGCAGATCACGTCGCTCGTCGGCCTCGGCATGTCGCTCGACAACCTGTCGCTCAGCGACGTCACGTTCGCCACCGTGCCGTTCGTCTACGAGGGCGCCCGGGTCCGAGCGACGGCGACGGCCGACGACGTGTGGGCGGCCCTCGCGGCCGACCAGCCCCTCTACACCGCGCTGCCCGAGCTCGCACCGGCCCCCACCGCCACCCAGGAGGCTCCCGCCGGGGACCCGGCCACGAGCGACCCGGCGCCCGAGGGCGAGGTGGCGACGTCGGACGGCTCGGGTGCCTCGGACCCGGCCGCTCCGGCTACGAGCGACGCGCCGCAGCCGACTCAGGACGCAACGCCCAAGACCATCACCGCGACCTGTTGACCCGACGTCACCCGCGCGCGCTCGATAGGCTCCCTGCCGTGCCGGACCCCGCCATGCCTGACATCGAGTCGCCGGATCTCGAGTCGACCGACCCGGCGGCGACCGGCTCCGCGCCACCGGACGTCCGGGTCGTGACCGTCTTCTTCGACTCGCGCGAGGCGCTGCCGGCCTTCCTCGAGTCGGTCCGCACCGCCTCCACCCGGCAGCTCGAGGTCGTCGTCGTCGACAACGCGTCGCGGGTTCCGCTCCGGCACGACGAGCTGCCCGACGGCGTGCGCCTGGTCCGCGCTCCGTCGAACCTCGGGTACGGGGGCGGCGCGAATCTTGGTCTGGCCGACGCCCGTGGCGAGTGGGTCGTCGTGGCGAACCCCGACGTGGTGTGGGAGCCGGGTTCGCTCGACACCGTCCTCGCGCACGCGGCCGCGTGGCCGCGCGCCGGCGCGTTCGGACCGACCGTGCTCGAGCCGGACGGCTCCGCCTACCCCTCGGCCCGCCGCTTTCCCTCGATCGCGACTGGCGTAGGCCATGCCCTGCTGTCCCGTGTGTGGCCGACCAACCCATGGACGCGCGCCTACCGTCAGGAGGGGGGCGACTCGACGGCCGACCGCACCACGGACTGGCTGTCGGGCTCGTGCCTCGTGCTGCGCCGGGAGGCGCTCGCGGAGGTCGGTGGTTTCGACGAGGACTACTTCATGTTCTTCGAGGACGTCGACCTCTGCGCCCGGCTCGCGGCGAGCGGCTGGTCCAGCGTCTACGTGCCCGCGGCGCGGATCCGGCACGACCAGGGCCACTCGTGGCGTGCGAAGCCCGCGGCCATGCTGCGCGCCCATCACGTCAGCGCCTACCTCTACCTCAGCCGCCGCTACCCGCGCTGGTACCACGCTCCCGTCCGGCTCGCCTTGCGCGTCGGACTCGCCGCTCGCGTCCGCGTCCAGACCTCGTGGTCGCAGCGATGACGATGTGGGCACCCGACACATTCGCCGTGGATCGACGAGCGAGGTTGCCACGCCTTGCGCGACGCTGACCGCTGGAATCGGAGCGCGTGCCGTACGGAGCAATCGCTCTTGGCGCCCCTGCCCTTGCTCGCCCGCGACTAGCGTGGCCCTCGTGCCCGTCCTGACCCTCGTCACCGAGCAGACCGTCGCGCCGGTACCCGGCGGCACCGGCCGCTACACGGTCGAAGTGGGCCGCGCGCTGGCGCGGTCCGCCCCCGCGGACTGGCAGATCCGTGGGCTGTCAGCCTGGCACCGGAACATCGGCCCGGCACGAATCAGCGGCATCGCAGGACCGCGACGAGTTCCCGTACCACGACGTGCCCTGACGGCGCTGTGGGAATGGGGTCTCCCACCGAGGGTGCCGGGTGACGTCGTGCATGCGACAACCCCCCTCGCACCGACCGCTCGACACCTGCGCCGCGGCGCGCTCGTCGTCACCGTGCACGACGCGGTGCCCTTCACCCATCCCGAGCTGCTCACCGCACGCGGCGCCGCGTGGCACCGCCGGATGATCGCCCGGGCCGCCCGGACAGCCGACGCGGTCGTCGTGCCGACCGAGGCAGTGCGACGCGTCCTCAGCTCGTTCGTCGACCTGGACACCCGCGTCGCGGTGATCGGCGAGGGGGTCGCCGAAGCCTTCCTCGAGCCGGTCACGCCGCGCTCCGTGAGCCGCGTGCGCGACAGGCTCGGCCTCCCCGAGCGCTACCTCGTGGCGGTGGGAACGCTGGAGCCGCGCAAGGGCCTCTCGACGATCATCGAGGCGCTCCCCCTGCTCCCCCAGGACGTCCACCTCGCCGTCGTGGGCCCGTCGGGCTGGGGCGACGCCGCCCCGCGCGCTTCCGAGCGGGTCCACCTGCTCGGCCGCCTCAGCGACGCGGACCTGGCAGCAGTGGTCGCGGGTGCCGCCGTGTCGGTGCACGCGAGCCGGGAGGAGGGCTTCGGCCTGCCGCTCGTCGAGGCGATGGCCGTCGGCACCCCGGTGCTGCACTCCGACATCCCGGTGTTCGGCGAAGTCGCCGAGCACGCGGGCGCGACCTTCGCCGTCGACGACGCAGCCGGGCTCGCCGCCGAGGCGAGCCGGCTGCTCTCCTCGCCCGCCGATCGGGTCGCAGCGGTCGCCGCGGGCCGGACCGTGGCGACCCGCCATCGCTGGGAGGACACGGCCGCGCGTCTGTGGTCGTTGTACGCCGACCTCACCGCGTCGTTCGGCACGTGACGCCACCACGCCGCGCGTGCTCCCGCGCGGCTCGGGCATGATCGGCGCCGACCGCTGACGCGGTGGAAAGCAGCGCGGGACGGCGCGGGCCCACCGTTACTCTGAGGTCTCCGCCGATCGCTCGTCGATCCCGCACGCCATCGAGGTCACCGTGTCACGCAGCTCCGACCCTGCCTCTGCGCTCGTCATCATCCCGACGTACAACGAGCGGGAGAACATCGAGTCGATCGTGTCCCGCGCGCTCGGGACCGCGTCGGTGGACGTGCTGATCGTGGATGACGGCAGTCCGGACGGCACCGGTGAGATCGCTGACGCGCTGAGCGCTGCGAACGAACGGGTCCACGTCATGCACCGCACCGAGAAGAACGGCCTCGGCGCCGCGTACCTCGCGGGCTTCGCGTGGGGCCTCGAGCGCGGCTACGACCTGCTGATCGAGATGGACGCCGACGGCTCGCACCCGCCGGAGCGCCTCCCCGCACTCATCGCCGCGGTCACGGGCGACGAGACCGGCCGGGTCGGTGGCGCCGTCGGGTCACGATGGGTGCCGGGTGGGTCCGTCGTCAACTGGCCGCGATCGCGCGAGTTCATCAGCCGCGGCGGCAGCTGGTACGCGCGCACGATGCTCGGGCTTCCGGTGCGGGACGTGACGGCCGGGTACCGCGTGTACCGCGCCGCCGTGCTTGAGCAGATGATCGACGGCGCGGTCGACTCGCGCGGCTACTGCTTCCAGATCGACCTCACCCGCCGCGCCTACGCCGCCGGCTACGAGCTCGTCGAGGTCCCGATCGAGTTCCGCGAGCGCGAGAACGGCGAGTCCAAGATGAGCGGCTCGATCGTTGCCGAGGCGGTCGTCAAGGTGACCGGATGGGGACTTGCTCGCCTCGTGGGTCGGGGCCGCCCCCGCGTCTCCGGGGCGAGCTCCGGCACTGGCACCGAGAACGAGCCGACCCGCTGACCCCCTCGAGCCCCGGCTTCGCCCGCGACGCCGGCCGACCACGCGTTCTCGACCAGGTCGCACGGGTCGGTCAGGCTCCCGCGGCCGCCCGGTAGGCCGCGACGCACCCGTCGGCGGTCCGGTCCCAGTCGAACGTCGCCGCGCGAAGCGGTGCCCGACGGCGCAGCTCGGCCAGGCGCTCGGCGTCGCCGAGGAGCGCCTCGAGGCTGCCGGCGATCTCCTCGTCGCTCGTCCCGGTGTAGGCCACCGCGTCGCCCCCGACCTCGGGCAGCGACAACCTGCGCGTGGTGAGCACCGCCGCCCCGCACGCCATGGCCTCCAGCACCGGCAGCCCGAACCCTTCCCCGAGGCTCGGGTAGGCCACGAGCTCCGCGCCGCCGAGGTAGCCGGCCAGGTCCTCGATCGGCAGGTAGCCGGGCGCCAGCACCTGCAGCCCGTCCGGCACCGCCGCGACCGCCGGTCCGACCTGGTCGTCCCAGCCGGGCGGTCCGGCGAGGACGAGTGCCGGGGGGTCGCTCATCCGCCCGGCCGCCGCCACGAACCCCCGGACCAGGGCGGGGACGTTCTTGCGCGGCTCGAGCGTGGCGAGGAACGCCACGTATGGGCGACCCGACAGGCCGAGGTGCGCGGCGGCGTCGTGCCTCTCGCGCTCGGTGGGCGGACGGAACCGCGCGTGGTCGACGCCGAGCGGCGCCACCGTGAGCCGCCGGCGGTCCGCGCCGGCCCACGTCACGAGCTCGTCGGCGGAGGCCTGCGAGACCACGACGCACGCCGCGGCGCGGCGCAGCGAGAGCCGCGTCCAGGTCCGGAAGAAGTGCCGCTTCGCGGGCACGTGGACGCCCGGGTCGGAGAAGAACGTGGCGTCGTGGAGCGTGACGACCACCGGCACGGGCGAGGCCAGCGGCATCGTGTAGTGCGGGGAGTGCACGACGTCGGCCCTCAGGCGCCGCGCCAGGCTCGGCAGCCCGGTCTGCTCCCACACCAGCCGGCGCGCGGTCGGCTCGATCGCGGCCGGCGCGGACTCGATCCGGGCGTGCGGCGCCAGGACCGCGAAGCGCTCCGCGTCGCGCGCCTGGGTCACCACCGCGAGGGGGTAGTGCCGTGCCGACAGCGCCCGCACGAGCTCTTCGACGTAGCGACCGACGCCTGCGCGGTTGGCGGGGATCGCTGTCGCGTCGAGCAGCACGCGCGGGTCGCGGGACACAGGACTCCTCGAGGTCTCGGCAGGGTATGGTCACACCGTCGCACGGGGTTCATGCCACGATGGGGTCCATGCGCGGCATCATTCTGGCAGGCGGTTCCGGGACCCGACTTCACCCCATCACGATGGGCGTCAGCAAGCAGCTGGTCCCCGTGTACGACAAGCCGATGATCTATTACCCCCTTTCGACGCTCCTCCTCGCGGGGATCCGGGACGTGCTGGTCATCACGACTCCGCACGACGCGCCGCAGTTCCAGCGCCTGCTCGGCGACGGGTCGCAGTTCGGCATCTCGCTCACCTACGCCATCCAGGCCGAGCCGAACGGGCTAGCCCAGGCGTTCGTGCTCGGCGCCCCGTTCATCGGCCAGGAGAAGGCCGCGCTGGTGCTCGGCGACAACATCTTCTACGGCCAGGGCCTTGGCTCACGGCTCCAGCGATTCGCCGACATCGACGGCGCCGCAGTCTTCGCCTACCGCGTGGCCGACCCGACGGCATACGGTGTCGTGGAGTTCGACGAGGCGGGGCGGGCGCTCTCCCTCGAGGAGAAGCCCTCTCAGCCCAAGTCGAGCTATGCCGTGCCGGGTCTGTACTTCTACGACAACGACGTCGTCGCCATCGCCCGTGACCTCCAGCCCTCTCCTCGCGGGGAGTACGAGATCACCGACGTGAACCGCCACTACCTCGAGCAGGGCCGCCTGCAGGTCGAGGTGCTCCCGCGCGGCACTGCGTGGCTGGACACCGGGACGTTCGACTCGCTGCTCGACGCGTCGAACTTCGTCCGCACCATCGAGAAGCGCCAGGAGATGAAGGTCGGGGCGCCCGAGGAGGTCGCCTGGCGACGCGGGTTCCTCACGGACGACGAGCTGCGCGAACGCGCCGAGAAGCTCGTGAAATCCGGGTACGGGTCCTACCTGCTCACGCTGCTCGCCACCTGAGCCCCGCGCGGTCCGCGCTCACCCGTTCGGGCCGCGCGGCCTGCGGGCTGCACGCACACGGAGAGCGCCCGACACAGCGTCGGGCCCTACAGCGTCGCGTCCACCCAGGCGATGAGCTGCTCGAGCCCGCGCTGCAGGTCCACCT
>NZ_VENP01000129.1 GCF_006351005.1 Miniimonas arenae | reverse complement strand
CGAGACGATGTTCGCGGGACGCTCTCTCGGGGCCGCGACCTGGCACACCTCCAGGTACCACCAGCGCCGCTCTTCCGGGCAGGCGGTGTTCACCCCCGCCTACCTGCTCGCGCCCGCAGCGACGACGTCGTCGGGACGCACGGCCAAGCGGCCGGCCCTGCTGGATCTCCCGGACGCTGTCGGGATGATCCGGCCGATGCCGATCCTGTTCCCGAACGGGTCGGAGATCTCGGTGCTGCGCCACTCCAGTGCCGGCTCGGCACCGTTCCTGACGGTGACGTTCGAGATGCAGGGCGGCATCGGTGGCCTGACCGAGGACGACGAGGCGTGGCGTTCCCACCTGGGCTGGGCCCGGTTCGCCGCGGCGATGGCCCGCAACGGCTCCTTGGTGACCGGACTCCAGCAGGTCGCCCGGGTCGTCCCGCACGACACCGCCGACCACGAGCTCTGGCTCGTCGCGCGCACCCCCCGCACGGTCGAGGCCGGCGCTGGCCGGTCACTGCTGGAGCAGTCCTACCTCCAGCTGCTGGAGTCGATCCCGGAACGCTCGGAGCAGCACCGCACGTGGCTGACGATCCGGATGCCGTTGACGACGGCGTGGGCCTCCCGCGCCAGGGTCCTGGGGCCGGGGGAGGAGGGGGACCGGCTGCTCGCGCTGGAGCAGATCCGCTCGGTGGTCAAGCGTGCCCGGTCCTGCGGGCTCGCGCTGCGCCCCCTGTCGCAGGAGCAGCACGCCGGGGTGCTGCGGTCCCTGCAGGACCCGTCCGAACCGATCGACCTTCCCCGCCCGGCTGGTCTGCGGGAGGCGTTCCTGGGCCTGGATGACCGGCAGCGTCGCTACGTGCGGGTCTTCGGGGGCGAGCACGAGTGGTTCACCCGGACAGCGTCCGTGACCTCGGAGAGCATGTCCGGGGCGATGCTCGCCCCGGACTTCCTCCGCCCCTTGCTGACCGCGGTCGACCCCTCGGTGGTCCGCACGATCACCTCGACCGTGCTGCTCACCCCGGCCAGTCGAGCCCGCTCGCGTGCGACGGCGGACGCGAGCCGTGACAAGGCCTCGCTCCGCTCGAGCCGGTCGGTCTCGGACGGCTCGGCCGAGGTCCAGGCGGCCGGCTCGCAGGTCCGCCTGGAGGACCTGCGGCCCGGCTCCGGGGTCCACGGCGCGTCCTGGACCCTCGCGGTGACCTACACCGCCGCGTCACCGGAGGACCTGCTGGCCGCCGATGACGCGATTAGCGCGGCCGCGGACGCCTCCTCGATCACGCAGCTGCGCTACGCCGACGGGCACCAGCAGGCCGCACACGTGGCCACCCTCCCGCTCGGTGGGGGCATCAGACAGGAGCAGCGGTGGTCACTCTGAGGAAGACCAACCCGGCCCCGCGGTGGACCCAAGAGCCCCCCACGCCAGGGCCGGCGCCCGACGCCGCGGCGAGTGGGGCGGCGGAG
>NZ_VENP01000128.1 GCF_006351005.1 Miniimonas arenae | reverse complement strand
TGGCCCTGTCCCGTAGCTCGGTGGAGACGGCGAATGAGATCTGCGCACGCCCGGCGTCGGCCCTCTTGCCGCTTCGGTCAGCCGTCACCCGTGAAGCCTGCGGTAAGGGTGGCGGGGAGTCGATGGTGGGCGTCGCCGTCAGGCCTTCCGTCTGCTCAGGACTCGCCGGCATTGGTTCGGGTCGATTCTTCCGCACCAGGTGTGAGGCGCCCGCTTTACGTCGGGTCGTCAGGCCCGCGACGGTGCGGTCCGGTGGGGTCGTGCTCATGCGGTGACCTCCTCGGGCTCCTGGGTGGCCTCGCGTGTGGTGAGTCGGGCGACGATCTCGCTCGTGAGGGCGTGCAGGTCGTCTGCCACGGTGGCAGCGGTGCGGCTGGTTCGCTCCCCCGCCTCAGCTTCTCCGCGCAGGATCTTCCAGAACTCCGGCTCGGCGCGTCCGGTCTCGTCGAGCTCGTGCACCAGGAGGCCTCGCTGGCGTACCTGCTGCGCCACGGCGATGGAGTGCCGGATCGACGCGGTGAACACGACGTCCTCACTGCCGACGGTCTCGGCGATCATCCGTCGCGCGGACTCCTCCACCCGGGTGGCGCTCTTCTCGACGTCGAATAGGGCGACGCCGAGTAGGTCCAGGTCGGGGTTGATGTCCAGTACGCCCTCCAGGCGGTTCGCGATCTCCGTGAGGCCTCGAGCAGTCCCCTCGTCGGCCTTCGCTGGCACAACAGCCCAGCGGGCCGCTGCGATCGCGGCCGTCTGGAGGGACTCGTTGCCCGGGGGGCAGTCCAGCAGGACGAGGTCGTACTCCCCCGCGATCGGTGCCAGGACCCGGGCCAACGCCTCGCGGGGGTCGCCCCGGTTCTTCGACGCCAAGGCTGCGGCGGCGTCGTGCAGGCTCGAACCACCGACGATCACGTCCAGGCCCTCGCGGACGTCGCGCAGGATCGACACGCTGCCCAGACCGAGCAGCGCCGCGGTGAGGCTCCGTCCGGCGTCGTCGCGGTCGGTGTCGGCGAAGCCGAGGTCGAGCCCGAGGTTGCCCTGCGGGTCCACGTCAACCGCCAAGACGCGGTAACCCGACCGTGCCAGCAGTCCGGCGACGTTCGCCACGAGGGTCGTCTTGCCGACCCCACCCTTGCCGTTGATGACTGCGAGCACACGCTCCAGCGCAGCTCGGTCCACATCCGCCATGACTCCTCCTCGACCCCCTCAGATCATTGCTAGCCAAACCGGTTTGACTAGTCGAACCGGTACCACTAGTGCAGCATGTCAAGTATTCACAACTAGTGCAACTAGTCATCGCGGTTTAACTAGTGAAACTAGTCAAACCATCATGACTTGCGAAACCGGTTTGACTAGTCGATGTGTCCCGGCTCGTGCTGGGTGATGGCGACCTGCTCGAGGACGCGTCGCAGGCGGGCCTGCTGGCGTCGGGCTTCGTCCTCGTCGCGTGGG
>NZ_VENP01000127.1 GCF_006351005.1 Miniimonas arenae | reverse complement strand
GGTGGTGGCGTTCGTGCTGCTCGCCCTCGCCTGCGTGATCGGGGTGCCCGGTCTCGTCCGCCCGGCCCCCGCGCCGGGCCCCACGGGCGGCGACGTCGCCGCGGCCCCCACCGCCCTCGGAGCGAGCGCATGAACCGCCGGTCGCTCTACGTCCCCGCGAACGCCCTGGTCCTGGCCTGGTTCGTCGCGGCCGCGGCCGTCGCGATCGCCCACCGGTTCGTCCCGGTCGCGGGCTGGCTCATGGTGCACCTGCTGCTGCTCGGCGGGGTGTCCACCGCCATCCTGCTGTGGAGCCAGCACTTCGCCGAGACCCTCACGCGCCGGCCGGCGCCCGGTGGGCCGCGCCTGCTCTGGACGCGGCTGCTGGGCTGGTCCGCGGGCGCCGCGATCGTCACGGCCGGCATGGTCACGTCCGCCACGCCGCTCGTCGTGGCAGGGTCGGTCGTGCTGACCGGCGTGGCCGTCACCCACGTCGTGGTGCTCGCCCGGCAGCGGAAGGGCTCGGGCCGGATGCTCGGCAACCGGCTCGGGCACCTCGTGCGCTACTACCTCCTCGCGACGGCGTTCCTCCCGGTCGGCGTGGCGTTCGGGGTGCTGCTCGCGCGGGTCGACACCACGCCGGAGGTCGCCGGCCGCCTCTACGTCGCCCACGTCGCAGCGACCCTGCTCGGCTGGGTGGGTCTCACCGTGGCCGGGACGATCGTGCTGCTGTGGCCGACCGTCCTGCGCACCCGCCTGACTCCGGCTGCCGAGGCGGCCGGCAAGCACGCGCTCGCGGTGCTCGGCGCCGGCATCGCCGTCGTGCTCGCCGGACCGGCCACGGGCTGGCGGCCGCTCGTCCTCGCCGGCAGCGTCGTCGTCGCCGCCGGGCTGGCCCGGATCGGGTGGCACGTGATCGAGCAGGGCCGCGCCGCGGCCCGCACCCACGGCACCGGATCGTTCGCGGCGTGGTCGCTCGCGGCGTCGTGCGCGTGGTTCCTCCTCGCCGTCCTGGCGTTCGGCGTCGCCGTGCTCGGCGCACCCGGCTGGGCCGCCGTGCCCGACCGGCTCACCTGGCTCGTGGCGCCATTCGCGGTCGGGTTCGTGGCCCAGGTGATGCTCGGCTCGATGAGCTACCTCGTACCGGTGGTGCTCGGCGGCGGTCCGGGCGTCGTGCGGTGGAGCAACGCCGCGATGGACCGCGGCGGGATGACGCGGTTCACCGTGCTCAACCTCGCGCTGGTGGTGTTCCTCCTGCCGGCGCCGAGCTGGGTGCTCGTGGCGTCCTCGATGGTCGGGCTGCTGCCACTGCTCGCGTTCCTCGTCGTGGCCGTGCGGACCATCGCGGTGCAGCGCTCGGAGCGCACGCGGCGCACCCTCGAGCCGCTCGCGCCCGGGGTGGCGACAACGGCGCACTGGCGTCCCGTACCGATGGTCGGTGGCGCGGCGGCGGGCGTGGCGATCGTGACGCTGGCGATGGTCGCGGGTATCGCCGTCGACC
>NZ_VENP01000126.1 GCF_006351005.1 Miniimonas arenae | reverse complement strand
TGGTGCTGAGCGCACGGGACATGGTCATCGAGTACCCCGGCCGGCGTCGGCACCCCGCGTTCCGGGCCGTGGACGAGGTGTCCTTCGACCTGCGGCGCGGCGAGGTGCTCGGGCTGGTCGGCGAGTCGGGCTCGGGTAAGACCACGATCGGCCGCGCCGTGGTGGGCCTGCTGCCCGTCACGGGTGGCCAGCTCACCGTCGCGGGCCAGGAGATGGTCGGAGCGACGCTGAAGGACCTGCGGCCGCTGCGCACCAAGGTCGGCATCGTGTTCCAGGACCCGGGCTCCTCGCTCAACCCGCGCCTCCCGATCGGCGAGAGCATCGGCGAGCCGCTCATGCTGCACCGCGGGATCAAGGGCCAGGCGCTGGCCCGGGAGGTGGAGCGCCTGCTCGACCAGGTCCAGCTGCCGCGCGCCATGCGCAACCGCTACCCGCACGAGCTGTCCGGCGGCCAGCGCCAGCGCGTCGGCATCGCGCGCTCGCTGAGCCTCGAGCCCCAGATCCTCGTGGCGGACGAGCCGACCTCGGCCCTGGACGTCTCGGTCCAGGCGACCGTGCTCGACCTCTTCCAGGAGCTCCAGCGCGAGCACGGGTTTGCGTGCCTCTTCATCAGCCACGACCTCGCCGTGGTCGAGCTGCTGTCCGACCGCATCGCGGTGATGCACCAGGGCAAGCTGGTCGAGGTGGGCGACTCGGAGCAGATCGTCACCGCACCGGCGCACCCCTACACCCAGCGCCTGCTCGCGGCGGTGCCCGTGCCGAACCCGGAGGAGCAGCGCAAGCGGCGGATCGCGCGCGACGCGATCCTCGAGGCGCAGGCGGCCGAGCTCGCCGCCGAGGAGCTGGCGCTGGACGCCCGAGCGGCGGCAGGGGCCGAGGTCCAGCCCGACGCGCTCGATGCGGAGAGCCGGAGCGACACGCCGCGGCAGTTCTGACGCGCCCGACCTGCGTTGCGCGCCGTGGCGCGCCGGGGAGAGGTTCGGTCCGCGCCCGGCGCGTGCTCCGCCGTCGGGCGCGATGTGTCGACCGGCACAACCGTCCCGCGGCGGGTGTCAGCGGTCTGCGGAGTAGACTGACGCGGCGCCCGACCGGTCCCCGGCCGCTGCGGGTCCGCCGTCACGGCGCCTCCGTCTGCGCGCGCCACCCTCGACCAGAGATGACCCGATGAGCACACCTATGCCCGCCGTCCGATCCGACCTGCGCAACGTCGCCATCGTCGCGCACGTCGACCACGGCAAGACGACCCTCGTGGACGCGATGCTCTGGCAGTCGGGCGCGTTCGGCGAGCACGCGCACGTCGACGAGCGCGCCATGGACTCCGGCGACCTCGAGCGCGAGAAGGGCATCACGATCCTCGCGAAGAACACCGCGATCCGGTACTCCGGTCCCGCGGCGGCCGCGGCCGGTCAGCCCGACGGCGTGACGATCAACGTCATCGACACCCCCGGCCACGCCGACTTCGGCGGCGAGGTGGAGCGCGGCCTGTCGATGGTCGACGGCGTGGTGCTGCTCGTCGACGCGAGCGAGGG
>NZ_VENP01000125.1 GCF_006351005.1 Miniimonas arenae | reverse complement strand
GTCGGGCGCGCGGCTCGCACCCCCGGGCTCGGCGGCCCGCCCCGCCGGTCGTGCTCCTCGTCCTCGGCGGGATCGCTGCGGCGTTCCTCGTGCTTCCCCTCGTGGCGCTCCTGGTCCGCGCGCCATGGGGATCGATCGGCGCGCTCGTCACCGATCCCGCGACCGCGACCGCGATGGGGCTTTCGCTGCGCACCGCCACGGTGACGACGGCGATCGCCGTCCTGATAGGCGTGCCGCTCGCCTGGCTCCTCGCGCGCGCCGACCTGCCCGCGGCCGGACTGCTGCGAGCCCTCGTCACGCTGCCGATGGTGCTTCCGCCGGTGGTCGGCGGGGTCGCCCTGCTGAGTCTGCTGGGCCGCCGGGGTCTGCTCGGGCAGCACCTCTACGCCTGGTTCGGCCTCAGCATCCCGTTCACCACCCTCGCCGTGGTGATCGCGCAGACGTTCGTGGCGCTGCCCTTTCTCGTGCTGTCGGTCGACGGCGCGCTGCGCGGGTCCGCCGGGCTGGCCGAGGGGGTGTCGGCGTCGCTCGGTGCCTCGCGCTGGACCACCTTCCGGCGCGTCACACTGCCCACCACCGCGCCCGCGATCGGCGCCGGCGCGGTGCTGTGCTTCGCGCGCGCGCTCGGCGAGTTCGGTGCCACCATCACGTTCGCCGGGAACTTCCCCGGCACGACGCGCACCATGCCGATCGCCATCTACCTGGCGCTCAACCAGAGCCCGGACACCGCGATCGCCCTGTCGGTCGTCCTCATGCTCGTGTGCGCCGTCGTGCTGGTGGCGCTGCGGTCACGCTGGCTCGGCGCCCTGCGCGGTATGACGTGACGAGCTTTCGGGAAGGTCTGCGCTCCTCGCTCGAGGTGCGCGACGCCGTCGTGCGCCGGGGTGAACGCCGGATCGTCGCCGACCTGAGCGTCGCGCCGGGCGAGGTCGTGGTGCTCGCGGGTGCGAACGGGACGGGCAAGACCACGCTGCTGCACGCCGTCGCCGGTCTCCTGCCGCTGGCCGAGGGCGAGATCACCCTGGCGGGCCGACCGCTGGACGCCGACGGGACGTGGGTGCCGCCCGAGCGGCGCGAGATCGGGCTCGTGCCGCAGCACCACGTCGTGTTCGGCCACCTCAGCGCGCTGGAGAACGTCGCGTACGGCCTGCGCGCACGCGGCATCCACCGTCGCGAGGCCCGTGCGGAGGCTACGGCCTGGCTCGACCGCCTCGGCGTCGCCGACGTCGCCCGGTCGCGCGGGGCGCGGCTGTCGGGTGGGCAGGCGCAACGGGTCGCGATCGCGCGTGCGCTGTGCCCGGGCCCGCGTGCCGTGCTGCTCGACGAGCCGTTCGCCGCGATCGACGCCGCCAGTCGGCCGCTCGTCCGCGATCTCGTGCGCGCCGTCATCGCCGAGCTCGGCGTCCCGGCGATCCTCGTCACCCACGACCCGGGCGGCGACGCGCGGTCCGGAGACCGCGTCGTCGAGCTCGCCGGCCTCGACCCGGAGATATACCCGGAAGTCCCGTGAATACCCCAGCGACGCCCCTTAGCGTCGTGCTGTGA
>NZ_VENP01000124.1 GCF_006351005.1 Miniimonas arenae | reverse complement strand
ATGAGGTCTGGGCACGATCGACATCCTTCCAGTGGCACCCCACGGCACCACACATCAGGTGTCACCCATCCGTGCAGCAGTCCCCGGTCTCCTCTGTGCACCGGCTGCTGACCAACCCCTACTACAAGGGCGATGTCGTCTACCGCGGCACCCGCTATAGAGGCGCCCACCCCGTCCTCGTCCCTCCCGAGGTCTGGTACCAGGTCCAGTCGGTGCTCACCGCGCACAAGACAGCCGCCGAGGCCACCCAGGTCCACGACCACTACCTCAAAGGCACCATCCACTGCGGACAGTGCGGGTCACGGCTCATCGTGTCCAACGCGAAGAACCGCCACGGGAAGGTCTACTGCTACTTCGTGTGCTCGGGCAGGCACTCCAAGCGCACCGACTGCACCCGACAAGCGATGCTCATCGAAGACGTGGAGAAGCTGATCGAGGACTACTACACCCGCGTGCAGATCAGCCCCGCCCAGCGCGATGCCCTGTCGGGGATGCTCCACCACGAGTTCGACCGGCTCATGGCCGCCGAGACCGATGAACTCGACCGCCTCACCAAGCACCGTGACCGGCTCGAACACGAACAAGACCGGCTCATGCAGGCCCACTACGCCGATGCGATCCCGCTGCCTGTGCTCCGACGAGAGCAGGACCGCATCCTCGGAGAACTCGACGGCGTGAACCGGCGTATCGACGCCCACCACGGCGACTATGCCGACGCCCGCGCCCACCTCAACGATGCGCTGAACCTGCTGACCGACTGCGCCGACATCTACCGTCGGTGCGACGACGCGAACCGCCGCCTGTGCAACCAGGCCTTCTTCACCAAGGTCTACATCGACGAAGACGACCAACTACGCGTCGAGAACAGCCGGCCCTTCGAGATGCTGCTCGACCCCGAGGTCAACGCCAACGCCCTCAACTGGACTCAGAACGGCAACAAGGCCCGAACCCCGGCCAACGATTCTGTTGGCAAGGGTTCGAGCCTTGTGCGCGGGGTGGAAGCAATGGAGCGCTGCGGGAACAGGCGACCACGGGTTGAGTGGCTTGTTTCCGCGTGGAATCAGGGCACCCACGAGGGTGGCGACCTCGCCGGAGAGCGAGATGACCCGCTGATCGGCGGGTCAGCGGAACCAAAGAAACGACCTCGAACACGGCTCACGGACGAGGAAGTGGACGCTATGCGAACAGCCCGCGACGCTGGTGTCAGTGTGACGGCCCTCGCCCGCCAGTTCGACGTGCACCGTGGCACCGTTTGGGCGAAGACGCGCAGATCAAGGATTGACGTGCCCCGGCCTTGAAGACAAGGCAACCGACGGAGCCAGACCCAGTTGATTCCGATGCCACTTATCTCAGGCGCTCCGCGATGACACGCTCTGGCACGCCCAGCCTCAAAGCAATCCACGCCCGAACGATCTTCACACCAAGCCGGTAGCTGACGATCAGGTCGGCGGGGTCAGGATCAGGTCGGTTCGCGTGCTTGACTGCGTTGTACCCATCGGCGACGTCTTTGGCGAATGTCACAGGGACGCCGGAGACGCACTGGGAGACCTCGCTTGCGATC
>NZ_VENP01000123.1 GCF_006351005.1 Miniimonas arenae | reverse complement strand
AAGGGCACCCCGCCCGCCCCGCCGGCCCCCGCGGCGCCGCGGCTGCGGGTGCGGGAACGCAAGCGTTCCCTGGACCGGGCCGGCTATTACGACGCGAGCTCGCGGGGCGCGTCCTCGACCACCCGGCAGATCGCCGGTCTGCACCTGGCGATCGCGGGCGCCCCGACCAGCCCCCGCGGACTGTTCCTGGGCATCGACGCGATCACGGGCTGGCCCGTCTACCACGACGTCTACCAGGCGTATCAGGACCGGGCCGACTTCCAGTCCCCGAACGTGATCGTGGTGGGGGACATCGGCAACGGGAAGTCCTCCCTGTGCAAGACGTGGGGCGTGTTCCGTCAGCTCCTGCTGGGCCGGCGGGTCGTCGTGATCGACAAGAAGCTCCAGGAGGGGCAGGGGGAGTACGCGCCGCTGGCCCGCGCGCTGGGGGTTGAACCCATCCGGTTCCGCCGCGGCGGCGGGGGAACCCGGATCAACATCCTCGACCCCCACATTGCACTGGAGGGGCGTGAGGACGCCGTCGGGCAGACCGACCTGCTCTACGCCGTCCTCGGTGAGGCCCTCGGCCGTGCGGTGACGACCATCGAGCGCAAGGCGGTGCGGGTCGCGCACGCCTCCGCGATCGCCGCCGCCCGTCAGGAGCAGCGGGTCGCGACCATCCGCGACGTCGCCGCGTTCCTCCTCCAGCCCCGCGTCGAGGAGCTGCCCGGTGTCACCGGGCCGGGCCAGCTGCTGGACTGGGGCCGGGAGTGCGGGTTCGCGTTGGAAGAGCTCATCGAGGGTGACCTCGCGGGCCTGATCGACGGGGAGACCTCCCCGGACGTCCGACTGAACAACGGCCTGACCGTGTTCGACATCAGCGCACTGCCCGAGGAGGGCCCCGCGATCCCGATCGTGATGGCCATCATCTCCACCTGGATGCGGGCCCGGTGGATGAGTGACGACGAGCCGATCCCGACGGTCATCGTGATCGAGGAGGGCTGGCACCTGGTCGGGGGCCGGTTCGCTGAGGTCACCCGCCGCAACATCCGCCTCAGCCGCGGCGCCGGCCTCATGCACCTCACCGCGCTGCACCACCTCTCCGACGTCGTGGCCGACCCGCACGCCGTCGCGGTCGTGCAGGACGCCGCCACCGTCGTCATCTACCAGCAGGCCAAGCGGGGTGACGCGGAGGACTGCGTGCGGATGTTCGGGCTGCCCGAGAGCGCCGTCGAGGTGATCCAGAACCTGCCCCAGGGCACCTGCCTGCTGAAGATCGGCAGCGGTGTGCCGGTAATGGTCTCCCACGTGCGCTCGGAGATCGAACGGGCCCTGACCGACACCGACGGGGCGATGACCTCCAGCGCCACGGTCCAGGTCTCCTCCACCCTGCGTCAGCAGGCCGCGGCCATGATCGAGGGGGCACGATGACCACGCCCCGCCCCTACCGCCGCCCCCGCAGCGGCAGCGACGCAGCCCTGGTCCTGTTCCTCGTCGCGATGTTCGCCGGCCTTGCGCTGCTCCTCACGTTCGCCCTGGTCGTCCTGGCTGTCGCCTCGATGACCGGGCACCCCGCCCCCGGGGTGAGCGAGCTACTCGTCGCGG
>NZ_VENP01000122.1 GCF_006351005.1 Miniimonas arenae | reverse complement strand
GCATATCTGTGATGGGCCACGACCCCGTGAATCTAGATGGGGTCGGACAGTCTCCTGATCAGGTCACCGAGGTGGGCCGGACGGTGCCGGCCGCGCTTCCCAGCGTGGACAATTCAACGGAAGAGCACCGCCGAAGCGGGCCAATTGCTTCGAGAGTCACACGCTGTTCAGCGCGACCGGAACCATCCTGACCAGCCGGTCCCGGACCAGCCAGGTAGACACTCACAGATCGCCTCGGTCGGACCGTTGGATGTGCCGGGGCGGTCGAAGTAGGCGAGCACGTCGGCGGCGCGCTTCTTCAGGGTTCTTCCTAGCTTCGCGACCTCGACCAACGCCTTCGGAACACCGGTACCGAGGTCGTTGATCAGCTGGGCCATCGCCTCACGTGCGCGGCTGCGGTCCTCGGTGCGGTAAGCCGCGATCATGCGCTGGTAGACGCCCCAGGTGGCTTCGACCTCGACATGGCCCTCGTCGGCGAACAGCTGGTTGAGCCGGTCGATCTGTCGGTCGGTGAGCAGCCCGGCACCGGTGTGCAGAGTGCGTCGCGACTTGTGGAGCGGGTCGTCCTTGAAGCCGCGGTGGCCGTGGATCGCGAGCTGGACCCGGCGTCGGCACTGGTCGAGTGCGTCGCCGGCCAGGCGGACGACGTGGAAGGGATCCATGACCGCGACCGCGTCGGGGACCTCCTCGGCAGCGGCGGTCTTGAAGCCGGTGAAGCCATCCATCGCGACCACCTCGACCGCATCGCGCCACGCTTCGGGGCGTTCAGCGAGCCAGGTCTTGAAGGCCTGCTTGGAGCGGCCCTCGACCATGTCGAGCAGCCTCGCGGGGCCGGTGCCGTCGCGGACAGGGGTGAGGTCGATGATCACGGTCACGTACTTGTCGCCACGCCTGGTGTGACGCCACACGTGCTCGTCGACGCCGATCACCGCGACGCCGTCGAACCTGTTCTCATCCTCGATCAGGACGCGCTTGCCTTCGGCCAGCACAGCGTCGTTGGCGGTGTTCCACGCGACTCCGAGGCCCTCGGCTACCCGGGCCACGGTCAGATGCTGAACCACGATCCCTTCCAGAGCCCACCGCAGCCCAGTGCGGGTCAGCTTCGCCCGGGGCTCGGCCGCATGGCTGGTGTCTTGGCGCCACACATGCCCGCAGTCGGTGCACTTGTAGCGGCGGATCGAGACCAACAAGGTGGTCGGCCGCCAGCCCAGCGGCACGTGGGCCAGCCGTCGGGTCACGGTGTCGCGCGGTGCGCCCTGGCAGCCGCAACGTCGACACCAGCCCTCGCTGCCGTCATCGGCGTCGAGAACGCGGCAGGCGAGAACGGCGTGGTCGGGGGCGAGGTGTTGCCCGACGACCTCGAGACCGAGGTCATCGAGGTGGCAGAACTTGGTCAGGTCAGGGAGCGCGAAGGTAGCGTCAGGCAAGTCGAGGTCTTCTGGATGTGTGGCGTAGGAACCTCCATCTTCAGGGGACCTCGACGTCTACCCAGCCAGCGCCCCGCCGACGCCCGTCACACCGTCATCTGTGACACTCCTATTGACTGGAGTCAAGCGGCGGCCGTTTCGCGCTGGGGCAGCAGCACTTCGACGATGAGTGGGTAGAGCTGGCGCA
>NZ_VENP01000121.1 GCF_006351005.1 Miniimonas arenae | reverse complement strand
CTAGCCTCGATCTTTCATCGGGCGGGCTCGGTGGACTTGTCGGCGTCGGTGCCGGCTCCTGGTGGTGATTCTGCCCTGTGGGTGTGACGTCGTGCCGCGTGTCGCTCGCGGTGGGCGCCGGTTCCGGCCGGTCGGGGTTCCTCGGGGTCGTGGGTGGTCGGGGGTCCTTGGGTCAGGTCGGTGCGGCAGCCAGGGCCCTGAGGCGCCGGTGCGCGGCGAGCACGATTTCAGCCCATGCGTAGGTCTCCTTGACGTGCAGGATGACGCGGCGGGCGTGTCGGGCGATCGTGGCAGGGGCGGTGAACAGGCGTAGCCGGAGCCGCTTGGGTTCCCAGACCCGGGCGCTGTCCTCGTCGAGTCCGAGGAGGCCGAGCCAGGCCAGGAGATCAGTGGCAAGAGCGACGGCGGCCAGCCAGATCTCGTTCTGCGCGAGGGTCTTCAGGGGGAGGTTGCGTAGCCCGGTGTCTTTCGCGCAGCGGATCCGGTCCTCGCAGCGGGCCCGTCGGCGGTGGCGTAGCTCGAGGACTTGGAGCTGGCCTCGGCGGGTGTTCGTGGTGAACGCGGTGAGGCGGTAGCCCTCGGCGTCATCGAGCCGGTCCTGCGCGACGCGGGCGCCGGGGTGGGGCCGTTCCCGGCGCACGATCACACGCATCCCGGCCGGCCAGCCCGTCAGGTGCCCATGCTGGGTGAGCAGGTTGGTGATGTCGGCGACGTCGGCGTGCTCGTTGACCTCACCGGCCGCGGTCAGCGCCGGAGTCCACCCGCCAGCCCTCGTGACGGCCTGGTAGATCTCGCCCATCTCGGCCCAGGGCAGGGTCCACCCGATCGAGTAGGACAGTCCGCGGCGGGTCAGGAACGTCAGGAACTCGCGGCTCGCTCCGGCGCCGTCGGTGCGGATCATCACCTTCCTTCCCGGGCGGGAGGCGTTGATCCCTGGCACGGCCGCCAGCGCCTGCCTTGTGATCTCGATGTGATCGGCGGCGGTGTTCGACCCGGCGTTCCCCGGCCGCAACAGGGCAGCGAGGAGCTCGCCACTGCCAGCCTGGCCGTGGTCGGCGAACGCGAGCAGGGGGTGGTGCCCGAACGTCCTTTTGAACGTCGGCGCGGCCGCCTCCTTCTCGCTGTGGGAGATGACGATCGTGGCATCCAGATCGATCACCAACGGGTTCGCATCACTGATCCCGTGCAGCGGGGACGCCTGGCCCGCCAGCTCCCAGACCCGGGCCCGGGCCGCCTTACGAGCCTTCGCGATCGCTGGCAGGACCCGGCCCGGTTCCGCTGCCAGGGCCGTGATCGTGCGCGAGACCGTCGCCTCCGAAGCGACCGGCCCGAACACCTCCGGCTCCCCGCGCAGGAGAGCAGCATCCGCGAGACAGTCCCCGCCGAGTGCGAGCGTGAGAGCGAGGTCGGTCAGGACCTTGGCCGGGTCATGCACAGCGCTCGGTCTGCGCCAGCGCTCCAGCCCGGCTGACAGCGCCGAGGACAGGCCGCTGACTGCGAGGACCTCCGTCAGCAGCACCCCGCCCGCAGAACCGACCGCGGCCACCGGCGCGGCATCGACTCGAACACTCGGATACGGGCGGGTAGCGTTCACCACGAAGGTGCTCCTCGTTCTGGTCTGATCTGTCCGTCGCAAGAC
>NZ_VENP01000120.1 GCF_006351005.1 Miniimonas arenae | reverse complement strand
GCCAGCGATCTGTCGCGGTTCGCGGGCCGAACCCGGTACAGATCGCTGGGTTCGCGGGTCGAGCCGGCACGGATCGCTGGGTTCGCGGGTGGTGCCAGCGATCAGTGCCGGGCGTGTGGGTGGTGCCAGCGATCAGTCGCGGGTTGGTGGGTGGTGCCAGCGATTTCCCGCGGTTCGTGGGCCGAACCCGGCACAGATCGCTGGCTTCGCGCTCCGGACCGGTACGGATCGCTGGGTTCGCGGGTGGTGCCAGCGATTAGTCGCGGGCGTTTGGGTGGTGCCAGCGATTTGCCGCGGTTCGTGGGCCGAACCCGGCACAGATCGCTGGCTTCGCGCGCCGGACCGGTACGGATCGCTGGCTTCGCGCTCCGGACCGGTACGGATCGCTGGGTTCGCGGGTGGTGCGAGCGATCAGTGCCGGGCGTGTGGGTGGTGCCAGCGATCTGTCGCGGTTCCTGCGCTGAACCCGGCACAGATCGCTGGCTTCGCGTTCCGGACCGGTACGGATCGCTGGCTTCGCCCCCAGACCGGGACGGATCGCTGGGTTCGCGAGTCGAGCCGGCACGGATCGCTGCGCTGTAGCGCGAGGCAGGCCGCCGCCTCGGGCCACCCGAGCTCAGGCGCGCCCGACGGCGGAACGAGCGCCGTCGCCGTCGGCCGGCGTGACCGTCGGCGTCCCGCCCACGGGCGCGCTCACGTGCCACACCCGCCCGCCGGCGACGACACCCTCGACGTCGACCCGGCCGACCGGTGCCGCCGCCGACCCGAGCGCACGCGGCGGCCCGCCCCGCTCGGCGCCGGGCGCGAGCCCGAGGCAGGCCTGCAAGATCGCGACCGCCGACGCGGCCGACCACGCCTGCGGGTGGCAGGCCGCGGGGTAGGGCACCACGCCCGGCGTCGACTCCGGTGGCGCGCCGCCGTACAGCTCGGGCAGCTGGTAGCGCACGCTCTCGGCGGCGGCGAGCACGCCGCGCACGAGCACGGCCGCCTGCTCGTCGAGCCCGGCGCGGGCGAGCCCCGAGATCGCGATCGCGGTGTCGTGCGCCCAGACCGAGCCACGGTGGTAGCCCAACGGCCAGTAGCCGGCCATCCGGTCCGACAGCGTGCGCAGTCCGTACCCCGAGGACAGCTCGGGGGAGACCAGGCGGTCGGCGACGACGCGCTCCTCCTCAGGCGTGAGGATCCCCGTGCCGACGACGTGCCCCATGTTCGAGGCGACGGAGTCGATGAGCGCGCCGCTGCGGTCCAGCGCGATGCCGAGGTAGGGGCCGTCGTCGTCCGCGGTCCAGAACCGGGCCCGGAAGCGGTCGGCGAGGCCGGCCGCCCAGGCGCGCCACGCCGTCGCGCCCGGTCGCTCGAACGCGTCGAGCAGCGCTGCGCCGCCGACGGCGGCCTCGTACGCGTAGGCCTGCACCTCGCTCAGGGCGATCGGACCCTCGGCCAGGCGTCCGTCGCGCCACTGCACGGAGTCGCCCGAGTCCTTCCAGCCCTGGTTGCTGAGCCCGCTGCCGGTGGCGTCGACGTAGTCGAGGAAGCCGTCGCCGTCGGCGTCGCCGTAGTCCCGCAGCCAGGCGAGGGCCCGCTCGAGGTGCGGCAGCAGCGCACGCACGTCCTCCTCGGCCATGCCCCAGCGCCACGCGTCGTGCAGCAGGCAGATCCACAGCGCGGTCGCGTCGACCGTGCCGTAGTACACGGGCGGGAGGGCGG
>NZ_VENP01000012.1 GCF_006351005.1 Miniimonas arenae | reverse complement strand
GCTACCACCACCACCTCATCCACACCGGCGACTGGACCATCACCACCCCACGACCCGGCGCCACACCCACCATCACCCCCGGCCCGGAACTCACCCCGACCTACCACCGCTCCTGGGCGCCTCCTAGCCACTCCAACCGCTACCACCGCTGCTGAACCGCGCCGATGGCGGGCAGGGCCGCGGCGCTCGGCTGGACGAACACGAAAAGGCCGCCGCGCGAGGGGACGATGACCGGCGGCGAGCACGGCCGTCGCTCACCTGGTCGACCGCGGACGGGACGGTGCGGGCGCTCCGGCTGGCACGCCGTCGGGCTCCGGGTCGGGCGTCGGGTCGACGGCGCGCGCGTCCCGATCCGGCGGGATGGGGCAGGCTTTCTCAGACGACGCTGAGGCCGAGGCGACGCCCGGCGAGGCCGCGCGGCGTCGCGGCCAGCGAACGGGCGAGCTCGCGCAGCGCGGCCGCACCTTCGCCGTCGTCCGCGGGATCCTCGGCCCCGGCGGCCGGGTGGCCCGCGTCGCCGCCCTCGCGGACCGAGACGTCGAGGGGGATCTGGGCGAGCAGCGGTACCCGATAGCCGAGCGTCGTGGTGAGCGTGCCGGCGACGGCGGCCCCACCGCCTGAGCCGAAGAGCTCCAGCCGTGAGCCGTCGGGCTGGGTGAGCCAGGACATGTTCTCGACGACGCCGATGACGCGCTGGCGCGTCTGCTGCGCCATCGCGCCGGCGCGCGCGGCGACGTCGGAGGCGGCCTGCTGCGGCGTGGTCACCACGAGGAGGTCCGCGCCGGGGACGAGCTGCGCGACCGAGATGGCGATGTCGCCGGTCCCGGGGGGCAGGTCGAGCAGGAGCACGTCGAGGTCGCCCCAGAAGACGTCCGCGAGGAACTGCTGCAGCGCGCGGTGCAGCATCGGCCCACGCCAGACGATGGGCTGTCCCGGGGGCGCGAACATGCCGATCGAGATGACCTTCACCCCGTGCGAGACGGGCGGCAGGATCATGTCCTCGACCTTGGTCGGGGTGTGGGTGACGCCCAGCATGAGGGGCAGGGAGAAGCCGTAGATGTCGGCGTCGAGCACGCCGACGCGCAGCCCCTCGCGCGCCATCGCGACGGCGAGGTTCGCCGTCACCGTCGACTTGCCGACGCCGCCCTTGCCCGAGGACACGGCGATCACGCGGGTGAGGGAGTCCGGCTGCGCGAAGGGGATGACGGGCTCGGCGTCGGTGCCGCGCAGTGTGGTGCGCAGCGCCTTGCGCTCCTCGTCCGTCATGACGGTGAGGGTCACGGCGACGGTGCGCACGCCGTCGAGCGCCTCGACGGCGTCGGTGACGTTCGCGGTGATGGTGTCGCGGAGCGGACACCCCGCGGTGGTGAGGGCGACGGTGACGCGGACGTCGCCGTCGTCGACGGCGATGTCCTTGACCATGTCCAGCTCGGTGATCGGACGGCGGATCTCGGGGTCCAGGACGCCGTCGAGGGCGGACCGGACGGACTCGACGAGGACGCTCACTGCTCAAGTCTAGGCAGACGCCCGGACGGGGAGCCGGGACGTGCGGCTCCCTGTCTGCGCCTCGCGGGCATGCTGCTTAGGATCGGGGAACCGCCGACGACTGCGACGAGGGAGTCCCATGACCGACAACGGCACCAACGGCGACAACGGCGTGAACGGCGTGACGAGCCACATCGGCGAGGCCCGCGAGGACAGCGAGGCCAGAGTCCTGGCGAACGTGCCGGACGGCCTGTTCATCGGCGGGCAGTGGCGCGCCGCCGAGAACGGCGCCACGCTCGCGGTGCGAGACCCGGCCACCGGCGAGGTCGTCAAGGAGATTGCGGACGCCTCGGTCGCCGACGGCGGCGCCGCCCTCGACGCCGCGTGCGCCGCCGCGGCGGACTGGGCCGCCACCCCGGCCCGCGAGCGCGGGGAGCTGCTGCGCCGCGCGTTCGACCTCCTCACCGCGCGGGCCGACGACTTCGCGCTGCTCATGACGATCGAGATGGGCAAGCCGCTGGCCGAGGCCCGCGGCGAGGTGACCTACGGCGCCGAGTTCCTGCGCTGGTTCAGCGAGGAGGCGCCGCGCATCGCGGGCCGGTACGGCGCCAACCCCGAGGGCACCGGTCGCGTGGTCGTCACGCAGCACCCGGTCGGCCCGTGCTACCTCATCACGCCGTGGAACTTCCCGCTCGCGATGGCCACCCGCAAGATCGCCCCGGCGCTCGCGGCCGGCTGCACCGTGGTGGTCAAGCCGGCCGAGCTCACGCCGCTCACCACGCTCGCGTTCGTCGCGCTGCTGGAGGAGGCCGGGCTGCCGGCCGGCGTCGTCAACGTGCTCACGACGTCGACGTCGGGCGCGGTCTCCGAGCCGATCATCCGCGACCCGCGGCTGCGCAAGCTCTCGTTCACCGGCTCGACCCCGGTCGGGCAGGCGCTGCTGCGCCAGGCCGCCGACGGCGTGCTGCGCACCTCCATGGAGTTCGGCGGCAACGCGCCGTTCGTGGTGTTCGACGACGCGGACCTGGACAAGGCGGTCGCGGGCGCGATGGCGGCCAAGTTCCGCAACATCGGGCAGGCGTGCACCGCGGCCAACCGGTTCCTCGTGCACCGCAGCGTGGTGGCCGAGTTCACCGAGCGGGTGACGGCGAAGGTGCGGGAGCTCAGGGTGGGCCGCGGCACGCAGGACGGCGTCGCGATCGGTCCGCTCATCGACGACCGCGCCGTCGCCAAGGCCACGCAGCTCGTCGAGGACGCCGTCTCGCGCGGCGCGACGCTGCACACGGGCGGCAGCGCGATCGAGGGGCCGGGCACGTTCTTCGCCCCGACGGTCGTCGGGGACGTCCGCCCGGGCAGCGAGATCCTGCGCGAGGAGATCTTCGGACCGGTGCTCGCCGTCGTGCCCTTCGACACCGAGGACGAGGCGGTCCGGCTCGCGAACGACACCGAGTACGGCCTGGTCTCCTACGTCTACACCGAGAGCCTGGCGCGCGGGCAGCGCATGATCGAGCGGCTCGAGACCGGGATGATGGGCCTCAACGTGGGAGTCGTGTCGAACGCGGCCGCGCCGTTCGGCGGCTGGAAGTTCTCCGGACTCGGGCGCGAGGGCGGTGCCGAGGGCATCCACGAGTACCTGCAGACCAAGTACACGCTCACCGCGAACCCGTTCGCGTAGGGGCGTTCGGGGCGTTCGGGGCAGGCGGGCTCAGCGCGCCTCGGCCTGTGGCCGGATGCGGGCCCGGTCCCGGGCGAACCCGTGGTCGATGCCCCACAGGATCGCCTGGCTCCGTGTGGTCACGCCCATCGTGCGGTAGGCCGTGCGGATGTAGGACTTCACCGAGTTGATCGACAGGTACGTCCGGGCCGCGATCTCGTTGTTCGACAGGCCCTCGGTGACGAGGACGACGATCTCGGCCTCACGGGCCGTGAGGCCCTCGCGGCGCCCGGGCCAGTCCCCGGTGCGCGGCTCCGCCGCCGGGTCGCCGCTGGGCTCGAGCATCGGCAGGCCCGCGTGCACGCGCTCGAGGGCCTCGACGAGCTCGAGGGCGTCGAGGTTCTTGGCGAGCGTCGCGTCGAAGCCGCGGGCGCGCGCCTTGGCGACGAGCGCCGGGTCCGTGCCCCACGTGTAGAGCACCGTGCGGCGGACCTTGGGGTCGTGCGTGACGTCCTCGACGCCGTTGCCGGTCACGGGCTCCTCGAGGTTGGGCATGGAGAACGTGTCGTACAGCGCGATGTCGACGTCCTGCGAGACGCCGACGTTCGCGTCGAGCTCGGCGATGGTGACCCGGTCGGCGTACGGCTGCAGCATCGCCGCGACGCCCCGGACCACCAGCTCGAAGTCGTTCACGACTGCGACGGTGATCGGGCCGGGCGATGCTGCTGAGCTCATAGACCCACGGTACTTGGCCCGGGCGCCCCGATCGGCGCGATCACGCCGCACAGGGGCGTCAGAGCAGGCCGAGCTCCTGCGCGCGGGTGACCGCGCGCGTGCGGTCGGAGACCTCGAGCTTCGCGAACACGCGCAGCAGGTGCGACTTCACGGTGGCCTCGCCGATGTGCAGCGCGCGCCCGACCGCCGGGTTGGACCGGCCCTGCGCCACGAGCGCCAGCACCTCCAGCTCCCGGGGCGTGAGCCCGACGGCGAGCCCGCCCCGGTCCTCCGGCCCGCCTCGCCCGGTGGTGCTTTCACCCGCGCTCGAGCGCGCGGTCCGCACCTGCGCCACGAGCGTCGCGGCGACCGACGGCGAGAGGGCGGCGCTGCCCGCGGCCACGGCCCGCAGCCCGGCCAGGATCTCCTCCGGCGGCGCCGCCTTGAGCAGGTAGCCGCTGGCGCCGGCCTCGATGGCGGCGAGGATCTGCTCGTCCGACTCGTACGTCGTGAGCACGAGCACCCGCGGCGGCGGGCCGGCCGAGGTGTCGGCGAGGATCCGGCGCGTGGCGGCCACGCCGTCGAGCACGGGCATGCGCAGGTCCATGAGCACGACGTCGGGGCGCGTCTGCGCCGCGAGGGTCACGGCGCTGGCGCCGTCGCCGGCCTCGCCCACGACGTCGATGCCCGGCTCGGTGCGCAGCAGCCCGACGATGCCCGACCGCACCACCGGGTGGTCGTCGACGACGAGCACCCGCAGCGCCGCCGTCACCGGACGGCCTCGGCGCGTGGTTCGACCGGCGGCGCAGCCACGCCAGGAGCCTCGGCCGGCGCCACGACGGCGTGCGGCAGCGACACCCGTACGCGCGTCCCCTCCCGCGGGCTCACCCCGTCGCCCGCGCCGATCTCGAGCGTCCCGCCGGCGAGCGCGAGCCGCTGCCGCATGCCGGGCAGGCCGCGGCCCTCGCCCGGCGCGCAGCTCGACGGCACGGCGCCGTCGGGGCCCAGCCCCACGCCGTCGTCGGTCACGGTCAGCACCGTCGCGGCCGGGGTGTCGGTGAGGCGCACGAGGACGTGGCTCGCGCGCGCGTGCTTGCGGACGTTCGCGAGCGACTCCTGGGCGCACCGCAGCAGCACGACCTCCTGCTCGCGGGACAGCGAGCGGTCAGCGCGCTCGTCGGTCAGCGTCACGCGCACGCCCGTCTCGCGCTCGAAGCCCTCGGCCAGCCGCGCGAGCGACTCGGTCAGCGCGCCGCCGCGGGAGTACCCGGCGACGAGCGCGCGCGCCTCGCCGAGCGCATCCGTGGCGAGCTCGGCGATGACGGCGAGGTTCTCGGCGCCGCGTGCGGCGTCCGGGGCCTCCCCGCCGGCCTCGCGCAGCGCCGCCTCGCGCTGCGCCCGCTGGGCCACCATGACCAGGCCGGTGAGGCTCTGCGCGATCGTGTCGTGGATCTCGCGGGAGACCCGCTCGCGCTCGGCGTCCTGACCCGCCTGGCGCTCCAGCGCCGCGACGGAGTCCTGCGTGGCGCGCAGCTCCGCGATGAGCGCGTCCCGCTCGGCGCCGTAGGTCGCCATCCGGGTGATCCACAGCCCGACCATGACGCTCATCGCGCACGACAGCAGCGCCGTGAGCAGGCCGTCCGTCCAGTCCCCGGTCCATCCTGTGCCCACGAGCACGGCCAGCGCCATCGCGGCGTTCCAGCCCAGCGCGACCCGCACGGTCGGCGAGACCATCCAGATCACGGGGTAGGCGACCATCTGCACCATCGCCGCGATCGGGGCGCCCGCGCACGCGACGCCCACGCACGCCACCACGATCGCGGCGTAGCCGTAGGCCAGCGCCGTGCCCTCGGCGCGGACTGCGCGTCGGCCGAGGAGCACGTGCGCGACGGCGAGCGCGGCGAGCGCGGTCACGGTCACCCAGGGCGTGGGCTCGGTGGTGGCGACGGCGAGCGCCGCGACCAGGACGGCCGCGGCGACCACGCCGGCGTCCCACCAGCGCGAGATGAGGAGCACGGGCCCATTGTGCGGCGCGACGGTCGCCGACGGCAGTGTCGTTCCCGACTCTGCCGCCGGCGCCGGGCGCCGCGAGCGGGGGATCATCGCCTCACGCGTCGCGTCGGTTCCACCGGAACGTCAGGCGCGAGGCGACGAACCCGACGATCAGCCACGCCGCGAGCACGAGCGCGCCCTGGCCGAGGTTCCACGAGTCGCCGAGCTCGAGGGAGGCGAAGTCGTCCGGCAGGAAGACCGAGCGCATCCCGCGGGCCAGCCACGCCAGCGGGAACAGGTTCGCGAGGTGCTGAACCGACTCGGGCAGCTGGAACGAGGCCACGTAGACGCCCGAGATGAACTGCAGCGCGAGGACCACGGGGATCACCACGGCGCCCGCGGAGCGCCCAGAGCGGGGCACGGACGAGAGCGCGACGCCGAGCAGCGCACTGCCGGTCAGCCCGAGCACGAACACCCACGCGAACGTGAGCCAGCTGCCGGCGTCGGTGGGCAGGCTCGCGCCGAACGCGAGCACGCCGACCGAGATCGTCAGCGCCGCCTGGAGCACACCGGTCACGAAGACCTGGCCGAGCTTGCCGAGGAAGTAGGTGACCGGGCTCATCGGGGTGCCGCCGAGCCGCTTGAGGCGGCCGTTGTACTTCTCCTGCGCGATGTCGATCGCGAGGTTCTGCACCCCGGACAGCAGCAGCCCGGCCGCGACCATGCCCGCGAGGTAGTACGTGGACATCGAGACCGTGTCGGTGCCGTTCGCGGGGTCGCCCGTCAGGCCGGCGGGGGAGAGGTCGCCGGAGAAGATCGAGGAGAACAGCGCGAGCATGAGCACCGGGAAGAGGAACGTGAAGAAGACGGTGTCGCCCTGGCGGAAGTAGCCGCGCACCTCGTAGCCGATGCGGCTCGGCGCCAGGCGGATCGCGGTGGCGAGGGAGCCGGGACGCCCGCCCGGGTGCGCGGTGCGTCCGCGCGAGGGTGCCGTGCCGGTGTTGGTGCTAGTCGTGGTGCCGGTGCTCGCGCTCATGCTGCCTGCTCCTTCGTGGCGGTGGTGTGCTCGCGGACGAGGTCGAGGTAGAGCTCCTCGAGCGTCGGCCGGCGGATCTCGAGGTCGCGCGGCTCGCCGAGCCGCGTCCGCAGCTCGGCGACGAGCGCCGCGGGAGTCTCGGTGCGCTGGGAGCGGTGCTCGCCGTCGTCCCCGCGCCAGCTGACGACGGGCACACGGGCGGCCTCGCCGCCGATCTCGTCGACGCGGCCAAGCGCCCGCATCTTCCCGCCGATGATGACGCCGACGCGGTCGGCCAGCACGGCCGCCTCGTCGAGGTAGTGGGTGGTGAGCAGGATGGTGGTGCCGTCGGAGGACAGCGACCGGATGAGGTCCCAGAACTCCCGGCGCGCCTCGGGGTCGAAGCCGGTGGTCGGCTCGTCGAGGAACAGCAGGCGCGGGCGGCCGATGATCCCGAGCGCGACGTCCACGCGGCGGCGCTGCCCGCCCGAGAGCGTGCGGATGCGCGTGCCCGCCTTGGCGGTGAGCCCGACGGCGGAGATCACCTCGTCGACGTCGCGTGCGTTCGGGTAGTAGCGCGCCTGCTGGGCGAGCTGCTCGCGCACGGTGTAGGAGCCGTAGACCTCACCCTCCGGCAGCTCCTGCAGCACCATGCCGAGGTCGGCGCGCCAGCCCCGGCCGGCCTGACCGGGGTCCTCGCCGAGGACCGAGACGGTGCCCGACGTGCGGCGGCGGAAGCCCTCGAGGATCTCCACGGTGGTGGACTTGCCCGCACCGTTCGGGCCGAGCAGGGCGAACGTCTCACCGGCGGCCACGGTGAAGTCGAGGCCGTCGACGGCGCGGAAGGCGCCGTAGTGCTTGTGCAGCCCGGCGACGACGACGGCGGGCGGTGTCGGGCTCGGGTGGCGTGGTGTGCTGGTCATGGGCCCAGCGTGCTCGCCCCGTGTCGGCGGGGGCAGCCACCGATCGGTGGACACCGGTGGAGACCGGTGGAGACCGGTGGGGTGGGGTGGCTCAGGGCGCGGGGTCGGGCGCGGGTGCGTCGGCGGCGTCGGTCGCCGGCTCGACGGGCGCCACGACCGGCGCCGCCGTCGGGCGCGGCTTGCGCTTCTTCTTGCGCCGAGGGTCGGGCTCGCGCGGCGCCTCGGGCTCCGCCGGCTCCTCGCCGCGCAGCGCCGCCCGGATGTCCGCGCGCACCTCGGTGCGGATCTCCTCCCGCACCTCGGTGCGGATCTCCTCGCGCACCTCCTCCAGCAGGTCGCGCAGCTCGCCGCGCAGGTAGTCGCGGGTCGCGACGTCCTGCAGCGCGAGGCGCAGCGCGGCCATCTCGCGGGCGAGGAACTCGGTGTCGGCGAGGTTGCGCTCGGTGCGCTGGCGGTCCTGCTCGGCGGCCACGCGGTCGCGGTCGGTCTGGCGGTTCTGCGCGAGCAGGATCAGCGGTGCCGCGTAGGACGCCTGCAGCGAGAGCATGAGCGTGAGCGCGGTGAAGCCGTTGGAGGCGGAGTCGAACCGCATGAGCTCGGGACCGAGGGTGTTCCACAGGATCCACACGATGCAGAACATCGTGAGCCAGATGATGAAGCTCGGCGTGCCGAGGAAGCGCGCGATGCTCTCCGACACCCGGCCCATCGAGTCCCCGTCGGAGGACCGGAACGAGCGCAGGATCGAGCCGCGCCGGTCCAGCGGGGTGTCGAGGCGTTCGCGCTCACCGGCCACGGGTGACCCCCGGGGTCAGCGACGCGTCGGTCACCTCGTCGTCCGCGTCGCGCCAGTCGTCCGGCAGCAGGCGGTCGAGCACGTCGTCCGCCGACACGGCGCCGAGCAGGCGGCGCTCGCCGTCGAGCACGGGCAGTGCCGTCATGTTGTACGTCGCCATGAGGCGGGTCACCTTGCCGAGCGGATCGGTGGGCAGCACCCACTCGACGTCGGAGTCCAGCAGCGTCCCGACGGCGTCGTGCGGCGGTTCGCGCAGCATCGCTTGGAGGTGCACGACGCCGAGGAACCGCCCCGTGGGCGTCTCGAGCGGCGGCCGCGCGACGAAGACGAGCGTCGCGAGCGCGGGTGCGAGGTCCCGACGGCGCACGTGCGCGAGCGCGGAGGCGATCGTCGCCTCCGGGCCGAGGATGACGGGCTCGGTCGTCATGAGGCCACCCGCGGTGTGCTCGCCGTAGGCGAGCAGCCGGCGCACGTCGTCGGCCTCCTCGGGCTCCATGAGCTCCAGCAGCTCGCGCGCGGTGTCCTCGGGCAGCTCGCCCACGAGGTCGGCGGCGTCGTCGGGCTGCATGGCGTCGAGCACGCGCGCCGCGCGGTCGGACTCCAGCGCGGTGAGGATCTCCACCGAGTCCTCCTCGGAGAGCTCCTCGAGCACGTCCGCGAGGCGTTCGTCGTCGAGCTCGGAGGCGACCTCGACCCGGCGCGTGCCAGGGAGGTCGTGCAGCACCTCGGCTACGTCGGCGGCCTTGAGGCCGTCGAGCGTCGCGATGAGCGACGCCGCGCCCTGGTTCTCCTGCGTGCCCTGCAGGCCGAGCACCGAGTCGGCCTCGACGACGAGCGTCTCGCCCCGGCGGAACAGCCCGCGCGAGGCGGTGCGGCGCACGAACAGCTTCGTTGCGTCCCAGTCGCGACCGCGGCGCAGCTCGAAACCGATGTCTTCCAGGCGCGCCTGCCCGCCGCCGTCCTTCTCGGCGAGCGTGATGGTGCGGTCGAGCAGCTCCGCGACGACTTGGCGCTCGTTCCCGCGCTGCTCGAAGCGGCGCATGTTGAGCAGGCCGGTGGTGATGACCGCGCCGGGGTCCATCGACGTGACCCGGGAGAGCGGGACGAACACCCGGCGCCGGCCGGCGACCTCGACGACGAGCCCGACCGCCCGCAGCGCACCGTTGGTGCGCTCCACCACGACGACGTCATGGACCTTGCCCACCCGGTCGCGGTTGGGGTCGAAGACCGCCGTGCCCGCCAGGCGGGCCGCGAAGACGCGGGAGGGAGTGCTCACGGGGCCAGCCTAGGTGCCGGTGCGCGCCCGGCAGGCCCGTGCGTCACGCGGTCGACGGCGCCGGGGTGATCCCCGGTCGTCCCAGGTGCGGTGGAGCGGCTTCCGGCGCGCCATCGACCGACGAGGTCAGCGGCCGAGAATGTGCCGACGGCTTCGCTCGCGAGCCTCGTCGCCGGTGATCTCACCGCTCGCCTGCTGCGCCAGCAGCTCTCTCAGCACCGGGTCGGTGACCTCGTGGCCCGCGGCGCCCAGCGCGGCGTCCGCGAACGCCAGCCGGTCGGCAGCCTCGGCCTCGGTGTGCCGCGTCGTTCTCGTGTCCGTGGTGGCCATCGCAAGCCCCTCTCGTCGACCCTGCGATCCTACTCGGGCACTCCCGAACGGCCGGGATCGGCTGTGGATCCGCCGTGCGGCGGTGTTTCGGGGGACAATGGGCGCCATGACGATGAACGACTCCCGTGCCCTGCGCGTCCCGACCCCGCCGCAGGGTGTCGAGATCGCCTCGTTCGCCACCTACCTCGAGGCCCAGAAGGCGGTGGACGTGCTTGCCGACGGTGCGTTCACGGTCCAGGCCGTCACGATCGTCGGGTCCGACCTGCAGATGGTCGAGCGCGTGACCGGACGCCTCACGTACTCGCGCGTCGCGCTCGCCGGGGCCGCGTCCGGCCTCTGGTTCGGCCTCTTCGTGGGACTAATGTTCAGCCTCTTCGGCGGCAGCAACCTCCTCGGCACGATCCTCACCTGCGTCCTCATCGGCGGCGCGTTCGGGATGCTGCTCGGCGTGGTGTCGTACGCGTTCACCGGCGGGCGGCGGGACTTCGCGTCCTCGTCACAGGTGGTGGCCGGCCGGTACGCGGTGCTGTGCCTGCCCGACCTCGCCGGGGACGCCCGCAACCGGCTGCGCCAGGCAGGCATCTCGACGTCGGACGGCGCCCGGCCCGCCGTGGTCGCGCCGGTCGGGCCCACCGGTCCTGTCGGGGCGACCGCCTACCCGCCCGCCGCGCAGCGGCCGACGCAGGTGTCCCAGCCCGAGTTCGGGTCGATGGGCGCCCCGTCGGCGCCGACCGGTCCGGCCGCGCCGAGCGCGCCCGTCGTGCCGCCCGCGGCCGCGACCGAGCCGCCGCGCTACGGCCAGCGCATCGAGGACGCGGCGCCGACAGAGAGCTTGCCTCAGCAGGCGCCCGGGCAGACGCCGGAGCAGACCTCGGACCAGCCCGAGCCGCGCCCCGAGCGCTGACCTATCCGACCGGCCGGGCGACCCCGACCGGGAAGGTGTCCCAGACCGTCTCCCACGTCGTGCCGGGGAACAGCTGCCCGGCATACGCGGCGACGTCGTCCGGCGGGGGGTGCAGCACCCCGCTGGACCGGTCGATGACCACGACGTCCGGCACGGGGTTGGTGTTGCCGATCCAGTACACCTCGGCGCGCGGCGCGAGGTAGGCCATGAGGGTGATGTCCATGTCGACGGCTTCGCCGTCGGCCACCTGGTTTTCGGCCTCGCGCAGCGTGGCAGCGCGCGCGTTCGGCGCCCAGGTGTCGGACTGCGTCAGCGTCCACAGCGCGAACCGGGGCTGCAGCAGGAGCGTGAGCGCGAGCGTGCCGGCGCCGAGGGCCGGCACGAGCCAGCGCCGTCGGACGCCCCGGGAGCCGTCGCGCGTGAGCAGCCCCAGCGCGTCCACGAGCGCGAGGTAGAGGATCGGCGCGAGCACCGCGCCGTAGTGGAAGTGCATGCCCCAGTGGTAGGCGACGTCGGAGGACACCCGCCACGCCAGCGTCGGGAGCGCGACGAGCGCGAGCGGCGAGCGCACGCACACGACGCCGGTCACGAGGAGCGCCAGCAGCACCGTCCCGGCCTTGACGCCGAAGCCCGTGCCCAGGCGGGTGAGGGCCGCCCCGGGGTCGGACAGCGCGAGCGAGAGGATCGAGTCGTCGGCGTAGTCCCACACGCCGTCGGGGTTGAGCGCCGGCAGCACCCACTGCGTGATGACCACGAACGCGAGCACGCCGAACGCCGCCGTCGCGAGACCCGCCCGGCGCTCGCGCGAGGACGCCGCGCGGATCGCCACCACCACGCCCACCGCGGCGACCGTCAGCCCGAGGTCCTCCTTCACGAGGACGAGCGGGAGGGCCCAGGCGCACGCCGCGACGCCGCGCCGGTCGACGAGCATCGCCATGGCCATCGCGAGGAGCGGCATCGCCAGCGCGACCTCGTGGAACTGGGCGGCGTGCGCCTCGACCACGAAGTGGCTCAGGCCGCACGCGAGCCCGATCGCGACGCCCCACCACCCCACGTGCTTCACGGCGGCCCACGTGACGATCCCAGCGGTGAGGCCGAACAGCACCGCCTGTGCCGCGAGCAGGGTGAACCCCGAGGGGTGCAGCGCGTAGAACGGCGCGAGCACCACGAGCAGGGGGTGGAAGTGGTCGCCGAGGATCATGAAGTCCTCGCCCTTGATGGTGACCACGGGCGAGCGCAGCTCCGAGTAGGCGCGCAGCACCTGGGTGAAGATCCCCAGGTCCCAGCTCGGGACGCGGTACAGGGCCCACTGCCGTGCGGAGAACAGCCACAGCACGCCCGTCACGACGGCGCCCGCACCCGCCCCGGCGACCCACGCCCGACGGCGAGCCGACGTCGCCACGGCGGGCTCGCCGTCGGGCGTGGTCACCGCACGGGACGCCGCGCCCGGCGCCTCGCCGAGGCTCACGCGGGTGGGAGGAGACGCGCGAGCCAGGCCTCGACGTCGTCCGCCGTGCGCGGCAGCGCCGCCGAGAGGTTCTCCCAGCCGTCCGCCGTCACGAGGACGTCGTCCTCGATGCGCACGCCGATGCCGCGGTACTCCGGCGGCACGGCGAGGTCGTCGGCCTTGAAGTACAGGCCGGGCTCGATCGTGAAGACCATGCCCGGCTCGAGCACGGCGTCGAGGTACATCTCGGCGCGCGCCTGCGCGCAGTCGTGCACGTCGAGGCCGAGGTGGTGGCTCGTGCCGTGCGGCATCCACCGGCGGTGCTGCTGACCCGCGGGCGTGAGGGACTCCTCGGCGCTGACGGGCAGGAGGCCCCACTCCTCGAGCCGGTGCGCGAGCACCCGCATGGCCGCGGCGTGCACGTCGCGGAAGTGCGCGCCGGGGCGCACGACGGCGAACGCCGCGTCCGCCGCCTCGCGCACCGCCTCGTAGACCCGCCGCTGCACCTCGGTGAACGTGCCGTCCACCGGGATCGTGCGCGTGACGTCGGCCGTGTAGAGGGAGTCGACCTCGACGCCCGCGTCCAGCAGCAGCAGCTCGCCCTCGCGCAGCGCGCCCGTGTTGCGGATCCAGTGCAGGGTCGTGGCGTGGTCGCCGCCGGCCGCGATCGTGTCGTACCCGACGGCGTTGCCCTCCTCGCGCGCCTTCGCCGCGAAGATCCCCTCCACGACGCGCTCGCCGCGGTGGTGCCCGACGGCGCGCGGCAGCTCGGCCACGACCTTCTCGAAGCCCTCGACGGTGGCGGCCACGGCCGCGCGGAGCTCGTCGATCTCCCACTCGTCCTTGACGAGGCGGAGCTCGGAGACGGCGGTCGCGAGCTCGTCGTCGTGCTCGCGGTCCTCCTCGTAGCGCCCGTGCTCGGCGAGCACCACGTCGACGAGGCTCGCGACGGCGTCGTCCGCCCCACGCAGGACGCGCACCGTGATCTCGGGGTTGCCCGCGTCCTTGGCGAGCGCGTCGCGCAGGTCGTCGATGTGGGCCGCGCGCAGCCCGGTGAGCGCCTCGGCCTCGTCCAGCGTCCACCGCCGGCCGACCCAGAACTCCCCGTAGCGGGCGTCGCCGTAGAACTCCTCGCTGTCGCGGCCGGCCATCGGGCGGGTGTAGAGGACGGCTTCGTGGGTGGGCGCGGCGTGGGAGTCGGTGGGCGTCGCGTCGGTCGCGTCGTCTGCCGTCTCGTCGGACTCGTCTGACTCGGCGGGGATCAGCGCGTGGAGCACGAGCACGGCGTCGGGCTCGAGGTCGGTGCCGAGCCCGGTGAGGTGCGCGAACGCCGCGTGCGGGCGGAACGCGTAGTCGGTGTCGTTGGAGCGGACCTTGAGCGGGCCGGCGGGGACGACGAGGGTGCTGCCGGCGAGCTCGGCACCGAGGCGCGCGCGTCGGTCGGCGGCGTGGTCGGCCGCGGGGTGGCGTTCGGGCAACGTCGCCTCGCGCGGTGCCCACGACTCGCGCATGAACGCGCGGAAGGCGTCCGAGCTGGGTCGGTGCGAGCGGTTGCTGCCGCGATCGGCGACCGGCTGGTCGGAGGTGAAGTCCTCGGGCTGGGGCTGCGCGTGGTGGCTCGCGGACGCCCCCGGGTGCTCCTGCGTCATGCCCTCCATGGTCCCACTCCGACGGGCCACCACCACGCGCAACGAGAACGGCCTGTGGCGGCGAGAACGGTCTTCAGGGAAAGACCCCGACCGTCCCGTCGCAGCGAGAACGGCCTGTGGCGACGAGAACGGCCCGCAGCGGGCCGTTCTCGTCGCCACAGGCCGTTCTGGACGTTGCTGGGAGGGAAGGGGGCACGCCGGGGGCGCCCGAGCACCCGGAGGAGGCGAGATCCGCGGAGCGGGGCGCCGCGGGGCGGCCGGTAGCCTAGACCCTCGTGCGTCTGGACCTGCACACCCACTCCACCTGCTCCGACGGGACGCTGAGCCCGGCGGCGCTCGTGCGCGCCGCGAGCGAGGCCGGGCTGGACGGCGTCGCCCTCACCGATCACGACACCACCGCGGGGTGGGCCGAGGCGACCGAGGCGGCGCTCGCCGTCGGGATCGCGCTCGTGCGCGGTGCCGAGGTGTCCTGCCAGGACGGCGCGCTCGGCGTGCACCTGCTGTCGTACCTGCACGACCCCGAGGACGCGCCGCTGCGCGACAGCATGGCGGCGGCGCGCACGTCGCGGGAGCACCGCGCGCGCCGGATGACCGAGCTGATCGGTCGGGACTACCCGCTGACCTGGGCGGACGTCGTCGCGCACACCCCGCCCGGCGCGACCGTCGGACGGCCCCACATCGCCGACGCACTGGTCGCCAACGGCGTCGCCACCCACCGTGACGCGCTGTTCGCGACGATCCTCGCGAACGACGGCCCGTACGACATCCCCTACCAGGCTCCGACGTCGCTCGAGGCGGTGCGCCTCGTGCTGGCAGCGGGCGGCGTGCCCGTGCTCGCGCATCCCGCCGCGGGCAGGCGCGGCGCGACGCTCACGGGGGAGGAGATCGCCGGGCTCGCGGACGCGGGCCTGGTGGGCCTCGAGGTCGACCACCGCGACCACACGCCGCAGCAGCGCCGTCGGATGCGCGCCGTGGCCCGCAGCCTCGGCCTGCTCGTGACGGGCGCGAGCGACTTCCACGGCACCGGCAAGAAGAACGAGCTGGGGGAGAACCTCACTACGCCCGAGGTGCTCGCGCAGATCGAGGCGCTGGGCCGGACGGCGGTGGTGCGATGAGTCCCGAGCTGGTCACCCTCGGCGTGACGACCTTCCTCACGCTGGTCGTCATCATGGATCCCCCCGGCACGGTTCCGGTGTTCCTGGCGCTCACCTCCTCCATGCAGCGCGCCCAGCGCATCTCCGCGGCACGCCAGGCGGTGCTCGTCGCCCTCGGCGTCATCATCGCGTTCACGCTGTTCGGGCGTCTCATCTTCGACTTCCTGCACGTCTCGGTGCCCGCCTTCCAGGCGTCGGGCGGGCTGCTCCTCCTGCTCGTCGCGCTCGACCTGCTCACCGGCAAGGCGGAGGACCCCTCGCCGTCGGCGACGGGGGTGAACGTGGCGCTCGTGCCGCTCGGGACTCCGCTGCTCGCGGGCCCCGGCGCGATCGTCGCGTCGATGCTCGCGGTGGAGAACTCCGACCGCAGCCCGGCCGCGTGGGCCGTCATCATGGTCGCGATCCTGCTCGTGCACGCGTGTCTCTACCTCGCGATGCGGTTCGCCGGGATCATCCACCGGATCCTCAAGGACGGCGGCGTGACCGTGGTGACCCGCCTGGCCGGCATGCTCCTCGCGGCGATCGCGGTGCAGCTCATCGCCGACGCCGTCATCGCGTTCGCCCGGACCGTCTGACCTCGGTTCGGCGCGGGGTCGCGGGTCGCGTGCGCTTCCGCGGACGCTTCCCGAGCGCCGCCCTCCGGCTCTGCGAGCGTGCGTGCGGACGGTGGCCGTACGAGGCGCGGGCGGAGTGCGGACGTTTCCGGAGTGCTGCGCTCCGAAAGCGTCCGCGTAGCATCGAGCGGGCCCCCGTCCGCCGGCGACCAACAATGGCGGCGGTTTCGGAGCGTATGGCTCCGAAACCGCCGCCATTGTTGGCTGCACGGGCGGTCGGCGCCCGCCCGCGGCCCGTCCGCACCTGCCCCCCGCGCCCGCGCCTGCCCGCCCCACGCCCGCCCGCACGCCTGCCCGCCCGCACGCCTGCCCGCCCGGACCCGCCCGCGCCTGCCCGCCCCACGCCCGCCCGCCGCTACCGGCCCCAAACCGTGAGCATCGACTTTTGTCTACGTTGCGCTCCCCGTGGCAGACCGCTTAGATAGAGCCCGACTCCCATAAATCGATTCAACGGCGTCTGGGGAGTCAGTAGATCGTTTCAATGCCGAAGCGAAGGATGAGGATGACCAGTCGACACCCCCGACGGCCGCGGCTCGCGCTGCTCGTCGCCCCCCTGGCGGCCTGCGCCGTCGCACTACCCGCACTCCCGGCCGTCGCCGACGCGCCGGCGCCCTGGTCGTACGACTTCGGGACCGCCACGAGCCCGGTGGCGGCGGGCTCGACCCGTGTCTCCGAGTCCACGGCGTACACCGCCGCCGCGGGCTTCGGCATCGCGGCGGGCTCGAGCCCGGTCTCGCGCGACCGCGGCGCGGCGGTGGGCGACGACGTCGCGCGCGACTTCCTGCTCGCGACCTCGTGGACCTTCCTCGTCGACCTGCCCAACGGCACGTACGACGTCACGGCCACGTCCGGCGACCCCACCGGATCGGGCACCACGAAGACCACGATCACCCTCGAGGGCGCGGCGGCGGGGACGCTGTCGGCCAAGGCTGCGGTCGCGACCGGGACGTACCGCACGACGGTGGCCGACGGCCAGCTCACGGTGGACCTCTCCGGCGCCGGCGCGGGCGCCTACCTCAACGGCCTCCAGGTCGTCGCGGTGTCCACGCCGACGCCCGAGCCGACGACGAGCCCGACGGCCACCCCCACCACCGAGCCGACGGCGCAGCCCACGGGCACGCCGACCGACCCGGGCTACGGCAGCCTGCCCGCTCCGACCTCGCTGCGCACCGCGTACGTCACCGACGGCAGCATCACGCTGCGCTGGAACGAGATCGCCGGCGCGACGGGCTACGTCCTCAGCCGCAGCGACGACGTCGCCGGCCCGTACACCGAGGTGGCCTCGGTCGGTGACCAGGTCTGGGCCACCGACGCCGTCGCGACCGACGTCGTGCACTACTACCGCGTCCAGGCCAAGGGCGCGGACGGCCTGTCCGCACCGTCGGCTGCCGCCGTGGCGACGCTCGCCGGCGCGGACGTGCCCGACGTCGAGCTTCCGGACTCGGGCATCCTCAGCTTCGACCTGGGCAGCGGTGCGACGGCGCCCGGCAGCATCCGCCTGGACGCCACCTCCGCGTACAGCGCCGAGCAGCGCTACGGGTTCGTCGACGTCGCCCAGGTGAGCGCGACCGACCGCGGCACCGACGACGCCGTGCGCAGCGACTTCGTCACGGTCGGCGACACCGAGCTCGTGGTCGACCTGCCCAACGGCGACTACACGGTCGACCTCGTCGCCGGCGACGCCGCCGACGTCACGAACATCGCGATCACGGCCGAGCAGATGGCCAAGGTGCAGGCGACGGCGAAGAACGCCGGCGAGTACCTGGCGATGTCGTTCGACATCGCGATCGTCGACGGCCAGCTCAACCTCGAGCTCTCCGGCACCGCGCCGAAGCTCAACCAGCTCGTGGTGCGCCAGCAGAGCGCGCGCACGGCCGGTGCCGAGCCCACCGTGTGGATCACGGGTGACTCCACGGTCCAGTCCTACACGGCCGACTACGCGCCGCAGGCCGGCTGGGGCCAGATGATCGACCGGTTCCTCGACGACGGCGTGACCGTGGAGAACAAGGCGATCGGCGGGCGCTCCTCGAAGAACTTCATCAGCCAGGGCCGCCTGGACGAGGTGCTCCGGCAGATCAAGCCGGGGGACTACCTCTTCGTCCAGTTCGGCCACAACGACAACTCCCGTGGCGTGGACGACCGCTGGGCCGCCCCGGCGGACTACGCCAACTACCTGCGCACGTTCGTGGACGGCGCGCGCCAGCGCGGCGCCGTGCCGATCGTCGTGACGCCGGTCTCGCGCCGCGACTTCAACGCGACGACGGGCAAGGCGAACGTGTCCTTCCCCGCCTACGTCGACGCCGCGACGGCGCTCGCGCAGGAGACGGACACCCCGCTGGTGGACCTGTCCGCCACCAGCCGGGCCTACCTCGACGAGATCGGCCCGGAGCGCGCGAAGTCGGTGTTCCTGCACGTGCCGGCCGGGGTCTACCCGGGCCGGCCGACCGGGACCACGGACGACACGCACTTCCAGGAGTACGGCGCTATCCAGATGGCCCGGCTCGTGGCCGGTGACGTCGCCGAGCTCGACATCCCGCTCGCCGACCACGTCGTGGCGGCCGAGGCGCCCAGCGAGGCCCCCCTGGCTCCGGCCGGCGTGCTCGTCGGAGCCGTCTCGGACTCCAGCGCCCAGCTGACGTGGACGGCATCGCCCGGCACCGACGTCTACTCGGTGTACGTGCGGGAGGCCGGCGCCGGTGACGACGCCTACCGCCTCGCCACCACTTCCACGCTGCCGCAGGCGCTCGTCGCGGGCCTGACCCGCGGCACGTCCTACGAGCTCGTCGTGGTCGCGACGAACGGCGCGGGCGACTCCCCGCGCTCGGGCGTCGTGGCCGTGACGACGAAGGCGCCGATCCGCTCCTTCGACTTCCAGCTCGCCGGCAACGTCGTGCAGCCGGGCTACCTCGAGGTCAACCAGAACACCCTCTACAGCGCGTCGACCGGCTACGGCTGGACGGCGCTGCCCGGACCGGGTGGACGTGACCGGGGCGTGGCCTTCACGCCGGTGCCCACGGCGCTCGAGCGCGACTTCCTGCTCCCGGGCACGGGCAACACGTTCGTCGTCGACCTGCCGGTGGGCACGTACTCCGTGACCGCCTACTCGGGCGACATGATCGGCACCGCACAGCTCGGCGCCGTCATCGAGGGTGTCGACTACGGCACCGGCCGCACGGGCCGCAACGCGGTGACGACCAAGCTGATGCAGCCGGTCGCCGTCACCGACGGCCAGCTCACGCTGGTCGCCACCGGCTGGCTCAACGGCCTGGAGATCACGCCGCTGCAGTACGCGCCGACCGCGCTCGTGCTCGACGGCGTGCACGTGGACGGCACGCAGGTGGCCGTCGACCTGTCCTGGCAGGGCGCGGAGGGTGCGGCGAGCTACCGGGTGCTGCGGCAGTCGGTCGGCGCGACGGCGCCGGTCACGGTGGGGGAGACGACCGAGGCGTCGTTCACCGACACCTCGGCCGACGTCGGCCTCGAGTGCACCTACTCGGTGGTCGCGCTCGACGCCGCGGGCAACGCCTCGCTCGCGACGAACACCCTCGCCGTGACCACGGTGGACCCGAGCATCCCGACCGCGGCCACGCCGTCGGGCCTGGCGGTGACGAAGGAGGAGAAGAACCTCGTCTCCCTCGCGTGGCAGCCGGTGGACGGCGCGCTGTTCTACCAGGTCTACCGCGCCGAGTCCGCCGACGGCGAGCTCGAGCTGGTCGGCCGCGCGAGCGCCACGTCCTTCGACGACACCGACGTGCTCACCACCATCCCGTACTACTACGCGGTGGCGGCGGTGAACGCCGGCGGCGTCTCCGAGCGGTCGGCGACGGTCGCCTCGGCCGGCACGACGACGCTCGTGCGCCAGGCGGAGAACCTCGACCGGGCGCCGGTCGCGGTGGCCACGGACGACGGCGTGTACGTGGGCTGGCGCCTGCTCGGCCTCGACCCGGCCGACCTCGGCTTCTACGTCTACCGCGACGGTGTGCGCGTGACGAAGGACCCGGTCACCGACACCACGAACGTCCTGGACCCGGCCGGCACGGTGGACTCCACCTACCGGATCGCGTCCGTCACGGGCGGCGTGCAGACGTGGGTGACCGAGTCGTTCGGCGTCTGGGACTCCCAGACCCTCGACGTGGCGCTGGACAAGCCCGCGGACGCCTACACCAAGGACGGTCAGCCCTACACCTACCGGGCCAACGACACCTCGATCGGTGACGTCGACGGCGACGGTGCGTACGAGCTCATCGTCAAGTGGGACCCGTCCAACTCCAAGGACAACTCCCAGGCCGGCTACACCGGCACGGTGTACGTGGACGCGTACGAGCTCGACGGCACCCGGCTGTGGCGGATCGACCTCGGGGCGAACATCCGGGCCGGCGCGCACTACACGCAGTTCCAGGTGTACGACTACGACGGTGACGGTCGGGCCGAGGTGGCTATGAAGACCGCCGACGGCACGGTCGACGGCCAGGGCACGGTCATCGGGGATGCGCGGGCGGACTACCGCAACTCCTCCGGCTACGTCCTCACCGGCCCGGAGTACCTCACGATCTTCGACGGGGCCACGGGTGCGGCGATCGACACGGTCGACTACGTGCCCGCCCGCGGGGACGTCGGCTCCTGGGGTGACACCTACGGCAACCGCGTGGACCGCTTCCTCGCCGGGACGGCCTACCTCGACGGCGAGCACCCGTCGCTGGTGATGGCCCGCGGGTACTACACCCGGATGGTCGTGGCGACGTGGGACTTCGACGGCTCGCAGCTCGTGCAGCGGTGGGTCTTCGACACCAACGAGGCCGGCTCGCAGTACGAGCACCAGGGCAACCACCAGATCTCCGTCGCGGACGTGGACGGGGACCAGAAGGACGAGATCGTCTACGGCTCGCTCACGGTGGACGACGACGGCGAGGTGCTGTACAGCACAGGCCTCGGCCACGGTGACGCGCTCACGGTGACCGACCTGGACCCCTCGCGCGAGGGTCTGGAGGTCTTCGCGGTGCACGAGGGCCCGAGCGGCAACGGCGGGATCATCTCCTCCTTCCGCGACGCCGCCACGGGCGAGATCCTGTGGTCCGTCTCCGGGACGAAGGACACCGGCCGCGGCACCGCCGCGGACATCGACCCGCGCTACGAGGGCGCCGAGGCGTGGAACATCGCCGACGGCGGGGCGTGGAACGACGTCGCCGGGTTCCTGCACGCGGCCGACGGCGAGCTGATCTCGAACGAGATCCCGGCCGCCAACTTCACCACCTGGTGGGACGGCGACCTGCTGCGCGAGGTCACCGACCACGACTGGGACGAGGCGACCCGCACGGGCGTCCCGACCATCTCCAAGTGGGACTACGAGAACGAGCAGTCGGTGGAGATCTACCGCGCCGAGGGCACGCTCACGAGCAACGACACCAAGGGCAACCCGGCCCTCCAGGCGGACCTGTTCGGGGACTGGCGCGAGGAGATCGTCACGCGCACGGACGACTCGACGGCGCTGCGGATCGCGACGACGGTGGACCTCACGTCCCACCGCCTGCGCACCCTGCAGTCCGACCCGGTCTACCGGCTCTCGGTGGCGTGGCAGAACACCGCCTACAACCAGCCGCCGCAGACGTCCTACTTCCTGGGTGAGGGCATGGCGACTCCGCCGACGCCGTCGATCGCGTACGTCGGCGACGGCGCAGGCACCCCTTCGCCGGTCACGTCACCGACCGTGGTCATCACCTCGGGCGGGGGCACGGCCACGACGGCGGACACCGTCACCGTGACCGGCACCGCGCAGCCGGGTGACACCGGCTGGAAGGAGGACAAGGCGCTCGTCTACGCCGAGCTGCAGAACGCCGCCGGCAAGAAGGTGCTCGGCCAGTCCGTGCCGGTGACCGACGGTGCGTGGACCACCACGTTCACGCTCTCGTCGCTGCCGGTCGGGGAGTACCGGATCAAGGTGTCGGCCAGCTCCAAGGGCATGGGCAACGGCTCGGACACGGAGGCGCTCACGGTTACCGCACCGCGCGTCCCCGGCCCGGCGACGGCCGCTCCCGCCCGCGGGGTGCTCAGCAGCGACAACTGGGACGGCGACGGCGACTTCGCCCTCACCATGACCATGTGGTGGGGTCAGAACGCCTGGTCCGTGGACCTCTTCCAGGACGGCGTGCTCGTGGCGAGCAAGGACCTCACGGACGCCACGCCGTCGGCCCAGCAGGCGACGTTCCCGATCGCGGGGCTGCGCAACGGCACCTACGTGTTCACCGCGGTGCTGTCCAACCAGCACGGTCAGACCACGACGGCGCCGCTCACGGTCCAGGTGACCACCGCCAACCCGGGCGCACCGGTGCTCAGCAGCGACAACTGGGACGGCGACGGCTCCTACACCGTCACGACCTCGATGTGGTGGGGCACCAACGCGACGTCCTACCGGCTGTACGAGAACGGTGTCCTGGTGGACACCCGGGCGCTCGTCCCCAACGGCCGCAACGCCCAGATCGTGCACAGCACGCTGACGGGCCGCGCACCGGGGACGTACACCTACACGGCGGTGCTCGCCAACGCGGCGGGTGAGACCACGAGTCAGCCGCTGCAGGTGCGCGTCACACGCTGACACGCTCCGCACCGAGCACGACCGCACGACGTCAGCAGCCCCCGCCCAGGTCCGGGCGGGGGCTGCTGTGTCGTGGCGGCGTCGTGGTGCAGTGCGTGGCGCACTGCCTAGGCTGGGGCGATGGCACGGTTCCTCGAGGTCCACCCCGTCAACCCGCAGCCGCGCGCGATCGCGCAGACCGTCGCCGCCCTCCGCGACGACGACGCCCTCATCGCCTATCCGACCGACTCCTGCTACGCGCTCGGCGCGCGCCTGGACTCGGTGCACGGGCCCGAGCGCATCCGCGAGATCCGGCACCTCGACGCGAAGCACGACTTCACGCTCGTGTGCTCGGACTTCCACCAGCTCGGGGCGCTCGTGCACCTGGACAACTCGGCGTTCCGCGCGATCAAGGCGGCCACGCCGGGCGCGTACACCTTCATCCTGCCCGCGACGAAGGAGGTGCCACGGCGCCTGCACCACCCGAAGAAGAAGACGGTGGGCGTGCGCATCCCCGACAACGCGGTCGTGCGCGCGCTGCTGCGCGAGCTCGGCGAGCCGCTGCTGTCCTCCACCCTCATCCTCCCCGGGCACGAGGAGCCGCTCACCGACGGGTGGCAGATCAACGAGGAACTCGGGCACGTGGTCGACATCGTGCTGGACTCGGGCGAGTGCGGCACCCAGCCGACCACGGTGGTCGACCTCTCCAGCGGCGCGCCCGAGGTCGTGCGCGTGGGCGCGGGGGACCCGACGCCGTTCGAGTGAGCCGCGCGGTGATCGGCCGCTGAGACGGACGGCTGCACGAACGAACGGCTGCACGAACGAACGGGGGACCGCCGCGTGGTGCGGCGGTCCCCCGTTCGTGCTGGCCGTGTGGCGGCTCGGGCGCTGAGGCGGCCCGGGCTAGTCGGCCGGCGTCGCGACCGGCTCGCTCGTGCTCGCGGCGGCGTCGCCACCCTGACCCGAGCCCCCGCGTCGGCGACGACGACGGCGCGGCGCGCGCTCGCCGTCGGGCGCCGGACCGGAGCGGTCCGGGAGCTGGATGCTCACGCCGCCGACCTCGACGCCGCTGCTCGTGCCGGCGGACTCGGTCGACGGGCTCGGCGCGGCGGAGCCGTTCGACGCGGACGCCTGCGCGCCCTCGGCGCCACCGCCACCGCCGCGGCGACGACGGCGGGGCCGACGCTCGCCGCCCGACTCGCCGTCGGACTCACCCTCGGCGCGAGCCGGGCGCTCGGCTCGGTCACTGCGGTCACTGCGCTCGGACCGCTCGGCGCGGCCGCCGCCTGAGCGGCGCTCGCCGTCGCGACCCGCACCACCGGTGCGACCGCCGCGGGAGCCGTGCTCGCCGTCGTGCGCCCCACCGCGACCGCCGCGCTTGCCGGTCTCGCCGAGGTCCTCGAGCTGCTCGGCCTCGAGGCCGGCGCGCGTGCGCTCGGAGCGCGGCAGGCGGCCCTTCGTCCCCTCGGGGATGTCGAGGTCGGCGTAGAGCTGCGGGGAGGAGGAGTAGGTCTCGGGCGGGTTGGGCGTGTCCAGGCCGAGGTCTCGGTCGATGAGCGCCCACTTCGGCACGTCGTCCCAGTCCACGAAGGTCACGGCCGTGCCGGTGTTGCCCGCGCGGCCGGTGCGGCCGACGCGGTGCAGGTAGATCTTGGCGTCCTCGGGGCACTGGTAGTTCACGACGTGCGTGACGTCGTCGACGTCGATGCCGCGCGCGGCGACGTCGGTCGCCACGAGGACGTCGACCTTGCCGTGGCGGAACGCGCGCAGCGCCTGCTCGCGCGCACCCTGGCCGAGGTCGCCGTGGATCGCCGCGGCGGCGAACCCGCGCTCGGTGAGCTCGTCGGCCACCTTCGCCGCGGTCCGCTTGGTGCGCGTGAAGACGATGGTGAGCCCGCGCCCGCGCGCCTGCAGGATGCGGCTCAGCATCTCGACCTTGTCGAGCGCGTGCGCACGGTAGACGAACTGCGTGATCGCCTTGAGCGTGACGCCGTCGTCGTCGGGGTCGTGCGCGCGGATGTGGGTGGGGTGGCTCATGTAGCGCCGCGCGAGCGCGACCACGGCGCCCGGCATCGTGGCCGAGAACAGCATCGTGTGGCGGTTCGGCGACGTGGCCGCCATGAGCGTCTCGACGTCGGGCAGGAAGCCGAGGTCGAGCATCTCGTCGGCCTCGTCGAGCACCGCGGTGCGCACCTGCGACAGGTCGAGGTGACGCTGCTTGAGCAGGTCGATCATGCGACCCGGCGTGCCGACCACGACCTCGACGCCCTTGGTGAGCTGGTCGATCTGCGGCTCGTAGGCCCGCCCGCCGTAGACCTGCACGATGCGCACGGACCGACGGCGCGCGGCCGTCGCGAGGTCACCCGCGACCTGAACGGCGAGCTCGCGCGTGGGGACGATGACCACGGCCTGCGGCTTGCCGGGTGCGGCGAGCTCGTCCCAGCCAGGCTCGCCGGGGGCGACGACGTCCATGAGCAGCGGGACGCCGAAGCCGAGGGTCTTGCCCGTCCCGGTCTTCGCCTGGCCGATGATGTCGTGCCGCTGCAGCGCGACCGGGAGCGTCAGGGCCTGGATCGGGAAGGGGTGCAGGATCCCGACGTCGGCGAGCGAGCCGACGATCGCCTCGCTGACGCCGAAGTCGGCGAAGGTCTGCTGAGTCTCGGTGTGCGGGTCGCCGACGGGAGCGTCGATGGTCTCCTCGCTGAGGGCCTCGAGGACCTCAGCGGCCTCCTCGTCGACGACCTCGGAGGCGGCCTGCGTGGGATGGGTCCGAGTGGCCGTCTCCGTCGTCTCGATGTCGGTCGTCTCGGCCTCGGTGTTCTCGGTCTCGTCGAGGTTCTCGGGCGCCACGGCGTCCTCGGGCGTGTCGATCTGCGTCATAGGTGTTGTCAACTCTGCTTCGCGCGTTCGGGACGGCGGTCTGCGCGGCCTCGGGCCGGCGCGACCAGCGCACCACGGTGGAGGTAGCCGATCGCGAAGAAGCGTGCCGGTGCGGCGGGTAACGAGGCGACCGGGCAACCTGTGTCCCGGCCAGTCTAGACGCCGGGCCGCGACGGCGGACAGGGCAGCGCCCGGACGGCTCGCGTGACCTGGCCCACGGCCGCGCGGCGACGGGGCTCGGCATCGGTCCGGCAGCCGGCGTGCGGACGGCGACGACGGGTCGGCGCACTAGGATCGCGACTCATGACGGCCGTCCCCCCAGCGTCCTTGGTGCCCGCGGCGCCCACGGTCGGAGCGGACGGCGTCGTCGACGCCCTCGCCCTCCTCGCGGCGGGTGAGCTCGCCTCCTTCGCGCGGCTCGCCACCGACGCGGCGCACGCCCCCGAGCTGCGCACCCGCATCGTGCTGTCCCGCATGGCCGCGGGCGACCTCGCGCCCCTGGACCGCATCGAGCAGGCGCTCGCGGGTCTCGGGACGCCGGCTGAGGAGGTGGACGACCGGATCTGGCAGTTCCGCGAGCTGCTCGCCGAGTACGACACCCGGACCACCCCCCGGGACTGGTGGGAGCGGCTCGTGCGGACGTACGTGGGCTACGGCGTCGTCGTCGACGTGCAGCGCCTCGTGGCCGACGGGCTCGACGGCGAGGCGGCCGAGCTGGCCTCGGAGTCGCTCGCGGACAACGGGCTCGCGGACTTCGTCGTGGCGACCCTCGGCCCCGTCATTCAGGCCGAGCCGCAGCTCGGCGCCCGGCTCGCGCTGTGGGGGCGCCGCGTGGTGGGCGAGGCGCTGGGAATCGCCTCCCGGCTCATCACGACCCGGCCGAGCCTCGCGGCCGTCGCCGGGATCGCCGAGTCGGGTGCAGGGCTCTCGCCCGAGCAGCACGCCGCGTTCATGTCGCGCCTCACGGCGGGGCACGCCCGCCGGATGAAGCGGCTCGAGCTCACCGCCTGAGCCGCCGGCGGCTCAGGCGGGCCGTCAGACGGTGCCGAAGCCGACCCGGCGCTGCTCCTCGGCGCCGATCTCCACGTAGCCGATCGCCTCGGAGGGCACGATCACGCGGCGGCCGCGGGCGTCCACGAGGTCCAGCACCGAGCCGGACAGCGCCTTCTCGACGGCGGCGGCGACCTCGTCGCCCGTGAGGTTGGTCTCGAAGGTCAGCTCGCGCGCGACCTGCCGGATCCCGATCGTGATCTCCATGTCGGTCATCGTAGGCACCGGCGCGCACCGCCCCCGGCGCCCGGGCGCCGTGTTCGCCAGCGGCGCACGAGCGCGCCGAGATGTCGGTGGGCCGTGGTGGGATCGGGGAGTGACACAGGTGGGGGAACGCGCGCGGCGCCGGGGCATCGGCGCGCCTCGCCGTGCCCACGCCCCCGCGAACGGCACCGAGCGTCGTGACGGGGAGTCCGCCGTCGGGCACCCCACCGCGGGCGACGGCGAGCCTTGCCTCGTGCTCGACGCGGACCAGTCGCGCGCCCTCGCCGCCGCGACGGACGGCGGGCACCACCTCGTCCTCGGCGCACCCGGGAGCGGGCGCAGCACGCTGGCCGTCGAGATCGCCGCGGCCGCGACGGCGCGGTGGGGCAGCGAGCACGTGCTCCTGCTCGCGCCGACCCGGCGCGCGGCCGACGTGCTGCGCGACGCGCTCGCGCGGCGCCTGGGTGCGACGGTCGGCACGGTGCTGGTGCGGACCCCGGCGTCGTTCGCGTTCTCGGCGCTGCGTCGCCGCGCGACGCTCCTCGGCCAGCCCGCGCCGAGCCTGCTGACCGGTGCCGACCAGGACGCGACGCTCGCGGAGATGCTGCAGGGGCACGCCGAGGGCGTCGGGCGCGACCCGGGCTGGCCCGGCGACGTGCCCGCCGAGGCGCTCACCCTCGCGACGTTCCGGCACGAGCTGCGGGACGTCCTCATGCGCGCGGCCGAGGCCGGCTGGGACGGGCCGGAGCTGCAGCGGGCCGGCGTCGAGCACGGGCGGCCTGCGTGGGTCGCCTGCGGACGCGTGCTGCAGGAGTACGAGGAGATCACCCGGCTCGGCGAGACGACCCCGGACCGCGGCCGGCGCTACGACGTCGCCACGATCCTGGACGAGGCGGTCGCGGCCCTGCGCACGTGGCGGCGTGACCTGCCCGGGCACGAGCCGCCGCAGCCGCGCGTCGTGGTGCACGACGACTACCAGGACGCGACCCTCGCCACGGCGCGCCTGCTCGGCGCCCTGGCCGACGAGGGTGCCGCGCTCGTGCTGCTCGGCGACCCCGACACGGCCGTGCAGACGTTCCGCGGCGCGGTGCCCGCGCTGCTGGAGCGCGCGGCGTCGGCCGGGCCCCTGCTGCCCGGCGTCGCGTGGCCCGGGCCGCGGACCGGTGCGGCGGTGGGGGAGTTCGGCGCTCAGGTGCACGTGCTCGGCGCCGTGCACCGGGGCGACGCGCGGCTGCGCGAGGTCGTCCGGGCGGCCGGCGCGGGCCTGCCGGCGCTCGGGGACGTGCGCCGGCGGCGGGCCGAGGCCGTCGAGGCCGACGCCGGCTCGAGCGTCGACGTGGCCGTGCTGCGCAGCGTGCCGGAGGAGGCGCGGGCCATCGCCCGGGGCCTGCGCCAGCACCACCTGCGCGAGGGCACGCCGTGGGACGAGATGGCCGTTCTCGCGCGCTCGACCGGACAGCTCGGCGCCCTGCGCCGTGGCCTGCGTGCCGCGGGCGTGCCGGTCGCGACGGCACAGGGCGAGGTCCCGCTGGCCGCCGAACCGGCGGTGCGGCCGCTGCTGCGCGCGCTCGAGGTCGTGAGCGCGCAGGTCGAGCGGCAGGAGCGCGAGGCGGGTGCGGATCGCGAGGCGGGTGCGGATCTCGAGGAGGGTGCCGAGCACGAGGGCCAGGCGCTGCTCGAGGGCGACGCGCTGCTCGAGGGCGAGGCGGCGGCGCTCGTCGAGCTCCTGCTCTCGCCCCTCGGTGGCCTCGACCCGGTGGGACTTCGCGCCCTGCGCCGCGCGCTGCGGTCGGCCGAGGCGGCGGACGGCGGGACGCGGGGAAGCGACGCGCTGCTCGTCGAGGCGGTGCGCGCCGCGGGTGAGCTCGAGGCGATGCGTCGGGCGCCCCGCGCGGCGGGTGCGGTGCGTCGGGTCGGACGCGTGCTGGCCGCCGGGCGGCTGGCGCTCACCCGGGCCGAGGGGCTCGAGCAGGTGCTGTGGGCCCTGTGGCAGACCAGCGGACTCGCCGCGGTGTGGCGCCAGCGCGCGCTCGGCACCGGCGCGGGCGCCGAGCGGGCCGACGCCGACCTGGACGCGGTGATCGCGCTGTTCCGGGCCGCGGAGGCGTTCGCCGTGCAGCAGGAGGGCGCCCGCCCGGCCGACTTCCTGCGCTACCTCACGGGCCAGCAGTTCGCGGCGGACACGCTCGCGCGCACCGGGCAGCGCCGCGCCGTCGAGGTCATGACGGCCGCCGCCGCGGCGGGACGCGAGTGGGACGTGGTGGCCGTCGCGGGCGTGCAGGAGGATGTGTGGCCGGACCTGCGGCTGCGTGCGCGGCTCCTGGACCCCGTGGCGATCTCCGACCTCGCGGCCGGCCGCGGCGCCGAGCCGCAACGTCCCGTGGACGCCCGCCGCGCGGTGCTGGCCGACGAGCAGCGCGTGCTCGTCGCCGCCGTCAGCCGCGCGCGAGCGCACCTGCTCGTCACGGCGGTGCAGGACGCCGACACCCGGCCCTCGCACTTCCTCGACCTCGTCGACCCGCCGGCCGACGACGAGCCCCGCCCGATCCGGGTGGTGCCGCCGGCCCTGGACCTGCGCGGGCTCGTCGGGGCGCTGCGGCGCGAGGTGCTCGGCGACGCGGGGGAGCGGGGCTGGACCGGCGGCGGCGAGCGTCCCGCGCAGCGCGCCCGCGCCGAGGCGGCGGGCGGGCTGCTCGGCACGCTCGCGGCCGCCGGGGTGCCCGGCGCCTCCCCGCAGGAGTGGTGGGGGCCGGCCGTGTCGACGGCCGCCCCGCTCTGGGGCGCCGACGAACGCGTCAAGGTCTCGCCGTCGTCCCTCACCACGCTGGGCCAGTGCGCGCTGCGCTGGGCGCTCACCACGGCGGGCGGCGAGGTGGGATCCTCGACCTCGGCGGAGGTCGGGACGCTCGTGCACGGCATCGCCGACGAGCTGCCGCACGGCAGCGCGGAGGAGATGCTGCGCCTCCTGGACGAGCGCTGGGCGACCATCGGGCTGGGTGAGGGCTGGGGCGCGGTGGTGCAGCGCCGTCGGGCGGAGTCGATGATCGCGCTGCTCGCCGCGTACGTGGCGGGCGTACCGGGCGAGGTGCGCACCGAGCAGGAGTTCGCGGTGGCGATCGGCCGGGCGGACCTCGTGGGCCGGGTCGACCGGGTCGAGGTCACCGGGCAGGACACTGTGCGGATCGTCGACCTCAAGACGTCCGCCTCGCCCGTCTCGGTCGACGACGCCGCTCGGCACCCGCAGCTCGCGGCCTACCAGGCGGCCGCCCTGGCGGGCGGCTTCGACGGGGCGGCGCCGTCGGGTGCGCGCCTGGTCTACCTCGGCACCCCCGGACGGAACCCGGCGCTCCGCGACCAGCCGTCGCCGACGGACGACTGGGCCACGACGCTCGTCACCGAGTCGGCCGAGGAGATGGCGGCCGCGACGTTCCTCGCGCGCGCGGGCTCGCACTGCCGCATGTGCCCCGTGCGCACGAGCTGCCCCGCGCGGCCCACCGGGGAGCGGGTGGTGGGCCGATGAACCGCCGCTGGTCCGCCGTCGCGCTCGCCGACCTGCTGGGCCGACCGCGCCCGACCCCGGAGCAGGTCCGCGTGATCGAGGCCGACCCGGAGCCGATGCTCGTGGTGGCCGGGGCGGGCTCGGGCAAGACGTCCACGATGACCGACCGGGTCGTGTGGCTCGTCGCCAACGAGGTGGTGGCGCCCTCGGAGGTGCTCGGCCTGACGTTCACGCGCAAGGCCGCCTCCGAGCTCGCGACGCGCGTCGAGCGGCAGCTGCGTGCCCTCGCCCGGGTCACCCGTGCCCGGGACGACGCCGGCGAGGCCCCAACCGACTGGCTCACCGAGCGTCCCCGGATCGCGACCTACAACTCCTACGCCGCGGGCCTCGTCACCGATCACGGCCTGCGGCTCGGGCTCGAGGCCGACCAGGTGCTGCTGACCGAGGCGGGCCGCTTCCAGGTGGCGGCGCGGCTCGTCGAGCAGTGGCCGGGCGACCTCGAGATGCGGTTCCAGCCGGTCACCGTGGCGCGCTCCGTCGTCACGCTCGCGGGCGAGCTCGCCGAGCACCTGCTCACCCCCGAGGGGGCCGCGGCGAGGCTGCGAGCCATCGCCGACGGGCTCGAGGACGCGCTGCCCGGCGTCGACGGGAACGGCCGGTCCCGCACCACGCCCCACGCCGAGGTCGAGAAGGTCGTCGTGAGCCTGCGCGACCGCGCCGCGCTCATGCCGCTCGTCGCCGCGTTCGCTGCGGCCAAGCGGGAGCGGGGCGCGATGGACTTCCCCGACCAGGTCGCGGCCGCGGCCCGGCTCGCCCGCACCTTCCCGGCGGTCGCCGAGCGGGAGCGCGCCACGGCTCGGGTCGTGCTGCTCGACGAGTACCAGGACACCTCGGTCGCCCAGCTCGAGATGCTGCGCGCGCTGTTCGGCGACGGGCACCCGGTCACGGCCGTGGGCGACCCCCACCAGGGCATCTACGGATGGCGGGGCGCGTCCGCCGGTGCGCTCCTCTCGTTCCCCGAGCACTTCCCACGCCACGACGGCGAGCCCGCCTCGGTCGCGAGCCTCACCACCTCCTGGCGCAACGACGTCGCCGTGCTCGCGGCCGCGAACGTCACGGCGGCACCGCTGCGCGCCCACGCGAGCCTCGCGGTGCCCGCGCTCGAGGCCCGGCCGGACGCCGGGCCGGGGGAGGTGCGCTGGACGTTCGAGGTCGACGAGCAGGCACAGGCGCGGGCCGTCGCTCGCGCGATCGGGGATCGCTGGGCCCCCGGCCGCGGCACCGCGGCGGTGCTGTGCCGCAAGCGGGACTGGTTCGAGGCGGTCCGCGTGGCGCTCACGGACGCGGGGCTGCCGTGCCAGGTGGTCGGCCTTGCCGGCCTCCTGCACACCCCGGCGGTCGCCGACGTGCGGGCCGCGCTCACGGCGGCCTTCGACCCCTCCCGGGGTGACGCGCTCGTCCGGCTGCTCACCGGACCGGCCTTCCGGCTCGGCGCGTACGACCTCATGGCGCTCGGCGACCTCGCCCGGGCGCGCACGAGCCGCCGGGCGGGCGAGGGCCAACGCCGGGAGGACTCCGACGGGCGCAGCATCGTCGAGGCGCTGGACCTGCTGCCCGCCGAGGGCTGGCCGCTGGCCGACGGCCGCGTTCCCAGCGACGTGGGGCGGCGCCGCCTGGCCCGGGCGCAGCTGCTGCTGCGCGAGGTCCGCTCGCTCACCCACCTCGGACTGCCGGAGCTCGTCATCGCCGTCGAGCAGGCGCTCGGCCTCGACCTGGAGGTGGCCGCGCACGGCGGCGGCGTCGAGCGCGGCCGGGCCGACCTGGACCAGTTCGAGATCGCGGCGGCCGAGTTCGAGGCGGGCTCGACGGCGCCCACGCTCGGCGCGTTCCTCGCCTACCTCGACGCGGCCGAGGAGTACGAGCGCGGCCTGGACGCGGCCTCGACCGAGCCCGACCCCGGCTGCGTGCAGATCCTCACGGCGCACGCCGCGAAGGGCCTGGAGTGGGACATCGTGGCCGTGGTCGGCCTCGCCGAGGAGGACTTCCCGGGGCTCGGCGGGAAGCCCGAGGCGCCCACGAGCCCGGCCTGGACCACCGCCCGGGACGCGCTGCCGTACGAGCTGCGCGGCGACGCCGACCACCTGCCCGACCTCGAGATCGGGGCGGGCGCGACCCACGTCGACGTGCGCGACGCGCTCCTCGCCCTGCGCGCGGCCGACGGCGAGCGCGCCCTGCGCGAGGAGCGTCGCCTCGCGTACGTGGCCTTCACGAGGGCGCGGCACAGCCTCCTGCTCAGCGGTGCCTGGTGGGGCTCGCGCAAGTCACCGAACACCCCGAGCCGGTTCCTCACGGAGCTGGTCCGTGCCGGCGTCGCTCAGCCGCTGGCCGGGACCGCCGCGGACGCGCTCGACCGCGCGCCCGAGCAGACCGAGCCGACCCCGCCGCCGCAGGCGCCCTGGCCACCCACGCAGGAGCCGCGGCTCGAGGCCGCGCTCGCGCACGCCCGGTCGCTCGTGCCGGGCGGCTCGAGGGAACCGGCGCCGTCCGGCGACGTCCCTCGCGCAGGGGGGCTCGCCGTCGAGCATCTCGACGCGGCTGACGACGCCGACGTCGCGGAGTGGCGCTGGCAGGTGCAGGCGCTGCTCGCCGAGCGGGAGGCCGCCCTCGCGCCGGAGCCCCTGCGCGCCCCGCCGCACCTGTCGGCGTCGGCGGTCGTCGCGCTCGCGTCCGACGCGGAGGGCTACGTCCGCGACCTGCGCCGTCCGGTGCCGGCCCAGCCGAGCCCGTACGCGCGGCGGGGGACGCGGTTCCACACGTGGGTCGAGCAGCACTACGCCCGGGCGGCGCTGCTCGACGTCGACGACCTCGGCGACGAGCCGACGGTGGACGACGACGAGCTCTCCGCGCTGCAGCAGGCCTTCCTCTCCTCGCCGTGGGCCGACCGGGTGCCGCTGGCGATCGAGGCCGACGTCGAGACCCCGGTCGCGGGGACCGCGCTGCGGTGCCGGATCGACGCGGTGTTCCCGCCCGCGCCGGGGGAGCCGTTCGACGTGCACATCGTGGACTGGAAGACCGGCGCACCGGCCCGCGGCAGCGAGGCGCGCCGGGCACGCGAGCTGCAGCTCGCCGCCTACCGACTCGGCTGGTCACGCCTGCACGACGTGCCGATCGAGCGCGTCGCGGCGTCGTTCCACTTCGTGGGCTCGGGTGAGACCCACGACGCGCCCGTGCTGGCCGAGGAGGAGGTGGTCGCGCTGCTTGAGGCCGAGCTCGGTGCGCTGACGGGGTCCGGTCCGGGCGGAGGCTAGTCCTCGTCGGGAACGGCGGTGACCGCCTCGGCGAGGTCGGCGAGCATCTCCTCGGCCTCGGCCACCACCTGCGGCTCCGAGACCCGGAGCCCGTGCTGCAGCCAGCGACCGAGTGCGAGCTCGCTGAGGAGCTGCGCGCGGTCGAGCGCGTGCGCATCGCCCTCGGGCGCGCCCAGCGCGTACGCCTCCAGCACCGACTCCAGCGCGTCCTCCGGCGCCGCCGCCACGAGCCACGCGAGGTCGACGGCGGGGTCGCCGACGTGGGCCTGCGCGAAGTCCTCGAGCGCGACCACCTCCTCGCCCTCGACGAGCACGCGGTCGGAGGCGAGGTCGCCGTGCACGAAGGTCGTCGAGAACCGCCACAGCGCGACGTCCTCGAGCGCGTGCTCCCAGCGGCGCAGCAGCACGGCCGGCACGCGGCCCGTTGCGGCCAGCGCGTCCAGCTCGGCGAGCAGACGGGTGCGGCACGCCTCGGCGTCGTACACGGGGACGAGGTCGGAGACGGTGTCGAGCGGCACGCGGTGCAGCGCGGCCAGCGCCGCACCCAGGTCGGCCGCGACGCCCGGCCCGGCGTGCAGGGCCGCCAGCACGAGCGGCCGACCGGGCAGCGCGGTCTGCACGACGGCCCGCCCGCCGTCGTCGAGCTCGACCCAGCCCGCGGTGCGCGCGAGGTCGAAGGGCAGGTCCTCGCGCTCCAGCGCGGCGAGCAGCGCCGACTCGAGGGCGAGCGCGGCGCCCGTCGCGTCGTCGCGGGGGGCGCGCACGACCCACGCGCGGCCGGCGGAGTCGAGCACGCCCGTCACCTCGAGGTGCTCGGTGACCGTTCGCGGGTGCCGGGTCGCCACCGCGTCCAGGCCGGGGACGGCCGCGACGGCGAGGGCCGCGAGGTAGGACGTCGACCAGCGCGGGGTGGGGGTGGACACGCGGACACGCTACGCGTCCACGCCACCGGGGGTCTCGGGGGCGCGCCGCTCCGCCGGCGGGGTCGGGCCGGCGGGCGCGCGGCGTAGCGTGACGTCGTGCCGTCTCCCAGTCCCACCCCGACGCTCCGCATGCCCGATCCGCTGCCCGACCCGCTCCCGCTGGGCCGCGCCGTCGTCGACCGGGACGCGGCGTCACGAGCCGAGGCGGGGCTGCTCGAACGGCTGCGGGCGGACCCCGCCGCGCGAGCGCTGCTGGTCTCGGGGCCGGAGCTCGCGGTCCGCCCCGGCGGCGAGCCCGCGCTGCTGCTCGTGCCGCCCGCACGGCTGGACCCGCAGGGCGAGCTGGCCTACCTGGGGCGTGACGGCGACGCGGGCTACGTCTCGTGGACCCCGCCCGACGGCGTCTCGCTCGCTACCGCGGTCGCGGCGCTGGCCGACGACGACCACGAGCCCGCGGCCGACGCCGACGCCGAGATCGTGACCCTGCGCGACGCCGGCCATCTCCTGGACGCGCGCGACGCCGGGCTGGCGACCTGCGCCGTCGCGCTCGCGCAGTGGCGCCGCACCCACACGCACTGCCCGCGGTGCGGTGCGGAGGTCGAGGTGGCCGAGGCGGGCTGGTCCACGCGGTGCCCGGCGGACGGCTCCTCGCACTACCCGCGCACGGATCCCGCGGTGATCATGGCGGTGCACGACGCCGCGGACCGGCTCCTGCTCGCCCGCTCGGTGGCGTGGCCCGAGCGGCGTCGCTCGGTGCTGGCCGGGTTCGTCGAGGCGGGGGAGGGCCTGGAGGCCGCGGTTCGGCGGGAGGTGGCCGAGGAGGTCGGCCTCGACGTCGGACCGGTCGCCTACGCGGGCGCGCAGCCGTGGCCGTTCCCCGCCTCGCTCATGGTCGGGTTCCACGCGTGGGTCGTCGGGCCCGACGGCGAGCCCGCCGACGCCCCGACGCCCGACGGCGTGGAGATCACCCACGCGGAGTGGTACTCCCGCCAGGATCTGCGCGACGCGGTGGGGAGCGGCGCCGTCGGGCTCCCGATGCGGACGTCGATCGCGCGGGCGCTCATCGAGGCCTGGTACGGGAGCGAGCTTCCCGACTGACGCCACCGCGACTGGTCGTGACGGGAGAGCGACTGGTCGTGACGGGAGAGCGACTGGTCGTGACGGGAGAGCGACTCACCGCCCCCCATACGGCAGGAACCATGCATCGGCGCTGGTCAGAGACTTGCGCCTGAGGCCGCGGCCCGTCTCGGTCGCTGTGACGTCACGGTGAGTCGCTCTGGCGTGACGACCAGTCGCTGTGACGTCACGGTGAGTCGCTCCGGCGTGACGCGGACCCGCGAGCGTCAGGCGTCGGCGAGCTGCGAGCGCACCTGCGCGAGCGAGGGGTTCGTGAGGGCCGAGCCGTCGGGGAAGAGCACCGTGGGAACGGTCTGGTTCCCGCCGTTGACGTTCTCGACGAATTCGGCGGCACCCGGCTCCTGCTCGATGTTGACCTCGGTGTAGGCGATGCCCTCCTTGTCGAGCTGCGTCTTGAGGCGGCGGCAGTAGCCGCACCACGTGGTGGAGAACATCGTGATGGTGCCGGCGTCGGGCAGCGTGGGGGTGCTCATGCGTGGCTCAACCGCGCCGCGCGGCGCGCTATTCCGCGGTGCGCGCGTGTCGGCCGGACGTCGCGTCCGCGCCACGTGGGGCATCCACAGCGTCGCCGCCGCGTGTCGCACCCACCTGCGAGGATGGCAGCGATGTCCGCCGAACCCCGCACCCCCGAGCAGCTGCTCGCCGACCTCGACCCCGACCAGCGCGAGGTCGCCCAGCACCTGTCCGGTCCGCTGTGCGTGCTCGCCGGCGCCGGCACGGGCAAGACCCGCGCGATCACCTACCGGATCGCGCACGGCGTCGCGACCGGCGCGTTCGCGCCGACCCGCGTGCTCGCCGTAACCTTCACCGCGCGCGCGGCGTCGGAGATGCGTACCCGCCTGCGCGACCTCGGCGTCTCCGGCGTCCAGGCGCGGACGTTCCACGCCGCGGCGCTGCGGCAGCTCTCCTACTTCTGGCCGCAGGTCGTGGGCGGCGCGCTGCCGCGGCTCGCCGAGCACAAGGCGCCGCTCGTCGCGGAGGCGTCGGGGCGCCTCGGGCTCGGCGCCGACCGGCTCGCGATCCGCGACCTCGCGGCCGAGATCGAGTGGTCCAAGGTCAGCCTCGTCACGGCGGACGACTACGTGCGCTCCGCGACGCGGGCGGGCCGGACGGGCGCCGCGGGCCACGATCTCACCACGATCGCCCGGCTCCTCGGCGTCTACGAGGAGGTCAAGACCGAGCGCGGCGTCATCGACTTCGAGGACGTGCTGCTGCTGACGGTCGGCATCCTCGCCGAGCGCGAGGACATCGCGCGCACGGTGCGCGACCAGTACCGCCACTTCGTGGTGGACGAGTACCAGGACGTCTCCCCGCTCCAGCAGCGGCTGCTCGACCTCTGGCTCGGGGATCGGCACGACCTCTGCGTGGTGGGCGACGTCTCCCAGACCATCTACTCCTTCACGGGCGCGAGCCCGCGCTACCTCACCGACTTCCCGAAGGCACACCCGGGCGCCGTCGTCGTGCGGCTCGTCCGCGACTACCGCTCCACCCCCGAGGTCGTCGGCCTCGCCAACGACGTGCTCGCCCGGGCGGGTCGGGACCGCAACGACGCCGCCGTGCGCCTCGTCGCGCAGCGTCCCTCGGGCCCGCCGGTCGCGTTCGAGACGTACGACGACGACGAGCACGAGGCGCGTGGCGTCGCCGAGCGGGTCGCGGCGCTGGTGGCGCGCGGCGTGCCGGCCAGCGAGATGGCGGTGCTCTACCGGACGAACGCGCAGGGCGAGGCGTTCGAGCAGGCCCTGGCGGCCGCGGGGGTCGGCTACGTCGTGCGCGGCGGCGAGCGGTTCTTCTCCCGGCGCGAGGTCCGCGAGGCGGTGGCGCTGCTGCGCGGCGCCGCCCGCGGGGCCGACCCGGACACGCCGATGCCGCAGACCGTGCGGGACGTGCTGACGGGCGCGGGCTGGTCGCCCACCGCGCCCGAGGCGCGCGGCGCGGTGCGCGAGCGGTGGGAGTCCCTGGACGCGCTCGTCGCGCTCGCGGACGACCTCGCGCAGCGGCGCGGCGCCGACCTCGACGCCTACCTCACCGAGCTCACCGAGCGCGCCGCCGAGCAGCACGCTCCGACGGTCGACGGCGTGACCCTCGCCTCCCTGCACTCCGCCAAGGGCCTGGAGTGGGACGCGGTGTTCCTCGTCGGCGTGAGCGAGGGCCTGCTGCCCATCTCGTTCGCCGAGGAGGACGAGGAGATCGCCGAGGAGCGCCGGCTCCTCTACGTGGGCGTCACGCGCGCCCGCGAGCACCTTGCGATCTCCTACGCCCGGGCCCGCACCGCGGGCGGCCGGGCGAGCCGCAAGCCGTCGCGCTTCCTCGACGGCATCTGGCCCGCCGACGGCGTGCACCTCACCCAGCGCCAGCGCCGCCGGGTGCGCGCGCAGGCCGTCCAGGACGCGATGGGCGACGCCGACCCCGCCGTCTTCGAGGCGCTGCGGACCTGGCGCGGCGAGCTCGCGAAGGAGACGAGCAAGCCCGCCTACACGATCATGCACGACACCACGCTCGTGGCCATCGCGACGGCCAAGCCGCGCAACCTGCGCCAGCTCGCGCTGCTGCGCGGCATCGGCGCGGCCAAGATCGAGGCCTACGGCGGCGCGGTCCTCGCGATCGTCGCCGACGCCCGCACCGACTGACGCCGGTCGCGCCTCAGCCGTCGACGAGCGCGGCGAGGGCCGCCTCGGGCCCGACGGCGAGCAACGCCCGGGCGTGCCCGGTCACCTCGCGCACGAGCCGGTCCAGGCGGGCGTCGCCCGGCTCGAGGTACGCGGCGGCGAGGACGCTGCGCCGGACCCAGGCCTCGACGTCGTGAGCGTCGAAGGTGTCCCGCACGACGGCGAGCGGCTCGGCGTCGTCCCGCGGCGTGAAGTCCTCCGGTCCGAGCCGGCCGGAGTCGAGTACGAGGAGCGCGGCGAGCGCGAACGCGGTCCGCGGCGCCTCGCGCCCGGCCGCCCAGCCGTCCAGCAGCACGGGCAGGTTGCGCGCGCGGTACTTCGACAGCGCGTTGAGCGCGATGTCGCCGAGCAGGTGGTGGAGGTAGGGGTTGGCGAACCGCTCGACGATCGAGGCCGCGAAGGCGCGCAGCGCGTCCGGGTCGCCCGGGATCGTCGGCAGCACCTCCCGCTCGAGCAGCGCGCGCAGGTAGGCGGCGACGTCGGGTCGCGCGTCCGCCTCGCGCACCGAGGTGGCACCGAGCAGGAGCCCGACGGCGGACATCGCCGTGTGCAGCCCGTTGAGGATGCGGACCTTCTTCTCGCGCACCGGGCGCACGTCCGGGACGAACTCGACCGGCAGGCCGGCGCGGTCCAGGGGCAGGACGTCGCGGATCACGGGATCGCCGCCGATCACCCAGAGGCCGAAGTACTCGCCCTTGACGACGGACAGGTCGGCGACCCCGAGCTCGGCGTGGATGGCGTCGATCTCCTCCCGCGGGAACCCGGGCACGATGCGGTCCACGAGGGTGTCGTGGAAGGTGCACGCGGTGCGCACCCACTGCGTGAACGCCTCGGGCAGCGCGTTCTCGGCGGCGTGCCCCAGGACGTACTCGCGCAGCGTGGTGGCGTTGTCCTCGATGAGCTCGCAGCACACGACGTGCAGGCCGGCGGCGGGGTCGCCGTCGAAGTGCCGGAAGCGGTCGAGCAGGAGCGCGGTGATCTTCGCCGGGAAGGACAGCGGCGGGGTGGCGGTGAGGTCGTCACCCGGCACCCAGGCGATGCCAGCCTCCGTCGTGTTGGACACGATCGTGCGCAGCTCGGGCGAGAGGTAGAGCGCGCGGTAGGCCTCGAAGTCCTCGTGCGCGCGGACGATCCGCTGCACCGCCGTGACCCGGGTGAACTCGCGCACGGGGGCGCCGTCGCGCACACCCTCCAGCAGCACGTGGTAGATCCCGTCCTGCGCCTCGAGGTGCGCGAGCGCGGGGTCGGGCCACGGCGTGGACTGCACGGCCGCGACCGCGTCGTGCAGCACGCCGGCGTCGTTCGCCTGCTGGACCATGAGGTCGACGAACGCGCGCAGGAAGTTGCCGGCGCCGAACTGCAGGATCGTGATCGGCAGCGGTTCGCGCCCGTCGGCAGCCGCGCCGGGACGAGGCAGCGTGCTGGTGCTCACGAGGCGAGCTCCGCGTAGGCCTCGAGCGGGCCGCGGTAGGCGAGGTAGGTCGCGGTGTCGACGGCCTCGTCGAGGTCGAGGCGGTGCTCGGTCACGAGGCGGGCGAGGTAGCCTGCGTCGATCCGGCGAGCCAGGTCGTGCCGGGCGGGGATCGAGCAGAACGCGCGCGTGTCGTCGACGAACCCGGTGGTGTTGAAGAACCCTGCGGTCTCGGTGACGGCCTCCCGGTAGCGACGCATGGCGTCGGGCGCGTCGAGGAACCACCACGGCGCACCGAGCTTGAGGCCCGGGTAGACCCCCGCGAGCGGGGCGAGCTCGCGCGAGTAGGTGTCCTCGTCGATGGTGAACGCGATCGCCCGGAAGCCGGGGTGGTGCCCGAACGCGTTGAGCAGGGGGCGCAGCCCGTGGGCGAACTCGATCGCCAGCGGGATGTCGTAGCCCTTGTCGGGGCCGTAGGCGGCAGCGATCGCGGGGTCGTGGTCGCGCAGGACGCCGGGGTGGATCTGCATGACGAGGTGGTCCTCGGCGGCCATCGCGGCCATCTGGAACATCATGTGCCCGGCGAACGCGGTCGAGCCCTCGGGCGTGACCCTCCCGGCGAGGGCGTCGGCGTAGAGCCTGGTCGCCTCGGCGTCGGACAGGGGTGTGGTGTCCGTGGTGGCGAGTCCGTGGTCGGTGGCGCGTGCGCCGGCGGCCTTGAAACGCTCGCGCTGGAGCCGCAGGGCCTCCAGGTAGCCGGCGTACGAGCCGGTGTCGACGCCGGCGGCCTCGCCGAGGCGCGCGACGTCCGCGATCCAGGTCGGTGAGGTGAGGGTGAGGACGGCGTCCGGCCGGAACGTCGGCAGGACGCGGTCCCCGAGGCCCTCGGCGGCGAGGCGGTGGTGCTGCGCGAGGTCGGACCACGCCGGATCCGTGGTCGAGACGACCTCGATGCCGAACGTGTCCAGCAGCGCGCGGGGGCGGAAGTCGGGGGAGTCGACGACGGCCTGGATCCGGTCGTAGATCGCGTCGGCCGTCTCCGCGCTCGGGCGCTGCGTGACGCCGAAGATGTCGACGAGCTCGGTCTCCATCCAGAACCGGGTCGGCGTGCCGCGAAAGAGGTGCCAGCCCGCGCAGAACCGACGCCAGATCTCCCGCGGGTCGGCCTCGGCGGTCACGCCGGACCCGGTCCGGGTGGGCACGCCGAGCTCGGCGGGCGTCGCGCCCTGCGACACCAGCATCCGCACCAGGTAGTGGTCCGGCACGACGAGCAGCTCGGCGGGGTTCCCGAACGACCCGTTCTCCACGAACCACTCCACGGGGACGTGCCCGTGCATCGAGACGATCGGCAGGTCGCTCACCGCGGACAGGATCTCCCGGGCCAGCGCCCGCACACCCGGCTCCGCCGGCAGCGCGCGGTCCGGGTGCAGCACCCAGTCCCCGCCGGTGGCTCCACCGGCCTCGACGGAGGTACCCAGGACCTGATCAGACGGCGACATCACACACTCCACGAGAGGGCGGGTCCGCGCGCCGCTGCGGCGGCGGGCCCTGGACAGAACTGACTGGCTGACGGACGGACGGATCGACTGGCTGACGGGTGGAACGGACGAGAGGCACGAGCCCCACGAGGCGGAACGCGCGAACAGCGCACGACGGCGAGACCCGGGCCGGGCTCAGCGGCGGCGCTCCATCTCGGTGGCAAGCAGCAGAACGGACCATAGCCCTTGTGGTCGTTCGTGACGATCGGCTCGGACATGTAGTACGCGAAGGAGCCGTCGCGGCGCGTGGCGCCGCCGAGCCCGGCGACCTGGCACATCTTGTGCACGTTCACCCAGCCCTCCGCGGTGATGCTGAGGAACTGCTCGCGCGCGTGGGTCCAGCCTCGTTCCAGCGCCTCGTCCCACGGGGGACCGGCGAGGTAGCCCAGGCGCAACGAGGTCGCGATCGCCGAGAGCACCATGAGGGACCCCGAGGACTCGAGGTAGTTCATGGGTCGTCCGGCCTGGTCCGGGATCTGGAACCAGAGGTTGGTGCCCGGATCCGCGGGACCGCTGCAGCGCGGTCAGGAGCGCAGTGAGGTTGGTGCGGATCTGCGCGCGACCGGGATGGTCCTGGGGCAGGTAGGCCTGCACGTCGACCATGGCCATGGCGAACCAGCCGAGCGCGCGCAGCCAGACGTGCGGCGAGAGCCCGGTCTCGGCGTCGGCCCAGTACATCGACCGGGTGGCGTCGTACGCGTGCCGGCACAGGCCCGTGGCCGGGTCGAGGGTGAGGAGGTCGTACGCGTTGGTGAACTGGCGCACCACGTCGTCCAGGAGGTCGCTCCGGCCGGCGAGCGCGCAGTAGCGCGCGTAGAACACCGATCCCATGTAGAGCCCGTCCAGCCACACCTGGTCGGGGTAGATCCGCTTGTGCCAGAAGCTGCCCTCGTTCGTGCGCGGCTGGTGCTGCAGCTGGTCGAAGAGCGTGTCCGCCGCCGCGCGGTACCGCTCGTCGCCGGTCTCCTCGAGCAGGTCGAGAATCGCCTTGCCGTTGTTCACGTGGTCGAGGTTCAACTCCTCGTACGCGTAATGCCGAATGGTCCCGTCCGGCTGCACGAACTCGTCGATGTTGGTACGGACATAGTCGAGGAGCCTCGCATCCCGCGTGTCGCAGTACATGCCGTAGATGCCGTTGAGCACCAGGCCGTCCTCGTACTCCCACCGCTGGCGCGTGTTGATCCGCGGCTCGCGGCTCAGCATCGTCTCCGCCCCGAGCAGCGCCCATCGCGTCGAGGGGTCGCCGTAACGGTGGTCGGCGCATGTGGTGGGAGTGCGGGCGGAGGTGGTGCTCGCCGTCGTGCTCATGTCTGGCTCGCTCTCGATGGACGCGTCAGCGGACGCGAGGGGGAGGGGGACACGTGTGTCGGGGCCGGACCCGTGCGGGCCCGGCCCCGACGGGCGGTCAGGAGATCGCCTTGGTGACCTCGTCGATCCACTGCTCGGCCGCTTGGGCCGGCGTGATCTTGCCGAACAGGACGTCGGAGTTGATCCGCGAGGTGATGTCGGGGACCTCGCCGGCGCCGACCGGCGGGACCGGCGTGCCGTCCTCCACGACGTCCTGGAGGTTCTCCACGAACTCGGCCGAGAGCTTGTCGGCGTCCGACAGCATCGGCAGCACGTGCGCGCGCACCTCGGTGTTGGCCGGCAGGCCGCGGTCGCTGAGGATCAGCTCGCCCGCCGCGTTCGAGTTGATGAGGAAGTCGACCAGGAGCTGGGACTCCTCCGGGTGCTCGCTCTTGGCGGAGACGGAGTAGTACATGCTCGGCTTGAAGTACTCACCCGTCCGCTCGAACTCCGACTCGCCGGGCGCGCGCAGGAGGACGAGGTCGCGGCCGGATGCCGTCTGGACGGCGTTGAGCTGGTTGGACCAGAACCACGCCATGGCGCCCTTGTTGGTCGCGGGCAGCGAGCCCTCGACGCCGGCTGCCTGGATCTCGGTGGAGACCGAGGCGTCGGGCTCACCGCCGGCCGACTGGAGGTCGACCGAGCGCTGGAAGAACTCCTCGACCGTCGCGGCCGAGACGCCCACCTCGCCGTCCGCCGTGAAGACCTCCTCGCCCTTCTGGCGGGCGATGATCTTCAGGACGGGCTCGATGAAGCTGTAGTTCTGCACGCCGTACCCGCCGTCGGCCGAACCGGCGGAGATGTCGGTGGCGATCTGCTCGTAGTCGTCCCACGTCCACGTCGTGTCGTCGGGCATCTCGACCCCGGCGTCCGCGAACGCCTGCGGGTCGGCGATGATCGCGTGCACGTTGATCCCCGTCGCGATGCCGTAGAGCGCGTCGTCGATCGTCCCCGCATGGAGCACGCTCTCGTCGATGTTTGCGGTGTCCAGGCCGAGCTCGTCGAGGTTGGCGAGGAGCCGCGGTCGGCGTACTCGGTGAGGAAGCGCTCCTCCTGCGTGATGACGTCGGGCAGGTCGTTGCCCGCCGCCGCCACGTGGAGCTTCTCGAAGTAGTTGTCCCAGCTCGTGTAGTCGGGCTCGACGGTGATGTAGGGGTACTCCGCCTCGAACGCCTCGATGACCTTCTGGGTGACCTCGTGGCGGGTGTCCGAGCCCCACCAGGCGAACCGGATCGTGACCGGCTCGTTGTCGGCGTCGGCGCTGGCGTCGGCGCTCGAGTCGCCGCCGGCGGCGTCACCCGTGGCGTCGGCGCTCGAGTCGCCGCCGGTGTCGCTGCTGCCGCAGGCCGACAGGCCCAGCGTGAGAGCGAGGGCGGCGGCGACCGCTCCGACGACGCGCCGCGAGGTGTGGGGGATGGTCATTCTCTTCTCCTTCGGTCCGACCGCGTCGTTGCGTGCGGTCAACGGGGTCACCGGTGGTTCCCGGCGGTCCTGCTGAGGGGGTGCTGCGGGGTGCTGCAGCGTGGGTGGTGCGGGTGCTACTTGATTCCGGTCGTCGCGATGCCCTTCACGAGGTACTTCTGGCCGACGAGGAAGACCAGGAAGATCGGGATGATCGTCACGATCGACATGGCGAACATCGGGCCCCACGAGCTCCCGGACGAGGAGTCCAGGAACAGGCGAAGGGCCACGGGTGCGGTCTTCATCGAGTCCTTGGTGAGGAAGATGAGCTGGGCGAAGAAGTCGTTCCACGTCCAGATGAAGGTGAAGATCGCCGTGGTCGCCAACGCAGGCGTCGCCAGCGGGAGCATGATCCGCAGGAAGATCCGCGGGTGCCCGCATCCGTCCAGGCGGGCCGCCTCCTCGAGCTCGTTGGGGATGCCCCGGAAGAACTGCACCATGAGGAACACGAAGAACGCGTCGGTGGCGAGCAGCTTCGGAACGATCAGCGGCCAGAACGTGTTGATCCAGCCGACCTGCTGGAACATGACGTACTGAGGGACGATCAGGACGTGGATCGGAAGCATGATCGTCACGAGCATGATGGCGAACCACACGTTGCGGCCGCGGAACTTCAGGCGGGCGAACGCGTACGCGGCCATCGAGCAGGTCACGAGGTTGCCGAGCAAGGAGTCGGCCACGATGACCATCGAGTTCAGCATGTAGTGCCCGAACGGCTCCGTGAGCGCCTGCCAGCCGGTCGTGTAGTTGCTGAAGTCCCACTCGGTCGGGATGACCGACAGCTCCCGGAAGATGATCTCCGTCGGCTTGAACGAGGAGCCGAGCAGCCACAGCAGCGGATAGACCATGATCAGCGCTGCGGCGATCATGAGCACGTGGCGGACCACCGAGCGGGTGGTCCCGCGCCATGCGCCGGCCCGAGCACGGTGCGGCGCCTGCGCGGCGAGCGTGGTGATGCGCGTACCCAGATCGGAGCTGGGCGAGGTCGTCGTCGACATCGTCGTGGTGCTCCTTTCAGTCCCCGTAGAAGACCCAGAACTTCGACAGCCAGAAGTTGACTGCGGTCAGCCCGAGGATGATGACGACCATGAGCCAGGCCATCGCCGAGGCGTAGCCCATATGAAGGTTGCTGAACCCCTCCTGGTACAGGTACAGCGTGTAGAAAAGCGTCGAGTCGGACGGGCCGCCGGTGCCGCCGGAGACGACGTACGCCTGCGTGAACGCCTGGAACGCGGTGATCACCTGCATCACGAGGTTGAAGAAGATGATCGGGCTGAGCAGCGGGAGCGTGACCGAGAGGAACTGACGCACCTTGCTCGCGCCGTCCAGAGACGCGGCCTCGTAGTACATCTCCGGGATCTGCCGCAGGCCGGCGAGGAAGATGATCATCGGAGAGCCGAAGGTCCACACGTGCAGCAGCACGATGGTCCACAGGGCGGTGTCCGGGTTGGAGACCCACCCGATGCCCTCGATGCCGAAGATCGCCAGGAATCGGTTGAAGATGCCGTCCACCCCGAAGACCTGGCGCCACAGGATGGCGATGGCGACCGATCCGCCCATGAGCGAGGGCAGGTAGAAGACCGAGCGGTAGAACGCCATGCCTCGCATGCCCTGGTTGAGCAGCATGGCGAGCAAGAGCGCGACGATCAGCTGCAGCGGGACGCCGGTGACGACGTACGTGAGCGTCACCTTGAGCGCCTGGTGCAGCCGGGTGTCGTGGAACAGCTCGACGAAGTACTCGAAGCCGATGAACGTCGGCGGGGTGAGCAGGTCGTAGTCCGTGAGCGAGAAGTACGCAGAAGCGCCCAGCGGGAAGAGCGTGATCGCGAAGAGACCCAGGAACCACGGTGCGAGGAACACGAGCGCAGCGCGCCCGTCCGCCTTGCGCAGGTTGGTCTTGGCGACGTTCTTGGGGCCGCCGCGTTGGCGGCGCATCTCTCGAAGCTCGTTGAAGGCTGTCATGACACACTTCCTCGTGGTCTCTGCTGTGACACGGTTCCAGGAACCGGTTCCTGAGAGCACACACGGTGCGCGGTGCCCGCTACCCCGCGTTGTCCCACCACGGCTGAAGGGCCGCTCACCTGCGATGATGGAGCGACAACGATTTCGTAGCGCGTCGCTGTGCGGTGCTGGTGACCGCGCCCAGCCTGGGCTCGGTACGCTTCTGAGAAACCCGTTCCTCACATCTTCTCGGGCCCTCGCGCCCGATTCACGGATAGGTGTCGACGATGACGCAGCTCGACCAGAACCCCACCGCTCCGCGACCCGACGCGTCCTCGTCGACGAGCGCCGACCCGACCGTGGTTCCCCGGTTCGCGCAGCCGGACCCCTCCCGTCCGCGCACGCGCTACGCCGTCCTCGGGACCGGCCACCGCGCCGGCATGTACGTCAGCGCCATCACGGGTGACCACGCCGACGTCGCCGAGCTCGTCGCGCTGTGCGACGCCAACCCCGGGCGGATGGCGTTCTACGACGCCGAGGTCGGCGCGGCGCTCGGCCTCGACGGTCCAGCGGGTCTCCCGCAGTACGCGCCCGCCGACCTCGAGCGGATGATTGCCGAGCAGCGCGTCGACGTCGTCGTCGTGACCACGCCCGACCGGCTGCACGCCGAGTGTGTGGCGCGCGTCCAGGCCGCGGGCGCCGACGCCGTCGTGGAGAAGCCCCTCACCACGACCGCCGAGGGCTGCCGGACGATCGCGGACTCGGTGGCACGGACCGGGCGCGAGGTGGTCATGACGTTCAACTACCGCTACGCCCCGCGCAACTCCACCCTGCGCGAGGTCATCGCGTCGGGCGCGATCGGCCGGCCCACGAGCGTGCACTTCGAGTGGGTGCTCGACACGGTGCACGGCGCGGACTACTTCCGCCGCTGGCACCGGGAGCGGGAGAACTCCGGCAGCCTGCTCATCCACAAGTCCAGCCACCACTTCGACCTCGTGAACTGGTGGCTCGACGACGCCCCGGCCCGCGTCTTCGCCTCCGCCGGCCTGCGGTTCTACGGGGCGGAGAACGCCGCCGCGCGTGGCCTGGGTGAGCGCCCCGAGCGCGGCACGGGCACGAGTGGCGACCCGTGGGCGCTCGACCTGGCCGCCGACCGCCGCCTCAAGGGCCTCTACCTCGACGCCGAGCACCACGACGGCTACCTGCGCGACCGCGACGTCTTCTCGGGCGGCATCACGATCGAGGACAACATGTCCCTCGTCGTCGACTACCGCTCCGGCGTCTCGATGACGTACTCGCTCAACGCCCACGCGCCGTGGGAGGGCTACACGGTGAGCGTCAACGGGACCGAGGGTCGCGCCGAGCTCACGGTGGTCGAGCGTGGAGCGATCGTTCTCGACGAGGAGGGGCGCGGCGTCCTCGACCCGTCGGCCACGCCGGACGCCTCGCCGGCCGCCGAGTCGCGGCCCGAGGGGGAGCGGCTCGTGGTGCAGCGGCACTGGGAGGCAGCGCGGGAGGTGCCCATCCCGCGCGGCATCGGTGGTCACGGCGGCGGCGACGCGATCCTGCTCATGGACGTCTTCCGGCGCGACCTGCGCCTCGAGGCGGACCCGCTGGGCCGTGCGGCGGACTCGATCGACGGTGTGCGCGCCGTGGCGGTCGGCATCGCGGCGAACGAGTCGCTGCGCACGGGCCAGGCCGTCCTCGTCGACGACCTCGGGCTCGGCGTCGACATCAGCCGCCGCGCCGAGCCCGCCGAGCCTGCTGAGCCCACAGCCCCGGCCGCGGCGTCTAGGGTCTGACCCGGGGGCCGGAGGCACCGAGAGAACACGGAGTCGACGATGCGGAGTGGGGCGACGATCAGCGACGTGGCGGACGCCGCGGGGGTCTCGCGCGCCACGGTCTCGCGCGTGATGAACGGGGGGAAGGTCGACCCCGAGCTCACGCGCCGGGTGCGGGCCGCGGCCGCGCGGTTGAGCTACCGGCCCTCGGTGACCGCGCGGTCGCTGTCGCTGGGCCGCACGGCCGCCGTCGGCATCGTGGTGCCCGACCTCACGAACCCGATGTTCCAGACCGTGCTGCGCTCGGTCGCGGCCGGTGCCTACGACAGCGGGTACAGCGTCGTCGTCGCGGAGTCCGCGGGGCGGTTCGACCGTGAGGCGGAGATCGCCCGGAGCACCCGGGCCCGCACGGACGCGCTCGTGCTCGTCTCACCGCGCGTGGGCGCGGACGAGCTCGGGGAGCTGCTCGCCGACATCGAGCCGGTGGTCATGGTCAACCGTTCGCTGCCCGGGTCGGACATCCCCGCCGTGAGCGTGGACTACTCCTCGGGGATGGTCACGGTGCTCGAGCACCTCGTCGGGCTCGGGCACCGGCAGGTCGTCTACCTCACCGGGCCGGAGCGCAGCCCGTCGAACATCGCGCGGCTCGACGGTCTCGGCAGGGTGGCGCGCGCGGTTGGCGACGTGCGGATCACGACGCTGCCGTGCGGCGCCGACCTGTCCGACGGCTACCGGCTCGCGCACGCCGTGCTCGCCACGCGCGCGACGGCGGTGGTCGCCTACAACGACCAGGTCGCCTTCGGGCTCCTCGCGCACCTGCACGAGCTCGGCGTCGACGTCCCCGCGGAGCTCTCGGTCGTGGGGTTCGACGACATCGAGCTGGCGAGCTACGCGACCCCGGCGCTGACCACCGTGCACGTGCCGTACGAGGCGATCGGGCGGCGCGCCTGGGAGCGCCTGCACGAGCGGGTCGCACCGCGTCCGGCCGACGCAGCCGCGGAGACGGGGGGCACCGAGATCCTGCCCGTGCACTTCGTCGAGCGGCTGTCCACGCGCCGGTTGGCGGCGCCCGACGGCGAGCCCTCCGCCCGCGCCGACGTCACCTCCGACGCCGCGACGGTCTGACCCGTACCGCCCCGTCTCCCGCGGTCCCGACGACCGCTCGCCGGTGGCGAGAAATCGGTTTCTCGCGTACGATCGCGGGGTAGGACACGCGCCGTTCCGACTCTTCCTCGACGCCGCCGCCCACCCCGCCGCCCACGCCGACCGGCGAACCTGCGCGGGCGGGCACCGGTGCCGCGACGAGGAACGTCCCACGGCAGTGCACGCTCGCGCACGGGTGCGCGAACGCTCCGACGGTGAACCAGGAGGTTCCACATGAGTGCAGGGGTCACGACCGGCCGCGCAGCCGAGGTGCTCGTGCTGCGCGACGGCGACGACGTCGGCGTCGCCACGCGTGACATCGCCCCGGGCGACACCCTGCCGGGCGTGGACGCGGCCCCCCTGGTCGCCGTCGACGCCGTCCCGCGCGGGCACAAGGTGGCGCTGCGCGACGTCCCGCGGGGCGCCGGGGTGCACAAGTACGGCCAGGTGATCGGCGTCGCCACCACGGACATCACGGCCGGCAGCCACGTCCACGCGCACAACCTCGGCTACGAGGAGGGCCGCCGGGAGCACGAGCTCGGCGGGACCCACACCGAGCTCGCCGTGCCCGACGGTCCGCGGCCCACGTTCCGCGGCTACCGCCGCGCCGACGGCCGGGTCGGCACGCGCAACTTCATCGCGATCCTCACGAGCGTCAACTGCTCGGCCTCGACGGCGAAGATGATCGCCGCGCAGTTCCCCTCCTCGGTCCTGGCGGGGTTCGAGAACGTCGACGGCGTCATCCCGCTCACGCACCAGTCCGGCTGCGGCCTCGTGCCGGACAGCGAGGGCGGCGCGATGCTGCTGCGCACGCTGCGCGGCTACGCCGCCCACCCGAACATCTCCGCGGTGCTCGTGCTCGGGCTCGGCTGCGAGATGGTGCTCACCTCCCAGCTCGCCACGCGCGACGGCGGGGGTGCCTTCCTCGGCATGCCGAGCGTCGGGGCGCCGGGCGCACCCGACGCCGCGGAACGGATGGGCGTGCTGGCCGACATCGCCGCGGACACGCTGGTGCAGAGCCTCACGATCCAGGAGACCGGCGGCGTGCGTGCCACGGTCCGGGCCGGCGTCGAGGCGGTTCGCGCGATGCTGCCCGTGGTGAACCAGCGCACCCGCGAGGACGTCGACGTGAGCGAGCTCGTGCTCGCCCTCAACTGCGGCGGCTCGGACGGCTACTCCGGGATCACGGCCAACCCGGCGCTCGGCTGGGCCTCGGACCGCCTCGTGGCGTACGGCGGCACCTCCGCGCTCGCCGAGACGCCCGAGGTGTTCGGCGCGGAGCACCTGCTCACGCGCCGCGCCCAGCGGCCCGAGGTCGCCCAGAAGCTCCTCGACCGCCTCGAGTGGTGGAAGGCCTACGCGGCGGCCGGCAACGGCTCGCTCGACAACAACCCCTCGCCCGGCAACAAGGCGGGCGGCCTGACCACGATCCTCGAGAAGTCGCTCGGCGCCGTCGCCAAGGGCGGCCAGGCCGACCTCGCGCAGGTCTACGAGTACGCCGAGCCGATGGCGCCGCACGAGGGCTTCGTGTTCATGGACACCCCCGGCTACGACCCGGTGTCGGTGACCGGCCTGGTAGCCGGCGGCGCCACCGTCGTGGTGTTCACCACCGGCCGCGGGTCCGTCTTCGGGTGCCGTCCCGCGCCGTCGATCAAGGTCGCCACGAACACCGAGATGTACACGCGGATGGCCGAGGACATGGACGTCAACGCCGGGCGCATCGTGGACGGGACCGCCACGCTCGAGCAGGTGGGCCAGGAGATCTTCGACCTGATCCTCGCCGTCGCCTCGGGCGAGCAGACGGTGAGCGAGGAGCTCGGCATCGGCGTCGAGGAGTTCATCCCGTGGCACGTCGGCACCGTCACCTGAGCGCCGTCCGAGAACTCCTTCGAAAAAGCACTTGCCTCGCCGTGGCGGTCCTGGCGTAGGCTCGCACCTGTTCGTGTTCGACCCGACCCCGCCTCACCAGCACGAGGGGTCCGCAGCGAGGGGAGGTGTTTCCCGAGATGAAGCTCACCATCAGCGCCGTGGCATCGGTCCAGGCGTACCTGCTCGTTTCTCCGCGTCTGCGGTTCCAGGGGACACCCATGCCCTCTGCCCTGCGGAGCGGCGCCGAGTCCTTCCTCGCCTGACGTAGCACCCGCGCACCACCTGCGCGTGGCTCGCCGACACCGGCGCACACGTCACCTCCGGCCCCTCGAGGCCTCACGACACGAACCGGCACGACCTTCGAGGAACCCCTCATGTCCAGCACCTACGCCATCGACGGCGCACCCACGACCGATCTCTCGATCGGTCGCCACAGCTACCCGCTTCACCGCGACGAGACGGGCGACCCGCTCGTCCCGACCGATCCGACCCCGTCCACCCCGACCCTGTCCGACGTCCTCGGCGTCGAGCTGCCTCAGGTCGACGCCGAGCTGCCCTGCCAGGTCAGCGCGACGCTCGACCTGTGGTTCGCCGAGCGCGGCGACGACGTCGAGCGCGCCAAGGCGATGTGCCGCGAGTGCCCCCTGAGGGCCGAGTGCCTCGACGGCGCGATCCGGCGGCACGAGCCGTGGGGCGTGTGGGGCGGAGAGGTCTTCGTGGACGGTGTCGTGGTGGCGCGCAAGCGCGGCCGCGGCCGTCCCCGCAAGATCGCCGCATGACCCGCATGACCCGCATGACCCGCATGACCCGCATGACCGGCGCACGCCGGCATCCGCGGGGAGTCAGCGGCCCATCGGCCCGGCCCCGCACCCGCACTCCGGGTGCGGGGTCCAGGCCGTCGCCGCCGCGGAGCCGCCGCCGACGGCGAGCGACGTCCCCTCCAGCGTCTCGCCCCGCCCGTCGACGACGGCGAGCACCGCACTCGCCGCGAGCCCGGTGGCCGCGGCCCACGTGGCCTCCTCGTGCTGCGGCCACGGCACCGTGGCGAGCTGCGTCGCGATCGACGGCCAGGCCGGGTCGGCGTCGCAGCGGTGCAGGTCCAGGCAGCGCAGGCACGCCCCGCGCCCCGGTCGCACGAGCGGGCCGACGACGACGTCGAGCTGCCGCGCCACGACCGACAGGTGCGTGACGTCCTCGCGCACGAGCGCCGAGGACCGGAACGGCACGGCGACGTGCGGCTCCACGAGCACCGCCACGTCCGGTCGCGCGACGCGAGTGCGCAGGCGCGGAACACGGGCGCGCAGCGCCGCGACGGCCGCGGTCCCGCGCGGCTGACCGACCTGGTCCGGCCGGTACCCGCCCGCGGCGACGTCGGTCGGTCCCACCAGGGCCTCGTCCACCACCGCGACCCCGCCGATGCCGGCGCTCGCGAGCAGGAGCCCGACGGCGAGCCCCGGTCCGGCGCCACCGATCACCACGACGTCGGCCGCCGCTCTCACGGCGCGCACGTCGGAACCGGTCAGCAGCCCGACCGCGTCTGCCGCCGCCGGCTGCTCCTCGTCACCGCTCGTCGCACCCGGCAGGTCGACCGTGCGGCTCGGGGGTTCAACCGCGCCGCGCGCATCGCCCCGCTGCTCGAGCGCGCCGTGCGTGCGCAGGTGCTCGACGATCGCCTCGGCCCGGGTGGCTCCCACGCGGTGCCGACGGGCCAGCTCCACCAGGTCGCTGCGTCGCGTGCGTGATCGGGGGACCGGGCGCGCGAGGGACTCGACGAACCGCTGCTCCTCGCGCGAGAGGTCGGTCAGCACGAGCGCGAGCCGGGGGTCGAGGCCGAGCTGGAGCTCGCCGTCGCCCCGCCACAGCGGCGGGAGGCACGGGTGCAGTCGCATCGCCCGAGCGTGCCAGGGCCAGGCGTCCGGGCGCGCCCCCTGTGGACGGCTGCCCTGTGGACGCGCTCGTCGACAGGGCGTCCGCTCGCGTCAGCTCGAGGGGGGCTGCTCGCCGTCGGGCTGCTCGCCCCCGAGGATCTCGGCGAGGGCGGCGTCGAGCTCGGCCTCGGACTCCTCGGCGAAGCGCCGGCGCGCGAGGAACGCGGCGCCGTCGTCGAGGTCGTCGGCCTGCGGCAGGAGGTCGGGGTGCTCCCACAGGGCGTCGCGCTGCTCCGGCCCGCCGGCAGCGACGAGCGAGCCCCACAGGGCCGCAGCCTCGCGGAGCTTGCGCGGGCGCAGCTGCAGGCCCACCAGGGTCGCGAAGACGTGCTCGGCCGGGCCACCCGCGGCCCGGCGACGGCGCAGCATCTCCCGCAGCGGAACGGCGTGCGGCAGGTGCGGGGCGACGGCGCGTCCCGCGACGTCCTCGACCCAGCCCTCGACGAGGGCGAGCGCGGTCTCGAGGCGTTCCAGTGCTGCGGCCTGCTCGGGGGAGACCTCCATCGCGAACACGCCGCCCGACAGCGCGGACCGCAGGGCGTCCGGGTCGGTGACGTCGATGCTCCGGACCGCCTCCTCCATCCGGTCGACGTCGATGGAGATGCCGCGGGCGTACTCCTCGACGAGGCCGAGGATGTGCGGGCGCAGCCACGGGACGTGCGCGTACAGGCGCGCGTGCGCGGCCTCGCGCACCGCGAGCAGCTGCAGGACCTCCTCGGGTCCGGCGTCCAGACCCTCGGCGTAGGCCGCGACGTTGCTCACCACGAGTGCGGTGCCGTGCCCCTCGACGAGCGGCAGGCCGGTGTCGGAGGTGCCGAACACCTCGCGGGCCAGGGTCCCGGCGGCCTGCCCGACCTGCATGCCGAACACCGAGCCGCCGAGGCGGCGCAGCATCTCGCCGCCGCCCTCCTGGATCGGGAGGTCGGCCTGCTGGGCGGCGATGACACCCGCCAGGGCGTCCGCGACCGACGTCGCGACCGGCGACGTGAGCCGCTTCCAGACCTCCATCGTGCCCTCGACCCACTGCGCGCGGCTCCACGCCGATCGGCCCCCGCCGGCGGGCGGCAGGTCGGTGGCGGCGTCGAGCCACAGGTCGGCGACCTGGAGCGCGGAGACCGCGCGGCTGGCCTGCGCCGTGGTGAGCGAGGGGTCGCCGCCCGTGTGGGCCGTCTGGCGGGCGATGTCGCGCGCCAGGTCCCAGTTCACGACGTCGTCGCCCCCGGTCGCCATGAGGCGCTGCATCTGCAGCATCATCGCCTGCAGGGAGGCGGGGTCCATCGGCAGGCCCGTGGCCTCCGCCATCCCGGCGGGGTCGAACCCCCCGGCCTCGAGCGCCTCGAGCGCCTCCCGGGCACCCTCCTCGCCCAGCATCTGCCGCAGGAGCAGCTCCCAGCTGCGCCGGGCGTCCTCGCTGTCGGGCATGGCCGCCCCTTTCGTTCGGTGGTCTCACGCTATCCGCGGCGCGCTCACCGCTCCACGGCCTGGCGGCTCGCTTTCGCTCACGGCGCACTCCCAGCCGCGGGCCCCACAATGGGCTCCGTGTCGAACCCGCCCACGCCCGTGACCGACCCCGCGCCGCGGACGTTCGCCCCGATGCCGCGCCCCGTCGCGTGGTGGGAGCGCATCCCGGCGCCGGTCGTCACGCTGGCGACGCTCACGCTCGGCCTGCTCACGCTCTGCCTGCTGATCCCGGTCCCGTACGCGGTGCGCCAGCCCGGCCCGACGGTGGACACGCTCGGCGAGTCCGGTGACACGCCGCTCATCTCCATCCCCGACGCCGAGACCTTCCCGACCGCCGGCGAGCTGCGCCTCACGACGGTGTCGGTCGCCGGCGGACCGGGCTACCCGGTCGGACTCACGCAGGTGGTGCAGGGCTGGCTGGACCCGCGCACGACGGTGGTGCCGCGCGAGAGCGTGTTCCCGCCCGACCAGACGCAGGAGGAGAGCGCCGAGCAGTCCCAGGCGCAGATGACCTCCTCGCAGGAGAACGCGACCGCCGCGGCGCTCGAGGCGCTGGGCTACGACGTCACCGCGACGCTGGAGATCGCCGGCGTCATCGACGGCGGCGCCTCGGCCAGCGTCGCGCAGGAGGGCGACGTCATCACCGGTCTCACGGTCGACGGCGAGGCGCACGCCATCGACTCGTTCACCGCCCTCTCGGACCTGCTCGAGGCGACGCCGCCCGGGACGGACGTGACGCTCGTCGTGGACCGGGACGGCACCAGCACCGACCTGGCGATCACGACCGGGGACGACGGCGAGGGCGGCAGCGTCCTGGGGGTCCTGGTCGACCCCACGTTCGACTTCCCGGTGGAGGTGGACATCGAGATCGCCAACATCGGCGGACCCAGCGCGGGCACGATGTTCGCCCTCGGGATCATGGAGAAGCTCACCGAGGGTGACCAGACCGGCGGTCAGGTGATCGCGGGCACCGGCACCATCGACATGACGGGCGACGTCGGGGCGATCGGCGGCATCGTGCAGAAGATGTACGGGTCGGTGCGCGACGGCGCGCACTACTTCCTCGCGCCGGAGTCCAACTGCGCCGACGTGGTGGGCAACGTGCCGGACGGGCTGCAGGTCGTGAGCGTGGCGACGCTCGAGGATGCGTGGACCGCCGTCCAGGCCATCGGGGCCGGCACCGCCGAGGACCTGCCGACCTGCTCCTGAGCGTCGATCGGTCCTGGGGCGCGTCGCTCCCGCGAGACTCAGCCCAGCGTCGCGGCGAGCGCCTCCACGAGGCCCGGCACGGCGTCGGGGGAGCCGGCGACGTCCTGGTCGGTGTCGTGCGCGCGGGTGCGGACCGCGCACCAGGACTCACCCGTGCGCAGCACCCCGACGGCGAGGCGCACGTCCTGCGCCTTCGGGTGCGCCGCGAGCGCGGCGAGCGCCGCCTCACGGTCGGCCGCCCGCTGGCGAGCCGCGCCCGAGGCGAGCCGATCGCCGGTGGCGGGTTCGCCGTCGGGCGCGTGCGCCTCGTCCGGCTCGATCGGGTCGGAGAGGTGCGCCTCGAGCTCGGCCTCCGCCTCGGGCGGCAGGACGACGCGCTCGACGGTGAGCGCCACGCCGTCGACCGTCTCGGGCCAGCCGAGCTGCGCGAGCAGCTCCTCGAGCGTGTCCGCGGCGGGCAGGCCCTCCTGCTCGACCGCGACGAGCTGGTAGGGGTCGGGCGACTCCGGGAAGACGCCCGCGAGGGAGGGGTCCGCGGCCAGCGCGCGGTGGCTGTCCACGAGGGCGAAGACCCGCGCCGGGCCGTCCCAGCCGTCGGCGGCGACGTGTGCCTCGGTCTCGTGCACGCAGCGCGCGAGCGACGGCGTGCGGTCGGGGGAGGCGGCGGTCGGGTCGGGAGAGGCGTCGGTCACGGACCCAGTCTCGCCCACCGCCGGGTCGACCGCGGGGAAGGCGATGCCAGGCCGTGGGAAAGCCGTGGGAAACTTGTCGGGCCGCGCGGCCGTTGTCCCTGGGAGCCGCGGCTTCCCGGGTGTGGCTCGCGACCCACGCGTTCCCGACCCAAAGGTTCCCGCCCGTGACCTCCGCCGCTCCGGCCAGGCCCCACCGCCGGTCCGCCCTCGGACCCACCGTCCTCATCGTCGCCGCCCTGCTCGTCCTGACGTTCATCGCGTCGGGCCTCGTGACCGAGTGGCTGTGGTTCGCCCAGCTGGACGCCGAGCAGGTGCTGCGCACGCAGTGGCTCGTGCGTGGCGGCCTGTTCGTGGCGGGTGCGCTGCTCCTCGGCGGGGCGACGTACCTCAACCTGCACATCGCCTACCGGACCCGGCCCGTCTACGCGCCGGCCACGCCCGAGCAGCGCAACCTGGACCGGTACCGGGAGGCCGTCGAGCCGCTGCGGCGCGCGGTGCTCATCGCGGCGCCCGCGGTGCTGGGGCTCTTCGGCGGGCTCGCCGCGAGCAGCCAGTGGCAGACCGTCCTGCTGTGGGCGAACGGCACGTCGTTCGGTGAGGCCGACCCCCAGTTCGGGCTGGACATCTCGTTCTTCGTCTTCGTGCTGCCGGGGCTGCGGTTCGTCGTCTCGTTCCTCATGGCCACCGTGTTCATCTCTGGCGTGGCCGCCGTCGTGACGCACTACCTCTACGGCGGGCTGCAGGTCGGCCAGGCGCCCCACGTCAGCCCGGCCGCGCGCGTCCACCTGGGCGTGATCGCCGCGGTGTTCGCGCTGCTCATCGCCGCCTCCTACTGGCTCGACCGCTACTCGCTGCTGTCCCAGGAGGGCACCCGGTTCGACGGCGCGGCGTACACCGACATCAACGCGGTGCTGCCGGGCCGGGAGATCCTCGCGGGGATCGCCGTCGTGGTCGCGGTGATGTTCGTCGTCGCGAGCGTGCGGGGCACGTGGAAGCTGCCGGCCGTCGCCGTCGCGCTCATGGTCGTCTCGGCGATCGTGCTCGCGGGGATCTACCCGGCGCTCGTGCAGCGCTTCCAGGTGGCGCCGAACGAGCAGGACCTCGAGACGCCCTACATCCAGCGCAACATCGACTCCACGCTCAAGGCGTACGGGCTGGAGAACGTCGAGCGCGAGGACTACGCGGCGACCACGAACCCCGAGCAGGGCGCGCTGCGCGAGGACGCCGACGCGACGGCGAGCATCCGCCTCATGGACCCGACGATCATCTCGCCGACCTTCCGCCAGCTCCAGCAGATCCGGCAGTACTACACGTTCCCGGACGACCTGTCGGTGGACCGCTACGCGCTGGACGACGGCACGGCCGACACCGTGATCTCCGTGCGCGAGCTCGACCTCGACGGTCTCGGCTCGGGCCAGCGCAACTGGACGAACGACCACACGGTGTACACCCACGGCTTCGGCGTGGTGGCCGCGTACGGCAACGTGCCCGGCGCCGGCGGCCAGCCGGACTTCTTCGAGGGCGACATCCCCTCCACCGGCCGGCTCGGCGACTACGAGCCGCGGATCTACTTCGGCCAGGAGTCCCCGGAGTACTCGATCGTGGGTGCCCCCGAGGGCACCACGCCCTGGGAGGTCGACTACCCCTCCGACGACTCCGACGGCGAGGTGCTGTCCACGTACACGGGCGACGGTGGCCCGACGATCTCCAACCCGTTCGTGCGGACGCTGTTCGCGCTCAAGTTCGGCAGTCAGGAGATCCTGTTCTCCGACCGCGTGACCAACGAGTCGCAGGTGCTCTGGGACCGCGACCCGCGCACCCGGGTGGAGAAGGTCGCGCCGTTCCTCACGGTGGACTCCTCCGCGTACCCGGCCGTCATCGACACCGACGGCGACGGGACGAAGGAGGTGGCGTGGATCGTCGACGCGTACACCACGTCGAACGACTACCCCTACTCCAAGCGGCAGCAGCTGCAGGAGGCGACGATCGACTCCCGCCTCGTCGGCGCGGACGGCCAGCCGCTCACGGTGGCGCAGCTGCCCGAGTCGATCAACTACATCCGCAACTCGGTCAAGGCCGTGGTGAACGCCTACGACGGCTCGGTCACGCTCTACGCGTGGGACGAGTCCGACCCGCTGCTCAAGGCGTGGGAGAACGTCTACCCGGGCCTCGTGCAGCCGCTGACCGAGATGACCGGCGACCTCATGAGCCACGTGCGCTACCCGGAGGACCAGTTCAAGGTCCAGCGCACGATTCTCAACACCTACCACGTGACCGACGCCGGGCAGTTCTTCGCCGGGTCGGACTTCTGGCGCACGCCGGAGGACCCGACGAAGAGCAGCGGCGTCTCGCAGCCGCCGTACTACCTCACGCTGCGGATGCCCGACCAGGACACGGCGTCGTTCTCGCTGACGACCTCGTTCATCCTCAATGCCAACGACCGGAACGTGCTGCGTGCGTTCGCGGCCGTGGACGGTGACGCCGGCTCGGAGGCCGGCGTGAAGGGCGAGGGGTACGGCACGATCCGGCTGCTCGAGCTGCCCGCCGGCTCCGCGGTGCCCGGCCCGGGGCAGGTGCAGAACAACTTCGACTCCGACCAGGCCGCAGCCAACACCCTCAACATCCTCAACAGCCAGGGCTCCGAGGCCGTGCGCGGCAACCTGCTGACGCTGCCGGTGGGTGGCGGGTTCCTCTACGTGCAGCCGGTGTACGCGCAGGCGTCCTCGGGCACCCAGTACCCGCTGCTGCGGTACGTGCTCGCGGCGTTCGGCGACAAGGTCGGCTTCGCCACGACGCTTGACGAGGCGCTGGACCAGGTGTTCGGCGGCGACTCCGGCGCGAACGCGGGCGACGCGGGCACCGATCCCGACGTCGAGGTGCCGCCGGTCGACCCCGGCACGACGCCGACGCCGAGCCCCACGGCCAGCGCGGAACCGACCCAGGCGCCGACGTCGGGCACCGGCACGGACACCTCGACCCCTCAGGGCCGCCTCAACCAGGCGCTGCAGGACGCTCAGTCGGCGCTCGCCGCCGGGCGCCAGGCACAGGTCGACGGCGACTGGGCCGCGTACGGCGAGGCGCAGGACGCGCTCGACGACGCGATCCAGCGGGCCATCGACGCGCAGGAGGAGATCGAGGGTTCGGCCGGCTGAGGTTCGACTGGAGTCGTCTCGCGGAGGTGCCGGGACCGGGGGTGGCCCGGTGCCGGCGCCTCCGGCGTCTCGGGGGCCGCTTGGCCGTGGCGGACGGCTGCGCGTGCGGCGGCGCGGTGCGCTTTGACTGGAGGCCCCGACGCTTTGACTGGTCGGATCGCCGAGCGTCGGACCCGCATCCCCGTGACCTGCACCTTTGCCTGGCCCGGACGTCGCCTGGGCGGCCCGACCAGTCAAAGCGTCGGGGCCTCCAGTCAATGTGTCGGGGCGCCCGGTCGGCGCGCGCGCCGAGCGGCTCCGCGCGGCCGCACGAGGGCCCTTCGCGGACCGGTCGAACCGCCGATTTGGCCCTCCGGCCGAGGTCGCGTAAGGTAGAGGAGCCGACGCGGGGTGGAGCAGCTCGGTAGCTCGCCGGGCTCATAACCCGGAGGTCGCAGGTTCAAATCCTGCCCCCGCTACACAGTGCCGAAGGCCCGGACCGACAAGGTCCGGGCCTTCGTCGTTCCTGCGCTGCTGCAGGGCGACAGCCCACGGTCGACCCTCGCGGGGTCTGCGGCCGAACAACCCGCCCGACCCCACCGCCGCCCGATAGCCTGCCCGAGGGCCGGCAACGCGTGCCGGCCACGGACGAAGGAGCGCACCGCGTGAGACTGGTCAGCATCGACGTGGACGGGTCGGAGATCCCCGCAGCCGTGGTCACGGCGCCGGACGGCGTCGATCGCGTCCTGGACCTGCGGGAGGTCGCGGACGCGACCACGCTGGTGGAGGTCCTCGCGGACGAGGCGAGGCTCGCCGTCGTCCGCGAGGCCGTGACGAAGGCCGAGGCGGACGCCGACACCGCGACCCTGCCCACGCTCGACTCCGTGCACCTGGCCCCGCCGGTGCGCCCGCGCACGATCCTGTGCCTCGGCTACAACTACCGCGGCCACCTCGAGGGCGGCGAGACCGACCCCGAGCACCCCAACGTCTTCGTCAAGACGCCCGGTGTCATCGCCTCGCCGCAGGACCCGGTGACGATCTGGTCCAGCACGCCGCAGGTCGACTACGAGGGCGAGATCGCCGTCGTGATCGGGCGACGCGCGTGGCGGGTGAGCGAGGCGGACGCGCTCGCGCACGTCGCGGGTTACGCGCTGTTCAACGACGTCTCCGACCGCGACTGGCAGAGCCGCACCAACCAGTGGGCGCTCGGCAAGAGCGTGGACGGCTTCGGCCCGCTCGGCCCGTGGATCGTCACTACGGACGAGGTCGGCGACCTGTCCGGGCGCGACGTCGAGGTGGAGCGCAACGGCGTGATCACGGTCCGCTCGAGCACCGACGCGATGGTGTTCGGCGTCGCGTTTCTCGTGCACCACCTGTCCCAGATCATCACCCTGGAGCCGGGGGACATCATCTCGACCGGCACGCCCGCGCGCTCCGACGAGGCGCAGGCCGTGCACACCCCGATCGCCGACGGCGACGTCGTGACGGTCCGGGTCACCGGCCTGGGCGAGCTCACCACGCGCTTCGTCAGCGAGCAGCCGGAGTAGCCGCCCAGACAAAAGGCGCCCGACGGCGAGGACTCGCTCCTCGCCGTCGGGCGCCTTCTCGTTCGCTCGGGTCGCTCAGAAGATCGAGCGGTACAGGTCCTCGATCTGCGCGACCGAGGCGGGGCGCGGATTGCCGCCGGCGCACACGTCGTCGAACGCGGCCTGGGCCAGCGCCGGCAGGTCCTCCTCGCGGGCGCCGATCTCGCGCAGCGTGGTGGGGTTGCCGAGCGCGCGGGTGAGGTCGGCGACGGCCTCGACGGCGGCCTTGCGCACCGTCTCGACGTCCATCTCGGCCGCACCGGCGACGCCGAACGCGAGCGCGACGTCGCGCAGCTTCTCGCCGGTCTCGGGCGCGTTGAACGCCATCACCGGCGCGAGCAGGATGCCGTTGGCCACGCCGTGCGGGGCGGAGTAGAACGCGCCGAGCGGGTGGGCCATCGCGTGCACGAGGCCGAGGCCGACGTTGGAGTAGCCCATGCCCGCCACGTACTGACCGAGCGCCATGCGCTCCATGGCGGCGGCGTCGCCGTCGGCCGCGGCCGGCAGCGAGGCGGCGATCGTCTGGATCGCCTTGAGGTGGAACAGGTCCGACAGCTCCCACGCGCCGAGCGTGGTGTAGCCCTCGATCGCGTGCGTGAGCGCGTCCAGCCCGGTGGCCACCTTGAGCGCGCGCGGCGCGGTCGCCATCATCTCGGGGTCGACGACGGCGAGCACGGGGATGTCGTGCGGGTCCACACAGACGAACTTGCGCTGGCGCTCGACGTCGGTGATGACGTAGTTGATCGTCGTCTCCGAGGCGGTGCCCGCCGTCGTGGGCACGGCCACGATCGGCACCGACGGGCTGGTCGTGGCCGCGACGCCCTCGAGGGAGCGGACGTCGGAGAACTGCGGGTTGGTCGTGATGATGCCGATCGCCTTGCAGGTGTCCTGCGGCGAGCCGCCGCCGACGGCGACGAGCACGTCCGCACCCGACGCCGCGAACGCGGCCACGCCGGCCTTGACGTTCTCGATCGGCGGGTTCGGCTGCACGTCGCTGTAGACCTCGAAGGGGATGTCCGCGGCGTCCAGCAGGTCGGTGACGCGGGCGACGACGCCCGAGTCCACGAGCACCTGGTCGCTCACCACGAACGCCTTGCGGAAGCCGCGCCGCTGGAGCTCCTCGGGGATCACCGAGATGCTCCCGGCGCCGAAGTACGCGGTCTGGTTCCAGATCATCCGCTGTGCCATCCGGCACCACCCTCCTGCGGCACGTGGGCGCCGCGCCCTGGTCACGCCGTCGGTGGCGTGAATCGTTTCAGGACATAGCAAACCATCAGGCGGCGGCCCACGGCAGGGCCGAACGTCCCGCCGACGCGCGCGTTCACCCCCCGTTCGCCCCGCCTGCCGGAACCCGACAGGCCACGGCCAACCCGCCGTCGTGCGCAGTGCCTACCGTCGAAGCCGTGCGGGTCATGGTGGTGACCGAGTCCTGGCTTCCCTCGACCAACGGTGTCGTCCGCTCCGTGCAGCAGGTGCTCGCGCACCTGGTGGACCAGGGCGCCGACGTCAGCCTCGTCGCGCCCGGCGCGACGCAGGCGAGCGTGCCCGACGGCGTCACCCACGTCCTCGCCACGCCGTGCGTCCCGCTCGCGCGCCTCGGGTACGCCGCGAGCGTCCCGACGCCCGGGCTGGAGCGGTTCGTGCGGCGGCACCGGCCCGACGTCGTGCACGTCGCCTCGCCGTTCCTGCTGGGTGCCCAGGCGATCCGGGCGGGCGCCGAGCTCGGCGTGCCGACCGTCGCGGTCTACCAGACCGACGTCGCCGCGTTCGCGGCCGCGCACGGGTTCGCCGTCGCGAGCTCCTCGGCCTGGCGCTGGATCGTGCGCACGCACCGCGGCGCGACCCGGACGCTCGTGTGCACGCAGGACGCCGTGCGCGCGCTGCGGGTGCGGGGCGTACCGCGCGTGCACCACTGGCAGCGCGGCGTGGACCTGGAGCTGTTCGACCCGGCCCGGCGCAGCCACGCCGAGCGGCGCCGGCTCGCCGGCGGCCGCGACGTCCCGGTGGTGGGCTACCTCGGGCGGCTCGCCCTCGAGAAGGAGCTCCACCTGCTCGAGGCGCTCGCGGAGCGGGACGACCTGGCGCTCGCCGTGATCGGTGACGGTCCGAGCCGCGAGCTCCTCCAGCAGCGCCTCCCGCGGGCGACGTTCACCGGGTTCCTCGGGGGCGAGGACCTGGCCAGGGCGACGGCGAGCCTGGACGTCTTCGTCCACCCCGGACGGCACGAGACGCTGTGCCAGGGGGCGATGCAGGCGATGGCCGCGGGCGTCCCGGCCGTCGTCCCGGCCGCCGGCGGGGCGGCCGAGCTGGTGCCCGACGCCGCCGGGCGCCGGTTCACCCCGGGCAGCGCGACCCAGCTCGCCGACGCCGTCGACGCGGTGCTCCGCGACCGCGACCGGCTGGGTGAGCGGGCCCGCGAGCTCTCGCAGGGCCGCAGCCTCGCGGCGTCGCTGCGGGCGCTGGAGCAGCACTGGGCAGGCGCCGTCGCAGCTCACGCGGCGCAGCGGACGGCCGGGCCCACCGGGACGGCCGGGACGGCCGAGCCGTCGGGCGTGCCGACGAGCCGGACGAGGAGAACGGGAGCAGCCGCATGAGGATCCTTCAGGTCGCCAACTTCGTCGCACCCACGTCGGGCGGCATCCGCACGGCGCTCGCCGCCTGGGCCACCGAGTACGTCGCCGCGGGCCACGAGGTCACCGCGCTCGTGCCGGAGGCCGCCGAGCCCGTCGCCTCGTGGTGGCCGGCTCACCCCGACCCGCGCACGGTGCCGGGGATCGCCGCGGCCGCGCCCGGCTACCGGGTGGTGGTCGGGCGGGGGAGCGTGCTCGACGTCATCCGCGACGTGCGGCCCGACGTCATCGAGCTGAGCGACCGGACCACGCTGCGCTGGCTCGGACCGTGGGCCCAGGCCGCAGGGATCGGCTGCGTCCTGGTCGCGCACGAGCACGTCGGCGACGTCGTGCGCGCCGCGGGCGTCCCGGGGCCGCTCGCGCGCGGCGTCGCGGACTCGGTGAACCGCACGGCCGGGCTGGACCACCACGCGGTGGTCGCACCGAGCCGGTACGCGGCGCGCGAGGTCGCCCGGCACGGCGCCGCCGTGCAGGTGGTGCCGCTCGCCGTCGACCACACGGTGTTCCGCCCGCGCCCCGAGCCGGTCGCGCCCTGGCGCGAGGACCGCACGCTCGCGCTCGTGCACGTGGGCCGGCTGTCGCGGGAGAAGGACCCGATGCTGTCCGTGGCGACGCTGGCCGCGCTCGTGCGGCGCGGGGTCGACGCCGAGCTCACGATCGTGGGCGACGGTCCGATGCGCGGGGCGATCGCCCGCGCCGCCGCCGCGCTGCCGGTCGAGCTCGTCGGGCACCGCGCGCCGCACGAGGTGGCCCGGCTGGTGGGGGACAGCGACGTGCTGCTCGCACCCGCGCCCGCCGAGACGTTCGGCCTGGCGGCGCTCGAGGGCCTGGCCTGCGGCACGCCCGTGGTGTGCGCCGCGACCGGCGCGCTGCCCGAGGTCGTGGGCGCGGGTGGGCGCGTCGCGGTGCGCGACGCGGACGCCTTCGCCGACGCCGCGCTCTGCCTCGCGCGCGACCCGGCGGCGCGCGAGCGGGCCCGGCGGCACGCGGTCCCGTTCACCTGGCGCACGTCGGCCCGGCGGATGCTCGCGATCCATGCCGCGGTGGCGGAGCGGGCGCGCACGGCGGCGCCCGACCAGGCCGCCCGCTGACGCCGTGCGCCTGTTCACGATCGGCGACTCCCTCGCCGCCGGCGTGCTCGAGGTGGGCAGCCCGCAGCGACAGCGCCCGTTCCCCGACCTTCTGGCCGACCTCGTGCGCGCCCGCGGGACCGCCGTCACGACGGCGAACGCCGCCCGGCCCTCGGCCACGCTCGCGGACGCCCGGCGGCGCCAGGCCGCGGAGCTGCGGGCGTTCCGCCCGACCGTCGCGATCGTCTGGGTGGGGCTCAACGACGTCCTGCGCTGGACGTTCGACGCCGGCGCGGTGCGCGACGCGCTCGAGGAGGTGCTCGACGTCGTGCGGGCCGCCGGCGCGCGGCCGCTCACCGCGACGATGCCGCGGCCGGGTGAGGTGCTCGGCATCCCGGGGTGGTCCGGGCGGCGGATCGGCGCGCGGGTCGAGGCGCTCAACGAGCAGGTGCTCGCGGCGGGTGCGGCTCGCGGCGCCGTCGTGCTGGACCTCGGGGCGCTGGCGCGCGGACGTCGCGCGACCGCGTTCGGGCCCGACGGCGTGCACCTGAGCCCGTACGGGCACGCGCTCGTGGCCCACGGCTACCTCGACCTGCTCGAGCGGGCGGGGCTGGTACCGGGGCTGGTACCGCTCCCGGAAGCGCGGCTCGTCCCGGCCGACGCCGCCCTCGTGCCCGGGCGGGCCTGGACCCCGGCGGACCGCGCCGCGTGGGCCGCGACGAGCGGCGCGGTGTACGCGGCGCGCCGCGCGATCGCCGCCTCGGCCGGGCGCCTCGGGGCGGGCACGGCTCCCGACGGCGAGCCCGCCTCCCGCGCGACGTAGACGAGGTGGGGAGTAAGGGCTCGCGGGCGCCGTCTCACGGGACGTAGGTCGTGCGCGAGGGTGCCCGTCCTGCCTTACCCTGGCGGGGACCCGCGCACCGAGCCCGACCCGCGTGCGCCCCCCACGTCCAGGGAGGTGGAGACGTGGCCGATCCACGCGGCTTCCTCAAGGTGCGACAGCGCGAGCTGCCCGCCAACCGTCCCGTGCCCGTGCGCATCATGGACTGGCAGGAGGTGCACGCCCACCGCGCCCAGACGCCCGAGGAGTCGGCGACCCTGAACCGCCAGTCCGGGCGCTGCATGGACTGCGGCGTGCCGTTCTGCCACATGGGTTGTCCGCTGGGCAATCTCATCCCGGAGTGGAACGACCTCACCTGGCGCGACCAGTGGGCCGACGCCTCCGACCGCCTGCACGCCACGAACAACTTCCCGGAGTTCACCGGTCGCCTCTGCCCCGCACCCTGCGAGACGGCGTGCGTCCTCGGCATCAACCAGGAACCCGTCACGATCAAGAACATCGAGGTGCACATCGCGGAGGAGGCGTTCGAACGCGGTCTGCTCGAGCCCCAGCCGCCGCAGTGGCTGACCGGCAGCACGGTCGCGGTGATCGGGTCGGGCCCCGCCGGGCTCGCCGTCGCGCAGCAGCTCACCCGCGTCGGCCACACGGTCGCGGTGTACGAGCGCGCCGACAAGATCGGCGGCCTCATGCGGTACGGCATCCCCGAGTTCAAGATGGAGAAGTGGGTCATCGACCGCCGGCTCGCGCAGATGGAGGCCGAGGGGACCCGGTTCTACCCGAGCACCACCGTCGGCGTCGACATCACGGGCGCGGAGCTGCGCGCGCAGTACGACGCGGTCGTGGTCGCCACGGGCTCCACCATCCCGCGCGACCTGCCCGTCCCCGGTCGTCAGCTCGACGGCGTGCTCCAGGCCATGGAGTACCTCGTGCCCGCGAACCGGGTCGCGCTGGGCGAGGAGGTCGAGGGCCAGGTCGTCGCGACCGGCAAGCACGTCGTCGTCATCGGCGGCGGCGACACGGGCGCCGACTGCCTCGGCACGGCGCTGCGCCAGGGCGCCACGTCGGTCACACAGCTCGAGATCATGCCCCGCCCCTCGGACGGCCGCCCCGCGCACCAGCCGTGGCCGACGTACCCGATGCTCTACCGCGTCTCCAGCGCGCACGAGGAGGGCGGTGAGCGGCGCTACGCCGTCTCCACCACGGAGATGGTGGGCGACGACGAGGGTCGGATCGCCGCGTTGCGGCTCGTCGAGGTCGCGCTCGTCGACGGCCGGTTCACGCCCGTCGAGGGCAGCGAGTTCGAGATCCCGGCCCAGCTCGTGCTGCTCGCCATGGGCTTCGTCGGCGCCGAGACCGACCTGCTCAGCCAGCTCGGGCTGGACACCACGCCGCGGGGGAGCGCCGTGCGCACCCGCGACTTCGCGACCGCCCAGGACGGCGTCTTCGTCACCGGCGACGCCGGCCGCGGCCAGTCGCTCATCGTGTGGGCCATCGCCGAGGGCCGCGCGACCGCGGCCGCGGTGGACGCCTACCTCACCGGATCGACCGCGCTCCCCGCCCCCGTGCACGCGGAGCAGCTCTCCCTCCAGGTGTGACCCGCGGATGACGAGCGAGACCGATCGGCCGGCTCCGGCGGGGCGCGCCGCCCTCGACGGCGAGCCACGCCTCGCGGACGACGGCCGGCCCTCGCCGCGTCCCGACGGCGAACCCGGCCTCGCGTCCGACGGCGCCGAGCGCCCCGCGCGGGTCGTGCGGCGGGACGCGCGCCGCAGCCGCGAGCTGATCGTCGCCGCGGCGCGGGAGCTGTTCGCCCAGCGGGGGCTCGGCGTCGGGTTCAACGAGGTCGCACACCACGCGGGCGTCGGCGTCGGGACGGTCTACCGCCGGTTCGCCGACAAGGAGTCGCTCGTGCGGGAGGCCCTCGCAGCCCCGCTGGCCGAGATCGTCGCCGTCGCGGAGGAGGCCTCGCAGGCCGAGCGCGCCTGGGACGGCCTCGCGATGCTGCTGGACCGTGGCGCCGACCTGCTCGCCGCGAACCTGGGGCTGCGCGACGTCGCGCTGGCACCCGAGCGCCGCGTCGAGGTGCTCTCGGACGGCGTGGACGCGCTCGCCGCGGTCGGGGAGCGGCTCCAGGAACGCGCCCTCGCCGAGGGCGACCTGCGGGCCGGTGTCACGGGCGAGGACGTGCTGCTGCTGCTCTGGATGGTGAGCGAGGTCGCGGAGAACTCCTCCGACGTGCGGCCCGACGCCTACCGCCGCTACCTGCGCATCGTGCTGGACGGCATTCGCTCCGGACCCGGCCGGGGCGACCTGGGCGACCCCGTGACGCCCGAGCAGGCGCTGGAGATCGGCCGCCGCTGGGGCGCACGGGGCTGACCGCGCCGGTCGTTCGCCGTCGCGCCTTTCGCCTTGGAACCTTCCGCCG
>NZ_VENP01000119.1 GCF_006351005.1 Miniimonas arenae | reverse complement strand
AAGCACCCGGTCGCCCTTGTGTGGCTGAACCATGCGAACCTCCTCTTAACTGTTACACGCGACATTAGGGCCGTGACTGTTGTGGGCACGGTGCGACACGCGGGCATGTCGGCTACGTCCCGACGCGGCCGTAGCCGTACAGGTTGGTTGACCACAGGGTGATCTCCTCGACGGTCTTGCCCGGCGCGGGGGCTTGGACGACCCGATCGGCGCCGGTGGCGTCTTTCCCGGCGTAGATCGCGACGTGGTAGATCCCGGCCGCGGTGGCGTCGTTGCTCCAGAAGATCAGGTCCCCGGGCTGCAGGTCCGCGCGGCTGATCCGGGTGGTCGCGGTGTACTGCTCGCGGCTGGTGCGGGGCAGGGTGATCCCGGCGGCTTGGTAGGCGCGCAGGGTGAGCCCGGAGCAGTCGTAGCTGTTGGGTCCGGTCGCGCCGAGGACGTAGGGCATGCCCAGCTGGGTGCGGGCCCAGGTCAGGGCCTGGCCGGCGGCCGCGGTGACCGCGGGCACGGTGGGCCTGGTGGACAGGTCCACGCCGCGGATGGCGAAGAAGGCGTCCGGGTCGACGGTGACGCCGTCGAGGTGGACCTCGAGGTGCAGGTGCGGGCCGGAAGAGTTGCCGTTGGATCCGACGTCGGCGATGTGCTGGCCGACGGTGACGCGGTCTCCGACCGCCACGTGCACCCCGGTGGGGTACATGTGGACGTACCAGGTCTCGATCCGCTGACCGGTGGCGGGGTCGGCGCCGTGGTCGATGATGATGTTGCAGGGGGAGCGGCCCTGGAACGCGGTGCAGCTGGACCGGGTCACGAGCCCATTCGCGGCGGCGTAGATGGGTGTGCCGGCCGGCGCGGTGAGATCTTCCCCGGCGTGAGCGTAGGAGCCGCGCCAGGTGCCGTAGTTGTGCCAGATCTTGCGCAGGTCCGGCAGGGGGTGGGTCCACCCGTCGGCGCTGATGACACCAGCCCGGGTGGTGCAGGACTCCCCGTCGACGTCGAACCCGGCCAGCTGCACGAGCAGCTCCCCGGCCGGGTCCCAGCTCTTCCCGTAGTGGTAGGGGTCGGCGTTGCGCTGCACCCTGTGCGCCGCGATCGTCGGCTCCAGTTCCTCCCACCCTTCAACGCCCTGGAGCGCGCGGTAGAAGTTCGTCGCGCTCTTCGTGGGGTCCATCCGGTCCTCGTACGTGCCCCACGCGCCGTTGTCGCGCTGCTGGAACAGGCCTCGGCTGTCCGGGCCGGGTCCGTCGCCGTGGTCGAGCACGCGCAGCGAGCTCTCCCCGATAGCGGTCATGACCGCGATCTGCTGGCCTCGTGCGGAGATCCCGAGAGCCTCGCCGGCGTTGATGATGAGCGCGGCGTTGGTGACCTGCTCGCTCGTCCACGACCCCACGCTCGGAAGGGCTGCGGTGTCGACTTGGACGCTCGACGTCGACGGCGTGCACACCGCGGCCGAGGCCTCGTCCTGGCCCAGGACCACGCCAACCACGACGGCGCCGAGCCCGAGGGCTGCCGCGGCGGCGGCGCCCAGGAGGCCGGCGAGCTTCACCCCGCCTCCTCGGGTGGGGTGATTCGCTCGCCGAGCCAGCCCGACGTCTCACTCTCCCGTGACAGGAGCACCGTGTAGGTGCCGACGTCGGTGGGCACCTGCACCCAGGCGACGTAGGGCGAGGACTCGTCGACGACCACGCCCTCACCGGTCACGACCGAGGCCGGCACGTTCGCGGGGTCGACCGAGGAGTACACCTCTGCGGCGGCCGGCGACAG
>NZ_VENP01000118.1 GCF_006351005.1 Miniimonas arenae | reverse complement strand
GTCCTGAGTTGGGTCATCTGCCTTAGTGCCTTGCGGGGTGTTGCAGGGCGGTGAGGGTGGCTTGGGTGTCGGGGTCGATCGCGGGTGGGAGTGTGGTGATGACGCCGTTGATCTCGATGGTTGCTGAGCGCAGGGGCTTGAGCTGACGCAGGAAGCGGCGGATCGAGAGCCCGGTGCGGTCCTGGATCGTGCGTGAGATCGCGAGGGCGGTGAACACGATCGTGAGGTGGGCCTCGATCGCGTCGCGGGTGCGCGCGAAGAGGGGCCGGGCTGCGAGGTCGGTCTTGGACATCCGGAAGGACTGCTCGACGTGCCACAGGTCGTGGTAGCTGCTGATGACCTCGCTGGCGGGCATGAGGTGCGCGGGGATGTTCGTGACGTAGCCCTTCAGCCCGACCAGGGCGCGGGCTCGGGTCAGGGATGCTTCGTCGAGCTCGTGGCTGCCGTTGCGGCTGGTCACGAACCGTGGTGTCCGGGCGGTCTTCTCCCCGGCGATCACGGCGCGGGCCTTGTTCTCCTGCAGGGTGAGGGTCTTGTTGTCCCTGACGGCCCGCTTGGTCGAGTAGGCCCAGACCGCTCGCCACGATCTCGCATGCACGGCCGGGTCCCAGACCGGTTCCGCCCGGGTGGCCGGGTCGCTCACCCGCGCGGCGGTGCCGCGCTGATCGCGGGGGGTGATGGTGTCGATGATCTGGGCGTCGGTGAACGCGTTGCCGTGCCAGCGGAAGTGCGCGGCGAGATCTTTCGGTGCCTTCGTGACTCGTGAGCCGACGATGAACCGCAGCCCTGCCTCCTCCAGCGCGGTGAGGTTGGAGGCCGAGAGCATGCCGGCGTCGGCCACGACAACCATGTCGGCGAGGGAGTGACGGTCGGCGAACTGCTTCACGATCGGCACGATCGTCAGGGTCTCGGCCTTGTTGCCCTCGAAGCAGCCGATCTCGAGCGGGAACCCGCGCCGGTCCACCAGCAGCCCGACGACGATCTGCGGGTCCACGCGGCGTTCCTTGGAGTAGCCGACCTTGCGCAGGTCGTCTTCCTTCTCGGCCTCGAAGTAGAGCGTCGTGACGTCGTAGAGCACCAGCGACACATCGCCGTGGGAGACGGCGTGGGTGAAGCATGCCGAGGCGATGACGTCCCGGTAGTCGCCGGTGTGAGCGCGGCGCAGGGCCCGTTTCCGGGTCGAGTGCGAGGCCGCTACCCGGCCCAGCTCGGCCAGGACCCGGTCCACGTCCAGCAGACTGGTGGGTTCCACGACCCGCGCGATCACGAGATCGCGGAAGACCTCATCCCCGACCGCGTCGAACCCCAGATCGGCGTAGACACCCGCGAGAGCCTCGTACAGGACCCCGGCGTTGGTCTTCAGGACGTGCGCGCGTCGCACCCACCGCCGCAGCTGTGGCCCCTGCCCGGGAATCAGCGCGTTCGCCGGCGCCGGGACCAGGACGGCTTTCGGGACTCTCGGGGTCAGCCCGAGATCGAACTCGCGCTGCGCGTCATCGAGCAGCAACTGCTGCGCCTGCGCCATGAGCAGCCCGAGCTCGGCCTCGTCCCGCGCCGAGCCGACATGCCGCACGATCCGTCGCCTGCCATTCACCGACTCCGCGATCTGTACCGCCGTCGATCCGGAGGCCGTACGCACCCGCCGGACCCACGCCACCCACCGATCCTACGACCGAATTAGTGCCTCAACCACGCACCCACCACGACCATCACCCCAGGTCACAGCCATGCAGCCCCCGCAAACTGACACGAGTGACCCAAGTCAGG
>NZ_VENP01000117.1 GCF_006351005.1 Miniimonas arenae | reverse complement strand
GTCGTGGCTGATCTATACGTTGTGGTTCCTCCTCATCGCCGCCGCCGGCGGGGCAGCGGTGTGGCTGTGGCGCCGGCAACGCGCCGCGGCGCAGTCGCGTCGGGACGGACGCGCACGCAAGCGCGACATGAAGGCCCTGCACCGCAAGAACGCCGAGAAGGTCGCCCAGGGCGCCCTGAAGCGGGCCCTGGACGTCCCCGACAGCCAGGACGCGCCGCGGGTGCCGCTGACGATGAAGCTCGGGGTGCACGACGGCGTCCCGATCCACCTGCAGCACGAGGACTCCGTGTGCATCATCGCGCCGGCCCGCTCGGGCAAGACCACCCGCATCAACGTCGGCCTGATCCTGGACGCGGCCGGCCCGGTGGTGGCCACCGGCACGAAGAACGACATCCTGCTCCTGACCGCCGTTGCCCGCTCCCGCAAGGGTGAGGTCGTCGCGTTCGACCCCTCCGGGATCGCGAACTGGCCCGGCGTCGCCCGCCCGGACTTCGTCCACGGCTGCGAGGACCCCGAGGAGGCCCTCAACCGGTCCAAGGCGTGGGCCGCCGGCACATCCGAGGGGTCCGACGCCGGCAACGCCGCATGGTTTCGAGCTCGAGCCGCGTCCGTGCTCGCCTGCTACCTCCACGCCGCCGCGATCAAGCCCGACGGGTCGATGGCCGACGTGGTGAAGTGGGCCAGCGACTTCTCCAACGAGGAACCCATCGGGCTCCTGCACACCTCACCCCGCGTGGCCAACGCCGGCTGGGCCGAACGGCTGCGCGCGCAGACCCAGTCCCAGGCCGGGGAGACCACCGCGTCCCTCGCGATGACGCTCCAGGGCATGCTCGACCCGCTGGCCTCACCCCGGATCCTGGAGTGGCTCTGCCCCACCCCCGCCGAGCGGTTCAACCCGGAACGCTTCCTCGACGCCCCTAACACCCTGTACCTCCTGACCGGCAAGGGCGCCGCGTCCACCGCGCCCCTGCTGACGATGTTCCTCGACCTCGTCGTGCGCACCGCGCAGAACGTCTCCCAGACCCGCCCCGGTGGTCGGCTGTGGCCCGCGCTGCTGCTGGACCTGGAGGAAGCCGCGAACGTCGCACCCATGCCGACCCTGCCGGAGGTCATGTCGGACTCCGGTGGCCGCGGCATCACCACCGTCGTGGTCTGCCAGTCCCAGGCCCAGATGCGGCTGCGATGGGGCAGGGAAGAGGCCGAGACGATCCGCGCGAACGCGACCGCGACGCTCTACCTGCCCGGCATCAAGGAACCCGACCTGCTCGATGAGCTGTCCGAGGCGATGGACCGCTACCACGCCGACCGCCGCTCCTACAGCTCCGACGGCTCCTACACCCACTCCCGCGAGTGGGAACAGGTCATGACACCCGCGCAGATCCGCCGCATGCCGATCGGCAAGGGCTTGCTGTTCTACCGCGGGGAGAAGGGCGCACTCATCGACCTGCCCGGCTTCTGGGAGCGACCCGACCGGGCCCAGCTCGCCCGCGACCTCGCCGAGGCCGAGACCATCACCTCCCGGCGCATCGAAGCCGTCCGCTCCGAACCCCACCCCGCCGACCTGCCCTCCGCTCAGGAAGCAGCATGACCACCCCCTGGGACCCGGGCACCATGCCGAGCGACCCCGAGGACATCCCACCCGGCCCCACCTCCTGGCAGGACCCCAGCGGACCACCCGCCGACTGGGAGGACGACACCCCCGCCGCCGCGGCGGCGTCGGCACCTGCGGTAGGGGAGCGCGGCGGGGCGGTGGACCTGGAGCGTCTCG
>NZ_VENP01000116.1 GCF_006351005.1 Miniimonas arenae | reverse complement strand
CGGCTGCGACGACCCGGGACCAGCGGGCGGCTGTGGCGTGGTGGTGGGTGTGGTCACGTCTGCTCCTTCGGTGGGGGCGACGCCGAGGCGGTGATGCCCGGTTCGACGTGGTGGAAATTGGGGCTAGAACGGGGGCTCGTCGGTGAACCCACCGGAGGGCTGCGTGGTCCAGGGGTCGGTGGTGTCTCGACCGGTCGACGCGGGCCCGGTGGGGGTGTCCCTGGGTCCGCTGCGGGGGGTGCGGGTGATCGTGGCGATGGCGTAGCGGAGGGAGGGTCCGATCTCGTCGACCTGGAGCTCGACGACGGTCCGCTTCTCCCCCTCGCGGGTCTCGTAGTCGCGTTGTGCGAGGCGGCCGTGCGCCACGACGCGCGTGCCCTTGGTGAGGGACTCGGCGAGGTTCTCGGCGGCTTCGCGCCACAGGGAGCAGCGCATGAAGACCGTGTCGCCGTCCTTCCACTCTCCGGAGCTGCGGTCGTAGGTGCGGGGGGTGGAGGCGATGGTGAAGTTGGCGACGGCGGCGCCCGAGGGGGTGAAGCGCAGCTCGGGATCTGCGGTGAGGTTCCCGACCACGGTGATGACGGTCTCGCCGGCCATGACCTACTCCTTCTCGGTGCGCCCGCGGGCGGGTGCGGCGGCGCTCAGCGCCAGGTGGGTGGGGTTCATGCGCGCATCCCCAGCCCGGGGTGCGCCGCCGGCAGCGGGGGCGCCGGGCTCGGGCGCGGCGCCGGCGTGGGGCCGGCCAACTGGGCGAGCGTGGCGGCGGCTGCGGTGAGGTGGTGGGAGTCGGCGCGCATCTGAGCCAGCCGCGCGGACAGGTCGATGACACCAGCCGGTGCGGCCGTCGTCGCCGCGGAGGTGGCGGGCGTCGGGGCGCGGGCTTCGGCTGGGTGCTCGGGCTGCAGCTGCTGATGCGTGGCCGTGTCGAGGGCGGGCGCCGCGGCGGCCGGGGTGGGGCGTTGGGCGTGGGCCCAGGTGATCGCGCGGCGGTTGTGCAGGGGGTTGTACCCGCTCCAGTGGTCCTGGTCGTCCAGGACGACGACGGGTGCGGCGGAGTAGCCGAGCTCTTCGGTGACGTAGGCGTAGGCGCGGGGGTCTTCGGTGACGTCGCGGTAGGTGAAGTCCTCCCCCTCCTGAAGGCCGGCCTTCTCGAAGGCTTTGACGGTCTGCTTGCACTGCACGCAGTTCGGCTTGCCGAACACGGTGATCGCGGTCATTTCGGCTCGTCTCCTTCGGGCGTGCGGGCCTGGGGTGGGGGGTCGGGGTGGGTGGCCAGGTCGCTGGCGACGTGGCGGTCGTAGGCGTCGGCGTCGAACGTGTTCGGGGAGGGGTAGAGGGTGGGTTCGCGGTGACCGCCGGTGCAGTTCTTCAGGCCCCATGCGGCGGTGTGGATGCGGTGCACCGTGGGGTGGAAGAAGGTCTGCAGGTAGTAGATCGCGTCGGTGGTGGGGGCCTGGTGGCCGAGGTAGGCCGTGCGCCAGGCCTCCATCAGGGCGGTGAGCTCCTCCACGACGACGGGGTGGCGGTACCAGCAGGCGGTGAGGTGCAGGGCGGAGTCGGCCTGCCCGAAGCGGGTGTTGTGCTGGTCGATCCACGCGGCGAGGTCCTGCCACAGCTGGGCCCTGGTCTGGCCGGTGACGTGCGCCCAGGAGAAGGGTGAGGGCTTGGACTTCGGGGGCGTCTTGAGCAGCTGCTCGAGCGCGGCGGTGAGGTCGCTCAGCACGGCCTCGTGCTGACCGATGACGCCTTCGGGGGTGAACTCGTCCAGGAGCTGCGCGACGTCGCCCGCG
>NZ_VENP01000115.1 GCF_006351005.1 Miniimonas arenae | reverse complement strand
TGCCACATCGCGTCACACGCCACCACATCCAACGCCGCGAACGGCACCAGCGTCCCGTCCAACAGCTCCGCCAACACCGGCTCACCTGCGAGCCCCGACCGGGCGTAGGCCTCCGACAACCCCGACCCCGACCCCGACGGCCCCGCCGAGCCCGGCGTCGCGTCGTCGCGGTGCGCCGCCGCGTCATCGCGGCTCCCTGCCGCGCGGTCGCCGCTGGCGCCGGTGCTCACGCCGTTCGCGGCGGCGGCGACGCTGGCGTCTACACCGCCACACGTGACGTCGCCAAAGGTGCCCCGCTCGCCCACAGCTCCACCACTGCTGCTGGCGCAGGTGTAGGTGCGGCGCAGGTGGTGCAGGAGGAGCCAGGTGTCCTGGCGGACCAGGATGCTCAGGTGGGGTCGGACCTGGGCGCCGGCCTTGTCGACCCCGACCCCCAGGGCACGGTCGGCCAGCAGGACGAGGGCGTCAGCGCGACGCTGATCCGGGTTGCGCTCATCCCCGTCCGCGGGGACCGGGGTGACGGCGTCCAGGGCGGTGCGCAGCGTCGCCGCCGACAGCACATCCAGGGCACCCTCGACCCGCACGGTCTCTCCCCGCGACGTCAGGCGGAGGAACCGCGCCTTCCGCGCGGTCTCGTAGGTGGCGTCGGCCTTCTCCGCCTCCAGGGCGGCGGCCTGACCCTGCAGCTCCCGCCGCAGCACCGGCACCGCCACACTCTTGGCCCGAGCCACGATCTCCACCTCACGCCCCGCAAGGCGCTCCCGGGTGCGCTCGTCCACCCCCGCGAGGACGGTCGCGACGACCTGGATGTGACCCTCGGTCACCTCACCGCGCTGTGCGGCGTCCCGCAGCCGGGGCAGCAGCTCCAGAATCGCCCCGGCCTGCTCCTCACCCCGGGCGACACCCACACCCTGACGGGAGGCCTCCGCCCGCCACCGCGTGAAGTCCCCCGCCCGGCGACCCGCCGGAGTCCGCTTCCACGACCCCGAGGCCCGCACCACCCCCGCCACCTCAGCCCGCGCCACCCCCAGGACGGTGGCGACCTCATCCAGCACCGCGAGAGCCTCGACAGCCGCCGCACCCACACCCGGATCAGCCGCCGCAGCCGCACGCGCCGCACCAGCCGCGGCGACGACCTCACCCACCACCACCCGCAACCGCGACACACACTCAGACAACCCCGACGCCTGCAGCACCGAGGACGGGAGAGGCGCGAGCGACGACGCCGACACGGCGGTGGGCCACCCACCGTCCGGCGCTACAGACATCGACATCGACGCCCGCGCCGACACCCGCGCGGGCGAACGGCGCGGCCCACGACCAACACCAACCGGCTCTGCCGCCACCCCGCTCACCCCCCTCGTCGGTTACTCCGCGCGAATCGAACGCGTGTACCTAGAGTAAATCCGAGCACTGACAAACGCACCCCCCACCACGCCCCTGTGGACACCGCGACACCCCACCGGCCTGGGGACAACCGGACCATGCGCGACATGGCCCCGGACGGCCGCGACGACGAGGGCTTGGGGTCGCGGGGCGGTCGCAGCACGAACACCACCGAAGAGTGCGAGCGCCCCCGGGCGGGGGTCTGATGCGAAGAAGGGCGGCTGGCGTCGGCAGCGACTGGTCCTCGCGTGATGCTGTCTCCGGCATCTGGGCGCCTGGGTAGGTAGGGCTCGACGGCGACGCCCGGGCGAGCGGTTCGACGGCGGCTGGGCACTGTCGCGACGGCGGCGCCGGGCGAGCGCTTCGACGGCGACAACCGGGCGTGCGCTCCGCCGACGGCGGGGCACTGTCGCG
>NZ_VENP01000114.1 GCF_006351005.1 Miniimonas arenae | reverse complement strand
CAAGCTCAAGAACGGTTCGCACCTTCTGTACCGCGGAGGGCTCGTGCGGAACGTCGCCGTCGCAAGCTACGTCAAGATCGTTAAGGGCTTCGCTGAGCTGATCGCCAAGGTCGACGGCGAGGTCGTCGAAGAGGATCGCGGTGCGAGTTCCGGGTACCGCCGCGGCGTGGATCCTCTGTCTCGACAGCTCGACGTGAGCCTTGTCGGGTACATCGAGGGCGGACGCTTCGAACGCGGAGTCCGTGAGATGCCGCTCCTGGACAACGAATGCTTCATCCTCACGGAGCATGAGTTCAGGATGATCCACACGTTCGTCTCGGCGGGCGATGAGCCGCTCGAAATCGGCGCGCTTGCGATGGAGCCAACTCAGCCGGTATCAGTTGGCGTCAATGCGATATTCGCGAGCCACGTAGGGATCTTCGGCAACACCGGCAGCGGGAAGTCGTACACGCTCGCCAAGCTGTATCACGAACTATTCAAGAGATACGGGGCGATCGAGACGTTCCGCCGGCGGTCTCAGTTTGTGTTGATCGACTTCAACGGCGAGTACGTCAACTGCGTCGGCGGGTCGGAGGAGTACGCGACCGCAGTCATTGCCGGGGACGATGTGAAGCAGGTCTACGACCTGTCGACACACGACGACGGTGGAGACCGGCTGCCACTTCCGAAGTCCGCCGTTCACGATCCAGTCTTCTGGACCGTTCTGCTCGACGCGACCGAAAAGACGCAGGCTCCCTTCATTTCTCGCGTGCTCAAGAGCGAATACTGGGACCGGTTGCTACCCGACGCTCAGGCGCTCCTCGACGTGATCGGCGACCTGGTCGCGCGCGCAACGAAAAGCAACGACGGTGCGCTGGACCGCCAGCTGCCGGTCAACTTCCTTGAAGAAGTCGTGTCCTGTCTTGGCGACCATGCGTCGCCCGACCTGACCGCGCTGATCGAGGAGATGCGGGCCAGTCTCGGCTACTTCAGCCAGAGTCATAACTTCTACTGGGAAGCGACACCGACCACCCAGCGCAAGTGGGCGACCGACGCGGACTGGGCGGACTTCATCAAGGCCAAGGTGACCGCGGTCCAGCAGGACTTTTCGGCCGTCGACGACGTCGATCTCGTTCGCTTCAAGTTGGTGCTCCAGTACTACCGCGACGTGATCAGCGGGTTCGCCAACCGCGAGCATCTTGGGCCGATGATGAAACGGATGGACGAGCGGGTGCCGAGCATCAAACGGCTCGTGAAGGTCTCCGAGGATGCGTTCACGGAGGGGCCGCTCACCGTCGTGTCGCTTCGCAACGTCAATCTCGCCATGCGCAAGGTCATCCCGATGATCGTCTGTAAGCACCTCTATGACGCCAAGAAGCGCACAGACCCTCGGGGGCAGCGATACCTGAACCTCATCATTGACGAGGCACATAACATCTTGTCGACCGAGTCAGCGAGGGAGAGCGAAGCCTGGCGCGACTACCGCCTGGAGACGTTCGAGGAGATCATCAAGGAGGGCCGCAAGTTCGGGGTCTTCCTGACGCTCGCGAGTCAGCGCCCACACGACATCTCCGAGACGATCGTCTCGCAATTGCACAACTACTTCCTCCACCGCCTCGTGAACAACCTCGACGTTCACGCGATCGAGAAGGCGGTCGCCTACCTCGATCGGGTGTCGTTCGAATCGCTGCCGATCCTGCCCACGGGCACCTGCGTCTTGTCCGGGGTCTCAGCTCAGGTGCCCGTCGTCGTGAGGATTGGCGGCTCATCCGATTCCAGGGTGTAGTCGGGGCCTGAAGCCGCCGGTCTCGAGCAGGCTGCGGGCGATGTAGTTGGTGAGGTTGC
>NZ_VENP01000113.1 GCF_006351005.1 Miniimonas arenae | reverse complement strand
TTGACCTCACCGGTCGCGGTCAATGCCGGGCTCCACCCGCCACCGGTCGTCACGGTGTCGTAGATCTCGCCCATCTCGGCCCAGGGCAGGGTCCACCCGATCGAGCCCTGACCAGCACGAACACCCCCAACACCACCCACACCTGTGGAAGTCGGGTCACACCATGATCCCCACCCAACGGCGAAGAGCCCGCGGACGGAGACCCGCTGCGTCTTGACCACACCACCGCAGGTCGCTATCTTGCGCAATTAGACACAGCCGTCGCCGCAGCCACTCGGAGGAGTGTGAGCCCCTATGAATACTGCCTCGACCACACGTCACAGAAGGGGCAAACTGCCCCTTGTTGTGGCATTGAGTCTGGCTCTAGTCATGGCTCCAGTGCTCCTGCCTTCAGCTCTGGCCTATACCCACCACGGCGCCCGGTGGCAGGGCACCAATATCTCATGGGCCGAAGGTGGGGGCGACTTCAGTGGGAACGTTGGCTCAGCGCTCGGTCCGGCCGCGAGTTCATGGAACCCGAACACTGACGTTACTCTGACCAAGAGTACCGTCGCATCACTAACTGCCGTCACCTACTACAGCGCGACTGATGGTCTAAACGGCAAAGCGCAGTGGACTACCTCGAACGGCTACTTCACCGGCTGCTACGCATCGGTAAACCGCTCCAACGTCGCCAGTTGGGCCGTAAACAAAATCCGGGCGGTTTGGACCCATGAGTTCGGACACTGCCTGGGCCTCGGTCATACCACCAGCATCGCCATCATGACCGGCAGTGGTACGAACGTCCAGTACGACGCGTATGGAATATACACCCCCCAGACAGATGACCGCAACGGAATCAATGCTCGCTACTAAGGGGTTGACAACCATGAGGAACTTCGGGACCGCTGCTGTTGGTTCAATAAGCGTCTCACTACTCCTAACCGCGTGCGCATCTCCCACTGTGGAGTACGGCATCACCGGAGATCGCGCCGAGTTCTATCAGAGCATTGACGAGCTCGTCGCTGCCTCAACGAGTGTCGCCACTGTTCACGTTACCGCGCGCGAAGAGGTCGGTGACGAAATCAAAGACACCATTGTGACCGCCTCCGTAGACTCCGTCTATGAGCCACAGAACCTGGGATCGGGAATAGAGTGGGCGCTCACCCCTCTCGCGCCTGGGGAAGAAGTCCGTATCTACCAGTATGGAACAGCCGACACAGCGTCACTCGCCCCCATTCTAGAGCCGGGCCAGCATTACCTGCTGTTTCTGGTGAGAGCATCAGACGAGGAGAACGGCTACAAGGCCGACAACCCTCGCGCCGGCACCTTCGACATTGTGGGCGTAGAAGCCGGAATCTACGAAGCAAGCTCCGATCTCGCGCGCAGCGCGCCCCAAGCGGAAGACTCTGCCTACACGCGAGCAAACTCGGAAAGTGGTGACAACCTCCCGGAGGAGCTGAACCCGGCAGAGGACCTCGACTAGAGCAGGCCGGGGGATGAGAACTCCGCGATCATCGTGATCGCCCGGCCTCAGCCGTGGCGAAGACTCCGGACTGGTCAGGTGCGGATGACGGGTCGTGAGAGCCGGGCGCTCCCGTGACCAGCGAGCATGGGGCTTCCGGATCTCTGACGCAACAGGAGCACCCCTGGTACCCCGAACCGGCACTCCTCCTGACGTCTTGCCCGGTGTGCGCCCAGTCCGGGCAGCCTGCACCAGGTCGCGCCGCACGTGCAGCAGGGGTAGACCCGACTTCGCCCAGTGTGGTTGGCTGAGTCGGGTTGTAGGGCTGTGACCTGCGGGTTCGTGTGCTGGGTGTTGTCGGGGACGGCACTAAGTATTCGGCGGGTAGCG
>NZ_VENP01000112.1 GCF_006351005.1 Miniimonas arenae | reverse complement strand
TCAGCTCACGGAGGAGGCCGGTGACGGAGGTTTCGCCGGTCGCGTAGTGTTCGAACGCCCAGGTGATGAGTGGTGCGCGGTCGGGATCGACCTCGACGGTGCGAATCTCCCGGCCGTTGTCGTCGGTGCGGCGGACGTTGAGGTAGCCGATGGGTGCGCGCATGGGCGTGCCACCCTGCGCGACCTTCTGCGTCAACCCCTTCGTGACCTCGGTGGCGAGGTTGCGGCTGTAGAATTCGGCGATGGAGGACATGATCCCGTGGACGAGCATCCCCGACGGGGTCTGGTCGATCGACTCCGTAGCTGAGACGAGGGTGACCCCGGCGGTCAGGAGAGCTTGGTGGATGGCGACGTCGTCGGCGCGGTTGCGGGCGAGGCGGTCGAGCTTATGCACGATACAGAACTGCACCCGCGTCGCCGCGATGAACGCCAACATCTCCTGTAGCCCGTCGCGGTCGGCGGAGCGTGCGGACTCGCCTGCGTCGACGAACTCCCGCACGATCCGCGCGCTGAGTTCGTCGGCCTTGCGGTGATTCGCCTCCCGCTGCGCCGGGATCGAGAACCCTTCCTCGGTGCCGCCGCGCTCGGCCTGTTCGCGCGTGGAGACCCGCAGATACGAGACGGCCAGCAGAACAGGCGCGTCGCCGACGTGATCGGAAGTCTTGGTGTCGAGTGTCTCGGTGCTCACGGTGGGCTCCTTGCCGGGTACTTCTTGGTGACGATTCTCTCGCGCCCCGCTGACAAGACGAAGGGCTCAGCGGGGTGCAGGCGGGAGGTGGTCAGGCGGTGGGAGCCCGGGGTCGGGATCGCCGTTCAGCCAGGCGCGGTGCCGAGCCTCTGCGATGCCGAGCACCCACTCGATCAACTTGCCGAGGTCAGGCTCCTCACGCCGCGTCGCCCGCAGCCGCAGATTCCGATCGTCACCTCGCATGACAGACAGGTGCACTGGCCTTCGCACGATGCACACTCTCGCCTGTCCGCCCGACTCCACTTTGAGTCCACACGCGTCTTGCAGACGAGGAATCCGCCGCTTTCGTCGGTGATGAAACGGACGTAACGTAGAACATGGCCACCAAACGCTACGACCCATCCGAGACGGGATTCGATGAGCGGTACGCGCGGTGGGTCGCTGCACTCGAATCGGGCGACGATGCGGAGTTGGTCGACGCCACCGCGGCACTTCCAACCCTCAATAAGCGCGTGCTGGCAAAGCTTGCCGCCGTGGATCGGGACGAGCCCGACCCGGAGACGCGGGCGGCACAGAAACGCCTCATTGTGCTCGTGAGTGAGGTCAAAGCCAACCAGGCCGCGCGCCTCCGTGAACGGAAGCAGGCAGAGCAGCGCCGTCGTGACCGAACCGTCCTGGTCGAGCGCCGAGTCGAGCTGCCAACCACCTGCGCGCGTTGCGGCACCAAGCTCACAGAAGTCCAGCGCACAGGCAGACCGCGACTGTACTGCTCACCCGCCTGTCGTAAGGCTGCCTACGAGGACCGCCGCGCCCACCGCGATGCCGCGGTCAAGGTGCAGGTCGTGGAGAAGGTCGTCACCGAGGTGCGAGAGCACCGCATCGACGTGCCACACCCGCGTAGCGACTGCGTCAAGACGGTACTGGCGGACGACGATGCCATGCTCGCGGTGATCTGGGCGCTGACGGCTCTTGTGCGAGACCGCAGCCGCCGAGCGTACGACCCGCACCAGACAAGGTTCAAGAGCCTCTCTCGTCACGCCGCCGCACTTCACGATGCGCTCCGCGAACGAGGGCGGACCCACCACGCTTCGGGCTCTGCGCCTTGAGTGCACGGCCCTTCCGGCGGTTGCGGATCCCGATCAGTAGCCCAGTTCGGTTGTCGTTTTGGTTGCATCACGGGTAGTATAGCTTGTGTGAG
>NZ_VENP01000111.1 GCF_006351005.1 Miniimonas arenae | reverse complement strand
GTTGGAGTTGGCCTGCATGTTGACCGACATCGGGCTGCTCGACTTCGTTCCACGCGCGGTGTGAATGACGGTCTGGAGGACGACGCTGCCCCCCGTGGTCTCGGAGTAGTTGCTCAGGCTCCGAGGGTAGCCAATTCCGATGGAAAGCGACTGGTCGGCGCACGCGTCGGTCGAGTCGACCCAGTCGTAGTAGGCGCCGAGGGTGGTCTTCGGGAGCTCAGAGCTCAGGTTGTAGATGTACCAGGAGGCGATCCCGCTGGGACCGCTGCCCTTGCTGCCCCAGAAGGCCGAGTAGACGCCTGGGGCGCAGGCCGGTCGAATACCGAGCATCTGGGAGTTGTACTGGTAGGTGTCCACCTCAATGCCCCAGTCCGTGGGGATCACGTCTGGGCTGTTGCTGCCGCCGTTCCAGATGCTGTAGACCGCCACGTTGGCCGCGTCGGCGCCCTCGACTCCAGTGAACGATTGCAGGGCGTAGATCTCGTTGTAGTGAGGGAACCACGTCGCCGAGGCGAGCCGGGCAGCAGTGTCCGTGGGTGCAGTCTCGGCAGCTGCGGCGACCTTCGCGTCCACCTCGGCCGTGGGCACCGCCAGCGGTGCCGTGAACTCGGGGAGGTCGGCACTGACGTCGAGGATCACTTCGCCGACCTTCGCCTGGACTGCGTCGAGCGCACTGCTGGTGCTGCGCTCCGACTGTGAGGTGGTCGCCTCCACCTCCGCGATGAGCGCGACGGCCTGGGGCTGGGTTCCGGTCTCGGTCTCGAATGACTCCAGGAAGGCTTCCACGCTCTGTCCACTGTCGATGAAGTACTCGCCCTCGATGCCCGGCTGCTCGTGCCGAACGCCAACGACGTCGAGATCGACATCGTCGATCAGGGTGAGAGCGTCGTCCACCGTGACGGGGTGGCTCAGCGGCACCTCAACGCGAGCTATCTCGGACGGCAGGTCTTGCTGGACCCGGCGCCGGCACCGGTCCAGGGCGTCCCCGGCGAGGCGCACGACGTGGAACGGGTCCATGACCGCGACCGCGTCGGGCAGCTCCTCGGTGGTGGCGGTCTTGAAGCCGGTGAACCCGTCCATCGCCACGACCTCCAGGGCCTCCCGCCAGGGCGCAGGGCGCCCGGCGAGCCAGGTCTTGAACGCCTGCTTGGAGCGGCCCGGGACCATGTCCAGCAGGCGGCAGGGGCCGGTCCCGTCCCGGATCGGGGTCAGGTCGATGATCACGGCGACGTACTTGTCCCCGCGGCGGGTGTGTCGCCACACGTGCTCGTCGACACCGATCACCGCGACGCCGTCGAAGCGTTCGGGATCCTCGATCAGGACCCGCTTGCCCTCGGCCAGGACTGCGTCGTTGGCCGTGTTCCACGAGACCGCCAACGCCTCGGCGATCCGGGCGACGGTCAGGTGCCCGACCACCAGCCCTTCCAGCGCCCACCGCATCCCGCGACGGGACAGCTTCGCACGCGGCTCGGCAGCGAGGCTGGTGTCCTGGCGCCAGACGTGACCGCACCCCGTGCACCGGTAGCGGCGCACCGTGACCAGCAACGTCGTCGGACGCCAGCCCAGCGGCTCATGGGCGAGCCCACGGGTCACCGTGTCCCGCACGGTGCCCTCGCAACCACAACGCCGGCACCAGCGGTCCGGTTCGAGCACGCGACAGGCCAGCACCGCCCGGTCCGGCTCGAGCCGCTGCCAGGTCACCTCCAGCTCGAGCTCGTCCACGCGCGCGAACGCGGTCACGTCAGGGCAGGCGAAGGTAGCGTCAGACACGTCGAGGTCTTCCCGATGGGCTGTGTGAGAACTCCCATCCTCGGAAGACCTCGACCTCTACCCGGCACCGACGCGCCGCCCCTCACCACACCCTCAACTGCGACACTCCTATTGACTGGAGTCAAGCGGCGGCCGTTTCGCGCTGGGGCAGCAGCACTTCGACGATGAGTGGGTAGAGCTGGCGCA
>NZ_VENP01000110.1 GCF_006351005.1 Miniimonas arenae | reverse complement strand
GGCGCAGCAGCAGGCAGCAGAGGCAACCAGACACAACAACCCCAGCCACAACGACCGGTGTGTTGTCTCAGGACCCAACAGTGTGCGTGACCGTGACGTTCCACCCAGAAAACGAAGCACCAGGCACCCCACCCCCACCCTGATGGTGGAAGCTTCGACCCACACACCCCACCACCCCCACCCCCACCAACAGGCAGGAGAACAGGGACCAGTACGGGGCGTGAACAATGCTCCTTAGAAAGGAGGTGATCCAGCCGCACCTTCCGGTACGGCTACCTTGTTACGACTTAGTCCTAATCGCCGATCCCACCTTCGACAGCTCCCCCCACAAGGGTTGGGCCACTGGCTTCGGGTGTTACCGACTTTCATGACTTGACGGGCGGTGTGTACAAGGCCCGAGAACGTATTCACCGCAGCAATGCTGATCTGCGATTACTAGCGACTCCGACTTCATGGGGTCGAGTTGCAGACCCCAATCCGAACTGAGACCGGCTTTATGGGATTCGCTCCACCTCACAGTATCGCAACCCTTTGTACCGGCCATTGTAGCATGCGTGAAGCCCAAGACATAAGGGGCATGATGATTTGACGTCATCCCCACCTTCCTCCGAGTTGACCCCGGCAGTCTCCTATGAGTCCCCACCATCACGTGCTGGCAACATAGGACGAGGGTTGCGCTCGTTGCGGGACTTAACCCAACATCTCACGACACGAGCTGACGACAACCATGCACCACCTGTGCACGAGTGTCCAAAGAGACCACCATCTCTGGTGGCTTCCCGTGCATGTCAAGCCTTGGTAAGGTTCTTCGCGTTGCATCGAATTAATCCGCATGCTCCGCCGCTTGTGCGGGCCCCCGTCAATTCCTTTGAGTTTTAGCCTTGCGGCCGTACTCCCCAGGCGGGGCACTTAATGCGTTTGCTACGGCGCGGAACCCGTGGAATGGACCCCACACCTAGTGCCCAACGTTTACGGCATGGACTACCAGGGTATCTAATCCTGTTCGCTCCCCATGCTTTCGCTCCTCAGCGTCAGTTACGGCCCAGAGACCCGCCTTCGCCACCGGTGTTCCTCCTGATATCTGCGCATTCCACCGCTACACCAGGAATTCCAGTCTCCCCTACCGCACTCTAGTCTGCCCGTACCCACTGCACGCCCCAGGTTGAGCCTGAGGATTTCACAGCAGACGCGACAAACCGCCTACGAGCTCTTTACGCCCAATAATTCCGGACAACGCTTGCGCCCTACGTATTACCGCGGCTGCTGGCACGTAGTTAGCCGGCGCTTCTTCTGCAGGTACCGTCACCCGAAAGCTTCTTCCCTGCTGAAAGAGGTTTACAACCCGAAGGCCGTCATCCCTCACGCGGCGTCGCTGCATCAGGCTTTCGCCCATTGTGCAATATTCCCCACTGCTGCCTCCCGTAGGAGTCTGGGCCGTGTCTCAGTCCCAGTGTGGCCGGTCACCCTCTCAGGCCGGCTACCCGTCAAAGCCTTGGTAGGCCATCACCCCACCAACAAGCTGATAGGCCGCGAGCCCATCCCAGACCAGAAACCCTTTACAACCCCCACCATGCAGCAGGAGATGGATATCCAGTATTAGCCCCGGTTTCCCGGAGTTATCCCAGAGTCTGGGGCAGGTTACTCACGTGTTACTCACCCGTTCGCCACTAATCAAACCAGCAAGCTGGTCATCATCGTTCGACTTGCATGTGTAAAGCACGCCGCCAGCGTTCGTCCTGAGCCAGGATCAAACTCTCCGTCAAAAACAAACCCCACCACCACCCACACCCCAAAGAGCACAAGCAGACAGCAGAGTATGAACCATACGAAGAAAACCCTGACCCACCCACCCCCCAGCCCATCAGAAACGAGGAACCAACAAACCAGGAAGTGAGAAGATCAAACAAAACACCACAACCACCACACCCAACCCCACCCCCCAAAGGAGACAAGACCAGAACATGGAAGCCATGGCAATGGCATCACAATCACAAACACACTGTTGAGTTCTCAAACAACACACCACACCAGCCACACCAACCCACCAGGGCCAGCACCACCGGGGCAACCTCTCCAACTTACACC
>NZ_VENP01000011.1 GCF_006351005.1 Miniimonas arenae | reverse complement strand
CGCACGCGCCCCGGCGCTCACTCGGTCACCTCGGCGAGCTGCTCGGCGCGGGTGATGTCCTCGTGCAGGTCGAGCATGTCCCCGACCGTCCAGCCACCGTTCACGCGACGCTGCACAGCGTGGTCGGCGTCGAGGACCCGCTCCCGACACGCGTCGAGGCGCACCGCCTCACTCGTCCAGTCCGTAACCGTGATCGTGCTCATCACTACCGCTCCCGTCAGTCGGAGATATCCCAACCCACAGCGCTGGACGTGAGCCCTGGGAGAACGCCGATTCGTACAGCGCTCAGCCGTCCCGAGTGCGCGACTACCTCGACTGACCTTCGTCCCACACCGAGACGGGCCCGGCACTGACGTGCCGGGCCCGTTCGCGTCCCACGGTGCGGTCGGTCGCGACGTGCTCCCGGGTCGGCCTCGGCCACCCTGCGAGCCACCCGGTCTAGGGTGTGCAGGCGATGCGCCCCTGCACCCGGGGCGCGCTGACGGTCGGAGGGCGCGTGACGGAGCACGACCACGCCGCGGACCTTCGACGCGCGCTGCGGGCCGGGGACGGCCTGGCGGCTCGGCACCTGCGCGAGGGGGTCGACCCGGACGAGCGCTGGGCGGTCCTCGCGCAGGAGGGCGCTTCAGGATCGGTGCTCGCCGTCGAGCTGCTGGTCGAGGAGCTCGACCGCAGCGGCACGGTGCGCCGGCTCGTGCGACGGTCGCTGCTGGACGAGAGCGCGGTCGACGACGTGGTGCAGGACACCTTCGTGTCCGTCGCCGGGTCGATCGGGCAGTTCGGCGGCGACGCCAAGGTGACCACCTGGGTGCACCGCATCGCGCAGCGCCGCGTCGTCGACCACCTGCGTCGACAGCGCACGACGGCGGAGCTCACCGACTCCGACCTCGGCCCCTCCGCCCGCATCAGCTCGATGATCGCCGCCCGAGTCACGGTGCGGGACGCCGTCGAGCGCCTTCCCGAGCTGTACCGCGAGCCCGTGCTGCTGCGCGACCTCGCCGGCCTCGACTACGCCACGATCGCCGAGCGGCTCGGCCGCTCGGTCGGCACGGTGAAGTCGCAGATCGCCCGCGGTCGGGCGATGGTCGCGGCGCTCGTGGGGGAGCCGGGGTGAGCGAGCCCGCGCTCGGCCGCTACCGCCTGCTCTCCGTGCTGGGCGTCGGCTCCTTCGCCACCGTGCACCGCGCGCGGGACGACCGGCTCGAGTCCGACGTCGTGGTCAAGGTGCTGGCCGAGAACCACAGCCTCAACCTCGAGATCCGGGAGCGGTTCATCGCGGAGGGGCGCAGCCTGCGCCGCGTGGTGAGCCCGCACGTCGTCACGGTGCACGACATCGGCGAGTCCGAGCGCGGGCAGCCCTACCTCGTGCTCTCGCTCGCGGATCGCGGCACGCTCGCCGCGCGCGTCCGGGAGCTGCGCTCTGCGGGCTGGACGGCCACGGCGGACGACGTGCTCGCCGTCGCCCGCGCGCTCGCCGCCGCCCTCTCCGCGGTGCACGCCGCGCAGCTGGTGCACCGCGACCTGAGCCCGGAGAACGTGCTGCTGACCTCGGTCGCCGGACTGGAGCGCGGCGACGCGCCGAGGGCCGAGGCAACCGGTGGCTTGGTGCGTGCCGACGAACGGCTCGTCCTCGCCGACCTCGGGCTGTGCAAGGACCTCGCGCTGAGCTCCGGGCTCACCGTGGCCGGGGGGACGACGGGGTTTCGCCCGCCGGAGCAGCGCGACGCCGGCGTGGTCGACATGCGCGCCGACCTGTGGGCGCTGTCCGCGCTCGTGCGCTGGCTCGCCGCCGACGCCGCGCTGCCCGAGGAGCTCGCCGTCGTGCTGGGGCGCAGCCTCGCGGACGACCCGGAGCGACGGCACCCCGACGTGCGCGCCTGGCTCACCGACGTCGAGCGCGCGCTGGCGCCGCAGCCGGTCGGATCCGACCCGGGGGACGCCGCCACGTCGGGAGGGCGCGACGGCGGGACGAGCGACGACGGCGCAGCTCACCCTCCGGTGCGACGCTTGCGTCGGGCGAGGGTGCTGACCGCACTGGGCGCGCTGGTGCTGGTCCTCGCGCTCGGCGTCACCGTCGGGCTTCTCGTGGCGCGCTCGAGTGGCCCGGGCGATGCGACGGCGACCGCGCGGATCGCGATCTCGGGGCCGGTGCAGGCGCAGGTGGGCGTGCCGGTGACGTTCGAGGCCGACGTCGACGGCGCCACCACCTGGGTCTGGACGCTGCCGAGCGGGGAGTTCGTGCCCGACGCCGAGTCGGTCACCGTGACGGCGTCCGCGCCGGAAGCGGCCCGGGTGGTCCTCAGCGCCCTGGACGACGCGGGCCGCGAGCTGCGGACCGAGCACGGCTTCCGGGTGACGCAGTGACGGCGATGAGGTCGACGAGAGGGAAGGTGAAGGCGACGGTGAGCGCGGCAAGCTCGGAAACCCTGCAACTTTTCCCCCTCCGACGCCGACGAACCTGGTGTGAGCAACCCACCGACCCAAGGAGCTGACATGACTCACCACGACCAGAACCGGCGGACGGCGTTCCTTCTCCCCGTCGTGCTGCTGACGGGCGCGTTCGCGCTCTCTGCGTGCACGGGCGACCAGGCCACGTTCGACCCCTCGGGGGAGGGCGACGCGCCCGCCAGCGCGGGCGCGACGCCCACGGGAGGCAACGCGCCGAGCCAGGGCTCGACGTCGGACGCCTCCGCTGCCGCGAGCGGGGGAGACGCCGCCGGGATCGACCCGAACGACGTGGTCGCGGAGTACACGGTGCCGCTGCCCCCGGGTGCGGAGGCTGCCGAGGGCAGCACCGTGACGGTCGGCGTGCACGAGCTGCGCGTGCAGGGCGACGTGATGCTGCTCGAGCTCTACGTGACCCCCGACATCGCCGTGGACAGCTCGCAGGAGTGGTCGCTGTACGACCTGGGCGGCGAGCGTTCGATGTGGCCGATCCTCAACGACGCGGCGAACCTCAAGCAGTACAACCTGCTGATGGACGACCTGGGCCGGCGCTGGGTCGTCGACAACCTGTACACCACTACGACCGACGGGGTGACCGCGCTGTGGTGGGGCTACTACGCGGCGCCGGAGGACGACATCGACACGATCTCGGTCCAGGTGACGCAGGGTCACCCCGTGATCGACGTCCCCATCGAGCGATGAGCGCCGCACGCGCCACGTGGATGGCCACGCTGGCACTCGCCGCCACGCTCGTCACAGCGCCCGCGCTCGCGTACAGCGGGCCCCCCGTCGACTCGCCCACCCCGCCCGCGCAGCCGCCGACACCGACGCTGAGCCAGCTCGACGCCTCGGTCCTGCGCTTCACGAACCCGGGCGTGCTGCGCTTCACGGACCCGGGCGTGCTGCGCTTCTGGGCCGAGGGCAGCGTGTCGACCCTGGCCACGACCGAGCAGTCGGCGGGATCGACGACGATCACGCTCGCGACCGACATCCTCTTCCGGCCCGACCTGTGGGACGTCCCGGAGAACGCGCGCGAGCAGATCGTCGACCTGGTGGCGCAGATCCCGAGCGGCGCGAACGTGTCGGTCGCGGGACACACGGACTCGGTGGTCGGCGCGGTCGACAACCAGGAGCTGTCCCAGCACCGCGCCGACGCGGTGGCCGCCGTGATCGCGGCCGCTCGGCCCGACCTCGTGCTTGACGTCCAGGGGTACGGTCCCACCCGTCCCGCGGTGGCCGAGGACCCCGCCAACCCGGCGACGTATGCCGCCAACCGGCGGGTGGAGATCGTCTACCAGGGCTGAGCAGCGCCGCGTTGCGCTCGGAGGCGCGGGGAACGGCCCGTGGCGACGAGAACGGTCCGCTGCGGTCGCGGTGGTTGCGCCGGGAACGGCCCGTGGCGACGAGAACGGTCCGCAGCGGGCCGTTCTCGTCGCGGTGGGCCGTTCTGGGCGGAAACGGGAGGGGGATTGGGCCGTCTGGGCGCGGCAGGGCGGTTCTGGGTATGGGCGGCGCCTCGGTGATGGGAAGTGGGCGCGGTGGTTGCGCCGGGAACGGCCCGTGGCGACGAGAACGGTCCGCAGCGGGCCATTCTCGTCGCGGTGGGCCTTCTGGGCGGAGATGGGAAGCGGGCAGTGGGCCGTCTGAGCGCGGGGTGGTGATCGGAGCGGGCGCGGCGCGTCGGTCGGGCGTCAGCGCCCGCGCCGACGCCCGCCAGACCGTGGGCCGGCGGAGCCGGTGTGCCGTCGGTCGCCTGGGGGCCGTCCGCCGCGCCGATCGTCGGTGGCGCCTCGCCCGCCGTCGCGCTTACCGGCCGCGCGGGCACCTCTCTCGCGCGCACCGCCATCTGGCTCGTCGCGGCCGCCGGCGCGGTCGCGACCACGTGTGGAGGCCGCGGTCCGACCGCGCACCACCCCGATGAGGTCGTCCACGAGGGGCGGCGTCTCGCCGTCGGGCGCGGGTCGCCAGGCGAGGCCCACCTGCGAGGTGGGCGCGTCGCGCAGCGGCCGCAGCTCGACGTCGCGGCGGTGCAGGGCGCGCGCGAGGGCGCGAGGCAGCACGCAGACGCCCGCCTCCGCACCGACGAGCTCGAGCGCGTCGGCCGTGGTGGCGGGAGCGCGGCCGACGAACCGCTCGCCGGGCGCGCCGGACCAGTGCAGCACGTCGTCGGCGGGGACGAGGAGGGTCTCCTCGGCGAGGTCGCCGGGCGTGAGCTCCTCGAGCAGGGTGAGGACGTGCTCCCGGGGCAGCGCGACGACCGTCTCCTCCACCCACAGCGGGATGCGCGCGAGGTCGCCGCTCGCGAGGGGCAGGCGAAGGAAGGCGGCGTCTGCCGTCGCGGCCACGAGGGTGGCCTCGGCGCCCGAGGCGGGGACCTCGAGGAGGTCAAGGGGCACCGCGGGGTAGCGCTCGCGCCAGGTGTCGACCCAGCGTCCCGGGCTCACCCCGGGCACGACGGCGAGGCGCAGCCGGGAGGCGTGCTCGCCGTCGGGGGTCAGCGCAGGTCCGGGGCGGAGGTGGCGTGCAGGCGGTCCGTCTCGTCGAGGATCTCGACGGCGATGTCGCTGAGAGCCGGGGTGAGGGCGCGCCCGTGGTGGGCGCAGAAGTACAGCTGGCCGGACTCGAGCGTGACGCGGACGTAGGCCTGCGCACCGCAGCGGTCGCAGCGGTCGGCGACGGTCAGCTCGGCGGTCGGAGTCGTGGTCACGTGTCCATGGAACCACCTCGGGCGCCCGGACCACGGGAGGGTTCGCTGACCGCGTAGCGGCGCGTTGCGCGGATCACGTCGGTGCCGGCCCCGCCCTCCAGAACGCCGGAGGACCCCGCGCGAGCCGCCCGGGACCGGGGCGCGCCTGCCCGGCGAGGTCGGCGCGGCGACCTAGCATGACGCGGTGAGCACCCCCGAGTCGTCCTACACCGCACGCCACCTCTCGGTCCTCGAGGGGCTCGAGGCGGTCCGCAAGCGCCCCGGGATGTACATCGGCTCGACCGACTCACGCGGGCTCATGCACTGCGTCTGGGAGATCATCGACAACGCGGTCGACGAGGCCCTGGCCGGGCACGGCACGCTCATCGAGGTCGTGCTGCACGCGGACGAGAGCGTCGAGGTGATCGACCACGCGCGCGGCATCCCGGTCGACACGGTGGAGAAGCTCGGCCTGTCCGGCGTCGAGGTCGTGTTCACGAAGCTGCACGCCGGCGGCAAGTTCGGCGGCGGGTCCTACGGCTCCTCCGGCGGCCTGCACGGCGTGGGTGCCTCGGTCGTCAACGCGCTGTCCTCGCGGCTCGACGTCGAGGTCGACCGCGGCGGCAAGACCTACCGGATGACGTTCCGCCGCGGCGAGCCCGGCACGTTCGCCGACGGGCCGGGCGGTCCGGGACCCGACTCGCCGTTCACGCCGTTCACCGACCGCAGCGAGCTCGCCGTCGTCGGCAAGGTGGCGCGCGGCCGCACCGGCACGCGCATCCGCTACTGGGCCGACCGGCAGATCTTCCCGGCGAGTGCGACGTTCGCCTACGACGAGCTCATCACGCGCGCCCGCCAGACCTCCTTCCTCGTCCCGGGCCTCGAGATCGTGGTGCGCGACGAGCGCCGCCGCCCGGGCACGCCCGGTGAGCACGGCGTGGTCGAGGAGCGTTTCAAGCACGACGGCGGCACGCGCGACTTCGTGGAGTTCCTCGCCCCCGCGGACCCCCCGGTCACGGACGTGTGGCTGCTGCGCGGCAGCGGCACGTTCACCGAGACGGTGCAGCAGCTGGACGGCAAGGGTCACCTCGTGGCGACCGACGTCGAGCGCACGTGCGAGGTCGACGTCGCCCTGCGCTGGGGTCAGGGCTACGAGACCGAGGTGCGCACGTTCGTCAACATCATCGCCACCCCGAAGGGCGGCACCCACCTCACCGGCTTCGAGCAGGCGCTGCTCAAGGTGCTGCGCCGCGAGATCGAGGCGAACGCACGGCGGCTCAAGCTCACGGCGAAGAACGGCAAGGACAAGGTCGAGAAGGACGACGCGCTCGCCGGCCTCACGGCCGTGCTCATGGTCCGGCTGCCCGAGCCGCAGTTCGAGGGGCAGACGAAGGAGGTGCTCGGCACGGCGCCGGTACGCCAGGTCGTGGCGAAGGTCGTCGAGACCGAGCTCACGGCTCACCTGCAGTCCACCGCCCGGACGACCAAGGCGCAGGCCGCCGCCCTGCTGGAGAAGGTCGTCGACGAGATGCGGGCTCGGGTGTCCGCCCGCACCCAGAAGGAGATCTCGCGCCGCAAGAGCGCGCTCGAGGCGTCCTCGCTGCCGGACAAGCTCGCGGACTGCCGCACGGACGACGTCGCCCGGTCGGAGCTGTTCATCGTCGAGGGCGACAGCGCGCTCGGCACGGCCAAGCACGCACGTAACTCCGACTTCCAGGCACTGCTGCCGATCCGCGGCAAGATCCTCAACGTCCAGAAGGCCTCGCTCTCGGACATGCTCGGCAACGCCGAGTGCGCGTCGATCATCCAGGTGATCGGTGCCGGCTCGGGCCGGTCGTTCGACCTCGACGCCGCGCGGTACGGCCGCGTCGTCCTCATGACCGACGCCGATGTCGACGGCGCGCACATCCGCACGCTGCTGCTCACCCTGTTCTTCCGGTACATGCGCCCCCTGGTGGACGCCGGGCGCGTGTTCGCCGCGGTGCCGCCCCTGCACCGGGTGGAGACGTACGGGTCGGGCGGCAAGCCGGGGGAGATGACCTACACGTACTCCGAGGCCGAGCTGCACCGGCTGCTCGCCCGGCTGGAGCGCTCGGGCAAGCGCTACAAGGAGCCGATCCAGCGCTACAAGGGTCTCGGGGAGATGGACGCCGACCAGCTGGCCGAGACCACGATGGACCCCGCGCACCGCACGCTGCGGCGCGTCACGATGGCGGACGCGACCCGCGCGGAGGAGGTCTTCGAGCTGCTCATGGGCAACGACGTCGCGCCGCGCAAGGACTTCATCGTGGCCGGTGCGGCGGGCCTGGACCGCGAGCGGATCGACGCCTGAGGGCCTGCGCGGGTCCGCCGCGCCCAGCCCTGGACTCGGCGCGCTCGGCCGGCTGGGGCTGCTCGGGGGGCTCGGCCGGCCCGCCGGACTCCCAGGTGCGAGGCGCTCGGGGGAGGCCCGCGGGCCCTCCCGTAGGCTCGGCCCCATGACGCTGGAGGAACCACCGCTGCGCCCGCCGGGCGACCGCGAGTCCGCTCCGGCGTCCCTGCCGGCCCCGCCGGCGCTCGAGGGGATCAGCTGGCGCGGCCTCGACCGACTCGACCTGCCCGCCCTCGCGGCGCTCGTCGCGGCGTGCGAGGAGCACGACGACCCGCCCTACCGCACGAGCGAGGACGAGCTCGCCGAGGACCTGTTCGACGGCTCGGCGTGCGACCCGGACGTCAACACGATCGCCGGCGTCACGGCCGACGGCGCACTCGTCGCGTACGCCCGGGTGCGGGCGCTGCCCGGCCACGAGGTCAACGTGCGGGTGTTCCTCGGCGGCGGCGTCCACCCCGAGGTCCGGCGCCGCGGCGTGGGAACCGGGCTCGTGGCGTGGCAGGTGGCCCGGGCGCGGCAGCTGCTCGCGGAGCTGCCCCCCCAGGTCCCGGCCCGGATCGCGACCTACGTCGAGGACGGCATGGGTGACCAGGAGGCGCTCCTGCGCCGCGCGGGGTTCGAGCCACGGCGCTACTACACCGAGCTGCGCCGCGACCTCGCCCTGCCGATCCCGGCGACCACCATCGCGGCGTCGCTGCGGGTCGAGCCGTGGACCCAGGAGCTGGACGACCAGGTGCGTCAGGCGCACAACGAGGCGTTCGCCGACCACTGGGACGCCGAGCCGCAGACGCCCGAGGCCTGGCAGGAGGGCAACAGCCACTTCGCCCCCGAGTGGAGCTTCGTCGTCATGGACCGCTCCACCGACCGGGTGCGCATCGCGGGCTACCTGCTGTCGGGCAGGTACGAGCAGGACTGGCCCGCGTTCGGGTACACCGTCGGCTACACCGACCTGCTCGGGGTGCGCCGCGAGTGGCGCGGCCGGCGCGTGGCCACCGCACTGCTCACGACGGCGATGCGCGCGTACGCGGCCGACGGCATGCAGTACGCGGCGCTCGGCGTGGACACCGAGAGCCGCACCGGCGCGTTCGGGCTGTACGAGGGGCTCGGCTACGTCCCGACCCGCAGCTCGGTGCTCTGGAGCATCGAGGTCTAGCCGATCCCGGCCACCGGGTGCGTGAGCGGCCGGCCGGAGCCGTCCCGGCGGTCGTCCAGCTCGGGCAGCTCGACGGGCTGGCCACCGGAGCCCACGGCGCGGGCCGGGTCCGGCCCGACCCAGGCCAGCACGAGGGCGTCCTCGCCGCGCAGGAACCGGTGCGCCCGGACCCCGCCGGTGCCGCGGCCCTTGCCCGGGTAGGCGGCGAACGGCGTCACCTTGGCGGTCCCGGGCGCGGTCCCCGGAAGCGCGCCGGACGCGCCCGCGACGGTCACAACGACCGTGTCGTCGGCCCGGCCGTGCGGGACGACGGCGAGGTGCACCACCCGGCTCCCGCCGTCGACCTTGACCCCGGCCATGCCGCCGGCCGCGCGGCCCTGCGCGCGCACCTGGGCCGCGGGGAAGTGCAGCAGCTGCGCGTCCGAGGTCACGAGCACGAGCTCGTCGTCGTCGCGTGCGGGGACCGCCGCGACCACCTCGTCGCCGGGTCGCAGCGCGAGGCACTCCCACGCCTCGCCGCGCACGGGGCGGTCCCCGGGGGCGACGCGCTTGACCATGCCCTGCGCGGTGGCGAGGGCGAGCACCGGTGAGTCGGGCTCGATCGCGGTGAGCGCGAGGATGCGTTCGCCGCGCTCGAGCGTCACGAGGTCGGCCGCCACCGCGCCACCGGCGAGGCTCGGCGCCCCGTCGGTGCTCGGCAGCGTCGGCACGTCGAGCACGGACAGCTCCACGATCCGCCCCCGCGAGGTGACGACGCCGACCGTGGCGCGTGCCGACGTCGAGACCTGGGCGGCGAGCGCGTCGTGCGCGGACCGCGACCCGGTGCGGACCACGGGTGCGTCGTCGCCGGTCCGCGCCACGAGGCCGGTCACCGACAGCAGCACGGTGCAGGGGGTGTCGGGCACCTCGAGCGGAACCGCCCCGCCGCGGCCCGCGGCCGGCGCGGACAGCGCGGTCACGGCGCCGCCCGCGGACTCCAGCAGCACCGTGCGCCGTGGCGTTCCGTACCGGCGGGCCACCTCGGCGAGCTCGTCGGACACGACGCCGCGCAGCACCGCGTCGTCGGCGAGGATCGCCTCGAGCTCCGCGATCTGCGCGAGCAGCTCGCCCTGCTCGCGCTCGAGCTCGATCGTGGAGAACTTGGTCAGCCGGCGCAGCTGCAGCTCGAGGATGTACTCCGCCTGCGCCTGGGAGAGGTCGAAGACCTGCTGCAGGCGGGTGCGCGCCGTCGCGGCGTCCTCGCTCGAGCGGATGACGGCGATGACCTCGTCGATGTCGGCGATCGCGACGAGCAGGCCGCGTACGAGGTGCAGGCGGTCCTGTCGGCGGCCGAGGCGGTACTCGGTGCGCCGCCGCACCACCTCCAGGCGGTGGTCGACGTACACGACCAGCAGCTCGCGCAGCCCGAGCGTGCGCGGCTGACCGTCGACGAGCGCGACGTTGTTGATGCCGAAGGAGTCCTCCAGCGGGCTGTGCCGGTACAGCTGCTCGAGCACGGCCTCCGGGTTGAACCCGGTCTTGACCTCGATCACGAGGCGCGTGCCGTTGGTGCGGTCGGACAGGTCCACCACGTCGGACACGCCCTGGACCTTCTTGGCCCGGACGGCGTCGACGATCTTCGACTTCGCCTTCTCCGGCCCGACGAGATAGGGCAGCTCGGAGACGACGATGCCCTTGCGGCGCGGCGTGATCGACTCGATCTTCGCCGTCGCGCGCGTGCGGAACGAGCCGCGCCCGCCGGCGTACGCCTCGCGAACGCCCTCGAGGCCGATGATCCGGCCGCCGCCGGGCAGGTCGGGCCCGGGGACGAAGCGCATGAGCGCCTCGAGGTCGGCGTCCGGGTGGGCGATGAGGTGCCGGGCCGCGGCGACCACCTCGACGAGGTTGTGCGGCGGCATGTTGGTCGCCATCCCGACCGCGATCCCCGAGGCCCCGTTGACGAGCAGGTTCGGGATCGCGGCGGGCAGCACCTCGGGCTGGCGGAACTGGTTGTCGTAGTTCGGGACCATGGTGACGACGTCCTCGTCCAGGTCCGCCGTCATCGCCAGGGCCGCCGGCGCGAGCCGGGCCTCGGTGTACCGGGGCGCCGCCGGACCGTTGTCGAGCGAGCCGAAGTTGCCGTGCCCGTCCACCAGCGGCAGGCGCAAGGAGAAGTCCTGCGCCATGCGCACGAGCGCGTCGTAGATCGCGGTGTCGCCGTGCGGGTGCAGCTTGCCCATCACCTCGCCCACGACGCGGGCCGACTTCACGTGCCCCCGGTCGGGTCGCAGGCCCATCTGGTCCATCTGGAACAGGATCCGGCGCTGGACGGGCTTGAGCCCGTCCCGGGCGTCCGGCAGGGCGCGGGCGTAGATGACCGAGTAGGCGTACTCCAGGAAGGAGTCCTGCATCTCGGACGTGACGTCGATGTCGACCACCGACCCCACCCGGTCCGCGCCGGGGGAGTTTCGGCCGCTCGGGCGGGAGGCGTCAGGCACGCCTCCCATCATCACCGACGAACGGGCGTTCGCCTGCCAGCCTCGCCGGGCCCCGGTTAGGGTGACGGTCATGCAGCCCGCTGGAGAGCCGTACCCCCGGCACTGGGAGGCGGACGTGCTGCTGCGGGACGGCTCGACCATGCGGATCCGGCCGATCCGCCCCACCGACGCCGACGCGCTGCAGGCGTTCCACGTCGCGCAGAGCGAGGAGTCGATCTACTTCCGGTTCTTCGCGCCGCTGCGCCGGCTGCCCGAGCGCGACCTGGAGCGCCTCGTCACGGTGGACCACGTCGACCGGGTCGCGCTCGTCGTCGTCTCCGGGTCGGCGATCGTCGCCGTCGGGCGCTACGACCGGATCGACGCCGACTCCGCCGAGGTCGCGTTCAACGTGTCCGACGTCTACCAGGGCCGCGGCCTCGGGTCGGTGCTGCTCGAGCACCTCGCGGCCGCCGCGCGCGAGCGGGGCGTGTCCACGTTCGTGGCGGACGTCCTGCCGGGCAACGCGAAGATGATCCGTGTCTTCACCGACGCGGGCTACGACGTCGTGCAGCGGTACGAGGACGGCGTGATCTCGCTGTCGTTCGCGATCGAGGCGACCGACCGGTCCCTCGAGGTCGTCGCGAGCCGCGAGCAGCGCACCGACGCGGCGTCGATGCGGATGCTCCTGGACCCCACGGGCGTGCTCGTGGTCACCGACGGCCACGACGCCGCGTTCGCGCGCCGGGTCGCCGCGAACCTCACCGGCACCCTCGCGCACTGCGTCGGCGAGGCCCTGGCCGACGTCGCCGCGCAGGCCGGCCACACCTGGTCGGCCGACCTGGCGGGTGCGCCGGAGGACCCGCTCCAGCTCGCCGTCGTCGCCGCGTCGCCGCACGCCGTGCTCGACCTGCTGGCCCCCCTCGCGGCCCGCGGGGTGCGGGGCGTGGTGCTCCTGTCCGACGGTTTCGACGCGCCCGACGGCGACGCCCCGCGCCTGAGCGACCTCGTGACGGCCGCGCGCGAGGCGGGTCTGCGGCTGATCGGTCCGCGCTCGTTCGGCGTGTCCGTGGCGCGCGGCGACCGCGTGGTCAACGCGACGCTGCGCACCGAGCCCCTGACGCCCGGCCCGGCCGCGTTCTTCTGCCAGTCCGGCGCGATGGCGCAGGAGATGATGGACGAGGTCGAGACGTACGGCGCACGGGTGGGCACGTTCGTCTCGGCGGGACACCGCGCCGACGTCTCCGGCAACGACGTGCTGCAGTACCTCGCGGGTCAGAGCGACGTCCGCGTCGTCGGGATGTACCTGGAGTCCCTCGGCAACCCGCGCAAGTTCGCGCGCGTCGCGAGCCGCGTCAGCGCGGCGGTCCCGGTCGTAGCCGTGGTGGGCGCCAGCCAGCGCGAGCGGTCGCGGGAGGCCGGCACCCTGGGGCGCGGGGCCGTCGAGGAGGCCATGCTCGCGGCGGGCGTCCTCGTGGCTCCGACGATGCGCGCGATGGTGGCCGCGACCACGCTGTTCGCCCACCAGGAGCTCCCGCGCGGGGCACGCGTCGCGGTCCTCACCACCGCCGCGTCGGTGGCGCGGCTCGTCGCGGCGCAGGTCGCGCACCTGGACCCCGACCCCGTCGTGGTCCAGCTGCCGTGGGCCAGCCCGCCCGGGGCCGTGGTCGAGGCCGCCGCGACGCTCGCGACCCGGGAGGACTGGGACGTCGCGCTCGCCGTGTACTCCCCGCCGCTGGGGCCGCCGGAGGCCGAGGTGCTCGAGGCCATTGCACGACTGGGGTCGGGGGAGCGACCGGTGCTCGCCGTCGTGCCCGGTCTCGTCGGCGTGACGCCCGGCCTCACGCATGAGCGGACCGTCCCCGCGTTCCCGTCCGTCGAGGACGCCGTGGCGGCGCTGGAGCTGGCGGACGCGTACGCGCGCTGGCGGCGCACCGACCGCGGTCACCTCGTCGCGCCCGACGGCGTGGACCTGCGTCGTGCGCGTGAGCTCGTCGCCGCGGAGGTCGCCCACGCGGCACCGGGGGAGCGGGTGCGCCTCGGACGTGACCGGACGCGCGAGCTGCTCTCGGCCTTCGGGATCGAGGTGCTGCCCAGCCGCGAGGTGCGCTCGACGTCGCAGGCGCTCGCCGCCGCGCGCGACCTCGGCTGGCCCGTGGCCGTGAAGTCGACCGACGCGATGCTGCGCCACCGCGCGGACCTGGGCGGAGTCCGGCTGGACGTCGCGGGGCCGATCGAGCTCGTCGAGGCGGTCCGCCAGGTGCGGCTGCGCCAGGACGCGCACGCCCCGGTGGAGATCCAGCCGATGGCGCCGCTCGGCGTGGCGTGCGTCGTCACGGCCGGCGAGGACCGCCTCCTCGGCCCGGTCGTCTCGTTCGGCCTCGCGGGCGACGCGACCGACCTGCTCGACGACGCGTCCTACGCGATGCCGCCGCTGCGCACCGGTGACGTGCACCGGCTCGTGCACTCCGTCCGCGCCGCGCCGCGGCTGCTCGGGCAGCGCGGGGGCGAGAGCGTCGACGTCGCGGCCCTGGAGGACTTGCTCGCGCGGGTCGCCGAGGCCGTCGAGGCGCTCCCGCAGCTGCACCGCGTCGAGCTGCGGCCGGCGCTCGCCTCGCCCGAGGGCGTCGTCGTGCTCTCCGCCCACGTGGACCTCACGCCCGAGTCCCGGCCCGACGGCGGGCGGCGCGCGCTACGCGCCTGACGCCGCGCGCGACGCGCCTGACGCCGCGCGCTACGGGCTCGCGGCCTGCGGCTTGCGGCTGGCGCGCGGCACCAGCCCGGGGCCCGGGCTGTGGGCATCGCCCGCGGGGCGGCCCGGGATGGAACAATGTCGCGGTGCGCCGACCCACCTCAACCGACCTCGTGCAGGACCTGCACCGGTGCGGGTACTACCCGGACCTCGTCGCGGACGTCATCGACGTCGCGCTCGCCGGTGAGGAGGTGGTCGCCCACCTCCTGCAGCCCGAGACGACGTTCGACGACGCCGAGGTGCGCCGTCACCTCACCGCCCTCGTGCTCACGCCGCACCGGCTGATCGTGGCGCACGTCGACGACCACACGCTCGACGGCGAGGCGCAGGCCCTCGCGAGCACCGAGGCCGTGCCCCTGCGTGAGGTGCGCTCGGTCGTCATCACCCAGGGCTTCACCGACCCCGCCCAGCACGACGGCGTCTCCCGCCGGCGCGACCTCACGATGTCCCTGGGCTGGGGTGCCGTCCAGCGCATCGACCTCGAGCCCGCGACGTGCGGGGATCCGCAGTGCGAGGCCGACCACGGGCTGACCGGCGCTGCCACGCCGGACGACCTCGTGGTGCGGGTCAGCGCCGAGGCCGAGGGCGAGGAGGCGCTGGGTGCCGCGCTCGGGTTCGCGCGCGCCCTGTCCGCCGCGACCGCACGCACGTGACCGGACCCACGGCCGCCGAGGTCGCCGCGCCGGACCCGCCGCAGCTGCACCCACCCGCCGGGCTCGAGCTGCCGGGCACGCGGCGGCCGCTGCGCGGACTGCTGCCGGACGTCGCGCGCTCGCTCGGTGCCGTCCTGCCCGACCTGCCGGGCGCCGGGCTCGACCTTTCCGCGGGGGAGCGCGCCGTCGTCGTGCTCGTCGACGGGCTCGGCGCCGAGGCGCTCACCGCACGCGCGGGGCACGCGCCCGTGCTGCGCGGGATGCTCGCCGACGCCGCCGCGGCGGGCGAACCGCACGCGAGCGCCGGCTACCCCAGCACGACCGCGGCGTCGCTCGGCTCGTTCGGTACCGGGCGCAGCCCCGGCGAGACGGGACTGCTCGGCTACTCGCTGCGCTGCCCCGACGCGGCGGCGCTCGGGCTGCCCCCCGCCGATCAGCTCGTCAACCTCGTCTCGTGGACCGCCGGTCCGGGTGCACCCGTGCCCGACGCGCGCACGTGGCAGCCGCTGCCGACCGTCTTCGAGCGGTTCGAGGGCGCCTCCACGGCGATCGGCAAGTCCAAGTTCGCCGGCTCCGGGCTCACCACGGCGGCCCTGCGCGGCGCGACGTTCGTGCCGGCCGACCGGTGGGACGACGCCGTCGAGGCCACGCTCACCGCCCTGCGCCGACCCGGCCTCGTCTACCTGTACTGGGGCGCGCTCGACGCGGTCGGGCACCAGCGCGGCTGGGCGGCGCCCGAGTGGGGCGAGGAGCTCGCCGCGCTCGACGCGGGGCTGCGCACGCTGCTGCGCCGGGCGCCGCGCGGGACGACCGTGCTCGTCACGGCCGACCACGGCATGGTCGACGTCACCGAGCGCCTCGACGTCGCCGAGACCCCGGCGCTGCGCGAGCAGGTGGTGCTCGTGGCGGGCGAGCCGCGCGCGCTGCACGTGCACCTCGAGCCCGGCGCCGAGATCGGCGCGGCGCACGAGCGCTGGGCCGAGGCGCTGGGCGAGCGGGCGTGGGTGCTGACCGGGGCTGACGCAGCGGCCGGCGGGCTGTTCGGCCCGGTCGCCGACCGCAACCGCGCCCTGATCGGCGACCTCGTGGTCGCCCTCACGGGCACGACGGCGGTCGTCGACTCGCGCAGCCAGAGCGCCGCGTCGCTGCGGCTGGTCGGGATGCACGGCTCGCTCACGACGGCGGAGCTCGCCGTCCCCGCGCTCGTCACCCGGACCTGAGGTCGGTTCGGTCAGTCCGAGCGCGACCCGAACACGATCTCGTCCCAGGACGGCACCGACGTGCGCCGCGAGCGGGACTTCCCCCGCGCGGGCGCGGCGGGCGCTGCCGGGTCCTCAGCCGTGGCCGCGGTGTCATCGGACCCGGACTCCGCCCCGGAGGCGCCGGTGGTGGAGTCTGCGGCCGCACGGCGCAGGCGGAGGACCGGTGGGACCGGGAAGAGACCCTCCTCGGCGGGTGCGTCGACGTCGGTGCCGCCGAGCCCGGGGGAGCGCGAGTCACCGAGAACGTCCGGGTCGCCCGGCTCGAGAAGGCCCCCGCTCGAGGCGCGCTCGTCGCCGTCGTCCGCTGCGCCGTCGTCCCGTGCAGCGTGACCGCGCCGCCCGCGGCGGGCCGTCAGCTCGGCCAGCAGGGAGTCCGTCGCGCTGGCCGCGCCGGCGTCGTCCGCTGCGCCAGCGTGCGCCGCGGGGTCGGCACCGGGCACGTCCTCGGCGGTTGCCGCGCCGTGCGTCGAGCGCCCGCGCTCACCGGGCTGCGGGCCGGCGGTCGACCCGACGGAGGGTCCGTCGGCCCCTGACCCGGCCGCCGCGGCTGGTCCCGCCGACCCCGTCGACCCGGCCGAGCCGCGCAGGTCGCGGATCACGAGATCGGCGCCGCGGCGGTGCTCGCCAGCCTCGACGTCGAACGGCGTCGCGCCGCGCGGGCGACGCGTGGTGAGGTCGGTCTCGGAGAGCCAGCGGCTCTCGTCGTCGAGCGCGGTGATCGAACGGGCCTGGAGGTCGACGTGCCACGCGGCGCGGCGCACCGCGGCGCCCGCGGTGAACGTGACGCTGACCTCCCACGGCTCGCCGGCTCGGCGCAGGGCGTCCCACTCGGCCTCGGACTCCACGCCACGGGCGGCGAGCCGGTCCAGCACGAGGTCCCCGAGCGTGGGCGCGCCCACCTCGTGACCGATCGCCAGGGCGCGCGTCTGCTGCACGATCCACGTGCGTTCCGCCTGCACCGGACCCTCGAACCGGCGCACCGCCTCGAGGGCGACGCCGCCCGCGGCGGCGACCTCCTCGACGCTCGCGCCCGCGCGGATCCGTGCCTGGATCTCCCGAGGGGACAGCGGGCTGCGCTCGGCTGCGCGCAGCGCCTCCAGGTGCGGGCGGTCCCGCCGCACGGCGACGCGCAGGGGCTCGTCGATCACGAGCAGGTAGCGCTGCCCCTCGCCGTCGACGAGGACCAGGTGCTCGCCGTCGGCGTGCAGGCTCTCGAGCTGTAGCTCACGCATGTGGCCTCCTTCTGCCCCCAGGGTGCCACCTGGCACGCGAGGACCGTGGGACCCGGTGCGGAGTGTGGCCGCCTCCGGACCATCTCGACGCGGTCCGAGGGCTTGCGCGGCGGCGACGCGGCACGGTCGGTCGCGACGTCGTCCTCAGCCGTCTCGACTGCCTCGCGAGACCGGGAACAACCGCGGGGTTGCGTGCGTTAGGCGCAGTGTCCGGCCCCGTGGAGCCGTCGGCCGATCCCGGTCGGCGACACCCCGGAGGGCGGGCCGCGTGCGGTCGGGTCTCGTTTGGTGCACAATCACCCCGCTCGACCTGCCCGCCGAGTCGGCGAACCGGCCCGACGTGAATCCCTGGGTGGACAACCACCCGACGAAGACGGAGTGTGACGCCCCACCATGGCGACCGATTACGACGCCCCCCGCAAGACCGACGAAGAGCTCAACGAGGACTCCCTCGAGGAGCTGAAGGCCCGCCGCAACGAGAAGACCTCGGCCGTGGTGGACGAGGACGAGACCGAGGCCGCCGAGGGGTTCGAGCTGCCCGGCGCCGACCTGTCCGGTGAGGAGATCACCGTCCGCGTCCTTCCGCGGCAGGCGGACGAGTTCACGTGCACGCGGTGCTTCCTCGTGCACCACCGCAGCCAGCTCGCGTTCAGCGACTCGGTCGGAGCGGTCTGCGCGGAGTGCGCCGCCTGATCCGACCCTCAGCGACAGCACGGCCCCCGGCTCCAGCCGGGGGCCGTCGTCGTCTCGGCGCGGTCGTCCTTCGACCGCGGACCCGGCCTGAGTGCCGTCAGGCGACGGGTGGACGGATCGCCTGCAGCGCGCGTGCCAGCTCGTCCGCGCGCCGGGAGGAGACGACCCAGTACGGCGTCGGGTCCGCGTCGTCGCGCACCTCGACCTGCACGGCGGTGCGGATCCAGCCGCGGTGCGCGAGGTAGGCGCGCGCGTCCGCACCCGGCCCCAGGACGTGCCGGGTCGCCTCGGCGTCGAGCGCGCGCACCTCGCCGATGTGCCACGCGTCCAGGAACGCGCGGCCGGCGCGCAGGCCCGGGTCGGTGCCGTCGCTCACGCTGACGCGGTCGGCGGTCCGGGCCAGCAGCAGCACGATGGTGGCGGTCACCACGATCGCGGTCGCCAGGGCGGTCACCTCCGAGAGCGGGAAGACCACGAGCCCCGCCAGCAGACCCCCGAACGGTGCGAGCACCCAGGCCCCCGCGGAGGGCCACTGACGCTCCACGAACACGTCGGCGGACTCGACAGCGGGGGGCATGTGTCCAAGCCTGCCACGGCGCCGGGGCCGTGCAGACGCGCAGGTAGAGTGGCCGGGTGACGCACGACGGCATGGCGGGAGCGCCCGGGGAGGGCCCCGAGGAGGTCGACGTCGCGATCAAGATCCTCGACGACGGCATCGAGCCGCCCACCTATGCGCACCGGTTCGACGCGGGTGCGGACCTGCGCGCACGGGTCGCCGTGACCCTCGAGCCGGGTGAGCGTGCCACCGTGCCCACGGGGCTCGCGCTGGCGGTGCCGCGGGGGTTCGTCGCGCTGGTGCACCCCCGCTCCGGCCTGGCCGCGCGGCACGGGGTCACCGTGCTCAACGCACCCGGCACGATCGACGCGGACTACCGCGGCGAGGTCGCCGTCGTGCTCGTCAACACGTCACGTGACCGCGCGGTCACGCTCGAGCGGGGCGACCGGATCGCCCAGCTCGTGCTGCAGCGCGTGGCGCACGCACGCTGGCAGGTCGCACAGGACCTGCCCGAGACCGTCCGCGGGACGGGCGGTTTCGGTTCCACGGGCGGGTTCGTCCCCGCCGGAGAGGACTCCTGATGGCTCTGTTCGGTCGACGCCGCCGCGAGGCGGAGGAGACAGCGCCCGAGCCGGCTGCCGAGGCGGCCGACGGCGAGGCCACCCCGGACGACGGCGAGGCCGACGCCGGCGAGGCCACGCTCTCGCCCGAGGCGGTGCCCGCCGGCGAGCGTGGCCCGTGGGACGTCGCCGACGCCGACGACCGCCCCGGCCGCGTGGACCTCGGCGCGCTGCGCATCCCCGGCCGCAACGGGATGGCGCTGCGGATGGAGCTGGACCGCCAGTCCAAGCGCGTCATGGCGGCCAACGTGACGATCGGCCAGTCCAACCTGCAGCTGCAGGCGTTCGCCGCACCGCGCACTGCGGGCATCTGGGACGAGATCCGCGGCCAGATCGCCGCGCAGATCACGGCCCAGGGCGGTTCGGTGCAGGAGGCCAAGGGCCCGTTCGGCGCCGAGCTGCTCGCGCTGCTCCCGGTGCGGGACCAGGCCGGCAACGTGGCACGCCGGCCGGCCCGGTTCCTCGGCGTGGACGGACCGCGCTGGTTCCTGCGCGGCGTGCTCACCGGGGCAGCCCTCGCCGACCGCGCGGCCGCGACGCAGATGGAGCAGTACTTCTCCGAGGTGGTCGTGGTGCGCGGCAGCGAGGCCAAGCCGCCGAGCGAGCTGCTCACCCTCACGATGCCCGGCCGGCCGGCGCCCGCCGAGCCGGCGCCCGCGCAGCCGGACCTGCTCCGCCGCGGTCCCGAGATCACCGAGGTGCGCTGAGGTGGGGGCGACCTCGGCCCGCGTCGGCTGGCTCGCCAGCCACGCCGAGCTCCAGGCATCGGAGCAGCGCAGCTGGGTCGAGCGGTACCAGACCGAGGACATCGCCGCCCTCCAGCCGCGCCACCGCAGCCGTGTGGCCGGCGTGCTGCGCTCCGTGACGTACGCGCCGGTGGGCTCGACGACGGCGCTGCGCGCGGAGCTGTTCGACGGCACCGGCTCGATCGAGCTGTGCTGGACGGGACGCCGCGACGTGCCCGGGATCGTGCCCGGCCGGCGGCTGCTCGCCACCGGCATGGTGGCGCGCGGCGAGGCGCGCCAGGCGCGCCTGCTGATGTTCAACCCGCGCTACGACCTCATCGCCACCAGGCCGGGTGCCGGGTGAGCGACGCGGCGCGGGACCGCGTCGACGGCGCCGCCCCCACCGCACCAGACGCTGGGCCGGACGCCTCGCCCGCCGCCACGCCCCCTGTTGCCAGGCCCGCCGCTCCCGACGGCGTGTCCCACGCCGGTCCCGCCGTCGCGCCCGCGGTGACTCCCGCCGTCGTGCCCGCGACCGCTCGCGAGCTGGCGCCGGACGTCGCGCGCGCGCAGGGCCTGCGGGCGCTCGGCGGCGAGGGCTTCTCGCTCGAGGAGGCCGTCGGCGGGTGGCGCGGGCTGATCGAGTCGGTCGCGCCCGGGTTCGTCTTCGTCGTCGTCTTCGTCGTCACGAACGAGGTGCGACCGCCTGTCCTGGCCTCGCTCGCCGTCGCGGCGATCGCCGTCGTCGCGCGGCTGGTGCGTCGTAGCCCGGTGACGTACGCGCTCGGCGGCGTGCTCGGCGTCGGGATCGGCGCCTTCTGGGCCTGGCGCTCGGGCGACGCCGAGAACTACTTCGCGTGGGGCCTGCTCACGAACGCCGCGTTCGCGCTCGGCGTGGGGATCTCCCTCGCGGTGCGCTGGCCGCTGGTGGGGATCGTGGTGAGCGCGCTCGGCCTGGCGCCCAAGGCCCCGGTCGACGCACGGACCGAGGCGGGTGCCGCCGTCGAACCGGGCGAGCCGGCTCCGCCCGTGCTGGACTCCTCGTGGCGGCGCGACCCGCAGGCGATGCGCCGCTACACGATCGCCACGTGGCTCTGGTTCGCCGCGTTCGTGCTGCGCCTGGCCGTCCAGCTGCCGCTCTACCTCGGCGGCGAGGTCGCCTGGCTCGGCACGGCCCGGCTCGTCATGGGGCTGCCGCTGTGGGCGCTGGTGCTGTGGCTGACGTGGCTGCTGGTCCGGCGTCCAGGACACGCTGGAGCTGCTGCACGGGCGTCCCGTCGGGACTGAGGTGCGCGTCGACCTTGTCGGCCACCACGAACAGCAGCTGGTCCCCGCCCTCCAGGGCGTCGTCCGGGCTCGGCGGGATCGGGTGGTTGCTGCGGATGATGGTGGCGAGCACCACGTCGAGCGGCCAGGCCACCTCACCGACGCGGCGCCCCACGAGCGGGGAGCTGTCGGGGAGTGCGACCTCGTACATCCCCGCACCGGAGGACTGCAGCTCGAAGAGCTTGACGAGGTCCCCCACGCTGACGGCCTCCTCGACGAGCGCCGTCATGATCCGCGGCGTCGAGACAGGGACGTCCACACCCCACGTCTCGTCGAACATCCACTCGTTCTTCGGGTTGTTCACGCGCGCGACGGTGCGCGGCACCGCGAACTCCGTCCGGGCGATGAGCGACAGCACGAGGTTCACCTTGTCGTCGCCCGTCGCCGCCACGACGACGTCGCAGTCCTCCAGGCCCGCCTGCTCCAGGGTCGCCATCTCGCACGCGTCCCCGAGCAGCCAGCGGGCGCGCGACACGCTGGCCACGCGCATCGCGGCGGGGTTGCGGTCGATGAGCGTGACGTCGTGGCCGTGCCCGAGCAGCTCGCGGGCGATGGACCGGCCGACACTGCCGGCACCGGCGATGACAGCCTTCATGACTCCTCCTTGCGCGGCGGCGTGGCGAGCACGCGCTGGACGGCGTTCGCGGACGACGGCGCACACAGCACGTGCGCGACGTCGTTCTCCTGCACCACGGACTCGGGGGTGAGGAGCATGCCGGCGCCCCAGCGGGTGAGGAAGGCGACCCGGGCGCCCGACGCCTGCTCGAGGCGAGCCACGGGCACGCCGATCCAGCCCGCGTGCAGCGACATCTCCACGAGCGCGACCTTCCCCGAGGAGTCGGTGTACTCGGTCATCTCACGGGCCGGCAGCAGGCGACGCAGCATCTGGTCCACCGTCCACCGCACGGTGGCGACGGTCGGGATGCCGAGCCGCGAGTACATCTCGGCGCGGCCGGCGTCGTAGATCCGCGCGACCACGTTGTCGACGCCGAAGGTCTCGCGCACCACGCGGGCGGCGAGGATGTTGGAGTTGTCGCCGTTGGACACCGCGGCGAACGCGTAGGCCTCGTCGATGCCGGCCTGGGTCAGGGCGTCCCGGTCGAACCCCATGCCGGTGACGCGTCGTCCGGAGAAGTCGGCCGGGAGCCGGCGGAACGCCTCGGGGTTGGAGTCGATGACGGCCACCGAGTGGCCCTGGTTCTCGAGCGTCTCCGCGAGCATGACGCCCACGCGGCCCGCACCCATGATGACGACGTGCACGCGTCAGACGCTACACGCGCCTAGCATGTCGACCCGTGCCAGGAATCCTCGACGGCGCCAAGCGCGTCCTCCTCGGGCGCCCGATGTCCAGCGACGCGCTGGGCCACACGCTGCTGCCCAAGCGCATCGCGCTGCCCGTCTTCGCCTCGGACGCGCTGTCCTCAGTCGCCTACGCGCCGGACGAGATCCTGCTGACGCTCTCGATCGCGGGCGTCACCTCCTACCTCCTGTCGCCCTGGATCGGGCTCGCCGTCGCCGTCGTCCTCCTCACGGTGGTCGCGTCCTACCGCCAGACGGTGCACGCCTACCCCTCGGGTGGCGGGGACTACGAGGTTGCGACGACGAACCTCGGCCGCAACGCGGGCATCAGCGTCGCGAGCGCGCTGCTCGTGGACTACGTCATGACGGTGGCGGTCTCGATCTCCCAGGCCGCGCAGTACCTGTCGGCGATCGTCCCGTCGGTGAACGGCTACGAGGCCGCCATCGCGGTGGGCGCCATCGTGCTCCTCACCCTCATGAATTTGCGCGGCGTGCGGGAGTCGGGGGCGTTCTTCGCCGTCCCGGTGTACCTGTTCATGTTCGCGATGGGGCTGATGGCGGTGTGGGGCACCGTGCAGTACTTCACCGGCAGTCTCACGCTGGCCGAGAGCGCGGGTTTCGAGCTGGTGGCCGAGCCCGGGTTCGAGCAGGGCCTCGTCGGCATCGGCGGAGCGATGCTGCTGGCCCGGGCCTTCTCCTCCGGCTGCGCGGCGCTGACGGGTGTCGAGGCGATCAGCAACGGGGTTCCGGCGTTCAAGAAGCCGAAGTCGCGCAACGCCGCGACGACCCTCCTGCTGCTGGGTCTCATCTCGGTGACCATGATCGCCGCCATCCTCTTCCTCGCCCGGGCCACGGGCGTCGTCTTCGCCGAGAACCCGCACGAGCAGATGACCGACGGTGGTCGGGCGCTCCCCGAGGGGTACGAGCAGCACCCCGTCATCGGGCAGATCGCCGACGCGGTGTTCCACCACACCCCGGTGCTGTTCTACTTCGTGACGGCGGTCACCGGCCTCATCCTCGTCCTCGCGGCGAACACGGCGTTCAACGGGTTTCCCGTGCTGGGCTCGATCCTCGCGCGGGACGGGCTCCTGCCGCGGCAGCTGCACACCCGGGGTGACCGCCTCGCGTTCTCCAACGGCATCATCGCCCTCGCGGCCGCCGCGATCGCGCTCGTCATCATCTTCGACGCCTCGGTCACGCGGCTCATCCAGCTCTACATCGTGGGCGTCTTCATCAGCTTCACGATGAGTCAGCTCGGCATGGTGCGGCACTGGACGCGCGCGCTGCGCACCGAGGTCGATGCCCGAGTCCGGTCGCGGATGGTCCGCTCGCGCGCGGTGAACGCGTTCGGGCTGGGGCTCACCGGCGTCGTGCTCGTCATCGTCCTCGTCACGAAGTTCACCCGCGGCGCCTGGATCACCCTCGTCCTCATGGCGATCCTCTTCGTCGCGATGCGCGGCATCGCCAAGCACTACGACCGGGTGCGCGCGGAGCTCGAGCTCGACGACGTGAGCGCCGCGCGTGCGCTGCCGTCCCGGGTCCAGGCGGTCGTGCTCATCTCGCGGGTGCACAAGCCGACGATGCGGGCCATCGCGTACGCGCGAGCGACCCGCCCGTCCTCGCTCGAAGCCATCACGGTCGGGGTCGACCCGGAGGACGTCGAGCGGCTGCGCGCCGACTGGGTCGACAAGGAGATCCCGATCCCGCTCACCGTGCTGGACTCGCCCTACCGCGAGATCACCCGCCCGGTGCTGGACTACGTGAAGTCGCTGCGCAGCACCTCACCGCGCGACCTCGTGGTCGTCTACGTGCCGGAGTACGTGGTGGGGCACTGGTGGGAGCAGATCCTGCACAACCAGAGCGCCCTGCGGCTCAAGAGCCGTCTGCTGTTCACGCCCGGCGTCGTGGTGGCTTCGGTGCCCTGGCAGCTGGACTCCGCGAGCGACGGCGCGGACGAGTCGCGGTGGGACGAGCCGGTCGTCCAGTGGCGGACCGGCGGCCCGCAGGAGTGAGCCGCCGAGGCGACCCGGTCGACCACGACCGGCCCGGCTACTGCAGGAGCGAGTCCGGCGGTGGCAGCTGCACCGCCTGCTCGGCCTCGACGTGCACGCCCGGAAGCAGGTCCAGCCGTTCGCGGGTCGGGGTGTCGGCTCGCCCCAGCACGATCCCGAGCTGATCGAGCACCGAGGTGACGGCGAGCCCGCACTCCTCGAGCGCGGGCAGCGTCGTGCTCAGCGGGCGACCGGTGATCGTCACCACGACGGCCTGGCGCTCGGGGCGCTCGGGGCGCTCGGGGGCGTGGTGGGTGCGACGGTGCAGCGGCGTGGAGCCGGACATGCCTCCATTCTCACCCCGGGTCGGCCTGCCGTCGACGACTGCTCACCCCCGGGCCGCGCCCGATCCTCAGGCCGGCGGCCGGGTGGGCACCGTGGCGCAGCCGGCGCCGACGAGCATCGCGTCCTGCCCGGTCCCCCGCGCGGTCTCGACCACCCGCGCCCACAGCTCGCGCCCGCGCAGCCCGGTGGCCCGCGCGTACACGGCGGCGACCCCGGACACGTGCGGCGTCGCCATGCTCGTGCCCGAGAGGTAGGCGTAGGACCCCCGAGCCACCGGGTAGGAGGAGTAGACGTCGACCCCCGGCGCGGCGATGTTCACCTCGCCGCCGTCGCCGTTGAGCGCGACGCACGAGAAGGACGCCCGCAGCAGCGCCCGGTCGAGCGCGGCCACGGCCATCACGCTCGGGCAGTTGGCGGGTGAGCCGACCGGCATGTACCCCTCGTTGCCCGCGGCCGCGACGATGAGGCAGCCCGCGTCGAGCGCGGCCTGGGCGGCGGCCTCGTAGTACTGCAGGTAGGTCTCGCCCTTGGCGACGGCCGAGCCGAGCGACATCGAGATGACCGGCGCTCCGAGCGAGACGGCCCAGTTGATGCCCGCCAGCACGCCGCCCGAGGACCCCGACCCCTCGTTCGAGAGCACCTTGCCGACGGCGAGGCGCGCCGAGGGGGCGACCGAGAACCGGCGCTGCCCGCCCGGCGGCGTGTGCGCGCCGGCGATCGTGCCCGCCACGTGCGTGCCGTGGCCCAGCCCGTCGTGCACCTCCTCGCCGTCGACGAAGCTCTGGTGGGCGACGACGACCCCGGCCAGGTCGGGGTGGCCGAGATCGACTCCGGTGTCCAGCACCGCGACCGTGATCCCGGAGCCGGCCCAGGGCGCGCGGCTTCCGGCGGGCGGCGCGGCGTGCACGGCCTGGATGCCCCACGTCGCGTTCGGCGAGTCCGCCCAGAGCGTGGCCGGGTCGGTGCCCGGCTCCTCCGCGAGGTAGGTCTCGTCGGCCGAGACCGCGGCGGTGTGCTGGCCCAGCGCACGGACGTAGACCTCTGGCTCGCAGGAGCGCACGGGGAGCTCGGTTCCGGCGGCGGCCGCGCCCAGGGCGCTGACCTGGTCGGGATCCGCCGCGAGGATCGCGATGCCGAGCTGGTCGAGGTAGGCGTCCTCGCCCGGGACGGAGCCCGGCGGCGCATCGCCCACGCGCTGCACGCGGATGCCGGTGACGTCCCGCAGAAGCCCCTCGCCCTCGCCGCGGGCACCGGGCTCGAGGACGACGATCGTGCGTCCGGTCGTCCCGGTGGGGAGGTCGGCGCGGGTGGTGCTGTCCAGGCTCATGGGGGCTCCTCGAAAGTGACGGGTGCGGGTCCGAGGGGGACGTGCTCACCCCGGGGCGGGGGCGTGGGTCGAGCGTGCCACGCGCCGCCGACATCGCCCAGGGCCAGGCGGATCTCGGCCGACGCGCCCAGACCCCCGGACCCGTGCGGGTTCAAGGGTCTCGGTCAGGATCGAGCCCGGGCGTGCGCCGTCAGGGACGGCGGGGCCTTCGCCGTCGGCCGGGGATCACGCGAGGAGGCCGGTCACGAGACGAGCCCGATCACGAGCTGGACCCAGAACACCCCGAGCACCACGAAGGCCACGGCGCCGAGCGCGACCTGCCACCACCGGTCCCGGAGTCGGCCCATGAACTCCGCCTTCGTCGCCATGTAGACGAGCAGGAAGCACAGCACCGGCGCGGTGAGCACGGTGAGGGACTGCGCGATCACGATGAGCTGCACCGGCGAGGCCTGGAAGATGGCGGTGACGACGAGACCCACGGTGAGGATGACGCCGGAGAAGATGCGGGCGGCCTTCGTGGACGCGGAGGCGCCCTTCCCGAGCGCGTCGGAGAGCATCGTGCCGCCGGCGGTCGCGTTGGCGGTCATCGCGGAGAACGCCGCCGCGAAGAAGCCGAGAGAGAAGACCCAGGTGCCCACGCTGCCGGCGAGCGGCTCGAACACGGAGGAGAGCTGACCGATCGTCGAGGCGATCTCGCCGGGACCGTCGAACACCTTGGCCGCCACGAGGATCACGAGGGCCGTCATGACGCCGGGCGCGACGATGCCGGGCACCGTGTCGGCGACGGTGATGTCGCGGTACTGCGACTCCGTCCGCCGACGCTCGCGCGTCCCGTAGGCGCTGTAGAAGGCGGCGTTCGCCGAGAGACAGGTGCCGATGAGGGCGATGACGATGGTCGTGGAGCCCTCCGGGACGCGCGGGACGAGGCCCTCGACGGCGAGCCACCAGTCCGGTCGGGCGAGCACCGCCGACAGCACGAACGCGAGGGCCATGAGCGCCATCGCGACGATCATCACCCGCTCCATCACGCCGTAGACGTTGCGCAGCACGAGCACGACGGCGACGGCGAGCGTGCACACGACGGACCAGAACACCGGCGCGCCGCCGAAGAGCATCGAGAGGGCCAGGCCGGACCCGACCGCGTTGCCGACGGAGAACATCAGCGTGATGACGAACACGGCGCAGCCGGCGAGGTAGCCCACCCAGGTGCCGAGCCGCTGCTTGACCGCGGTGAGCAGCGAGACGGGGGACTTGATGCCGATGCGGACACTCATGTCGGTCAGCGTGAGCATGAGGATCGTCGCCGCCACGACGACCCAGACGAGCTGGTACCCGAAGCCGGAGCCGGCCTGGATCGACGTGGTGAGGTTGCCGGGGCCGAAGCCCCAGCAGCCGACTACGAATGCGGGGCCGGCCATCCGCAGCAGCCGGACGAAGGAGCGACGACCGGTGGTGGTCGTCTCGCCCGTGGCGCTCGGCACTGCGGTGGACGCGGCTGCCTGCCGCTCTGGCGCGGGCGGGCCCGCGACCGTCTGGGGGAGCGGGTCTGCGCGGACGGCCGCTGGGGCGACGGTGCCGGTGGGACGGGTCGTGTCGTGCATGGGGTCCTCCGTAGCGGCAACTCTGCCGCGGGTCGACGTCGACGGGAAGGCTCGGACGAGTGGTCACGGGGTGCATGACCGCGAGGGACGTTCGATAAGGAACGTTCCCGGGAACGATTGCAAGTGTGCGGGCGCGTCGAGGCCGCCGTCAAGGGCCAGTTCCCGGAGGTCGCCGCGTCACGCCCCGTACAGGCCCGCGAAGACGAACGACAGCGTCACGGACAGCCCGGCCACGATCAGGCCCGGAACGAGGAACGGGTGGTCGAACACGTGGCGGCCGAGCCGCGTGGAACCGGTGTCGTCGAGCTCGGCGGCGGCCAGGAGGGTCGGGTAGGTCGGCAGGATGAACATGCCGGAGGTGGCGGGGAACGCCGCCACGATCGCAGCCGGCGCGACGCCGAGGGCGAGCGCGGTCGGCATCAGCGCCTGCGCCGTCGCGGCCTGGGAGTAGAGCAGCGACGAGGCAAGGATCATGACGACGGCGAGCAGCCACGGCCACTGCACCAGTGCATCGCCCGCCAGCTCGCCGATGAGCTCGCTGTGGTTGTTGACAAAGGTCGAGCCGAGCCAGGCCACGCCGAGGATGCACGTGCACGCCGTCATGCCGACCTTGAAGGTCGAGGCCGACGGGATCTCTTTCACGTCCCCGCGGCACAGCACGAGGATCGCCAGGGCGACGGTCAGCATGGCCGCGACGCGAGCCGCCGCGCCGTTCATCGCGGGCGGGTCGACGAGGCCGACCCGCTCGCTCGTGAGGACCGCGTAGGTGAGCACCGCGACGAGTCCGACGACGAAGATCACCACCGAGCGTCGGGCGCCGGGCGGCAGGTCGCGCGCCTCGTGCGGCTGCGGAGGCCGCGCCTCACCGGTGCGCAGACGCTCGGCGTACTCGGGCAGCGTCGACAGCGCGGTGCGGCCCCGCGCGCGGTCCCAGACGAGGTAGAGCACCGAGGTCGCGAGGACCGCGAGCAGTGTCGCTGGCATCACGATGGCGAGCAGGAGCAGGTAGTCCCAGCCCGTGTCCCCGTCCTCCAGGAGGGAGGACATGAACAGGACGGACGCTGAGATCGGGGAGGCGGTGATCGCGACGAGCGAGGCCGCGACGCCGATCGTGAGGGCGCGCTGCGGGCGGACGTCGTTCTCCTTGCCTCCACGATCACCGGCATCGTCGCGAAGGACGCCTGACCGGTGCTGGCGGTGAGCGTGAGCAGGTAGATGACGACCGGACCGAGCACGGTGAGTCGTTTGGGGTTGGCCCGCAGCACTCGGTCGGCGAGATCGACGAGGTAGTCCATGCCGCCGGCGACCTGCATGGCGGCGACGGCGACGATCACCACCATGATGAACGCCACGACGGTGAGGGGCAGGTCGTCGAGCGAGACCGTGGCGCCCGTGAGGCCGAGCAGCAGGACGCCGAGGCCCCCCGCGAACCCGATGCCGATGCCGCCGACCTTGGCGCCGATCGCGATGGCGCCGAGCAGGATGAGCAGGTGGAGCCAGATCATCGCCGCCACCCCCTGGCGACCGCGAGCGGCCGCGGGAACGGGGTGGGAGCGGGGGTGGTGGGACGGGGGCGCACGGGGCCGCCCGTCGGGGTGCCGGACAACGCGGGTCATCTCCTTCGATGGCGGCGTCGAGACGCCGTAGGCCTGCGGGTGGGCCGGCACCCTGGGGGAGGAACGGGAACGTCGGGGGAGCGGGGCGTCCCGGCCGCGCGGGGGTGAGCCGCGCGGCCGGGAGATCTGTGTGGGCCGATCAGGCGGGGACGACCGCCTGGCCGAGGCCCGCGAACGCCAGCGCGGCCGCGATCTCCTCGTGCGCGCCCTCGGCGAGCGGGAGGAGCGGCGAGCGGACGGTCGCGTGCTCGAGGATGCCGCGGGCGACCAGCGCCTCCTTGAGGGCCACGGTGCCCTCCATGTGCGAGCCGCGGTGGTACACGGCCTGGGTGAGCGGGAAGAGCTTGGTGTGCACGGCCTTCGCCGCGGCGTAGTCCTGCGCCTTGCCGGCCTCGAGCAGCTCGTTCAGCAGCTCCGACGCCATGTTGCCGTAGCCGACGAGGAAGCCGTCCACGTCGAACGCCGTGTGCAGCAGGTACTCGTCGTGGCAGGAGAGGATCTGCAGGTCGGGGTAGGTCTCGCGGAGGATCGGGATCTCGGTGTCCCACCGCTTCATGTTCCGCACGCCGTTCTTGGTGGCGAACACACCCTCCTGGCCGGCGATCTCGAGCTGGGTCTCGAGGTCGTAGGACGCCTTGGTGACGTCCGGGTACTGGAAGAGGATGCTGGGCAGGCCTGCCTCCTCGTAGATCGCCTTGTAGCGGTCCTGCGGGGCGCCCTTCTGGAAGCCGAAGCGCAGCCAGCCGTGCGAGGGGTAGATGAGCCCGGCGGCGGCGCCCGCGGCGACCGCGCGGCGCGACTCCTCGACGGCGACGGCCGTGCCCTCGCCGGTGATGCCCGCGATGACCGGGACGCGCCCGTCGGTGGACGCCACGAACTCCTCGATCACCTGCACCTGCTCGGCCTGGGTGAGGAACGTGCCCTCGCCCGCGTGGCCCAGCACGATGAGGCTCTTCACGTAGGGCAGGGAGCCCAGGTAGCCGCCGAGGCGGTGGATGGCCTCGACGTCCACCGCACCGTCGCGGGTGAAGGGCGTCACGGGGGCCGGGTTGATGCCGCGCATGTCCAACGTCATTGTTCTTCTCCTTGTCGGGATCAACGTGCAATCGTTCACGGGAACGATTGCAAGTATGCCCCCCGTCCCGATCACAGGTCAACCCTGCGTCTGCCACGGATCGTTCCCGGGTCGCCGGCGCGATGGTGGCGCGGCGGCGTGGCCGAGCGGATGGAAGGATGGCGGGTGCAGGCCAGACCGAACCGGGGGTGGACGTGGCGTTCGAACGACAGGTCGTGACGCTGCGTGACGTCGCCGACGCAGCCGGGGTGTCCGTCTCGACCGCGAGCCGCGTGCTGGACGAACGGGGGCCCCGGTCGCGCTCGGCGAGCGCTGACCGGGTGCGCCGCGCCGCCGACGAGCTGGGCTACCGCCGCAACGCGATCGCGGCCGGCCTGCGCCGTGGTGCGACCGGGACGATCGGCATGCTGGTCCCGCGGCTGTCCGACACCGTGATGGCCGTCATGTACGAGGCGGTCGAGAGCGCCGCGCGAGCGCGCGGCTTCATGGCGGTCGTCGCGACGAGCGGTGACGACCCGCAGGACGAGGCGCGCGCCACCGAGACGCTGCTCGACCGCAACGTCGACGGCCTCGTGCTGGCGACGGCGCGCTTCGACGACTCCCTCCCCGCGTCGCTGCGCGAGCGCGGGATCCCGCACGTCCTCGTGCTGCGGACCGACGGCGTGAGCGCGTCCTCGCTCGGCGACGACGAGACGGGTGGCTACCTCGCGACGCGCCACCTGCTCGACCTCGGGCACGAGCGCGTCGCCGTCGTGGCAGGACCCGCGTTCACCTCGACCGCGCGATCGCGGCTGGCCGGGGCGAGGCGCGCCCTCACCGAGCGCGGCCTCGAGGCGCCCGCCGAGCTCGTCGGCCACGCGCCGACGTACGGCGTGGACGACGGCGTGCTCGCCGGCGAGCGACTGTTCGCCCTTCCCGCGGCAGAGCGACCGACGGCGGTGTTCGCCGCGAACGACAACCTCGCCATCGGGGTGATGTCGGCCGCGTACCGGGCCGGCCAGGTCCCGGGGCAGGACGTGGCGATCGTGGGCTACAACGACATCCCGTTCTCCCGCCGGATGCCGGTGCCGCTCTCCTCGGTCCTCGTCCCGTACGACCACATCGCCGCCACCGCGCTCGACCTGCTCGCCGAGCACGGCGAGCCGCGGATCGAACGCGCCATGCCGACCCTCATCCCACGGGCCTCCTCGGGGGCTCCCCTGCGCGGGGGGCGCTCGTGAGCCAGGACGGCCACGTGCTGCGCGGCGTCCGCACGGGCGCCCCGGCGCACGGCGGGCACGTCGTCGCCCGGCACGAGGGTCGCGTCGTCTTCGTGCGGCACGCCGCGCCGGGCGAGCTCGTGGACGTCCGGCTCACCGACGCCGGCGAGGGCGCGCGGTTCTGGCGCGGTGACGCGATCAGCGTCCACGAGCCCTCCCCGGACCGGGTGCCGCACGTGTGGCCGCCGGCCGGGCCGGGCGGCGTGGGCGGCGCCGAGCTCGGCCACCTCACGCTCGAGGCCCAGCGCCGCTGGAAGGCGACCGTCATCGCCGACACGCTGCGGCGCATCGGCCACCTCGAGGTGCCGGACGTGCCGGTGCACGCGGCGCCGGGCGAGGAGGCGCGCGGCGGGCTCGGCACGCGCACCCGCATCGAGCTCGTCGTCGACGCCGAGGGTCGCCCGGCGATGCACCGCCACCGCAGCCACGCGCTCGTGCCCGTGCCGGACATGCCGCTCGCCGTCGAGCAGATCCGCTCCTCCGGCGTGCTCGAGGAGTCCTGGCCGCCGGGCACCCGCCTCGACGTCGTCGCGGCGCACGACGGCCTGGCGGTCTACGTCGACGGCGAGCCCGCGCCCGGCCGACCGGGCGTGCGGGCCGGCGTCGTCGAGCGCGTGACGGTGACCGACCCCGCGGGCGCGAGCCGGGAGTACGAGTTCCGCGTCGCGGGCACGGGCTTCTGGCAGGTGCACCCCCAGGCGCCGAGCCTGCTGGCCGAGCGCGTGCTGACCGCGGCGGACCTGCGCGAGGGCGAGCACGTCCTCGAGCTCTACTCCGGCGCCGGCCTGCTCACGCTCCCGCTCGCGGACGCGGTGGGGGAGTCCGGCGTCGTGGTCGCCGTCGAGGGGGCCGGCGACGGCGCACGCTACGCCCGGCGCAACGCGCGCGCCCACCCGTGGGTGCGGCTCGTCGAGGGCGACGTCGACCACCTGCTCGCGCAGGCCGCCGACGGCCACGCGCCCCGAGGTCGAGGCGAGGGCGGCGGCCGCGGCGCGCGGGGCCGCTCGGGGCGCGGCGGCCGGACGAGGGCCGACGCGCAGACCCGGGCGCCCGGGACGCGCGGCCTGCTCGCTGACGTGCGACCCGACGTCGTGGTGCTCGACCCGCCCCGGGTCGGCGCCGGTCGCGGCGTGGTCGACGCCCTGACCGCGCTGCGCCCGCGGCGCATCGTCTACGTAGCGTGCGACCCCGCCGCGCTGGCGCGGGACGCGGCCCGCGCCGTCGCCCGCGGCTACGTGCTGAGCGACCTGCAGGCCTACGACCTCTTCCCGCACACCCACCACGTCGAGGCGATCGCGGTGCTCGACGCGCCCGGGGACCTCCGCCTCGCCGCGGAGCAGGGGTGGCCGGCGTGACGACGGCGACCCTCGTCGGGCTCACCGAGGCCGAGGTCGCGCAGCGGGTCGCCGCGGGTCAGGTCAACCGCGCCGACGACGCCACGTCGCGCAGCCTCGCGGACATCCTCCGGGCGAACACCCTCACCCTGTTCAACGCCATGCTCGGCACGGCGTTCGTGCTCGTCCTCCTCACCGGCCGCTGGCAGGACGCGCTGTTCGGCCTCGTGCTGGTCGTCAACACGCTCGTGGGCGTCGTCACCGAGTACCGCGCGAAGCGCACCCTCGACCAGCTCGCGGTGCTCGACGCACCCACCGCGCGGGCGCTGCGCGACGGGCAGGTGCGGGAGGTCGCCGTCGGGCACGTCGTGCTCGACGACGTGCTCGAGATCGCCGCGGGCGACCAGGTCCCGGTGGACGCGGAGGTCCTGCAGACCCGTGGGCTCGAGCTCGACGAGTCCCTGCTCACCGGCGAGTCCCGTCCGGTGCGCCGCGGCACGGGCGAGGAGGTGCTCTCGGGCTCGTCCGTGGTCGCCGGGGCCGCGACCGTGCGTGCCGTCCGGGTCGGTGCCGACTCCTACGCGCAGAAGGTGACGGCCGCCGCCAAGCGCTACTCCCTCGCCTCCTCCGAGCTGCAGGCGGGGGTGCGCCGCGTGCTGCGCGTCGTCTCGTGGATCATCGTGCCGATGGCCGTGCTGCTCGGGCTCAGCCAGCTGCGCGCGCTCGGCGGATGGGACGCGGCGCTCGCGAACGGGACGTGGCGCGACGCGGTCGTGCAGTCCGTGGCCGGGGTCGTCGGGATGATCCCCGACGGCCTGGTGCTGCTCGTGTCGCTCAACTTCGCCCTCGCCGCCGTGCTGCTCGCGCGGCGAGGCGTCCTCGTCCAGGAGCTGCCCGCGGTCGAGGTGCTGGCCCGGGTCGACGTGCTCTGCCTGGACAAGACCGGCACGATCACGGACGGCGCCGTCGCGTGCGAGGCGCTCCTCGTGCTCGACGCCGACGGCGAGCCCACCTCCGCGCAGCCGGACCGCCGGGTGCTCGCGGTGCTCGCCGCGATCGGCGCGCAGCCGGGGGCGAACGCGACCGCCGCGGCCCTGGCCGAGCACGTGCGGTCCAGGGCGGGCACCGCGCCGGGTGCGGCGAGCGGGGCGAGCACGACCGGATCCGCGATCGTGCCCGCCGCCGTGGGCGCCTCGGTCCCGTTCTCCTCGGCGCGCAAGTGGTCCGCGCTCGACGCCGACGGCGAGGCCTGGGTCCTCGGGGCGCCCGAGGTCGTGCTCGCGGGCCGGGAGGACGCCCTGGCCCGCGCAACGCTCGCGGCCGCCCGCGAGCGGGCGGGTGCGGGTGCGCGGGTCGTGCTGCTGTCCCGCGCCCCCGAGGGCCTGCCGGACGTCGACGAGGCGATGCCCGCCGTCGTGCCCGCCGCGCTCGCGGTGCTCGCCGAGCGCGTCCGGGGCGACGCGTCGGCGACGCTGGGCTACTTCCGCGAGCAGGACGTCGCGCTGCACGTCATCTCCGGCGACAACGCCGACACGGTCGGCGCCATCGCGACGAAGGTCGAGCTGCTCGGGCCGGGGGTCGACGTGCCGGGCACGGACGCCCGCACGCTGCCCGACGACGTGGCCGCCCTCGGCGACGCGCTGCAGGACGCGCCCGTGCTCGGGCGGGTCACGCCCGAGCAGAAGGTCGGCATCGTCGAGGCGCTGCAGGCGCAGGGCCGCACGGTCGCGATGACCGGCGACGGCGTGAACGACGCGCTCGCGATCAAGACGGCTGACCTCGGCATCGCGATGGGCGAGGGCGCGCGCGCCACCAAGGCCGTGTCCCGGATCGTGCTGCTCGACGGCCGGTTCGCCACCCTGCCCGGCGTCCTGGCGCAGGGCCGGCGGGTCATCGCCAACATGGAGCGGGTGGCGACGTTCTTCCTCGTCAAGACCGCCTACTCGACCGTGCTCGCCGTCGTGACGGTGCTCGCGACCCTCGCCGTGCCGATCGGCTACCCCTTCCTGCCGCGCCACCTCACGCTGGTCTCCGCGCTCACGATCGGCATCCCCGGGTTCCTGCTCTCGCTGCCGCCCTCGCAGGAGCGGTACGTGCCGGGCTTCCTGCGCCGGGTGCTCTCGTTCGCGCTGCCGGCCGGCCTGCTCGTCGCCGTCGCCGCGATGGGCGTGTACCTGGCCACCCGCGACCCCGCGCACGACGGCGAGACGACGGCCCGCACGCTGGCGACCCTCAGCGCGACGGGACTCGGGCTCGTCATCGTCGTGGCCTACCAGGGCCGGTTCGCGTGGTGGAAGGCCGCGATGGTCGCGGTGCTCGCCGCGGCCGGCGTCGGCGCGCCGTACGTGCCGCTCGCACGGGACTTCTTCCTGCTCGAGGTGCCGACGGCGGCCGACTGGCTGCTCGTGCTCGCCGTCGTGGCCGTCGGCGGAGCCCTGCTGGTGCTGCTGCGGCGGGTGGTGCAGGCGCGGGACGGCGGGCATGCTGGGCGAGCCGGTTCGCCGTCGGTGGGCCCGACGACGTAAGATATCTTGACGTCAAGATAGTTTTTGCGCGAGCGCGAGGAGACCCCATGAGCACACCTGACAGCTTCGGAGCCAGAGGGACCCTCGAGGTCGCGGGCGCCAGCTACGAGATCTACCGCCTCTCGGCGGTCGAGGGGACGGCACGGCTGCCGTTCAGCCTCAAGGTCCTCGCCGAGAACCTGCTGCGCACCGAGGACGGCGCGAACATCACCGCCGACCACATCCGCGCCATCGCGGCGTGGGACCCGGACGCCCAGCCCGACACCGAGATCCAGTTCACGCCTGCGCGCGTGATCATGCAGGACTTCACCGGCGTCCCGTGCGTCGTCGACCTCGCCACGATGCGCGAGGCCGTCGCCGAGCTCGGCGGCGACCCCAAGCGGATCAACCCCCTCGCGCCCGCCGAGATGGTCATCGACCACTCGGTGCAGATCGACGTCGCCGGCCGCCGCGACGCGTTCGAGCGCAACGTGGAGCTGGAGTACGAGCGCAACCACGAGCGCTACCAGTTCCTGCGCTGGGGCCAGACGGCGTTCGACGACTTCAAGGTCGTCCCGCCGGGGACCGGCATCGTGCACCAGGTCAACATCGAGTACCTCGCGCGCGTCGTGATGACGCGCGAGGTGGACGTCGACGGCGAGCGCGTGCTGCGCGCCTACCCCGACACCTGCGTCGGCACCGACTCGCACACCACGATGGTGAACGGCCTCGGCGTGCTCGGCTGGGGCGTCGGCGGCATCGAGGCCGAGGCCGCGATGCTCGGTCAGCCGGTCTCGATGCTCATCCCGCGCGTGGTCGGCTTCAAGCTCTCCGGCACGATCCCGGCGGGCGTCACCGCGACCGACGTCGTCCTCACGATCACCGAGATGCTGCGCCAGCATGGCGTCGTCGGCAAGTTCGTCGAGTTCTACGGCGCGGGCGTGGCGGCGGTCCCGCTCGCCAACCGCGCCACGATCGGCAACATGAGCCCCGAGTTCGGCTCGACCGCGGCGATCTTCCCGATCGACTCGGTCACCGTGGACTACCTGCGCCTGACCGGGCGCAGCGAGGAGCAGCTCGCGCTCGTCGAGGCGTACGCCAAGGAGCAGGGCATGTGGCTCGACCCGAGCGCGGAGGGCTACGCCGAGCCGCAGTTCTCGGAGTACCTCGAGCTCGACCTGTCCACCGTGGTCCCCTCGATCGCCGGGCCGAAGCGCCCGCAGGACCGCATCGAGCTGTCCCACGCCAAGACCCAGTTCGGCCGCGACCTGCCGACGTACGCGCCCGACGTCGTCAACGTCATCGACCAGGCCGAGCTCGAGTCCTTCCCGGCCTCGGACTCCCCGGCGATCGGCGAGCGCGTGCGCCGCACCGTCTCGGTGACCGACTCCGAGGGTCGCCAGTACGAGCTGTTCCACGGCGCCGTGGCGATCGCGTCGATCACGTCGTGCACGAACACCTCCAACCCGTCGGTCATGCTCGCGGCCGCGCTGCTCGCGAAGAACGCCGTCGAGAAGGGCCTCGTCGCCAAGCCGTGGGTCAAGACGTCGATGGCGCCCGGCTCGCAGGTCGTGACGAACTACTACGAGAAGGCGGGGCTGTGGCCCTACCTGGAGAAGCTCGGCTTCCACCTCGTGGGCTACGGCTGCGCGACCTGCATCGGCAACTCCGGCCCGCTGGACCCGGCCGTCTCCGAGGTCGTCAACCACGAGGACCTCGCGGTGGTCTCGGTGCTCTCGGGCAACCGCAACTTCGAGGGCCGGATCAATCCGGACGTCAAGATGAACTACCTGGCGTCCCCGCCGCTCGTCATCGCGTACGCCCTGGCCGGCACGATGGACTTCGACTTCGAGCACGAGCCCCTGGGCCGCGACGAGGCCGGGCAGCCGGTCTTCCTGCGCGACATCTGGCCGGCGCCCGAGGAGGTCCAGGCCACGATCGACGCCTCGATCGACCGCCAGATGTTCACCGAGGACTACGCCGACGTCTTCACGGGTGACGAGCGCTGGCGCGGGCTGGACACCCCCGCAGGCGACACGTTCGCGTGGGACCAGCAGTCGACCTACGTGCGCAAGCCCCCGTACTTCGAGGGCATGCCGGCCCAGCCCGAGCCGGTCACCGACATCACGGGCGCGCGTGTGCTCGCCAAGCTCGGTGACTCCGTGACCACCGACCACATCAGCCCTGCGGGGTCGATCAAGGTGGACAGCCCGGCCGGGCGCTACCTCGCCGAGCACGGCGTGGACCGCAAGGACTTCAACTCCTACGGCTCGCGCCGCGGCAACCACGAGGTGATGATCCGCGGCACGTTCGCGAACATCCGGCTGCGCAACCAGCTCCTCGCCGACCGCTTCGACGGCAAGGGCGTCGAGGGCGGCTTCACCGTCAACTTCCTGACCGGTGAGGACACCACGATCTACGACGCCTCGGTCGCCTACGCCGAGGCCGGCGTCCCGCTCGTGGTGCTCGGCGGCAAGGAGTACGGCTCGGGCTCCTCGCGCGACTGGGCCGCGAAGGGCACCCGCCTGCTCGGCGTGCGCGCCGTCATCACGGAGAGCTTCGAGCGCATCCACCGGTCCAACCTCATCGGCATGGGCGTCGTCCCGCTGCAGTTCCCGGCGGGCGAGAGCGCGAGCTCGCTCGGCCTCGACGGCACGGAGACGTTCGACATCGCCGGCATCACGCAGCTCAACGAGGGCGTGACCCCGCGCACGCTCGCCGTCACCGCGACCAAGCCGAGCGGCGAGGTGATCTCGTTCGACGCCGTCGTGCGCATCGACACCCCGGGTGAGGCGGACTACTACCGCAACGGCGGCATCCTGCAGTACGTGCTGCGCTCGCTCGTGGCCTGACGCCCGGCGTGTGACACCCGCGCCTGACACCCCGGCGCTGCGGGCCACCCGCGTGCCCGACGGCGGCCCTCACCTTCGCGGTGAGGGCCGCCGTCGTGCGTGTCGCACCCCGCTGGCACACTCGGCGCCATGACCACGACGTCCACGGTGCAGGACCACCTCGTCGACCGCGTGCAGCGCGAGCTCAGCAGCCTCGTCGACAAGACCGAGGGGCTCAGCGAGTACGACGCGCGGCGGCCGCTCGTGGGCAGCGGGACCAGCCTGCTCGGGCTGCTGCAGCACACGAGCGCCGTGGTGCTCGGCTACGTGACCGAGTGCTTCGGGCGCGAGGCGGGGATCGAGCTGCCCTTCTTCGGGCCCGACGCCGAGGAGGGCGCGGACATGTGGGTGTCGCCCGACGTCGAGCGGTCGTGGGTGGTCGGTCTCGCCCACCACACGATCGAGCAGGTGGGGCGCTCGAGCGAGGCGCTCACGCTGGACTCACCCGGACGGGTGCCCTGGTGGGGCGAGCGCGGTGCGGTGACGTTCGGCGAGATCCTCGCGCACGTCCTCGTCGAGGTCTCGCGGCACGCGGGGCAGGCCGACATCCTGCGCGAGGAGCTCGACGGCGCGCTCGGCTCCCGCCGCGACGACCCGAACGTGCCGGCGTGGAGCGCGCAGCAGTGGGCGGCCTACCGACAGCGGCTGGAGGAGATCGCGGCGCGCTTTCGCTGAGCACCGTCGAGCCGGCGGTGCAAGCACGGACCGCCGGCGGACACATCACGGTCATGGAGGGTCCCGCTCGTCCCGCTGATCCCACTGCCTCCGCTCGCGCTGCTCGCCGTGCGCGTCCGGTCCGGCCCTGCCGTCCAGATCGCACCGCGCCCGGCGAGCGTCCTCGCGGCCGGTCGCTCGCCGTCGTCGGTGCGGCCGTCGTGTCGGCGACGCTCGCCGCGGGGTGCGCCGCGCCGGAGGGTGCGACCGAACCCTTGCGCAGCGAGGTCGCGTACCAGCCCGTCTCGCTCGACGAGGCGCCCGCGCTCGACGGCGTGCTCGCCGCCAACGACGCCCTCGGCGCCGCGATGCTCTCCTCGAGCGACGCGACCAACGCCGTCGCGAGTCCGTTCGGCGCCTACGTCGCGCTCTCGATGCTCGCGGAGGGCGCGCGCGGCGACACGGCGGCGGCGTTCGACGCGGCCCTCGGCGCGGCCGGTGCCGACCGCACGGCGAGCGTCTCGGCGCTGCGGGAGGCGCTGCTGGCCTACGACGGCGACCCCACGCTCGCCGCGGCCGACCAGCTGCCCGCCGCCCCGCTGCTCCACCTGGCCGACCGTGTCGTGCTCGACGACGAGCTCGACGTCGAGCCGGACTTCCTCGCCGCGCTGGCGCGCGGGTACGACGCGGGTGTCGACACGACCGACCTGGGCGTCGCCGCGGCCAAGGCCGTGCTCGACGAGTGGGTGAACCGTGAGACGGGCGGCCTCGTACGGTCGTCGGCGATCACGCCCCACCCCGACCTGCGCGTCGTCCTGCAGGACGCGATCGTGCTGGCTGCCCGCTGGCGCGTCCCGTTCGAGCCGAGCGACACCGCGCCGGCCGCGTTCGCCACCGGCACCGACATGGTCGACGTCGACACGCTGCACGGGACTGCGGAGGCGGACTGGACGGCGCACGACGTCGACGGCTGGACCAGCGTGCGGCTGCCCTACGTCGAGGGCTTCGTCGCCGACCTCGTCCTGCCGCCGGCCGGGACCGACCCGGCCGACGTCTCGCTCGACGTGCTCGGCGGGCTGCGCACGGGGGCGGAGGCGACCGACCTGGCGCAGGGCCGGCCGATCGGCGTCGCGGTGCCCGTGCTCGACCTCGAGCCGGGCCCGCTCGACCTCCTTCTCGCGCTGGACGCTGTCGGGCTCGGGGAGCTGTCCCGTCTGTCCGACCTGCCCGACCTGGGAGGCATCACCACGACGGAGAATCTCGTTCTCGCCCAGGCGGCCCAGCAGGCGCGTCTGACGTTGGACGAGGGCGGAACCGTCGCCGCTGCCGTCACCGAGCTCGCGGCCGACTCGACCGCCGCGCAGGTCCAGCCGGCGGACGCGTTCGTCGTGACGTTCGACCGGCCGTTCCTCCTGCGGGTCGCGGACGCGGAGACCGGGCTCACGCTGTTCCTCGCCGCGGTGCGCGACCCGAGTGCGGGGTAGCACGCGTCAAGCGCTGTCGCACCCTGGTGCGAGGATGCGGGCATGACCCGGCCGGCGATCCCCGCGACAGGCTCCGGTGCGTCGCCGCCCGGGTGGTGGCCGGTGCTCGGTGGCGTGGTCGCAGGCGCCGCAGCCCTCGTGGCGGGCGAGCTCGTGGCCACCGTGCTCGTGCCGGCGGGGGCGCCGGTCGCCGCGGTCGGGGGAGCGGTCATCGACGCGCTGCCGGCCTCGCTCGTGAACTGGGGCAAGGAGACGCTCGGCACCGCCGACAAGCCCGTGCTGCTCGGCATCGTCGTGCTCGTGGTGCTCGCGCTCGCGGGCTGGGCCGGCGCGAGCGAGGTCCGTCGCGACGGCGCCGGGTCGCTCGTGCTCGCGGGCCTCGCGACCGTGGCGGGCGTTGCGGCCGCGGTGCGGGCCGAGTCGCTGGTGGCGGCGCTGCCCGCCGCCGTCGCGGGCGTGGCTGGCGTCGTGCTGCTACGGGCGTTGACGCGGCGGCTGCGCGCGGGTGGCGCCGGGGCGCGTGCACCTGCTCCCCGGCCGGGCGCCGAGGCCGTATGGAATGTACCCGGTCTTCCGATCGCGCCCGTGGTGCCCGCATCCGGTTCCGGTCCCGCCGGGGCCGCCCGCCGATCATTCCTCGTCTGGACCTCGGCGACGGCGGCGCTCACGGTGATCGGCGCCGTCGCCCTGCGCGCCTGGGGTGCCGCGGCGAGCGTGGTCGAGCAGACCCGCGCGCTGCTCACGCTGCCGGCCCCGGCGACGACCGAGTCGGTGCCGGCGGGAGCCGAGCTCGGCGTCGACGGCCTGTCGTCCTACCGCACGCCCAACGCGACCTTCTATCGCATCGACACCGCGCTGCGGGTCCCGGTGGTGGACGCGGACACGTGGACCCTGCGCATCACGGGTCTCGTGGAGCAGGAGGTGACGGTGACGTTCGCGGAGCTGCTCGCCATGCCGCTCGTCGAGCACGCCGCGACCCTGGCGTGCGTGTCGAACCCCGTGGGCGGCGACCTCGTGGGGAACGCGACGTGGCTCGGGCTCCCGATCCGCGAGCTGCTCGCGCGCGCGGGCCCGCTGCCCGGTGCGGACATGGTCCTGTCGACGAGCGAGGACGGCTGGACGGCCGGGACGCCGCTCGAGGCGCTCACCGATCCCGACCGCGAGGCGCTGCTCGCCGTCGGGATGAACGGGGAGCCGCTCCCGGTGGAGCACGGCTTCCCCGTCCGGATGGTCGTGCCGGGCCTGTACGGCTACGTGTCGGCGACGAAGTGGGTGCGCGAGCTGCGGGTCACCACGTTCGCCGACGACCAGGGCTACTGGACGCCGCTCGGCTGGGCGGCGCTCGGGCCGGTGAAGACCGCGTCGAGGATCGACGTGCCCAAGCGAGGCAGCGACGTCGCGGCAGGCCCGGTCGTCGTCGCGGGTGTCGCGTGGGACCAGCACACCGGGATCGCGCGCGTGGAGGTCGGGATCGACGGCGAGTGGCGGGATGCCGAGCTGGCCGAGGTCACGGGGCCCGACACCTGGCGGCAGTGGCGGCTTGACTGGGTGGCGACGTCGGGTCGACACGAGATCGCGGTCCGCGCGACGAACTCCGACGGCGAGACCCAGACCTCGGACATCGCCTCGCCCGCGCCGGACGGTGCGACCGGGTGGCACACCGTGGTGCTCGAGGTCTCCTGAGGGGTCCGGGCGGTCCGGGCGACGGTCAGGCTGCTCGTCAGGCCGACGGTCGGGCTGCTCGTTCTCGTGGCCTGCGGCTAGTTTCCTCGGCTGCCCGGTCAGGCGGGCGGCACGCCGTCCGTCGGCTCCTCGGACACGTGGGCCCGGAACGCCGTCGTGACGTACGGCAGCTCCACGGTGTCCGCGCCGGACGCCGTGCGGGTCTCCGTGTCGAACCCCGGGGCGGCGCGGAACACCTCGTCGAGGAGGTCGGCCAGCCCACGCTCGATCCGGGCGCGCTCCTCGTCGCCGGCCGTGATGAGGTAGCTGTGCGACCGCGCCATGGCCAGGAGATCCGCACGTGTCACGGTCTGCGTCCAGCGCCACTCGGCGCGGTCCAGCCGCGACGACAGCGGGGGAGCGACCGGAGGAGCGCCGGCCGCGACCATCTGCTCGGCTCGGCTGCCGTGCATGATCTCAGTCAGCCTGCGCACCCACGGTTCCGACTCGTCGCGGACGTTCCAGATCAGCCCGAGCACGCCGCCGGGGCGCAGGACACGGGCAACCTCGCGGCTCGCGGCCCCGGGCTCGACCCAGTGCCACGCCTGTCCCATCACCACGGCGTCCACGGATCCGTCCGGCAGCGGGAGCGCCTCGGCGGTGCCGCGGAAGGTCGGGACGCCCGGCACCTGCTCGCGCAGCACCGCCAGCATCGCCGGATCGGGGTCGACGGCGACCACCTCGGCACCCGTCGCGACGATCCCGCGGGTGAGCTTGCCGGTCCCGGCGCCGACGTCGGCCACGCGCAGCGGGGGAGCGTCCGGCGACGGGTCGCCGAGCAACCACGCGACGGCGGGCTCCGGGTAGGTCGGGCGGCCGGCCTCGTAGGTCGCGGCTGCTGCTCCGAAGGACGTCGCACGCTCGGTCACGCCAGCACCCTACGCCGCGCGCCTCACGGCTCCACGGGGTCGTCGCCGGCGTCGGACGCGTGCAGGAGCTCGTCGAGCGCGGCACGCGCCCACGGTCCGTTCGTCGGATCCTCGGGCGCGTCGACGAGCACGCCCGTCGCCATCGCGACCGCCCACGCCCCCGCGCGCCGCCAGCGGCCGGGATCGGGGCGGTCGGCGCCCGGGCCGCCGGGGCGCCGCGCCTCGTAGGCCGCGGCGAACGCGGCGCGACCGGATGCGTCGAACGCGAGCCACGCCGTCGCGAGGTCGCACGCGGGGTCGCCGGCGCTGAGGTCGCCGAAGTCGAGGAGCGCGGCGAGAGCGTCCCCGCGTGCGCCGTCGTCCGCCCCGGGCGTCACCACGAGGTTGGCGGGGTGCGGGTCCCCGTGCACCCACGCCGGTGCGTGCGCCCACGCGGGGGCCGCCACGCCGGCCCGCCACCGGGCCTCGGCGAGGTCGAGATCCTCGAGCGGGACGGCGCCAGCCCCGGCGCGTGCGCGGTCGAAGCGGGCCGTCACGGCGGCGACGCGCGTCGCGAGGGGCACCGCCCGCACCGGGTTGTGCGGTGCGTCGGGCGGAGCGGTGGTGTGCAGGGCGGCGAGCGCGTCGGCGAGGTCGACCGCCCAGGCCGAGGCTCGCCGTCGGGGCCGATCGGCGGAGCGCGCACCGCTCACCCAGCGCGTGACGGTCCACGGCCAGGGGTAGCGCGGCGACGGCGCACCGACCCGCACCGGGACCGGCACCACCACCGGGAGACGGGGCGCGAGGGCGGGCAGCCACCGCTGCTCGTGCTCGATGAGCGGCACGCCCTGGGCGCGCCGGGGCAGCCGAACGCAGAGGTCGTCCCCGACCCGGACGAGCACGTTGTCCCAGCCCTCGGCGACGACGTGGCGCGGCAGGCCGGCGAGGTCGGGGTGCTGCTCCGCGAGCAGGTGGCCCACGAGGTCGGCGTCGATCGGGTGGTCCAGGGGCAGGTCGCGGGGCGGGACGGGCACCGGGCCATCGTGCCCGACGGGCCCACGGCCCCGCGCGAGGGTGACGGCGCGCGTTCGAGCTCGTGGTGGCACGCTGGGCCGGTGACAGCAGCAGCGGGGAGCGGCGGCGCAGCGAGCGCGTCGGCACTCGACCCGACCCGGGTGTGGCGCTACGACGGCGAGATCCTCGGAGTGGGGTCGGCGAGCGGGACGCGCCTCGTGGTCGGGCTGTGGCGGCGCAGCCCGTTCGGGACGTTTGCGGACGTCATGGTCGAGGACCCGGGCGGCCGGCGCACGCTCCTCGCGCCCTCCCGAGAGATCGCCGACGAGGTCGCGCGCCTGTACCGGTTCGACCAGGTCCGCCTCGGACCCGTGCGCGTGCAGGGCAGCGCTGCGTCCGACGCGCATCCCGGTCTCCTCGTCGTCAGCGCCCCGGGTCTGCGCCTGACCGTCACGCTCGGCGGTCGCGACGGGCTCGGCAGGGTGTTGTCGCTCCTGCCGCGCGGCCTGGCGGCCTCGACGTCGTGGGCACGCGTCGTCGACGCACCCGCCCGGCTGCTCGCGCCCGGCGTGCGCACCGCGGGGCTGACCCGCGACGGGCGGCGCGCCACCTACGGGGCGTGGGACCGCCGTCGGGCGATCGCGGTCGAGGGGACCTGGTCCGGCGAGGACCTCGGCGTGCTCGCTCCCGTCGACCCGCCGGTGCGGTTCGGGTTTGGGTCGTCGCCGAGGGCGCCCGGGCTGACCCGCGTGGTGACGACCGTGCGGCCCTGACGCGCGGGTCGCGGCGAGCGCTGGGTCCTGGTCATGCTTCCGCGGCGAGCGCTGCGTTGCGTCACCGGAGGGCGCTGTGGTGACCGCAGGTCAGCGTTCGGTGGCGGGCCGTGACCGCAGGTCGTGCGCCGGCCCCGCACTGCGACGGCACGGTGCCGCCCGCGTCGCTCGTGGGGGCCCTGCCGTTCGCGCCGGACGCGGCGGCCGAGGCGCTGCACCGGCTCGAGCGCGACCACCCCGGCGCGTGGGACGAGCGGTACGGCTGGTGCGACGGCGTGAACCTCGGGGCGGGCGACGCCGCACCCGGGTCCGAGGGCACCGTCGCGAGGACCTGGTACGCGCCCGCGCGGTTCGGGCTCAACAAGGGGGTCTCGGCGCTGCTCGGCGCGGCCGCGCTCGGCAGCTCCGTGGTGTGGGACGCGTACGCGGCGCACCCGTGGGTCGCCCGGGGACTCGACGTGCTCGGCCTCGAGCTCGCGCGCTGAGCCCGTGCCCGGAACTTGCCCGCCGAGCTCGCTCGGCGACCCGGCTCGTTCGTACCTGCTAGCTCAGTGCCCCGGCAGCGCGATCTCGCGCTCGCGGTCCCACGGCACCGTCCAGCCGAGGGAGTCCAGCAGCGCGTCGAGCACGAAGGCCGTGAAGCCCCAGACGACGTGACCGGCGACGGCGAACGCGGGGCTGCGGTGCAGCACCGTGCCGCGCCGGCCGGGCACCGGTCGGCGCAGGACGACCGTGCCGCGGTGCGCGGGGTCGAGCAGGTCGGCGACGCCGGCCCGGAACGCCTCGACGGTCTCGACGCCGTCCACGCGCAGCGCCGACGGCGCGTCCCACCACGCGAGGACGGGCGTCACGACGTTGCCGCTCACCGCGACCGGGACGTCCGGCAGCGCCCCGAGCACGGTGACGCCGGCCGGGTCCAGCCCGGTCTCCTCCTGCGCCTCCCGCACCGCCGCCGCGGCGGCGGACTCGCCGTCGTCGATCCCGCCCCCGGGGAAGGCGACCTGTCCGGGGTGGTGGCGCAGGGTGTCCGAACGCCGGGTGAGGAGGAGGTCGACGTCGGCGTGCACGGGGTCGGCGACGTCGGACTCCTCGAGGAGGCCGAACAGCAGCAGCACGGCGGACCGGCGTACGGGGCCGGTGACGGGGGAGCGGTCCAGCGGCGTGGTCCAGGGACCGCCGCCGCTCGCGAGCGCCGTCAGGTCGGCGCGCGCCCCGTCCGCGTCGGGCGTCACCACGACGAGGGCAGCGGGCGGCCCTCCTCGTACCCCGCGGCGGACTGGCGACCCACCACGGCCCGCTCGCGGAACTCGGCCAGCGTGCGCGCGCCGGCGTAGGTGCAGGCCGAGCGCAGGCCCGAGATGATCGAGTCGAGCAGGTCCTCCACGCCCGGGCGCTCGGGCTCGAGGTACATCTTCGAGGAGGAGATGCCCTCCTCGTAGAGGGCCTTGCGCGCGCGGTCGAACGCGGAGTCGTTGCGGGTGCGCGCGGCGACCGCGCGGGCCGAGGCCATCCCGAAGCTCTCCTTGTACAGCCGCCCCGAGCCGTCGGTGCGCAGGTCGCCGGGCGACTCGTGGGTGCCCGCGAACCAGGAGCCGATCATCACCTGGGACGCACCCGCGGCGAGCGCGAGGGCGACGTCGCGCGGGTGGCGCACCCCGCCGTCGGCCCAGACGTGGGCGCCCAGCTCGCGTGCGCGGGCGGCGCACTCGAGGACGGCGGAGAACTGGGGTCGGCCGACGCCGGTCATCATGCGCGTGGTGCACATCGCACCGGGGCCCACCCCGACCTTGACGATGTCGGCGCCGGCGGCGACGAGGTCGCTCACGCCATCGGCCGTGACGACGTTGCCGGCGACCACGCGCACGTCGGTGTCGACCGAGCGCACCGCGCGCAGCGCCTGCAGCATCTTCTCCTGGTGGCCGTGCGCGGTGTCGACGACGAGCAGGTCGACGCCCGCGGCGAGCAGGGCGGCCGCGTTGCCCGCGACGTCGCCGTTGATGCCGATGGCCGCGGCGACCCGGAACCGCCCGTCGGCGTCGAGCGCGGGGGAGTAGATGGACGAGCGCAGCGCGCCCGTCTGCGTGAGCACCCCGACGAGGGTGCCGTCCGCACGCACGACCGGGGCGACGCGCCGTCGGGCTCGGTGCAGCTCGTCGAACGCGCGCGCACCCGCGTCCGCGCCGGTCAGCGTCGACTCCTCGATCACGGTGGGCGTGGCGGCCATCACCTCGCCGACCATCGTGAACTGGTCCACGCCGGCGCAGTCGGCGGGGGTGACCACGCCCACGGGTCGTCCCTCGCGCAGCACGACGGCCATCCCGTGGCTGCGCTTGGCCATGAGCGCGAGGGCGTCGTGGACGGTGTCCTCGGGCGTGACGTGCACCGCGGTCTCGACGACCGGGTGGCGGCGCTTGAGCCACGCCGTCGTGCTCGCGACGACGTCGGTGGGGACGTCCTGCGGCAGCACGGCGAGTCCGCCGCGGCGGGCGAGGGTCTCCGACATCCGCCGACCGCTCACGGCGGTCATGTTGGCCGCGACGATCGGCAGCGTCGTGCCGGATCCGTCACCGGGCGTCAGGTCGACGTCGAACCGGCTCGCGACGTCGCTGCGCGAGGGGACGAGGAACACGTCCCCGTAGGTGAGGTCCTCGTGGGCGTCCTGGCCGGGGAGAAGGCGCATGACCACCAGCGTAGGCGTCCGTCCCGGGCGCTCCCTCGACGGCGTGTCGGGCGCGGCGCGCCGCGACGGGAGGGCCGGTCCCGGCCGGGGAGGGCGAGCTCCTACCAGGCCGTACCCGTGCGGAGTAGCGTCGGGCCGTGAGGGGCATCACAGCAGGTGAGGCGCCTCACAGGAGGGTCGGGACCAGAGTCCCTGACGCTCGACCGGCGCGGTTCGTAAAGTCGAGGTCAAGGCCCGATCGGGTCGCTTCCGTACCACCAGGAGGAACGAGAACATGACCACCACTGCTCCGGCGGGTGTCGAGGTCGACGCCTGGGCCGGGTTCGTCCCCGGGCCGTGGACCGAGTCCGTGGACGTGCGTGACTTCATCCAGCGCAACTACACCCCCTACACCGGGGACGCCTCGTTCCTCGCCGGGCCCACGGAGAAGACTCTCCGGACGTGGGACACCCTGGCGAAGGACTACCTCGCCGTCGAGCGTGAGCGTCGCGTGTACGACGTGGACACCCACACCCCCGCCGACATCGACGCGTTCCCGGCCGGCTACATCAGCGCCGACGACGACGTGATCGTGGGCCTGCAGACCGACGTCCCGCTCAAGCGCGCCATGATGCCGAACGGCGGCTGGCGCATGGTCGAGACCGCGATCCAGGAGGCCGGCAAGGAGGTCGACCCGCGCGTCAAGGAGATCTTCACCAAGTACCGCAAGACGCACAACGAGGGCGTCTTCGACGTCTACACCCCGCGCATCCGCGCCGCCCGGTCCTCGCACATCATCACGGGTCTGCCGGACGCCTACGGCCGCGGCCGCATCATCGGCGACTACCGCCGCGTGGCGCTCTACGGCGTCGACCGCCTCATCGCCGAGAAGAAGAAGGACAAGGACTCGGTCGTCGGCCAGCCCTTCTCCGAGAGCTGGGCGCGGTTCCGCGAGGAGCACAGCGAGCAGATCAAGGCGCTGCTCAAGCTCAAGAAGCTCGGCGAGCAGTACGGCTTCGACCTCGGTCGGCCCGCACGCACCGCGATCGAGGCCGTGCAGTGGACCTATCTCGGCTACCTCGCCTCGGTGAAGAGCCAGGACGGCGCCGCGATGAGCATCGGCCGCCTCTCGCCGTTCTTCGACGCGTACTTCGAGCGTGACCTCGCCGCCGGCACCCTCACGGAGGAGCAGGCGCAGGAGATCATCGACGCGCTCGTCATCAAGCTGCGCATCGTGCGGTTCCTGCGCACGATCGACTACGACCAGATCTTCTCGGGCGACCCGTACTGGGCGACCTGGTCCGACGCCGGCATGAGCGAGGACGGCCGCACGCAGGTCACCAAGACCTCGTTCCGCCTCCTGCAGACGCTGCGCAACCTGGGCCCCGCGCCCGAGCCGAACATCACGATCTTCTGGAGCGACGAGCTGCCCGAGGGCTACAAGGAGTTCTGCGCCGCGATCTCGATCGAGACCAGCGCGATCCAGTACGAGTCGGACAACGAGATCCGTGACCACTGGGGCGACGACGCGGCCATCGCGTGCTGCGTCTCGCCGATGCGCGTGGGCAAGCAGATGCAGTTCTTCGGCGCGCGGGTGAACGCCGCCAAGGCGCTGCTCTACGCCGTCAACGGCGGCCGGGACGAGATGTCCGGCAAGCAGATCGTCACGGGCTACGAGCCCATCCAGGGCGACGGTCCGCTGCAGTTCGACGAGGTGTGGGCGAAGTACGACGCGATGCTGGACTGGGTCACGCAGACCTACGTCGAGGCGCTCAACATCATCCACTACAGCCACGACAAGTACGCCTACGAGTCGATCGAGATGGCGCTGCACGACGACGAGATCGTCCGGACCCTCGGCTGCGGCATCGCCGGCCTGTCGATCGTCGCGGACAGCCTCTCGGCCATCAAGTACGCGACCGTGACGCCCGTGCGGGACGAGACCGGCCTCGTGGTCGACTACCTCACCGAGGGCGAGTTCCCCGTCTACGGCAACGACGACGACCGCGCCGACGAGATCGCGCAGCTCGTGGTCAAGACCGTGATGGACAAGATCCGCGCGCTGCCCACGTACCGCGACGCGGTGCCCACGCAGTCCGTCCTCACGATCACGTCGAACGTGGTCTACGGCAAGGCGACCGGGTCGTTCCCGTCCGGTCACCGCGCCGGTCAGCCGTTCGCACCGGGCGCCAACCCGGAGAACGGCATGGACACGCACGGCATGATCGCGAGCATGATGTCGGTCGGCAAGCTCGACTACGACGACGCCCTCGACGGCATCTCGCTCACCAACACGATCACGCCGTCCGCCCTCGGCCGGACCAAGGACGAGCAGGTCACCAACCTCGTCGGCATCCTCGACGCCGGCATGGGCGAGGGCCTCTTCCACGCCAACATCAACGTGCTCAACAAGGACACGCTGGTGGACGCCATGGCGAACCCGGAGAACTACCCGCAGCTCACGGTGCGCGTGTCCGGCTACGCCGTCAACTTCGTCAAGCTGACCCGCGAGCAGCAGATGGACGTGCTCCAGCGCACGTTCCACGAGTCCGTCTGACGCGATCAGTCACGAGCCGAACGGGCGCCGGGCTGCCGACCAGGCAGCCGGGCGCCCGTTCGGCACGACAAGGAGGTGTCGCGATGACCGCGACCACCGGAACCACCACGACGACGAGCACGACGGCGGGCGCCCCGACCATGCTCGGGGGCCTCTCCACGGCGATGGACGCCGACCGGCGCGAGCTGCTCGCCGGCATGCGCACGGGCGAGATCGGCATGGTCCACTCGTGGGAGCTCGTCACGGCCGTGGACGGCCCGGGCACCCGGATGACCACGTTCTTCTCGGGCTGCCCGCTGCGCTGCCTGTACTGCCACAACCCCGACACGCTGCAGATGCGCGGCGGCAAGCCGGTGCGCGCAGACGACCTGCTCGGTCGGATCAAGCGCTACCGCAACGTGTTCAAGGCGACCAGGGGCGGCATCACGCTGTCCGGCGGCGAGGTGCTCATGCAGCCCGCGTTCGCGGCGCGCATCCTGCGCGGCGCCAAGGCCATGGGCATCCACACCGCGCTGGACACCTCCGGGTTCCTCGGCGCGAACGCCAGCGACGAGCTGCTCGCCGACGTCGACCTCGTCCTGCTCGACGTGAAGTCCGGCCTGCCGGACACCTACAAGCGCACCACGGGCCGCGAGCTCGCGCCCACCCTCACGTTCGGTCGGCGGCTCTCGGCGCTCGGCATCGAGACCTGGATCCGCTTCGTGCTGGTCCCGGGCCTCACGGACGCCGACGAGAACATCGCCCCGATCGTGGAGTACGCCGCGTCGCTGGAGTCCGTGAGCCGGGTCGAGGTGCTGCCCTTCCACCAGATGGGCCGCGCGAAGTGGGAGGAGATCGGGATGCGCTACGAGCTGGGCGACACCAAGCCGCCCACGGTCGAGCGCACCGAGCAGGTCCGCGACATGTTCCGCGCCGCTGGGCTCACCACCTACTGAGCCCAGCCCAGCGCAGCCCAGCGCGGCCCCGCCCGGCTCACGCCGTGCACGACGGCGATCCTCGCCGTGCACGACGGCGAGCCTCGCCGTCGTGCTCGACGTCGTGACTCCGGGATCACTCCGGGAGCGACGCCACGCCGTCGGGCAGCAGCCGCCGACCCAGCACGCGCTCGGAGTACCCCGTGCGGTCCAGGTAGGGCGTGATCCCGCCGAGGTGGAACGGCCAGCCGGCGCCGAGGATCATCGCGGTGTCGATCTGCGACGGCGTGGTCACGACGCCCTCGTCCAGCATCCGGCCGATCTCCGTCGTCAGGGCGACGAGCACGTCGTCGAGCACGCCGGCCTCGTCGAGCGGCTGCTGCGGCGTGGCGGGGTCGCGCGCGGCGTCGAAGGCCGCCTGCACGTCCGGGAGCGGGCGGCGTGGCAGGCCGGGCGCGGGCGGCGGACCGACCACAGGGACGCCGTCGGCCACGATCCGCTCGAGGCCCGGCGAGCGCGGGAACGCCTCCCCGAGCTCCTCGCGCAGCGAGGTCAGCACGTGCAGCCCGACGGCCGGCCCGACCAGGTCGAACAGCTGGAACGGCGGCATCGGCAGGCCGAGCACGTCGCACGCCCGGTCCGCGACCTCGACCGGCGTCCCGCGCTCGACGGCGCCCACGATGCGTCCCAGGAGCAGCACGAGCAGCCGGTTGACGATGAAGCCGGGCCGGTCGGCCGACCCGACCGCGTTCTTGCCCAGCGCCTTCGTCACCGCGTACGCCGTCGCCAGCGCGGGCTCGTCGGTGCGCTCCGCGCGGATCACCTCCACCAGCGGCATGGCGGCGACGGGGTTGAAGAAGTGCAGCCCCACGACGCGCTCGGGGTGGTCCAGGTCGGCTGCCATCGCGGTGACCGACAGCGCCGAGGTGTTGGTGGCGAGCACGGCGTCGGGCCCGACGATCGGCTCGAGCTCGGCGAACACGTGCTTCTTGAGGTCGAGCCGCTCGGTCACGGCCTCGATCACGAGGTCGCAGCCCGCGAGGTCGGCCAGGTTCGTGGTCGCCGTGATGGAGCCGAGCACGCGCGCGGCCCGCGCCGTGGTGAGCCGGCCGCGGTGCACCGCCTTGTCGACCTCGGCCCGCACGTGCGCGAGGCCAGCGGCGCAGCGCTCGGAGTCGAGGTCGCGCATCACCACGGGGACCTTGAGCCGACGCGCGACGAGCAGGGCGATCTGCGCGGCCATGAGCCCCGCGCCCACCACGCCCACGCGGCGCACGGGCCGGGCCAGCTCGGCCGGCGGCGCCCCGACGGGTCGCTTGGCGCCGGTGACGAGGCCGAACGCGTAGACGCTCGCGCGCATCTCGTGCGTCATCACGAGGTCGGCGAGCGCCTCGTCCTCGAGCGCGTACGCCTCGTCCAGGCCGAGGTCACGGGTCTGCTCGACGAGCGCGAGGGCGCGGTGCGGTGCGGGCCGGGAGGTGCCCACGACGGCGTCCAGGCGGGTGCGCGCCGCGTCCACGACCGCGCGAAAGCTGTCCTCGGGCTCGGGTGCGCGGCGCGCCACCACGGTGTCGCCGCGCACCACCGACGCCGCCCACGCGACGGAGCGGGCGAGGAAGTCGGCCGGGTCGAGCATGACGTCGACGACGCCGAGCAGGTCCGCCTCGTGCGCGCTGAGCGGCTTCGTGGCGGCCGCCCGGGTGAGGATGACGTCCAGCGCGGCCTCGACGCCGATCAGCCGCGGCAGCAGGGTCGCCCCGCCCCAGCCCGGCACGAGGCCGAGGGAGGTCTCGGGCAGCCCGAGGGCGCGCACCGAGCCGGCGACGGTGCGGTAGTCGCACGCCAGCGCCAGCTCGAGCCCGCCGCCGAGCGCGACGCCGTTGACGAACGCGAAGGTCGGCACGCCGAGCTCGCGCAGGAGCCGGTACGCGGCGTGCCCGCCGCGGCCGAGCGCGAGGGCCTGGTCCCGGGACGTGACCTCGGTGACCCGCTTGAGGTCGGCGCCCGCCGCGAACACGTAGGGCTTGCCGGTCACGGCGAGGGCCGCGATCTGCCCGCGGGATGCGCGCTCGCGCTGCGCGAGGAGGACCTGCTCGAGCTCGGCGACGGTCTCGGGGCTGAGCGTCGTCGGTCGCGTGTGGTCGGCCCCGTTGTCGAGCGTGAGCAGTGCCAGCGTTCCGCCGCCGCGCAGGGCGTCCGCGGTGGGCAGGTCGACGTCGCGGACCAGGACTCCGGTCGTGCTCACAGCTGGACCTCCGGGGTGGTGGGCGTCGCACCCGCGGACGCGAGGTGCTCGCCCGAGGTGCGCTCGCCGTCGTACGCGGGGTGGTGCGGGTTCTCCCAGACGACCGTCGCGCCCTGGCCGAGGCCGACGCACATCGTGGTGAGGCCGTACCGGATGCTGGGGTCGTCCTCGAAGCGGCGGGCGAGCTGGATGGCGAGTCGCACGCCGCTCGCGGCGAGCGGGTGGCCGACCGCGATCGCGCCGCCGTCGGGGTTGACGCGCGGGTCGGCGTCGTCGAGGCCGAAGGCGTCGAGGAAGGCGAGCACCTGGACGGCGAAGGCCTCGTTGACCTCGATCGCGCCGATGTCGTCGATGCCAAGGCCCGCGAGCTCGAGCGCGCGGCGGGTCGCCGGGACGGGGCCCAGGCCCATGACGGCGGGGTCGACGCCCGCGTAGGCGAAGGACACCAGGCGGGCCCTGGCGGCGAGCCCGAGCTCGGCGGCGACGTCCTGCGCGGCCAGCAGGCACGCCGTCGCGCCGTCGGTGAGCGGCGAGGAGGTCGCCGCGGTGACGCGTCCGCCGGGCCGGAAGGGCGTGGGCAGGTCGCGCACGCCCTCGAGCGTGGTGCCCGGCCGGGGCGGCTCGTCCGCGGTCGCGAGCGTCCAGGCGCCCTGGTCGCGGACCCCGACGGCGACGAGGTCGCGGTCGATCCGGCCCGCGGCGAGCGCGGCTGCGTAGCGCTCCTGGCTGGCGACCCCGTACCGGTCCGCACGCTCGCGGGTGAGGCGAGCGTCGCCGTCGTGCAGGTTCTCGGCCGTGGCGCCCATGACGAGCGCGTCGGAGTCGACGAGCCCCTCGGCGACGAACCGCGGGTTCGGGTCGGCGCCGCCGCCGAGCGGGTGCCGGCCCATGTGCTCGACCCCGCCCGCGATCGCGACGTCCACGGCGCCGACCGCGATCTGGGCCGCGACCTGCGTGGTCGCGGTGAGCGCTCCGGCGCACATGCGGTCGACGGCGTAGCCCGGCACCTCCTGCGGCAGGCCCGCGAGCATGGCCACGGTGCGGCCGAGCGTGAGGCCCTGGTCGCCCTGCTGGGTGGTCGCCGCGATCGCGACCTCGCCCACGCGCTCGGGGGGCAGGTTCGGGTTGCGGTGCAGGAGCTCGCGCACGCAGGCGACGGCGAGGTCGTCGGCGCGTGTGCCGGCGTACAGGCCGTCGTCGCGGGCGCGACCGAACGGGGTGCGCACGCCGTCGACGAGGACGACGCGTCGGCCGAGCAGGCCGCGGCGCATAGGGGGAGAGCTGGTCACGGTGACCTCCGGGAGGGCCGCGCAGGCGGCGGGACGACGGTGTCGAGGACGACGTTACCTGATACCGCGGGTACCGGTAAACGGGCGCCGTCGCCGCCGGTCGTCAGACCTCGTCGGACGAGGTCGGCCCGTCAGGCGGGGTCAGCGGCCCGCTGCTCGCCGTCGGGGTCGGCCACCGAGGCCGGGTCCCGCAGCGCCGCCGCGAGCCCGGCCGCACAGACCTCGGCCTGCCAGGGCCGCGCGCCGTGCGTGGTGAGCCAGGTCGCCACGACGCCGGTCGTGATCGCGTCGCGCGGCGTGACCTCGCCGGCCTCCCAGGCGAGCCGGCGCTGCAGGTCGGGCGTGAGCAGGTTCTCCTGCGGCGTGCCGACCTCCTCGGCGATCTCGCGCATCCGCGCCCGCACCGCCCGCAGCCGTTCGGCCGCCTCGGGGTAGCGGTCGCGCCACGCGCGGTGGGAGGGCACGTCGGCCGCGGGGCCTCGCCGCGAGGGCAGCTCGTTCTCGGGCAGCGCGAGCGCACGCGCGACGGCGGACCACCAGATCCCCAGGCGCCGCCGCGTCCCCTTGCCGGAGAACTCGGGCAGCGCACCGAGCGCGTCGGCCGAGCGCGGCAGGGCCGTGGCGGCCGCAACGATGGCGCGGTCGGGCAGGACCCGACCGGGGGAGATGTCGCGGTCGCGCGCCACGTCGTCGCGCTGCTGCCACAGCTCCCGCACGACGGCGAGCCGGCGCACGTCCCGCACCGACGTCAACCCGGACGTGCGTCGCCAGGGCTCCACGCGGGGCGGGGGCGGCGGCGCGAGCCGGACGGCCTCGAACTCCTGGCGGGCCCACTCGAGCTTGCCCTGGCGCACGAGGTCGGCCTCGAGCGCGTCGCGCAGCTCCACGAGCACCTCGACGTCGAGCGCCGCGTAGCGCAGCCACGACTCGGGCAGGGGGCGGGTGGACCAGTCGGCCGCGGAGTGCTCCTTGGCGAGCGAGAGGCCGAGCTCGGCCTCGACCATGGCGGCGAGCCCGACGCGATCACGGCCGAGGAGGCGGCCGGCGAGCTCGGTGTCGAACAGGAGGTCGGGCACGAAGCCGACCTCGGCGAGGCAGGCGAGGTCCTGGGAGGCGGCGTGCAGCACCCACTCGACGCCCGCCGTCGCGCGCGTGAGCGAGGACAGGTCCGGCAGCTCGACGGGGTCGATGAGCGCCGTGCCGGCGCCCTCGCGGCGCACCTGCACGAGGTAGGCGCGCTGGCCGTAGCGGAAGCCCGAGGCCCGCTCGGCGTCGACGGCGACCGGGCCCGTGCCGGCCGCGAGCGCGGCCGCGTACGCCGCGAGCTCCGCCTCGGTCACGAGGACGTCGGGCACGCCGTCGCGCGGTTCCGTCAGCGGCGTGACCGGGCGGACCGCCGGCTCGGTCGGGGCGGTGCCCGGGGAGCTGGTGGTGCCCGTGGCGTCAGCGCTGTCGGTGCTGCCCGTGCTGCCAGTGCTGCCAGTGCTGCCCGTGATGTCGGCGGTGGTCACCGCGCCTGCCGACTCAGCCACGGTTCCTGCGGATGCCCAGGGCGGTCACGTTCTCGGGCAGGGGCGGCAGGCCGCCGGCCCACGCGGTGGCCGCGACCCACGCGCGCAGGTGCGGACCGAGGTCGGAGGAGGCGGGGGTCCACGAGGCCCGCATCTCGATCTCGACCTCGTGGCCACGCACCTCGAGCCCGCCGAACGTCTCCGAGAGCACGCGGGTCACGGTGCCCGAGAGCGAGTGGTACTCGGCGCGCGCGTCCGTGAGCGAGTCGGTCAGCCAGCTCCACGCGGCCTCGCCGAGCATCGGGTCGGCGCCCATCTCCTCCTCCAGCCGCGCACGGGCGAGCACGACGACGCGGAAGGTCCCGTTCCAGGCGTCCTGGCCCTCCGGGTCGTGCAGCACGACGAACCGCCCGTTGGCGAGCATGTCCTCGGCGTCGTTGGTGGGGTTGATCTCGGCCGTCATCGCCAGCGCCCAGGGCGCGATCCGGGTCGGCGGGGGCACCTCCTCGAGGTGCACCTCGGGTCGGAACGCGTGTCCGCGCAGGCTGAGCAGCGCCGCCTCGAAGTCGGGCGGCAGCGTCGGTGCATCCGTGGCCACGCTCACACGCTAGGCGGGTGCGCCACCGGCGCGGTCTAGGCTCGCCGTCGTGCCGCTCACAACCCCGCCCCCGCCCGCGTCCGGAGGCCCTGCCGGGCACCGCTCTCGCGGAGTGCGGGGCAGCGCGGCGGTGCGGCCCGTGCGGCCGATCGTCCTCGGTGGCGACATCGGGGCCTACGCGTCCGCGCGGGCGTTCCACGAGGCGTTCGGCGTGCGCTCGGTCGTGGTCGCGGGCGCAGCCACCGGGCCGGTCCGCGACTCCGTCGCCGTCGACCTGCGGGTCGTGCCCGACGTCGCCGCCGACCTCGTCGCCACCCTGGGCGCGATCGTCGCGGAGCGACCGGGGGAGCGCCACCTCGTGCTGGCGAGCGCGGACTGGCTGGTCGAGGCCGTGGTCGCGGCGGCGCCGCAGCTGCGCGACCTCGGCGTCGTCGTCCCGTACGCACCGGCCGACGTCGTCGCGCGGGCGTCGGACAAGGCGCAGGTGATGGCCGCGTGCGCCGCCCTCGGCGTGCCGCACCCGGAGACGGCCGTGCTCGTGCTCGACGGCGAGGCGAGGCTCGACGCCGTGCTCGCGCCGTTGGCGGAGCTCACTTACCCGCGCGTGGTGAAGGTCGCCTCGACGTCGCGGGCGCACGACGTGACGTACCCCGGCCAGGCGAAGGTGCACGTGGTGGCCGACGCGGCCGAGGCGCGCGACCTGCTCGGCCGGATGGCCGCGGCCGGCCTGCGCGGCGGGGTTCTCGTGCAGGAGGTCCTCCCGGGCGGGGACGGCGCGATGGCCGCGGCGAACGTTTTCGTTGGGCCCGACGGCGAGGTGCGGTTCGCGCAGCTCGGTCGCGTCCTCCTGGAGGAGCACACGCCGACGGCCCTGGGCAACTCCCTCGCCCAGGTCACGGCCGACGCCCGCACCGACGCCCTGGCGCCCGCGGTGCTGGCCGACGTCCAGCGGCTGCTGCGGCATCTGGGCTGGAGCGGCTTCGCGAACGTCGACCTCATGCAGGACGCTGCGGGCACCTACCGCGTGCTCGAGATCAACCCGCGCGTGGGTCGCAGCGGGTACGCGGTGACGGCCTCGGGGTACAACGTGGCGGCGATGTACGTCGACGCCTACCTCGACGGCGCGCCCGCGCCGGCGGCGCCCGTGCTCGGCGCGCGGGAGCACCTGTTCACCGTGGTGCCGACGGCGCTCCTGCGCGTGTTCGCGCCGCAGGCGCGCGCCCAGGTGCGGCGGCTGCGCCGGGCCCGCGCCGTGACGAACGTGCTGGTGTACCGGGCCGAGCGGAGCCCGCGGCGCTGGTGGTACGTGACGGTCGCGGCCGTGAACCAGGCCCGCAAGCTGCTCCGGTACCACCCGGCGTCGCCGCTCGCCGGTCGCCGCTGACCGGGAGCCGCGCGCCGCGTCTGCGGCGGGCGCCGCCGAGGCGAGGCGTGCTACTCGCCGACGACGGAGGTGCCCGTGTAGAAGTGCAGGACGGGCACGCCGAGCTCCTTCTCCGCCTTGTCGGCCCAGCCGCGGTGGAAGGTGTCCTCCACGGCGCGGGGCTGCGTCACGGCGATGACCTGGAGGATGTCGGGGGCCGCGGCGAGCTCCGCGCGCAGGGCCACGACGACGTCGTCGGCGATCGTCGCGGCCTCGACCTCGGCGCCGGCCGCCTCGAGCGCGTCCACCGAGCCCTGCAGCACCTCGGCGGCGTCGCGGCGGGCGACGTCGTCGGGCAGGTCGTTCCTGCCCGTCACGTCCTCCCACGCCTCCTTGAGGTCGAGCACCATGAGGTGGTCGAGGAAGTCCGACACGACGCTGTGCTTCACCTCGGTGGGCACGAGCACCCGGTAGACGGCGCCGTCCTCACCGGCGAGCGCGAGGATCTTCGCGACGTCGGAGGCGGCGAGGACGTCCTCGCTCAGGACGACGACGGTCTGGGGCATGGCACGGGCCTTCCTGCGGGGAACGGGTGGCGCGTCCGAGGGTCTGGTCGCGCGGCGCCACCAGCCTAGGCCCCGCGGGGCCCGCCAGGGCCGCCAGCCCCGCCGAGCCGGCCAGGGCCTGGGCCCCGCCAGGACCGCCGGGCCCGCCAGGGCCCGGTGCCCGCCGTCGCAGAGTGCCAGGTAGCCTGCCCACGTGCCCGACCCCGCCCACCCGATCTCGCTCACGGACCGACTCCCCGAGGTCACGGCGGCGCAGCTGCTCGCCGGCCTCGTCCCGCCGCCGCAGTTCGCCCGCGCCTCGTTCGACTCCTACGTGCCCGATCCGGCGCACCCTTCGCAGGCCCAGGCACGCGAGCGCATGCGCGACCTCGCGGCCCGCATCGTCGAACCCCCGCGCAAGGGCCTGTTCCGCAAGGCGCCCCCGCCTCCGGCGTCGCTCTACCTCGACGGCGGCTACGGCGTCGGGAAGACGCACCTGCTCGCCTCGCTGGCGCACGCCGTCGGGCCCGAGCGCTCCGCGTACGGCACGTTCGTCGAGTACACCCACCTCGTGGGCGCCGTCGGGTTCCGCGAGTGCGTGGCCGCGCTGTCGGACCGCGCGCTCGTCGCGATCGACGAGTTCGAGCTCGACGACCCGGGCGACACGGTGCTCATGTCGCGCCTCCTGCGCGAGCTCGCCGACGCGGGGGTCACGCTCGTGGCCACGTCGAACACGCTGCCCGAGGCGCTGGGTGAGGGCCGGTTCGCCGCGGAGGACTTCCTCCGCGAGATCCAGGCCCTCGCCGCCCGGTTCGAGGTCATGCGGATCGACGGCGAGGACTATCGCCTGCGCGACGGACGCCCCGAGCGGACCGCGCTGTCCGACGAGGAGGTGCGCCTCGCCGTCGAGCAGGCGTCGGCGAGCGGCGCGCAGGCGAGCCTCGACGACTGGGGCGGGCTCATGGCGCACCTCGCGCGGATCCACCCCTCCCGCTACGGGCAGCTGGTGGACGGCCTCGACCTCGTCGCGGTCACCGGCGTGCACGAGCTCGACGACGACATGGTGGGGCTGCGGCTCGTCGTCCTTGTCGACCGGCTGTACGACCGTGACGTCCCGGTCCGGCTCGGCGGAGCGGCGGTCGCCGATCTGTTCAGCCCTCGCATGCTGACGAAGGGGTACCGCAAGAAGTACTTCCGGGCACTCTCGCGGCTCGGTGCGCTGGCCGGACGGCCCCTGCCCTGAGCCCCCGCCCGACCTCGCGCGGCGCCGTCGCCGGCTCGCCGACGGCATCTGCGCCGCACGCCGAACGGTCACGGGACGAGGGATCCGGCACCCGTCCGACCCCGGCGGTCAGCGCGCGCTGAGCGCCCGGGCCTCCTCGACGGGCTCGGCCTGCCCGCCGGCGGCGAGGGCGTCGCGCAGCCGCTCGGCTGCGTCGTCGAGCTCGGAGTCCGGCGCGGGCGGGCCCTCGATGCCGTGGAAGTCCTCCGGGCCGTGGGTCGGGAGCACGTGAAGGTGCAGGTGGGGGACCCCGTAGCCCTGCACGACGAGGCCCGAGCGGACACCGCCGAACGCCTCGAGCTGCGCGCGTCCCACGATGCGGGCGACGTCCACGAGGTGGGCCATGAGTCCGGGGTCGGCGTCCAGCCAGTGGTCCACCTCGGCGCGCGGCACGACCAGGGCGTGCCCGGGGCGCACGGGGGCGATCGTGAGGAACGCGACGCACGTGGGGTCGGACCAGACGAACCGTCCGGGGATCTCGCCGTCGATGATGCGGGTGAACAGGGTCGTCATGGGTCCTGACGGTATCGAAGGCGCGGGGTTGCCGAGGTAGTGTGATCCGGGTCACCATCGGGGGTGGCAGCCGGGGGCGGCGGAAGGGTGACGGACGTGCGGGCAACGGTCCTGACGAGAGGCGTCGCGGCATGCCTCGCGGCCGCCGTCGGGGTGCTCGTGGCGGGCGGCGCGCAGGCGGCGCCGGTGCCGCTGCCGGTCTCGGGGGAGAGCGCCCTCGCTTACCTCGACTCCCCGATCGCCGGGGCGGCCTACCTCGCACCCGAGCACGCCAGCCCGCGCTGGGACCGCACGTCGAGCGCCCGTGGGGCGGCCGACTCCGACGGGCTCTCCCCGATGGACTATCCGCTCGAGGAGGACTCGGTCGACCCGCTGGCGGAGGCCGCCTCGTGGTGGACCCCGGCCACCGCGACCGGGACCGCGCCCCCGCCGCCCGCCCCGCTGCTGTCCGCCGTGGACGCCGCGGTCGAGCAGGCCGCGTACCGGCTCTCGCTCGCCGAGGCGGGGGTCGAGGTGTCTGAGCTCGGCTGGGTGCACCCGCTGCCGAACGGGAAGTTCGCCTCACCCTTCGGGTTCCGCGGCGCGATCGCGGGGTTGACCAGTGCGGGGCTGCACAACGGCGTGGACCTCTCGGCCCCGCTCGGGTACCCGATCCGGGCGGCCGCCGCGGGCACCGTGGTGTACGTCGGCAACGGCAGCCGCGAGCTGGGGCTCTCCGGATGGGTGGTCGCGATCGACCACGGCGACGGCGTCGTGACCGCGTACAACCACATGGCCCAGGCCGGCGTGCTCGTGACCCTCGGGCAGCAGGTCCGCGAGGGCGAGATCGTCGCACTGGTCGGGACCGAGGGTCGGTCGACCGGACCGCACCTGCACTTCTCGGTGCACGTCAACGGCGTGGCCGTCGACCCCGTCCCGTTCATGCTGGCGCGCGGCGTCGACCTGCGCTCCGGGCGCACCGTCACGCCGGTCCCGCTGACCGCCGACTACCTCGCCGCCCAGGCCGCGTTCCAGGCCAACCTGGTGGCGATCGCCATGACGCCGCTCCCGCCCGTGCCGGTGGTGCAGGCGCCGTCGCCGACCCCGACGCCCACGCCCGACCCGTCCCCGAGCCCGACGCCCACGCCCGAACCGACTGCGAGCCCGACGCCGGAGCCGTCGCCGAGTCCCTCGCCCAGTCCGTCGGCCAGTCCGTCGCCCAGCCCCGGACCCTCGGCGACGCCGCATCCCTCGACTACGCCCACGCCGACTCCGAGCCCGACGCCCGAGCCGTCACCGCAACCCTCTCCGAGCCCGAGCCCCACCGCCACGCCGACACCGGCCGCGACGGCGACACCCGAGCCCGCAGGGACGCAGCCTTCCGCGTCAGCAGCGCCGTCCGCCGCCGCGAGCGACGAGCCGACCTCGAGCGCCGCCGTGGCCGGGGACCCCGAGCCGACCGCCGCTCCGTAGCGCACCCGCGCCGGCGCGCGCCGGCGCCCTCGCGAGCCGGCGCCGGCGCCGACCGCGATCAGCTCCGGGTACGCACCAACGCGACGCCGTGGGCGCCCAGGTCGACCACGCCGTCGTGCACGCTGGTGCCCGGCTCCCACGCGAGCAGCACCTCGACGGCGCCCTCGACGCGCACCGGGAGCGGCTCGTCGGTGAGGTTGAGGACGACGGCGACGCCCGAGCCGCCGTCCGACGCGCCACCGTCCGCAGCCTGCGCCGCCTCCCCGGCACGGTGCAGCACGAGCGCGGTCGCGTCGTCGTCGGCGTCCACCCGGGTGCGCGACCGGTCGCCCGAGGCGAGGGCCGGCTCGCGGCGGCGCAGCGCGATGAGGTCGCGGTGCCACGCGAGGAGCCGGTGGTGCCGGCGCGCGCCGTCGTCGGGTGTCGCACCGGAACCAGCGTCGTGTGCGTCGCCCCGCGGAGCGTCGATCTCGCTCCAGTCCAGCCGGCTCGCCTCGAAGGTCTCAGGGTCCTGCGGGTCGGGCACCTCGTCGGTGTCCCAGCCGTGACCGCCGAACTCCTCGCGCCGCCCCCGGGTCACGGCCTCGCCGAGCTCGGGCTCGGGGTGCGACGTGAAGAAGCGGAACGGCGTGCTCGCGCCCCACTCCTCACCCATGAAGAGCATCGGGCTGAACGGCGAGGCGAGCACGAGCGCGGCGGCCTGCGCGAGTGCGGCGGGCGGGAGGCTCGCGCCCGGCCGGTCACCCGTCGCCCGGTTGCCCACCTGGTCGTGGTTGGCCGAGCACACCACGAAGGCGTGGCCGTCGACCCCCTCGGGCACCGGCGCGCCCCAGTCCTGCTCGCGGAAGGTCGAGTAGGTGCCGTTGTGCACGAAGACGTCGCGCATCACCTGGGCGAGTGCCGCCGTCGAGCCGAAGTCCACGTAGTAGCCCGCGCGCTCCCCGGTGAGCAGGGCGTGCACCGCGTGGTGCACGTCGTCGTCCCACTGCGCGGTCATGCCGTGGCCCCCGGCCGCGGTCGGCGTGACCATGACGGCGTCGTTGAGGTCGGACTCCGCGACGAGCGAGAGCGGCCGGCCCACCTCGCGCGCGAGGTCCGCGACGGCGTCGGACAGCTCGGCGAGCAGGTGCCGCTCGGAGTCGTCGACGAGCGCGTGCACGGCGTCCAGCCGCAGCGCGTCGACGTGGAAGTCGCGCAGCCAGCGCAGCGCGTTGTCGACGAGGAAGGCGCGCACCTCGGCGCTGCCCGGTCGGTCGAGGTTCACGGCCGACCCCCACGGGGTGGTGTGCGCGTCCGTGAAGTAGGGGCCGAACTCGCCGAGGTAGTTCCCCGACGGACCGAGGTGGTTGTAGACGACGTCGAGGCACACCGCGAGCCCGCGGGCGTGCGCGGCGTCGACGAACGCCTGCAGAGCCTCGGGGCCGCCGTAGGGCTCGTGCACCGCGTAGAGCGCGACGCCGTCGTACCCCCAGCCGCGGTCCCCGTTGAAGGCGGCGAGCGGCATGAGCTCGACGACGTCGACGCCGAGCGCGACGAGGTGGTCCAGCCGCTCGATCGCGGAGGTCAGCGTGCCGCCGGGCGTGAAGGTGCCCACGTGCAGCTCGTACGTCACGGCGCCGCGCACGTCGCGCCCCGCCCACGCCGCGTCGGTCCACGCGAAGGCGTGTGCGTCGAACGTGCGGCTCGGCCCGTGCACCCCGGCGGGCTGCCGGGGCGAGCGCGGGTCGGGGCGGGGATCGCCGCCGTCGAGCCGGAAGGCGTAGTCCACCTCCGGCGCGACGTCGCCGGTGGTGCGCCACCACCCGCCGCCGACGGCGAGCATCGCCTCCTCGTGCGCGTCGCCACCCTTGCGCCCTGCGCCGAGCACCACCGCCACGGCGTCCGCGTAGGGCGCCCACACCGACAGCGGGGCGGCGCCCGGCCCGCTGGTCACGAGGGCGTCCCGGACGGCCCGGCGACGGCGTCCGCGGCGTGCCCGGCGTCCTCGGCAGCCACACCCGCCTCGGCAGCCCCCACCGCCTCGGCCGTCACATCCTCGACCGGCAGCAGGAACGCGACGGGGGAGGGGGCGAACAGGTCGGCGAGCCGGACCGGGCCCGGTCGGTGGACGAGGCCGGGTCGGCGGGGATCGGCCCACGCGGTGCCGTCGGGCAGCACCACCTCGCGCTCACCCCAGCCCGACGTCAGACCCGTGGTGTGCCGGCTGATCACCGTGACCGAGCGGGGTTCGCCGTCGCGCGTGCGGGCGAAGGCGACGGCCCGCTCGGAGGAGGTTGCGAGCGGGAGGTAGCCCGCACGCGGGCCCACGAAGGCCTCGGGGTCGCCGCGCCGCGCGTGCAGCACGGCGCGCACGAGCGCGAGCTTCTCCTCGCCGAGCGAGCCGGTGCCGCTGCCGTCGGTCCGCTCGACGCGGTCGAGCGCGACGGCGAGGGCCGCGTAGTCCACGGGGCGCCGGTTGTCGGGGTCGACCAGGGCGATCCGGGTGGTCTCGGTGCCCTGGTACACGTCCGCGACGCCCGGCAGCGTGAGCTGGAGGAGCGTCTGACCGAGCGTGGCCGCGCGGACCGAGGCCCGCGTGCGGTCCAGCCACCCCGCCATGAGCTCGGCGACGTCCGGCGAGGCGAGCACGTGCTCGGCGAAGGCGATCACGCGCTCCTCGCGAGCGGCGTCCGGGTTGGTCCAGGCGGTCCACTCCTTGGCCTCGCGTGCGGCCTTGAGCAGGTACCCCGTGAACCGGTCGGCCTCGAGCGGGCCCTCGTCCGTCCAGGTGCCGGCCAGGATCTGCCAGAGCAGATTCTCGGTCCGGCCCGGCAGGTCGGTGGGTCGCGCGTCGGACGTGGCCGCGCGCAGCGCGTGGACCAGGTCGACCCACGCCGTCGCGTGCTCGCTGAGCACCCCGATCCGCGCGCGCACGTCGGCGCCGCGCTTGGTGTCGTGCGTCGTACCCGCCGTCATCGTGTCGGGCCAGCGCTGCTGCTGGCGCTCAGCCCACGAGTGCAGCGTGTCCGGCCCGAGGGCGAACGTGCCCGGCGAGGCGCCCACCTCGCACAGGCTCACCAGGTGGGTCCACCGGTAGAAGGTGGTGTCCTCCACGCCCTTGGCCATGACGGCGCCGCAGACCTGCTGGAAGCGCACGATGATCTCGTCGCGGCGGGGCTCGCGCACCTTGCCCGCGCTGCCGGCCTCGCGCCCGAGCACGAGGTCGACCACCACCTGCATCGTGTCGGCACGCTCCTCGTCCAGCCGGGACGCGGCCAGGGCGGCCGCCTCCTCCACGAGGGCGACGGCGGCGGGCGGGGCGGGCTCGCCCGGGACGACGTAGGCGCGGTAGCGGTCGAAGGCGATGACGAGCTCGGTGACGCAGTCCAGCAGGGCGCGCCACGTGTGGTCCCGCAGCCGGATGTCGTCGTGGCACACGTCGGAGATGAGGGACGTGAGCCGGTGCACCTCGGCGAACAGCGACTGCTCGACGACCTGCCGCTTGCTCTCCACGGTGAGCGCCGGCAGGCCCATCGGCCCGTCGCCGGTCAGCTCGTGCATTATCCCGGCGAGCGCGGGCGCACCGGCGGGATCCACGAGGAGCTGGCCGACCCGCCATGCGGTGTCGTACCCGGTGGTGCCCGCCACGGGCCAGTCGGCGGGCAGCTCCTCGGTCGGCTCGAGGATCTTCTCGGCCACGACCCAGGCTCCGCCGGTCGCCTCGTCCAGGTGCCGCAGGTAGGCGCGCGGGTCGGCGAGGCCGTCCGGGTGGTCGATCCGCAGGCCGTCGACGAACCCCTGCGCCATGAGCTCGAGCACCAGGCGGTGGGTCGCGTCGAACACCGCCGGGCGCTCCACGCGGATCGCCACGAGGGTCCCGACGTCGAAGAACCGTCGGTAGTTCAGCTCCTCGTCCGCGACGCGCCAGTAGGCGAGCCGGTAGTGCTGGGCCTCGAGCAGTCGCGTCAGGGGCAGGCTCTCGGTGCCGGCCCGGACGGGGAACATGTGGTCGAAGTAGCGCAGCACCGTGGTGGGCCCGACGCCGGGCACGTCGATCTCGTCGACGGTGAGCTCACCCCGCCCGAGCACGGCGCCGATCCGGTCGCCCAGGACGGGCATGAGCAGCCCGGCCGACGGGCCCGACCACTCGACGTCGAACCACTCGGCGTACTCCGAGGTCTCCCCGTGCGCGAGGACGTCCCACAGCTCGCGGTTGTGCCAGGCGGGGGTGGGCACGGCCATGTGGTTCGGCACGATGTCCAGGACCACGCCCATGCCCCGCTCGTGAGCCGCGGTGCAGAGCCGCTCGAGCGCGGCGCGCCCGCCCATCACCTCGCTGACCTCGTCGTGGTCCACGACGTCGTACCCGTGCGTCGACCCCGGCGCCGCCGCGAGCACGGGCGAGAGGTAGAGGTCGGTCACCCCGAGCCGCTCGAGGTACGGCAGCTGGGCGCGCGCCTCGTCGAACGAGAGGTCGGGACCCAGCTGGAGGCGGTAGGTGGAGACCGGGGTGCGTCGGGAGGGCTGGTGGGGCTCGCGGCTCATGCGTCGTTCTTCTTGGCGCGCGGCTTGCGCGGCGCGCGTCGCTTCGGCGTGGGCGGGTTGGGTGGCGTCGCCCCGCCGCTGGTCCCCGTCTCGTCGGCCGCCGCGGCCGCCGTCGCCGGGTCGGTGGGCGCGGTGGAGACCGACGCCGTGGGCGCGGCCTCCGCCGCCCGGGCGAGCTGCGCCGTCGTGCCCGTCGACACGCTCGTGGTGGGCCGCGGCGTCACGCTGACGCTCGGACGGGAGAACACGACGATCGAGCTGCCGGCGACCTCGACGCTCGTGCCTGCCGCGAACACCTGCCAGTCCTCGAAGGAGTGGTCGGAGTCGAGCACGCCCTGCCAGGCCTGACCGTAGGAGGCGGGCGGCAGGGTGAACGTGATGGGCGCCGGGTCGGCGTTGAAGAGCACGAGGAAGGAGTCGTCGACGATCGGCTCGCCCCACTCGTCGGGCTCGTTGATCGCGTCGCCGTTGAGGAACACCATGAGCGCCTTGGCGTACCAGGTGTTCCACTCCTCGCCCGTCATCGGCTCCGCCGCGGGAGTGAGCCACGCGATGTCCTGGATCCGGTCGCCGTCGGACTCGGTGTAGGTGCCCTCGAAGAACCGCCGGCGGCGGAACACCGGGTGCTTGGCGCGCAGCGCGATGACCTTGCGCGCGAACTCGAGCATCGTGGTCTGGGGCTCGTCCAGCTCCCAGCTCATCCAGGAGATCTCGTTGTCCTGGCAGTAGACGTTGTTGTTGCCGCCCTGGCTGCGCCGCAGCTCGTCACCGTGCGCGATCATCGGCACGCCCTGCGACAGCAGCAGCGTGGCGAACAGGCTGCGGGCCCGCCGCGCGCGCAGCTCGAGGATCTCCGGGTCGTCCGTGGGTCCCTCGGCACCGGAGTTCCAGGACCGGTTGTGCGACTCCCCGTCCCGGCTGTCCTCGCCGTTGGCCTCGTTGTGCTTCTCGTTGTAGGAGACGAGGTCGTTGAGCGTGAAGCCGTCGTGCGCCGTGATGAAGTTGACCGACGCGATCGGCTTGCGGCCGGTGTGCTCGTAGAGGTCGGAGGACCCGGCGAACCGGCTCGCGAACTCCGACATCGTGTGCGGCTCGGCGCGCCAGAAGTCGCGCACGGTGTCGCGGAAGGCGCCGTTCCACTCGGTCCACAGGGGCGGGAACCCGCCGACCTGGTAGCCGCCCTCGCCGAGGTCCCAGGGCTCGGCGATCAGCTTGACCTGGGAGACGACCGGGTCCTGGTGGACGAGGTCGAAGAACGCCGACAGGCGGTCCACCTCGTGCAGCTCGCGGGCGAGGGTGGCCGCCAGGTCGAAGCGGAAGCCGTCCACGTGCATCTCGGTGACCCAGTAGCGCAGCGAGTCCATGATCAGCTGCAGCACGTGCGGGGACCGCATCATGAGCGAGTTGCCCGTGCCGGTGGTGTCGAAGTAGTGGATGGGCTCGTCGTCGACGAGCCGGTAGTACGCGGGGTTGTCGATGCCGCGGAAGGACAGGGTCGGGCCCAGGTGGTTGCCCTCCGCCGTGTGGTTGTACACGACGTCGAGGATCACCTCGATGTCCGCCTCGTGCAGCGCCTTGACCATCCCCTTGAACTCCTGCACCTGCTGGCCGCGGCTGCCGGTGGCGCTGTAGGTGTTCTGCGGTGCGAAGAAGCCGATCGTGTTGTAGCCCCAGTAGTTCGACAGGCCCTTGCCCTGGAGCGTGGAGTCGTTGACGAACTGGTGCACCGGCATGAGCTCGATCGCGGTGACGCCGAGGGTCTTGAGGTGCTCGATGACCGCGGGGTGCGACATCCCCGCGTACGTGCCGCGCAGGTCCTCCGCGACGTCGGGGTGCAGCATCGTCATGCCCTTGACGTGGGCCTCGTAGATGACGCTGCGGTGGTACTCGTGCGCCGGCGGGTGGTCGTGGCCCCAGTCGAAGAAGGGGTTGTGCACCACGGAGGTCATGGTGTGACCGAGGGAGTCCAGGTCGTTGGGCGCCTGCCCCGGCTCGGGCGCGCCGCCGGCGGGGTAGGACAGGAGCGCGGGGTCGCCGTCGATCGTGCCGTCGAACGCCTTGGCGTACGGGTCGAGGAGGAACTTCGCGGGGTTGCACCACAGGCCGCGCTCGGGCTCGTAGGGACCGTGCACGCGGTAGCCGTAGCGCTGCCCGGGCTGCACGGCGGGCAGGTAGACGTGCCACACGTACGCGTCGACCTCGCGCACCTCGATGCGCTCCTCGTTCCCCGCGTCGTCGATCAGGCAGAGCTCGACCCGCTCGGCGACCGAGGAGAAGAGGGCGAAGTTCGTCCCCGTCCCGTCGTAGGTCGCGCCGAGCGGGTAGGGGTGTCCAGGCCAGATACGCATTGCGGAAGCATGTCATGGACGCGTGACATCCCTGTGACGCGGTCGGGGAGAGCGTTGCGCTCAGCGGGGGCGCCGAGCGCGTTCGGCCTCGTCAGCGCGCCGGCGCGGCGACGGGGCCCGACGGCGGAGCGCACCTCGCGCGGTCGGCCTCGTCAGCGCGCCGGCGCGGCGACGGGTGCCGACGGCGGAGCGCACCTCGCGCGGTCCGCCTCGTCAGGGCCGGACGGCGGAGCGCACCGTGCGCGGTCGGCCTCGTCAGCGCGGCACGTCGGCCAGGCGCGCACGCAGGGCCGCGAGACGCGACTCGTCCCACCCGTCGGGCTGAGTCACCCAGCGCCAGGCGTCGACGTAGGCGCCGCAGTAGTGGTGCCCGTAGCCCGCGGGGATCCCGTCGGAGTCGGAGACCATCATGTCGAGGAAGAGCTGGACACCGGTGATCACCGGCCACCACTGCAGGCGTGGCAGCACGTCCTGGCCGACGGGCTCGCGCAGCCAGTCGTCGGGACGCCAGAGCTCGGGCCACCACCAGCGCGCGACGCCGTCGCTCGGGTGCTGGACGTAGACCACGCGAGGCGAGCCGGCCGAGCCGAGGGCGTCGAGGTGCTGGGGTCCGCCGTTGCGGGTCGCGAAGCGCACGTGCCGACCGCCGTCCAGGACGGGGTGGATCTGGGTGGAGCCGGCATCCCGCCGCGCTGTGAGCTCGGTCACGAGCGGCGTGAACCGGGGCGAGCCCGCCCACACCGCGCCACCCGCCCGGCTCAGGACGTCCTCCAGCGAGCCGAACGCGGCCTGCGAGCCGTAGGCGCCGAGCGACAGCCCGAAGGGCACCAGCAGGGGCCGGGAGTCCGGCGGCAGCTGCCGCCAGCGCGCGTGCACGGCCTCGAAGAGCGCGCGGCCGGCGCGGGCCGGCAGGTCCAGCTCGAGGGCCAGCTGGACCCAGCTGGGGTTCACCGAGTACTGCAGGGCGGCGACCGCGGTGCGGCCGCCGTGCAGGTACTCCACGGCCGCCACGGCCGGACCGTCCACCCAGCCCGACCCGGTCGGGGTGACCAGGACGAGCACGTCCCGCTCCCAGGCACGGGTCCGGTCCAGCTCGGCGACGAGGCGTGCGGCCATCGCGTCCAGGTCGGGCGGGTCCACGAGCTTCCCGTGCGTCGTGACGCCCACGTAGACCCGGATCGGCTCGACCGCGGGGCGGCCGGTGAGCTCGGCGATCTCCTCGACGGAGGGACCGGAGCCGACGAACCGACGGCCCTCCGCGCCGAGACCCGACCACGGCTCGAAGGAGGCCGGCGAACCGGACCGGGTGCTCGCCGTCGGGCGCTCGTACTCGTGGGAGATGGTGCCGCTGCGGATCGCGAAGCGGCCGGTGACGTAGCGGCCGAGGATCTCGGCGAACCCCGCGCGCAGGAGGAGGATCGAGCCGACGGTGTAGAGGGCGTCGCCCGCCACGCCCGCGACGGGCTCGGGCAGCCAGCGCCCGAGCAGGCTGCGCAGCGCGTGCACACGGCGCCGGATGCGCCGCTGCGCGATGACGGGCAGGACGATCGCGCCGGCGGCGACGGCGAGGGTGCGCGGATCCGGTTGCGCGGTCGCGGGCAGGCCCCACAGCCGCTGGAGGCGACGCTGCCCCTGGGCCCCGGTCCAGAGCGTGACGACGGCGGTCGCGGCGAGGCTCGCGCCGGCGACCGCGCGTGCGACGGGCTGGGCGTCGGACCACGGGTGGCCCGCCGCGTCGTCCGCGCGGTGCGCGCCGCGGCGCGCCCAGTGCACGAGGCGCTCACCGCGCGCGCCGAGCGCGTACCCGACGGCGAGTGACAGCCCGGCGGCCACGCCCTGGGCGACGGCTCCGCGCGGCGCGAGGGTCGGTCGGGTGCCGGCCGCGTAGGCCGCGGCGCCGACGGCGAGGCCCGCGGGGGAGAGGCTGCGCCAGAAGCGGCCGAGCGGGCCGACGGCCAGGCGGGCGCTCGCCGCGGCCGGCGTCACCGCTGCTGCTGCTCGCGCCGCGTCCGCCGCCGTGGCCGTGGCCGCCCGGTCCGTCGCCAGGGCACGCGCCGCCCGGAGCGACGCCAGCACTCCCGCGGCGCTCACCGCGTGAACGGTCCTCACCACGGCGCGCGCGCGTAGTCCTTGAGGAAGCAGCCGTGCAGCAGCTCCCCGGCCTCGCCGCGCACGATGGGGTCGTACACCCGGGCGGCGCCGTCGACGAGGTCGAGCGGCGCGTGGAAGCCCTCCTGCGCGAGACGCACCTTCGTGGTGTGCGGGCGCTCGTCCGTGATCCAGCCGGTGTCCACGCTCGTCATGTAGATGCCGTGCTCGGCGAGCTCGGTCGCGCTGGTGCGGGTGAGCATGTTCACGGCGGCCTTGGCCATGTTCGTGTGCGGGTGCCCGGGGCCCTTGTAGCCGCGCGCGAAGACGCCCTCCATGGCGGAGACGTTGACCACGTAGGCGCGGCCGGTCGCGGTCGCCGACATGCTCGCCCGCAGGCGCGAGAGGAGGATGAACGGCGCCGTGGAGTTGCACAGCTGCACCTCGAGCAGCTCCATCGGGTCGACCTGTTCGACGGTCGCGACCCAGGAGTTGTGGTCCACCTCGTCCGGCAGGAGGCCGCCGGCGTCGATCGCGGTGCCCGCGAGGTGGCGCTCGAGGGAGGCGCTCGCGGCGTCGAGGGCGGCCCGGGCGGGGCCGAGGCTCGCGAGGTCGGCGCCGACGGGGTTGCTCGGCAGGTCCGTCACGGAGCCCGCGAGCATCGCGGGGTGCGCGGCGCTGGTGCGCCCGAAGGTGATCGTGGGGACGTCCGGGTCGTCCGGCAGGTGCAGGTTCTCCGCCTCGGCCAGGGCCGAGTAGGCGCCGGGCGTGCGCCGGACGGTCTGGGCGGCGTTGTTGACGAGGATGTCGAGCGGACCGCGGGCCGCGACGTGGTCGGCGAGCGCGACCACCTGGGCGGGGTCGCGCAGGTCGATGCCCACGACGTCGAGCCGGTCCAGCCACTCGTGCGCGTCCGGCATCGCGGCGAACCGGCGGGCGGCGTCGCGCGGGAAGCGCGTCGTGATGGTGAGGTCGGCGCCGTCGCGCAGGAGACGCAGCGCGATGTACATGCCGATCTTCGCCCGCCCGCCGGTCAGCAGGGCGCGCCGCCCCGTGAGGTCGGTGCGGGCGTCGCGCTTGGCGTGGTTGAGGGCCGCGCACGCGGGGCAGAGCTGGTGGTAGAACCAGTCGACCTGCGTGAAGAGCTCCTTGCACACGTAGCACGGCTGCGGCTTGCGCAGCGTGCCCGCCACCCGGTCGGGCGTGGTGGCCGAGCTCGGCAGAAGGCCGGCCGTCTCGTCGTCGATCCGGCCGGGGCTGCCGGTGGCGGTGGAGTGGATTACGGCGCGGTCGTGGTCCTGCAGGTCGCGACGGCGCTCGTCGCGGCGGACCTTCTTGGCCAGCTTGTACAGACCCGCCGTCGCGCGGCGGGCCTCGATCTGGTCGGGGTGGTCCGAGGGCAGGTGCGCCACCTGGCGCGCCACGCGGACGAAGACCGCCATGTCGGCGGGGTCGACGCCCGCTGGTGCGTCGGCGTCGGCGCCGGCGCCGGGGAGGTCTGCGTCGGCGCCGGGGAGGTCTGCGTCGGCGTCGGCGTCGAACGCGTCCGATCTGCTGGAGAGGTCCTCGAGGGTGGTCATACGCCTGCCTGGGCCGGGCAGGCGCGAACCTGCGGAGAGAGTCGAGTCGGTCAAGTCTACGGGCGGGCTGCGCAGCGAGTCCGGGACCGTGGCGACGGCCACAGGGGCGGGACCGGCGGGCTCGCGGTCGTGGGAGCGAGGCGGTGGCGCTGGCGGCCCGGACAGGGCGTCGCGGCGCGTGCCTCGCCGTCGGGCGTGGCGCTGGGCCCGGCAGACTGGTCGCGATGGATGCGATCGCGCGGCTGCTCGCGAACCCCGGCGACCTCCCGGTGCGGGGCGCGCTGCCGGAGGTGCGTGCCGCCGTCGAGCGCGCGGGTGTCGCGGTGCTCACGGCGCCGCCCGGGAGCGGCAAGACCACGCTCGTCCCGCCGCTGCTCGCGGACATCGTGCGTGCCGGTGCCGGTACCGGTGCCGGCCGAATCGTGGTCACCCAGCCGCGGCGGATCGCGGCCCGGGCGGCCGCGCGCCGGCTTGCGTCGCTGCTCGGCCAGGAGGTCGGCGGCGACGTCGGCGTCACGGTGCGGGGCGAGTCGCGCACGTCCCCGCGCACCCGGGTCGAGGTCGTCACGACCGGCGTGCTGCTGCGCCGGCTGCAGCGCGACCCGGCGCTGCCCGGCGTCGCAGGCGTGGTGCTCGACGAGGTGCACGAGCGGTCGTTGGAGTCCGACCTCGTGCTGGCGATGGTCGCCGACGTGCGGGAGGCGCTGCGCGAGGACCTCCGCGTGGTCGTAATGTCGGCGACGCTGGACGCCGCCGCGCTCGGCGCCGCGTGGGACGCGCCGGTGGTCGTGGCGGACGGGGCGCTGCACGAGGTCGACACGGTGTGGTGCCCTCCCGAGCGGCCGCTCGTGCGCAGCGACGAGCGAGGCGTGCGGCGCGAGTACCTGCAGCACGTGATCGCCGTCGCGCGGCGCGCCGTCGCCGAGCGTGCGGGTGATGTACTCGTGTTCGTGCCGGGGGCGCGGGAGGTGGACGACGTCGTGGCCGGGCTGCGGCGTGCGCCCCTCGGGGGTCTCGCCGGCGCGCCCGCCGCCGACGGGGCCGGCGCCGAGGACGCCGCCGACGGGCGTCGCAGCGAGGAGCCGGAGGTGCTGCCGCTGCACGGGCGCCTGTCCGCCGCGGCGCAGGACCGCGCGCTGCGGGCCGGTGGGCGCCGACGGGTCGTGGTGAGCACCGCCGTCGCGGAGTCCTCGCTCACGGTGCCCGGCGTGCGCGTGGTGGTCGATGCCGGACTGGCACGGCAGCCGCGCACCGACCACCGGCGCGGGCTTGCCGGGCTGGTCACGGTGATGGTGAGCCGCGCCGGCGCCGAGCAGCGCGCGGGCCGCGCCGGGCGTGAGGGCCCGGGGGCGGTGTACCGGTGCTGGTCCGAGGCCGAGCACGCCCGGCTCGCGCCGTTCGCGGAGCCCGAGGTCGCGACGGCGGACCTCGCCTTGTTCGTGCTCGAGGCCGCGTGCTGGTCGCGCGACGGCGTCGCCGGGCTCCGGCTGCCCGACGCGCCACCCCGCGCCGCGCTCGAGGCGGCCGAGGAGGTGCTGCGCGGGCTGGGCGCGCTCGACGGCGACGGCGTGGTGACCGCGCGGGGTCGCGCGATCGCCGGGGTGCCGACGGATCCGCGGCTCGCCCGCGCGCTGCTCGACGGCGCGGCGTCCGTCGGTCCGCGCGCCGCGGCCGAGGTGGTAGCCCTGCTGGCGGAGGACTTGCGCGCTCCTGGGGGCGACCTGAGCGCCGCGTGGCGGGCGGCGCGGGGCGGGGGAGCGGGGACCGAGTGGGCGCGGACGCGCGACCGGTTGCTCGCCGTCGTGCAGGACGCCGACGGCGGGGCGGACGTCGCGGGGGCCGCGCCCACGCCGGCGGTGCGCGACGCGCAGGCGCGCGACACGCCGAGGGTGAGCGACGCCGTCGTGGCCGAGGTGGTGGCGCTCGCGCACCCCGACCGGCTGGCGCGGCGTCGGGCCGGATCGACCGCCTATCTCATGGCCTCGGGCTCGGGCGCCGTGCTGGGCGAGGGGTCGGCGCTGGTCGGCCAGGAGTGGCTCGCCGTCGCCGACGCCGATCGCTCGCGGGGGAGGGACGCGCTGATTCGGTCGGGGGTTCCGATCGACGAGGCCGCAGCGCTCGCCGCCGGCGCTGCGCTCGTGCGTGAGGAAGTCGACGTGGCGGTCGAGGGCACGCGCGTGGTGGCTTCACGGGTGCGCCGCCTGGGCGCGATCCCGCTGTCCTCGGTGCGGCTGAGCCGCGTCGGACCGGAGGGTGCGGCGGCACTGCGGGCGGCCCTGCGCCGCTCGGGTGTCGGCGTGCTGCGCTGGACCGAGGCTGCGAGAGGCCTGCGGGCGCGACTGGCGTTCCTGCACCGTGAGCTCGGTCCGCCGTGGCCCGACGTGGGGGACGACGCGCTCGCCGAACGCGTGCAGGAGTGGCTTCCCGACGGGACGACGGACCTTGCGCGCGTCGACGTGCTCGCGCTGCTGCGCGGGCTGCTGCCCTGGCCGGACGCCGCGCAGCTCGACGAGCTCGCGCCCGAGCGGATCGCGCTGCCGTCGGGGCGGTTCGTACGGGTGGAGTACGGGGCGGACCAGCCCGTGATCGCGTCGCGCGTGCAGGACTTCTTCGGGATGCACGAGACGCCGCGGCTGGCCGGGGGGCGGGTTCCGGTGGTGGCGCACCTGCTGTCACCCGCCGGTCGGCCCGCGGCGATCACGGCTGACCTGGCGGGCTTCTGGGACGGCGGGTACGCGGCGGTGCGGGCGGATCTGCGGGGGAGGTACCCGAAGCACGCCTGGCCGGAGCGGCCATAGGGGCGGTGGCGCGAGCGACGCCCGGGGACGTACATCCCACGCGTCCGTCGGCCGAGTCGTCGGCACGGCCCTACTAGCGGCCCACCCTGTCGGCGCTGTTCAGCAGCGGTGGTAGTGGTTGGGCTGGTGGGTGGTGGGTGTCCAGGCGTGGCGGTGGGTCGGGGTGAGGGTGGGGCCGGGGGTGATGGTGGGTGTGGCGCCGGGTCGTGGGGTGGTGATGGTCCAGTCGCCGGTGTGGATGAGGTGGTGGTGGTAGC
>NZ_VENP01000109.1 GCF_006351005.1 Miniimonas arenae | reverse complement strand
GTGGCGCCACCCGGCGCGTCCCCGTTCTCGTGCTCGGAGCTCCGCACGTCGTCACACGGCTCTCCCCCGGGCGGGCTTACGCACCCGAGCACCACCGCGAGAGGATCGACCATGGCACCCAGCGCGGCATCCCCAGTCCAGAACGTCCGAGACGGTGACGACGGCCTGCGCGTCGTCGTGACCGGCCTGTCCGGCAATGCGGGCACGGCGCTCCTGCGCGCCCTGAGCGCCGAACCAGCGATCGGCTCGGTGCTCGGCATCGCCCGGCGGCTGCCGGATCGCACGGCCGAGCCGTACCGCGCCGCGGAGTGGGCGGCGCTGGACCTCACGGGCGAGGAGGACGCCGTCGTCGAGGAGCTCACGGCGCTGTTCCGTGGCGCCGACGCCGTCGTCCACCTGGCCTGGCTGATCCAGCCCAACCGCGACCGCGAGCTGTTGCGGACCGCGAACGTCGAGGGCACGCGCCGGGTGGCGCGCGCCGTGGCCGAGGCCGGGGTGCCGCACCTCGTCGTCGCCTCGTCGGTGGGCGCCTACGCCCCGGTGGACGACGACGAGCCCCGCGACGAGTCCTGGCCCACCGACGGCATCTCCACCTCGCACTACAGCGTCGACAAGGCGGCGCAGGAGGCCGTGCTCGACGAGCTCGAGCGCGACCGGCCCGACGTGATCGTCACCCGCGTGCGGCCCTCGCTCGTGTTCCAGGCCGACGCCGGCGCGGAGATCCCCCGCCTGTTCCTCGGCCCGCTGATCCCGGTCCGGCTGCTGCGCCACGGCCGGCTGCCGGCGCTGACGGTGCCCGCGGGCCTGCGGCTGCAGGCGGTCCACTCCGACGACCTCGCCGACGCCTACCGGCTCGCGCTGCTGCGCCGCCCCCGTGGCGCGGTCAACGTCGCGGCACCGGACGTGCTGCGCGCGCAGGACCTCGCGCGCATCGTGGGCAACGACCGGCTCGTCGAGGTCCCGCCGGGCGTCGTGCGCGCCGCGCTCGCCCTCGCGTACGACACGCACCTGGTCGTGGCCGACCCCGGGTGGCTGGACATGGCGATGGGTGCGCCGCTGCTCGACACGACGCGGGCTACCGAGGAGCTCGGCTGGACGCCGCGGCGCACGGCCGCGGAGGCGCTCGAGGAGCTGCTCCAGGGGATGGGCCAGGGCCAGGGCGTCCCGTCCGGCCCGCTGCACCCCGCGTCCACGCCGGCGTTGGGGGAGGAGGCGCTGCCGCGCCGTGCCCGGCACGTCTCGGTCCCGCCGACTCTGGACAGCGAGCTGCTCGGCCTCTACCTCAGCGACCACCTCACGGGCGCCACCGCGGGCCTGGGCCGCATCGAGCGGATGGCCGAGGCCTACCAGGACCTTCCGCTGCACGGGGAGCTCGCCGAGCTCGCGGAGCAGGTCCGGGGCGAGCGCGACCTGTACCGCGTCCTCCTGGACTACCTGCACCTGCCCCGACGTCGCCACCGGCAGCTGCTGTCGGGGGTCGCGGAGCGGATCGGCCGACTCAAGCTGAACGGCCGCGTCGTCGAACGCTCGCCGCTCACGGTGCTGCTCGAGGCCGAGCTCATGCGGTCGGCGCTGGTGGGCAAGCAGGCCGGTTGGCAGACGATCGCGGACCACGCCGAGGAGCTCGGCCTCGACCCCGACCGGTTCGTCGCGCTCGTCGAGCGGACCGACCGCCAGATCGAGACGATCGAGCGCCTGCACGCCTACGCCCGGGCGCGCGCCTTCCGCGAGCAGGACTGACGGCTCAACCCTGACGGAACCAGACGGTGACCCCCGGCGGCACCGTGCCGTCGTCGGCCAGGGGCGCGCTGGCGAGCACGACCGTGCCACGGGGCGCGGGCGCGGGCGCCGAGAAGGTGGTGAGGCAGTGCCAGCCGCCGCCGCGCTCGAGGCGCAGGACCCCTGGGGGCGCCGGGTGCCAGCGGACCGACGCCGGCTCGTGGTCGACACGCAGCTCGCGCCGCAGGCGAAGCGCCCGCCGGTACAGGTGCAGCGTGGAGGAGGGGTCCGCCCGCTGGGCCCCGACGCTGTACTCACCGAACCAGGCGGGCTGGGGCAGGTGCGCCCCGCCCGCGCCGAAACCGAACGACGCGCTCGAGCGCGTCCAGGGGAGGGGGACCCGGCAGCCGTCCCGTCCGGCATCCGCGCCGTCGGACCGCAGGAACGTGGGGTCCTGACGGTCCTCGTCGGGCAGGTCCGGGACCTC
>NZ_VENP01000108.1 GCF_006351005.1 Miniimonas arenae | reverse complement strand
GCCCGCACGCCCCGCGGGGGTCAGCGGGCGAGACGGGCCCGCACGCCCCGCGGGGGTCAGCGGGCGAGGCGGGCCCGCACGCCCCGCGGGGCGGCGTCAGCGGGCGAGACGGGCCCGCACGCCGTCGACGACGAACCCGAGCGCCGTGGCGAACCGCTCGTCGCCCGGCGCGAGCATGGGCACGCTCGCGGCCGCGGTGAGCGGGTGCCGATCGGCGTCGACGAACGCGCGGCGCGCCTCCGGGTCGTACGCGCCCGACTCCCCCGAGTCGCGGTGCTGCTCCTCGATGACGAATCCCACGGTCAGGTCGGCGACGGCCTGCAGCGCGGTCACCGTCACGCCGAGATCCAGGCCCGCCGCCGTCATCGCGCGCAGCGGCGCCTCCATCGAGACCGCCGGCCCGACGTCGCGCAGGCGGCGGCCCGCGTAGAGCCGGCCCCCGTCGCGGTGGGACAGCAGCACGGTGCGGATCCGATGGCCGGCCGCCGTGAGCATCGCCGGCCAGTCGGCGTCGGCCTCCCCGGGGGCCGTGGCGCCGGCGGCGTGGGCGCCTCGGGAGTCGGTGTCGGCCTCCCACGGGGCCGTGGCCCCGGGAGCGTGAGCGCCTCGGGAGTCGGTGTCACCACCGGACGCAGCGGTCGAAGGCCGGGCGATCTCGCGCGCCATCGCCGTGGCCATCTCGTCGTAGAGCGTCGTCATGTCCTCGACGTGGTGGTAGAGCGCGCCGGCCCGCACGCCGAGCTCGTCCGCGGCACCCTGGCGGAGCGCGCGCCCGTGCCCGCCGGCTGGGCCGTCCCGGTTCCCGACGCGCTCGACGACGCGCGCGCCGCCGCGGTCGTCAACCCCGGCACCTCCTCATGGCTCCCGCTCGCGGACCTCCTCGGCGCGCGGTCCGCCGTCGGCGCCGCGCCCGCGACGGTGCTCGTGCACGGCGCCACGGGGGTCTCCGGTCTGCTCGCCGTCCAGGTGGCGCAGGTCCTCGGCGCCGGACGAGTCGTCGCCGCCGGACGCAACCCCGTGGCGCTGGCGACGGCGCGGGACCGCGGTGCGGACGCCGTCGTGCACCTCGACGAGGACCTGCCCGCCCAGCTCGCGGACGCCGCGCCCGACGGCGTCGACGTCGTCGTGGACTACCTCTGGGGCGAGCGGACTGCGGCACTGCTCCCGGCCCTGCTGCGCGCGGAACGCGGCCCGGACCGGCCGCTCGACGTCGTCGAGATCGGGACGCTCGCCGGGGCCGACCTCACGCTTCCGGGGGCCTGGCTGCGCAGTCGGCCGCTGCGCCTGCGCGGCAGCGGGCTCGGCAGCGTCGGACCGCGCGCGATGTTCGCGGCGGCCGCCGAGGTGCTCGACGCGACGGCGCGCGGCGACCTGACGATCGACGTCGAGTCGCACCCGCTCGCCGACGTCGCGCGGGTGTGGGACACCCCGGGGCGGATGGTGCTCGTGCCGTGATGGCCGCGACGCGGGGGTGACGGCGAGGACAGCCGGGCTCGGCGGAACTCAGCCAGAAGTCACTCGGACGCCGCGAGGCGCTCCTCGACGCGCGCCACCTTGCCGGTCAGCTCGCCCGTCCGGCCCGGCCGGATGTCGGCCTTGAGCACAAGGCTCACGCGGGAGCCGTACCGCCCCGCCGCCTCGGTCGCCGCCTTCACGACGGCGAGGCAGGAGTCCCAGTCCCCCTCGAGCGTGGTGAACATCGAGTCGAGGCGGTAGGGCAGCCCCGAGACGGCGACGACCGCGAGCGCCGCGGCGACGGCCTCGGACACCGAACCGTCGTCCCCGGTCAGGGGCAGCTCACCGGTTCCGGACGGGGCGACGGAGAAGGCCACCAGCATGCCCCCGACCCTACGACGCCCGGAGCACGGTTTGCCGCGACGGCACCGCACCCCGCACGCTGGTCCCATGCCCACCACCGTGAACGCCGTCGCCGCGACCGCCGCCGACGCCCCGCTCGTCCGCACCACGGTCGAGCGCCGTGACGTCGGCCCGCACGACGTCCGCATCGAGATCGCCTACGCCGGCATCTGCCACTCCGACATCCACACCGCGCGCGCCGAGTGGGGCCCTGCGCCCTACCCGCTCGTCGTCGGCCACGAGATCGCCGGCACCGTCGCCGAGGTCGGGGCGGAGGTGACGCGGTTCGCCGTCGGGGACCGGGTGGGCGTGGGCTGCATGGTGAACTCCTGCCGCGAGTGCGACTCCTGCCGCAAGGGCTGGGAGAA
>NZ_VENP01000107.1 GCF_006351005.1 Miniimonas arenae | reverse complement strand
CGGCGAGCGCCCGGCAGCGACGACGCCCGACGGCGAGCGCCCGACGGCGAGCGCCCGGCAGCGACGACGCCCGACGGCGAGCGCCCGGCAGCGACGACGCCCGACGGCGAGCGCCCGACGGCGAGCCGCCCGCCAGGCGATTCAGTCCCGCCCGTAGATGTCCCGCGTGTACACCTTGTGCCCGCCACCCGCGGCGTCGAGCTCCTCCGACCGCCGGTTGGCGACGATGACGTCCGCGCGCTTCACGAACTCACCCAGGTCCCGGACTACCTCGGAGTGGAAGAACTCCGGCTCCTCGAGCGCGGGCTCGAACACGATGACCTCGACGCCCTTGGCCTTGATCCGCTTCATCACGCCCTGGATCGCGGAGGAGCGGAAGTTGTCCGAGCCCTCCTTCATCACGAGCCGGTACATCCCCACCACGCGCGGCTGGTGGGAGAGCACGTCCGCGGCGATGAAGTCCTTCCGCGTGGAGTTCGCGTCGACGATGGCCGAGATGAGGTTCTGCGGCACGTGCCGGTAGTTGGCGAGCAGTTGCTTGGTGTCCTTCGGCAGGCAGTACCCGCCGTACCCGAAGGACGGGTTGTTGTAGTGCGACCCGATCCGCGGGTCGAGCCCGACGCCCTCGATGACCTTCGCGGTGTCGAGCCCGCGGGTCGCGGCGTAGGTGTCGAGCTCGTTGAAGTACGCGACCCGCAACGCGAGGTACGTGTTGGCGAACAGCTTGATCGCCTCGGCCTCACTGGACCGGGTGAGCAGCACCGGGACGTCCGGGGCGAGGGCACCTTCGCGCAGGAGCTCCGCGAACTGCCGTCCGCGAGCGGAGTCCGAGCCCACCACGATCCGGCTGGGATAGAGGTTGTCGTGCAGCGCCCGACCCTCGCGCAGGAACTCGGGGGAGAAGATGATCGCCGCGCCCAGGTGGGTCTCGCGCATGGCCGCGGTGAACCCGACCGGGACGGTCGACTTCACGATGATCGTCGCCTCCGGGTTCACCTCGAGCACGTCCCGGATCACGGACTCCACCGACGAGGTGTCGAAGTAGTTCGTGACCGGGTCGTAGTCGGTGGGCGTGGCCACGACGACGAACGCCGCTCCCGCGTACGCCGCGCGCCAGTCGGTGGTCGCCTCGAGCGACAGCGGGACCTCGGCGAGGTAGCGCTCGATGTCCGGGTCGACGATGGGGGAGTGGCGCTCGTTGAGGAGCGCGACCTTGCTCTCGTCGATGTCGACGGCGACGACGTCGTGGTGCGGGGCCAGGATGACGGCGAGGGAGAGTCCGACGTAGCCCGTGCCGGCGACTGCGATCTTCACGCCTCGATCCTAGGGACGAGCGACGCCGGCGCGCGCACGAGAGCCGACCGGGCGCCGAGGCGACCCGGCCGAACCGACCCGGGGATCGCGAGCGGTCAGACCCCGCGGATGGCGTCGAGCAGCTCCCGGGCCACGGCTTCGGACCCCGCGGCCAGCACCGACTCCGAGGCGAACGACCACTCCGCACCCGCCAGGTCGAGCACCACGCCGCCCGCCTCGCGGACGGCCAGCGCCCCGGCGCCGGTGTCCCACGGGTGGTTGCCGTAGAGGATCGCCGCGCTGGTGCGTCCGGTCGCGACCCACGACAGCTCCGTCGCCGAGCTGCCGACCATCCGCAGGCGCCCCACTCGCGCGGCCACCGCCGTGGTGAGCGCGGCGCGCCGCTCCAGCGGCCAGGGTCCGGTGTTGGTCCAGGAGAAGTCGCCCACGGTGATGCAGCCCGTGGCCAGCTCGCCGTCGGACGTGTGCGCGCGAACGGGTGGCTCGCCGTCGAGCACCTCCCACGTGCCCAGGCCGCGCGCGCTCCAGACGACGCGCCCGCTCTCGACCTCGCCCGTGGCCCCGGCCACGGGCGCGCCGCCGCGCGCGAGCGCCACGGTGCTGGCGACGAGGCCGATCCCCGCCACGAAGTTCGCCGTCCCGTCGACCGGGTCCACGATCCAGCGGTCCGGCACCGTCAGGTCCGGCGACCCCTCCTCGCCCTGGACGGGCAGGTCGGACGCGGCGAGCACGCCGCGGATGGCCTCCTCGGCCGCGAGGTCGGTCGCCGTCAGCAGGTCGGCGGGGTGCGCCTTCACGGCCACGACGGCGCGGGAGTCCGCCGCGCGGATCGCCGCCAGGCCGGCACGCACCGCCGCGACGGCGAGCTGGGCGTCGGCCGTCGTGGTCGGGTCGTCGAGGGCGGGGGAGAGATGGGTCATGTCAACCATCCTCCCCTGCACAGCGGACGGGTCCGGCGTGCAGCGGGCGAACTCCGGGTGAACGGGGTCAGTGACCGAGCTGCTCGTCGAGCCAGTCGAACATCCGCTGCGCGGTGAGCCCGCGCGCGAGGGGCTGGCAGTGGCCGTCGGCACCCTCGGCCGCGGTGAACGGGACGAGCGTGGAGACGGTCGGCGCCAGGGCGGCGAGCTGCTCGGCCTGGCCGGGCCAGAACTGCTCGTTCTCGGGCGAGAGGATCAGCAGGGGCGTGGTGATCCGATCCGCGACGTCGGCGACCGTGTACCGGCGCACCGCCGCGATGGTCTCGCCATAGCCGGTGGTGCCGTACGGCCGCGCGCGGAACTGCCAGGTGCGCGCCGTGTCGGGTGAGAACTTCATGCCGAAGGCCATCTCGCGGTCGAACTTCTCGACGTCACCCG
>NZ_VENP01000106.1 GCF_006351005.1 Miniimonas arenae | reverse complement strand
CGGAGTTCGGGAGGACGGGTCGGTGAGCATCCGCCCGGCCGGGCGCAGGTTCGGCGGCGGGATCGTCCTGCCGGCCGACTACGTGGCCGACCACCTGGAACTCGGCTACGCGATCACCGCGCACCGCGCCCAGGGCGTGACCACCGACACCGCGCACGCGGTCGTCACCGCCACCACGACGCGGGAGAACTTCTACGTCTCCATGACCCGCGGCGCCCACAGCAATCACGCCTACGTCACCGTCGACCGAGAAGATGCCGAACACGCGGTGCCGCATCCCGGCGACAACCCGAACGTCACCGCCCGCTCGATCCTATACGGAGTGTTGCAGCACATCGGCACCGAACTGTCCGCACACGAGACGATCACCGCCGAGCAAGACCGCTGGGGCTCGATCGCCCAGCTCGCGGCCGAGTACGACACCATCGCGCAAGCCGCCCAGCACGACCGCTGGGCCACCCTCCTGCAAGCCTCCGGGCTCACGGTCGAGCAGATCGGAGACGTGCTCGCCTCCGACGCCTACGGCGCGCTGTCGGCCGAGCTGCGTCACGCCGAAGCTAATCACCACGACCTCGACGCGCTGCTCCCGCGTCTGGTCGCCGCGCGGAGCCTGGACGACGCCGACGACATCGCCTCCGTCCTCCACGCCCGCGTCGCGCGCGCCACCGCCCGGCCCGCCGGATCAGGCCGCACCCGCAAACCCCCGAGACTGATCGTCGGACTGATCCCGCACGCCGGCGGGCAGATGACAGGCGACATGCGGCAAGCACTGGACGAGCGCCGCGAGCTGATCGAGGCCCGCGCCGACGCCGTGCTGCGTGGCGCTCTCACCGATGCGGAACCGTGGACGGCCGACCTCGGCACGGCACCGAAGGGCGAGAAACAGCAGGCGGCATGGTGGCGCGCTGCCCGCACCGTCGCCGCCTACCGCGACCGCTACGGCATCAGCGACGACCGAACCCCGCTCGGCCCGACACCGGAGAGCACCAGTCAGAAGATCGACGCCATCCGCGCCCGTGCCGCCCTCAACCGCGCCCAAGCCGCCACCATCGAGGGCACGACGACCGAGCCCGCGCGACAGAGCGGCGCGGCTCGCCCCGCTCCGAGCTTGTGAAACCGGGCTAGCGCAAGCGGCCGTCAGAGACGGTGTCCGGGCGTGCCCTGTGACGGGTGTCGGTGCCCGAACTCGCGCCCGGCCTCGGGCCGGGTCACGGCCCGTCCTGGGTTCGGGTCGGCGTCGAGCAGGGCGATCACGTCGCTGGGCTGGGTGACGGTGGAGGCGAAGCCTTGCTTGATGAGTTCGTTCGGCCCCGCGCTCGTGACGCTGGTCACCGGGCCGGGCACCGCGCCGACGCCTCGGCCGAGTTCGCGGGCGGCGATGACGGTGGTCATCGACCCGGACCGGGGACTGGCCTCGGGGATCACGGTCGCACCCGAGAGCGCCGCCAGCAGGCGGTTGCGAGCCAGGAACCTGTGCCTGGTCGGCGCAGTGCCCGGCGGTAGCTCGCTGACCAGCAGGCCGACATCCCCGATCTGGTTCAACAGCTCGCTGTGCCCAGCCGGGTACGGGCGATCCAGCCCGTTCGCCAGGACCGCGATCGTCTGACCGCTCGCGGCGAGCACGCTCTTGTGCGCGGCCCCTTCGATCCCGTATGCGCCACCGGAGACGACGACCCGTTCCTCATCGGCCAGACCCGTCGCCAGTTCGCCCGCGATCTGCTCGCCGTAGGAGGTCGCGGCGCGTGAGCCGGTGATCGTGGCCCGATCGCTCAGCGGCATTGTCAGGGACGAGGCCGCGCCCCGCGTCCACAGCAGGTAGGGGGCACGCTCGCCCAAGTCGTTCAGCCCGGCGGGCCATTCCTTGTCGGCGGGGATGAGCGTGCCGAAGCCGTGCCGCTCCGCCTGCGCTACCTGATCCAGCAGGCCGGGCATGACACGCGCCGTCAGTCGTTCGCGCCACATCAGTACGTCGGCGCGGGCCAGGCCGGGCACCTCGTCGTCGGACTCGATCAGCCGCAGCGTCTCGATCCCGCCGTGACGGGCGAGGACGTACCCCGTGGTCGGGTCGTTCGGTTCGGCGATCATCGACAGCGCGATCCGCGCCATCCGCTCACCCTGCACCTGTTCCGCCAACGTCGCCATGATCGGTGTCCCTTCCGCTCCAAGGTCACCGACGAGGTACACGCCCACCTGCCGCTGGGGTTCCCACTGTCACGAGTCAGTCGTAGACTCGGTGGCGAGGCAGGTTCAGCAAACTACGCGGGTCCTTCGGGACGGCCCCTCGCGGGCACTCGGTTCATAGCCGCCTCCACGACGGACACCCGTCGCGCTATGACGACGAAAGAGGCCCGCAATGCTCCGCACATCCGTAGCGCTCAGCGCACGAGGCTACGGCGAACTCCGCTACACGCCCACCAACCTGCTGCTCAACGCCATCCGAACGAGACGTGGCCTCAAGTGGGGCATCCCGGCGATGCTCCTGGCCATGCCCTACCTCTACGCCGCTGCGATCTGCACCACGATCATCAACGACGGCGGCCCCGGCTGGCTCTACCTGCTGGTCCTGCTGTTCGTCTGGAACGCCCTCAAGTTCCTCTGGATCGGACCCGTCAGCCTCGTCCAGCTCGCACACGTCCGAGCGCAGGAAAGGAGGGCCCACAAGCAGCCGACGTAGGGGAGCATGGCGGCGACCCACGGATGTCGGAGGCCTCCGGCATCCTGGGACGTGGGCTTGGT
>NZ_VENP01000105.1 GCF_006351005.1 Miniimonas arenae | reverse complement strand
GCTGCCTGACTCACGCATGAGATCCCCCCGGTCCCCGTACCCGCATCCCCATGCGAGTACACCTAGCCCGGCACCACCCTAGCGCCTGACCGTGCGTCGATGCGACGGTCTCAGCCCTTGGCGTTCCAGGTGTTCTGCGCCGAGAGCAGCCCCTGCGTCACCACGTCCGTGACCGCGTCGGCGGCCAGCTCGAGCGTCACGCCCACCTCGGCGCGCGCCGAGGCCGGCCAGTCCGAGAGCACGAAGTCCGCGGGGTCCTGGCGCCCGGGCGGACGACCGACGCCGATCCGCAGCCGCGCGTAGTCCTTCGTCCCGAGCGCGGACGAGATCGAGCGCAGCCCGTTGTGCCCGCCTTCACCTCCGCCCCGCTTGAGACGGATCTGGTGCTCGGGGATGTCCAGCTCGTCGTGCACCACGAGCAGGTTCTCGGCGTCGATGCCGTAGAACTGCGCGAGTGCGGCGACTGGTCCGCCCGAGGTGTTCATGTAGGTCGCCGGCCGCGCGAGGATCACCCGCGGGCCCGGCGCGCCGCCCGGCAGCGTCCCGAGCCGACCGTCGAGCACCGCCGCACGCGCCTTGTGCTGCGTGAACGACGCCCCGATCCGCCCAGCCAGGACGTCCAGCACCATCGCGCCCACGTTGTGCCGGTTCCCGGCGTACTTCGGTCCGGGGTTCCCGAGCCCGACGACGAGCCACGGCTGACTCACGGTGACCTCCGAGGGTGCTGGTACGCCGTCGCGCGCGTGCTGCGCGGCGACGACCTGCTGGGCGGTGGTGGCTGCGCCTTACGCAGCCGGAACGGGCGACGGCGCCCCGCCAGCTGGCGGGGCGCCGTCGCCGGTGCGTGGCACGGGGAGGTCAGGCCTCCTCGGACTCCTCGGCAGCGGCCTCGCCCTCGGCGGCCTCGTCCTCGGGCTCCTCTTCGCCCCGCGGGACCGTGACGAGCACGACGGCGGCCTCGGGGTCGACCTCGGTGGTGGTGCCCTCGGGCAGCTCGAGGTCGGCGACGCGCACGACGGTGCCCTCCTCGAGGCCCTCGACGGACACGACGATCCGCTCGGGGATGCTCGTCGCCTCGGCGAGAACGGTGAGCGACTGGAGCTCGACGGCGTGGATCGTGCCGGGCGCGCTCTCGCCCTCGGTGACGACGGCGACATCGACCGTGACCTTCTCGCCCCGGCGGACGAGGAGCAGGTCGATGTGCTCGATGTCGTTGCTCACGACGTCCTTCTGCACCGACTTCACGAGCGCGAGCTCGCTCTTGCCGTCGAAGGCGATGTCGAGCACCGCGTTGGCGCTCTGCTTGATCACGAGGAACACCTCGTGGCTCGGCAGGTTGAGGTGCACCGGGTTGGTGCCGTGGCCGTACAGGACGGCGGGGATCTTCTTGGCGCGGCGCGCGCGGCGCGCGGCGCCCTTGCCGAACTCGGTCCGAAGCTCGGCGGCGATGGAATCTGCCATGGGGTTCCTCCTACGGGTGTGGTCGGGTTGCGGCGGGGGGCGGAGCGCACGCGGCGCGGCGCCGGGCACCCGGAGGTGTCGGCCCGCCGCGTCGATCACGGACGACTCGCGTCCCTCGCCGAGGCAACCGCAGGAGTCTACCCCGCACCGCGTGTGCCGCGCACCCATGCGGAAGCCGCCGACTCTCCCCGCACCCGCGTCACGTGAGCCGAAGGAACGGACGGAGAGCCGACGCCAGCACCCCGTGGAAATGGTGACCCGACGCGGGACGCGGTGCTCGCCGTCGTCTGCGCGCCTCGGCGCCGTCGCACCGCGCGGGTGCGACGATGGCGCCGTGACCGGGGACTCGCTGGAGACGCTCGCCGACGCGCAGGACTTCGAGTACGAGCGCCGCTTCCTCGTCACCGAGTTCCCCGCCCACCTGAGGGACGCCCCCACGATGATAGTCCAGTCGTACTACCTCGCCGACGAGGGGTACGCGCTCAGGGTCCGCGTGCAGGCCAGCGGCCTGGACGCGGCGCTGGACGCCGACTCCACGCCCATGAGCGTGCTCGCCGACCACCGGGGCGAGATCTCGATGGCGACGGTGACGGTCAAGGGCCCCGCCGTCGGGGGCACGCGCTACGAGGCCGAGCGCGGGCTCGACCCCGAGGTCGCCCTCGAGCTCGTGCACCGCGGCGGGCGGGCCATGGTGAAGACGCGCTACTCGGTGTGGGCGGGCGGCGACGGCTGGTCGGTCGACGTCTTCGGCGGCGCCAACCACCCGCTGATCATCGCTGAGTGCGAGCGGTCCGGCCCGGTGACCGACCTTCAGGTGCCGGCGTTCTGCGTCACCGAGCTCACCGACGACCGTCGCTTCTCCAACGAGTCGCTCGCGAGCACGCCGTACGGCACGTGGGTCGACGCGTACCTCGCCGAGCTCGCCACGACCGGCCCCAGCCTTCGGGCGGACTTCGGGACGAACGCGCGGCTGCTGCCGGACTGAGCCCCGCTGCGGTCCGAGTCATGTGCGGCCCCCGCTCCCCGCGTCGATCCACGAGAGTGCCGGCACGCGCCCCACTACTGTCGACCCGTGGCGGACGGGCCGGGCTGGGAGCTCCGCGCTGAGCGCCGCCTGCAGGTCCGAGCAGCGATCGCGGACGCTCGCGCCGGCCGTCCGCGGGTGCTGTGCCTCGACGGGGCGTCGGGCATGGGGAAGAGCTCCCACCTGCGGCGCATCATCGCCGAGGCCGACGGGTTCACCCTGATCGAGGCGGTCGGCGACCCCGCCACGTACCGGCCGCCCTTCGGTGTCCTGCAGCGGCTCG
>NZ_VENP01000104.1 GCF_006351005.1 Miniimonas arenae | reverse complement strand
CCGGCGAGGCCGGCGAGGACGAGCACCACGACGGCGCGCGCGACGGCGACCCCGGCGACCTCCACCTCGAGGCGGTCATCACGAGCGAGGCCGACCTGCGCTCGATCCTGCTGCTCGGCCTGCCGCCGCACGGCGTCGTGGGCCGGGACGCGCGCGACACCCTCACCCTCGTGCCCCTGCAGGTGCCCGCGTCGCGCGAGTGGCTCGACCTGCGCCGCAGCGGCCGTGTCACCGTGCCGGTCGCGGAGCGTTCGCTGTTCGAGCGCACGATCCTGCCCCGCCTGCCGCGTGCCGTGCTGCGCACGAGCGGGTGGGAGCCCGCCCCGCCGCCCGCGCCGACCCTCGTCGTGCGGATCCGACTGCTCTTCGCCGCGATCGGCAGCACGCCGCGCGCCTCCGTCGAGGCCGAGTGGCGGTACGGCCCTGCGGACGACGCCTTCGCCCGCACCGCGACGCTGCCGCCCGATCCGCGGGACACCGGCCGCGACGCCGGGGCCGAGCACGCCCTGCTCGTCCGCGCGGGCGCCGCCATGACGGCGCTGCCCCCGCTCCTCGCACCCGACCGGACACCGCTGGAGGAGATGGTGGTCTCGGGGCACGCCGTCGTGGCCTTGTTCGAGCAGGTGGTGCCCGCGCTGCGGGCCGTCGACGGCGTCGCGCTCGACCTGCCCGAGGACGTCCCCACGTTCCGCGACCTCGGCGAGCCCGAGATCGCCGTCGACGTCACGCCCGCGGGCCGCGACTGGCTCGACCTCGAGGTGCGCCTGCGGGTCGCCGAGCGCGAGGTGCCGGTCGGCCAGGTCATCACCGCGCTGGCCCGCGGGGAGAAGACACTCTTTCTCGAGGACGGCGGGTTCGTCAGCCTGGACCGGCCCGAGCTCGACCAGCTGCGGACGCTGCTGGAGGAGGGACGCGCGCTGCAGGACCGCCGCCGCACGGGCGCGCTGCGGATGAGCCGGCTCGACCTGTCCTGGTGGGAGGAGCTGCTCGCGCTCGGCGAGATCGACCGCCAGGCGTGCGAGTGGCTCGACCGCCTCCGTGCGGCGACCACCGACGAGAGCGAGACGCCCGCGCTGCCCGTCGGCCTGCGGGCCGACCTGAGGCCCTACCAGCGGACCGGCTACGAGTGGCTCGCACGGCTGCGCCGCAACGGTCTGGGCGGCGTGCTCGCCGACGATATGGGCCTGGGCAAGACCCTCCAGGTGCTCGCGATGATCCAGGACTGGAAGGAGAACGCGCCGTCGTCCGGGACGCCCCAGATCAGTCAGCCGCAGCCCGATGTGGCACAGCACGCCACGCCCGACGCCGCGCCCGACGGCGAGCACGGCCCGTTCGTCGTCGTCGCACCCACGTCGGTGGTCCCCAACTGGGCCGCGGAGGCGGCGAGGTTCACGCCCGGGCTGCGCGTCGCCGTCGTGACCGCGACCGCCGCACGCCGCCGGGAGAGCATCGCGGCGCTCGCCGCGAACGCGGACGTGCTCGTCACCTCCTACGCGCTGTTCCGGCTCGAGCACGATGACTACGCGGCGCTCCGACCGGCGGGCCTCGTGCTCGACGAGGCGCAGAACGTGAAGAACCGCCAGTCCAAGGCGTTCGCCCTGGCGAAGACGACCCCGGCGCACGTCACGTTCGCGGTCACGGGCACGCCGATGGAGAACGACCTCACCGAGCTGTGGGCGATGTTCGCGCTCGCGGCGCCCGGGCTGCTCGGCACGCCGCAGCAGTTCCACGAGCTCTACGCGGCCCCGATCGAGCGAGGCAACGGCGCCGACCTGCTGCTGCGGCTGCGCCGTCGGATCGCACCGTTCCTCCTGCGCCGCACGAAGGAGCAGGTCGCCCCGGACCTGCCGGCGAAGCAGGAGCAGGTGCTGCGCGTCGAGCTCGATCCCGCGCACCGCCGCGTGTACGCGCGCCACCTGCAGCGCGAGCGGCAGCGCGTGCTCGGGCTCGTGCAGGACATGGAGCACAACCGCGTCGAGGTGCTCAGCGCGCTCACCCGGCTGCGCCAGCTCGCGATCGACGCCTCGCTCGTCGACGAGGAGTACGCCGGCGTCCCGTCCTCGAAGCTCGAGGAGCTCATGCCCCTGCTGCGCGAGGCGGCCGACGAGGGTCACCGCGTCCTCGTGTTCTCGCAGTTCACGCGCTACCTCGGCAAGATCGCCGCCCGCCTGGACGCCGACGGGCTGCGCTACGCCTACCTCGACGGCTCGACCACGCGCCGCGCCGAGGTGATCCGCTCGTTCGCCGAGGGCGACCAGCCCGTGTTCCTCATCAGCCTCAAGGCCGGCGGCGTGGGGCTCAACCTCGCGATGGCCGACTACTGCGTCCTCGCGGACCCGTGGTGGAACCCGGCCGCGGAGGCGCAGGCCGTGGACCGTGCGCACCGGATCGGGCAGACCCGGCCCGTGCTCGTGTACCGGATGGTCGCCACCGACACCATCGAGGAGAAGGTCATGGCGCTGCAGGAGAGCAAGCGCGCGCTCGTCGCGGGCGTGCTGGGCTCGAGCGGCGAGCTCGGCGGGACCGACGCGATGCCCGACGGCGTCGCCTCGCCCAGGCGGCGCGGGGACGCCGGGGCGGTGGGTCGCCTCACGGCCCAGGACGTCCGGGAGCTGCTCGCGTAGCCGGCCGCCCAGGCCACGGACGCACGCGACTTACGCTCGGGGTGGAGCAGCCCGGCTCCAAATGGGGGAAGCGAGTTCTGATGCCCGGTAAGTCACCAACCACACGTGGAGCGAAAAAGGTCGCTCAGCTGTCGATCAAGGAAAAGCAAGCGGCCAAGCGCGAAAAGCGCGAACCCGACGTCTTCCTCAAGCCGCGCAAGGGAGCGAGCCGCTGATCGGCTGACCGGGGGACCCCTTGGGTGCGAGGAGTTCCCCGGTCGCAACCGACCGCTCGCAACCATT
>NZ_VENP01000103.1 GCF_006351005.1 Miniimonas arenae | reverse complement strand
GTGGGGGGTGGTGGGTGGGGTTGGTTGTTTGAGAACTGCACAGTGGACGCGAGCATCTTTGATCTTTTGTGGTCAAGTGTTTAAGGGCAAACGGTGGATGCCTTGGCATCAGGAGCCGAAGAAGGACGTGGTAGCCTGCGATAAGCCTCGGGGAGTTGGCAAACGAGCTGTGATCCGAGGGTGTCCGAATGGGGAAACCCCGTACGAGTCATGTCGTGCGACCCGCACCTGAATATATAGGGTGTGTGGAGGGAACGCCGGGAAGTGAAACATCTCAGTACCGGCAGGAAGAGATATTCCGTGAGTAGTGGCGAGCGAAAGCGGATCAGGCTAAACCGTGTGCGTGTGATACCCGGCAGGGGTTGCGTATGCGGGGTTGTGGGACCTTCCTATCCATGCTGCCGCAGTGGAGGAGGAGTGAGAAAGTCGTGTCGTAGTCGAGCACTCTTGAATGGGTGGGCGTAGAGGGTGAGACCCCCGTAGACGAAACGGCATGGCCTCCTGGAAGTGTTCCCGAGTAGCACGGGGCCCGTGAAATCCCGTGTGAATCTGGCAAGACCACTTGCTAAGCCTAAATACTACCTGATGACCGATAGCGGACAAGTACCGTGAGGGAAAGGTGAAAAGTACCCCGGGAGGGGAGTGAAATAGTACCTGAAACCGTTTGCCTACAATCCGTCGGAGCCTCCTTGGTTGGGGTGACGGCGTGCCTTTTGAAGAATGAGCCTGCGAGTTAGTGGTGCGTGGCGAGGTTAACCCGTGTGGGGAAGCCGTAGCGAAAGCGAGTCCGAACAGGGCGATACAGTCGCGTGCTCTAGACCCGAAGCGAAGTGATCTACCCATGGGCAGGTTGAAGCGCGGGTAAGACCGTGTGGAGGACCGAACCCACCAGGGTTGAAAACCTGGGGGATGACCTGTGGGTAGGGGTGAAAGGCCAATCAAACTTCGTGATAGCTGGTTCTCCCCGAAATGCATATAGGTGCAGCGTTGCGTGTTCCTTGCCGGAGGTAGAGCTACTGGATGGCCGATGGGCCCTACCAGGTTACTGACGTCAGCCAAACTCCGAATGCCGGTAAGCCAAGCGCAGCAGTGAGACTGCGGGGGATAAGCTTCGTAGTCGAGAGGGAAACAGCCCAGACCACCAGCTAAGGCCCCTAAGCGTGTGCTAAGTGGGAAAGGATGTGGAGTTGCCCAGACAACCAGGAGGTTGGCTTAGAAGCAGCCACCCTTGAAAGAGTGCGTAATAGCTCACTGGTCAAGTGATTCCGCGCCGACAATGTAGCGGGGCTCAAGCACACCGCCGAAGCTGTGGCATGCCCGCATTGATCCAGGCCTTCGTGGTCCAGGGGCGTGCATGGGTAGGGGAGCGTCGTGTGGGCAGTGAAGCTGCGGAGTGATCCAGTGGTGGAGCCTACACGAGTGAGAATGCAGGCATGAGTAGCGAAAGACGGGTGAGAAACCCGTCCGCCGAATGACCAAGGGTTCCAGGGCCAGGTTAATCCGCCCTGGGTAAGTCGGGACCTAAGGCGAGGCCGACAGGCGTAGTCGATGGACAACGGGTTGATATTCCCGTACCGGCGAAGGACCGCCCATACCGAATCGGTGGTACTAACCATCTACCCGTACCTCATCGTCACCTTCGGGTGGCACCGGGGTGTGGGTGCGTGGGACCGGCACTGGTAGTAGGTAAGCGTGTTAACAGGGGTGACGCATGAAGGTAGCCAGTTGGAGCGATGGTTGACTCCTTCCAAGCCCGTAGGCCGACAGGTAGGCAAATCCGCCTGTCACGTGGCTGAGAGGTGATGGTGACCGCGAACGCGGGAATATGGTGATCCTATGGTGCCAAGAAAAGCCTCGACGCGAGGGACTAGCCGCCCGTACCCTAAACCGACTCAGGTGGTCAGGTAGAGAATACCAAGGCGTTCGAGAGAATCGTGGTTAAGGAACTCGGCAAAATGCCCCCGTAACTTCGGGAGAAGGGGGGCCCGGACCGTGACCCCACCTAGCGTGGGTGAGCGGGCAAGGGCCGCAGAGACCAGGGAGAAGCGACTGTTTACTAAAAACACAGGTCCGTGCGAAGTCGCAAGACGATGTATACGGACTGACGCCTGCCCGGTGCTGGAAGGTTAAGAGGACGGGTCAGCGCACATGCGCGAAGCTCAGAATTTAAGCCCCAGTAAACGGCGGTGGTAACTATAACCATCCTAAGGTAGCGAAATTCCTTGTCGGGTAAGTTCCGACCTGCACGAATGGCGTAACGACTTCTCCGCTGTCTCAACCGCGAACTCGGCGAAATTGCACTACGAGTAAAGATGCTCGTTACGCGCAGCAGGACGGAAAGACCCCGGGACCTTTACTATAGCTTGGTATTGGTGTTCGGAGCGGCTTGTGTAGGATAGGTGGGAGACTGTGAAGCCCTTACGCCAGTAGGGGTGGAGTCGTCCTTGAAATACCACTCTGGTCGCTTTGGACATCTAACTTCGGTCCGTGATCCGGACCAGGGACAGTGCCTGGTGGGTAGTTTAACTGGGGCGGTTGCCTCCCAAAATGTAACGGAGGCGCCCAAAGGTTCCCTCAGCCTGGTTGGCAATCAGGTGTCGAGTGTAAGTGCACAAGGGAGCTTGACTGTGAGACCGACAGGTCGAACAGGGACGAAAGTCGGGACTAGTGATCCGGCGGTGGCTTGTGGAAGCGCCGTCGCTCATCGGATAAAAGGTACCCCGGGGATAACAGGCTGATCTTGCCCAAGAGTCCATATCGACGGCATGGTTTGGCACCTCGATGTCGGCTCGTCGCATCCTGGGGCTGGAGTCGGTCCCAAGGGTTGGGCTGTTCGCCCATTAAAGCGGCACGCGAGCTGGGTTTAGAACGTCGTGAGACAGTTCGGTCCCTATCCGCTGCGCGCGCAGG
>NZ_VENP01000102.1 GCF_006351005.1 Miniimonas arenae | reverse complement strand
GAGGGCGGCGAGCGCGTCGAGCTGCGCGGGCTCCGCGGACGGCACGGCCGAGCGCTGGATCTCCGCCCACGACGCGCCCGATGCGATCCACGTGCCGCGCTTGCCGCGCCGCATCGGGCGGGCCTGGAGGCCGCCCTCGGTGACGACCTGCCACGCCGAGCGGTGACCGCCCGTGTCGCGCTCCGGCGGGGGAGCCTGGAAGTCGAGGACGAGTGCGAGGGGTTCGTAGCCGGTGGCCGCGGGGTCGGGGAAGATCCCCTCGAGCCGGGAGCGCCAGGCGCTGACGACGGGTCGACCCTGCGCCGCGCGCTGCTGCTCGAGCGCGGTGATGAGGAGGGCGACGGTGTGCTTGCAGTCGGCCTGGACCGGACACGAGCAGCGGCCGTCGAAGGAGACGATCGTGCCGTTGCGGGTGAGGTCGTAGAAGGCGGTCGAGGAGTAGACGTAGCGCCCGCTGCCCTCGACGTTCCCCGTGACGACCCGCGCCTCGGCGTCGTGCCGCCGCACGACCGCGCGATGCTGCCGGGCGTAGGCGGTGCCCGCGTCGAAGGCGTGCCGGCCGACGATGCCGACGAGCTCGATGGGGGCGTGCACCCGACGAGCGTAGGTCGCACCACCGACGCGCGTGCGCGGCGGGTGGCGGGCTGTGGACAGGGGCGGTCGGGACGCCCTCCTGAGCACTTCCAGGGTAGTACCAGGGTAGTATCAAGAGTATGAAACTGAGTGTGAGCCTTCCGATCGCGGACGTCGAGTTTCTCGACGCGTTCACACGCGGGCACGGTCTAGCGTCGCGCTCGGCCGCGGTCGCGCAGGCAGTCCGAGCACTGCGCGCGGAGTCGCTGACCAGCGCGTACGAGCAGGCGTTCGACGACGGCGTCGAGGAGGCCGCGGCGTGGGACGTCGCCGTCGCCGACGGCATGAGTCAGGCGTGAACGGACACCTCGGGGCACGCGATGCGGTGACGCACCCTCCGCGGCGCGCAGAGATCTGGTGGGTCGACCTGGCTCCTGCTGTGGGCAGTGAGGCGGACAGTCGAAGACCCGCGGTCGTCGTGAGCAACGACGGCGCCAACTCGGCCGCCGCCTCGCTCGGCCGAGGCGTGGTGACGGTGGTCCCGCTCACCACGACGCTGACGCGCGTGCTGCCCTTCCAGGTCGTCATCCCGGCGAGTGAGGAGGTGGGTCACGGCCTTCGCCAGGACTCCAAGGCTCAGGCGGAGCAGGTGCGGTCCGTCGACGTGCGGCGCCTCGTCTCGCGGGCCGGACGCCTACGCCCCGACACGATGGCGCGGCTGGAGGACGCGCTGCGTCTGCACCTCGGCTTGTAGACGCGCACGGAGCACGCGAGGGCGCGCCGGGGACCACCCGCGAGTGCGGGGTTCGCTACCGCCCTCGTCCCGTTCCGATCAGCCGGCGTGCGGCGTCACGACCACCGTGAGCAGCACGACCGTGTCCTCGATCGCCGACAGCCCGTGCCGCTCGTGCGGGATTGCGACGAGCGCGCCGTCGGCAAGGTCCCAGCTCTCGGTGGCGGTGGTGAGGCGGGCGTGCCCGCGCAGGACCTGCAGCGTCGCCTCGCCGGGTGCGTCGTGGTCGGCGAGCGCGCTGCCGGCCGTGAGCGCGATGAGCGTCTGGCGCAGCGCGTGCCCGCGCCCGTGCGCGATCGACGTGGCCGACCGACCCGCAGGGGCGCGGTGCGCGCGCTCGAGGTGCTCGACGGCGAGCGCCGCCAGGTCGTTGACCTGCGGTTGCGCGGGGGTTCCGTCGGGCGCCACGGGCGCGGGCGTGGGCTCGGGTGACGTGTCCGCGGACGGCTGCTCGCCGTCGGGAGCGTCCGAGCGGGGATCGGGGTGGGCGAGGAGGTAGTCGCGCAGCACGACGGCGTGGTTGACGTCGAGGTCGCGCGCGCCGAAGAGCAGCGTGACGACGTCGTGCACGCGGATCGCGAGCCGCAGCTCGGCGAGGGCGTCGCGGGTGTCGGGCTCGCCGTCGAGCTCGGCGCGGTAGGCGTCGGCGAACTCCTCGAAGCGCTCGGGCTCGTGGTGCCACTCGGTGCGCAGCGCGGGCGTGGGGGCGACGTCCTTGAGCCAGAGGTCCAGGTCCGCGCGCGCGTGCGTGAGGCCGCGCGGCCAGAGGCGGTCCACGAGGATGCGGTAGCCGTCCTCGGGGGCCGGGTCGTCGTAGACCCGCTTGAGCTGGACGGTCGGCACGGCGTTTCCCTCCGGACGGACGACGGCGTCGCGCACCTCGGCCCAGTGGCTCGCCGGGGCGAGGCGGCGTCGAGCCGAGAGTAGCGGGGTGGACTTGATGCTCGCCGCGCCCTAGCGCTGTCGGACGGGAGAGATACGGTGACCGGCATGGCCGGGGAGCACGGGTTCGCGTCGGTGTCGTCGTCGCGCGAGGCGAGGGGCGCGGGACTGGACGAGGGGCAGCGGGACCGGGCGATCGCCGTCGTGCTCACGTCCGCGCTGGGTGACGCGCTGGGGGCGGGGTACGAGTTCTCGAGCGTTCCGCCCGACCTCGTGCCGGACATGATCGGCGGTGGGCTGGGGGACTTCGCGCCCGGGGAGTGGACGGACGACACCGCACAGGCGGTGGCCATCGCGCGGGCGGCGGCCGAGTACGACCTGCGCACCGAGGCCGGTCTCGACGCCGTGGCAGGCGGGTTTGCGCAGTGGTACGCGGACGGGCCCGCCGACATCGGGATCCAGACCCGCGCCGTCCTGGCCGCGGCAGGCGCCGGCGCCTCGGCCGCAACGATGCGCGCGGCTGCGCAGGCCGTGCACGACCGCACGGGTCGCAGCGCCGGCAACGGCGCGCTCATGCGGACCGGGCCGGTCGCCGTCGCCTACCTCGACGATCCCGAGGCACTGGTGGCGGCGGCGCTCGCCGTCGCGCGCCTCACGCACGTCGAGGCCGACGCGGGTGAGTCCAGCGCGCTGTGGTGCCTCATGATCCGGCACACGGTGCTGACGGGGGAGTATCCCGCGTTCGACGACGTCGCGGCCT
>NZ_VENP01000101.1 GCF_006351005.1 Miniimonas arenae | reverse complement strand
CGTTCACACTACCAGGGGTGCCGCGCGGCCGCGACATCGGCATCGGCGGCGCCGGGTCAGCGCGTCGGCGGGGCCGTGCTGGCCCGGACCACGAGCTCGGGCACCACGGCGGCGGCTCCCCTGTCGCCGGCGCCATCCTCAGCCCCCTCGCCGGCGGCGGGTTCCCTCGCCGGCTCGTCGCCTGCGCGGCGGTCCGCCTCGATCGCGCCGAGCAGCTCGGTCATCGCGGCCTGCGCGAGCTCGGTGAAGTCCTGGCGGACGGTGGTGAGCGGCGGCCGGAAGTAGTCGGTGCCCTCGATGTCGTCGAAGCCGGTGACACTGATGTCGCCCGGCACGTCGATGCCCGCCTCGCCGAGGGCCCGAAGCAGCCCGAGGGCCATCTGGTCGTTCGCGACCGCGACGGCCGTGGGGCGCGAGGCGCTCGACGCGATCTCCTGCCCCACGCGGTAGCCCGCCTCGGCGGACCAGTCCCCGGCCCACACGTGCGCCGGCTGCAGCCCGGCCGCGGCCAGCTCCTCGTGCCAGCCACGCTCACGCTCACGCGCGTCCAGCCAGTCGGGGGGACCGGTCAGCAGGGCGATCCGCTCGTGCCCGAGGTCGACGAGGTGGCGCAGTGCGGACCGCGCCCCGGCGGCCTGGTCGGCGCCGACCGCCACGTAGCGGTCGCTGGGTTCCACCCCGGCCGCAACCAGCAGCAGCGGCGCGCGTGAGGTGATGTCCGCGAGCGCCTCGACCACGCGGATCCGCGGAGCGATGACGACGACGGCCTCGACCGCCTGGGAGTCGAAGTCGCCGAGCGCCCGCGCGACCGCCGCGGGCAGGTCGTCCTCGCCCGGACGGACCGCCGTGACGTGCACCGAGTAGCCCGCCGCGCGCGCCGTCTCCTCGATGGCCATGAGCGTGGACATCGGCCCGAACTTGGCCGAGCCGCTCGTCACGACGCCGAGCAGGCCCGAGCGGGCCGTGACGAGTGCCCGGGCGAGCCGGTTCGGTCGGTAGCTGAGGTCGTCCATCGCCGCCAGGACGCGCTCGCGCGTGGCGGGCCGGACGCTGGGATGGTTGTTGAGGACGCGTGAGACCGTCTGGTGCGACACCCCGGCGAGCCTGGCGACGTCCGCCATGCCCGCAGGGCGTCCCGCGCTCACTCTCGGTGCCCCTCGCCGTCGGCGCCCTCGGGGTCCGCCTCGCGGGCGAGCTCGTCCGCCCGCCGCGCCGCGGCTCGGGCCGCCGCCACGTAGGCCGCGCGGACGGCGCGCTCGTCGAGCTCGGCGAGCGCGGCGAGCGTCGTGCCGCCCGGTGAGGACACCGCCTCGCGCAGGATCGCCGCGTGCTGCCCGGACTCGGCCGCGTAGACGCCCGACCCCGCCACGGTGTGCGCCGCGAGCTGCTGCGCGAGCGCGCGCGGCAGTCCGAGCAGCGTGCCGGCCTCGGCGAGCGCGTCGACCATGGCGAACACGTACGCGGGCCCGGACCCGGAGATCGCGGTGACCGCGGACTGCAGCGCCTCCGGCACCGAGACCACGAGGCCCGTCCCCGCGAGCAGCGTCTCCACGAGGGCCACGTGGTCGGGGCTCGCGTGCCTGCCGGGGCTGACGGCGCTCACGCCGCGCCCGATCGTCGCGGGCGTGTTCGGCATGACCCGGACCACGGGCACGCCGGCGGGCAGGCGACGCTCGTAGAACGTGGACGGCAGGCCCGCGGCGATCGACACGACGAGCGTGTCGGGCCCGACGGCGTCGCGCACCGACGCGAGCGCGTCCGCCATGTACTGGGGCTTGACCGCGAGCAGCACGACGTCGGCCCCCGCCGCGGCCGCGGCGTTGTCGGCGCCGCCGGAGACCGAGGCGGCCTCGCCGTCGTGCCGCGCGGCGACCTCGCGCGCGACGTCGCCACGCACGTCGGTCACCGCGACCTCGGTGACGGCGTCCGCCGCCACGAGGGAGGACAGCACGGCGCTGCCCATCACCCCGGAGCCGATCAGCGCGATCTTCATGTCACATCCCGAACGCGTCGTAGAACGTGCCGCCCGCCCCGACCGGGGTGATCGCGACGAACGCGGTGGCTCCGTTGTTCCACGCCACCCGCTCGCCCGTCTCGGAGGAGAGGATCCGCATCGTGCCCGCCTGCTGACCCGCCACGACGACGGGCTCCTCGCGCGAGACGGTGCCCTCCAGGCCGAGCGCCGCGACGTACGCCGCGGCGGCCTCGGGGGTGCGCCACTGCGTGACGGCGACCGTCACGTCGGTGGTGGCGTCGCCCGAACCGTCGGAGTAGGTGAGCGTGTACGCCTCGAGCGGCTGCCCCGTGACCCCGGCGGCGGCCGCGACCGCCGCCGGGTCGTCCACCGTCTGCGCCGACACCGCCCACTGGAGCACCGCGTCCGGCAGCGCCGCCAGCAGAGCCGTGCTCTTGTCCCTCTCCACGGGCGCCACCGCGGGCGTCGGGGTCGGGCCCGTGATGGTCTCGCCGGGCACGGGCTCGAGGGCCTCGGGCTCGGCGGCGGGCCGGTTGAGCAGCACGATCGTGAGCACCACGCCGAGCACCACGACGAGCGCCACGAGCGCGACGACGATCCGGCGCCGCCGGATCACCGCGGGCGACGCCGTCGAGCCGGAGCCGTCGCCGCTGCCCTTGGCGCCGCTCGCCGCGGCGGCAGCTCCCCCGCTCGCCTCGGGCGCTCGGCCGGGTGAGCCACCCGACGCCCGCGCGCGGCGATCGGCCGGGCGCTCGGTCGGCGGCGTGGCGCCGGTGTCGGTGGGGTCGGCGGGAGCGTTCACCCGGAAGGTCCTCTCGGGGCGGTGCGGTCGGGCCGGGGGCGCCCGACCGTCGCGGCGAGCCTAGGGGACGGCGAGGCGGGGGTGTCGGTCCCGCGCGGTAGCGTCCCGAACATGGCGACGACCCGCGGCTCCGGACCCTCTGCACGGGGGCGCGCCGCCGCGCCGACGTGGTCGTGCACGGAGTGCGGCTGGGGCGCCGCGAAGTGGGTGGGGCGCTGCCCGGGCTGCCAGGCGTGGGGCACGATGACCGAGGTCGGCGCCCCCGAGCCCGCCCGCACCACCGCCGCAGCACCGCCGCGCAGCCCCGCGCGCCCCATCGCCGACGTCGAGATCGCGCTGGTCGCACGCCGGTCCACGGGCGTGGGCGAGCTGGACCGGGTGCTCGGCGGCGGCCTCGTCCCGGGCGCCGTCATCCTGCTCGCGGGCGAGCCCGGCGTCGGCAAGTCGACCCTGCTGCTCGACGTCGCGGCGCGCACGGCGCGCACCGGCAGCCGCGTCCTCTACGTCACGGGTGAGGAGTCCGCCGCACAGGTGCGCCTGCGCGCCCAGCGGATCGGCGCCGTCGAGGACGGCCTCATGCTCGCGGCCGAGGGCGACCTGGGCGCGCTGCTCGGCCACGTCGAGGCGGTCGGGCCGGACCTGCTCGTCGTGGACTCGGTGCAGACGATCGCGTCGCGCGAGG
>NZ_VENP01000100.1 GCF_006351005.1 Miniimonas arenae | reverse complement strand
TCCCGAAACGCCGACCCACCGGCGTGGGGAGAACTCCGCCCACCAACGGATCGAGCGACGACGGACCCGGCGGCGGACGAGGCGGTGGCAGCGGGTCCAGCGGTTGTGGCGCACGAGGTGGCGCAACTCCTGGCGGAGCCCCGCCCAGCGGCGGAACCGGCGGTGGCGCGGCTCCTGGCGGAGGACTGCCCGGGGGCAAGCCTGCCCTGTGGTGAGAGCGCGACCGACCGCATCGACGAAGGGGGTGGAGGTGGGCTCCTCGTCATCGGAGCGGCTGATGACGAGGGTCGTCTCAGCGGTCTCCCGGATGGTCGTCTGGCTGGTGCATGCCGCGAGCGGCGCCACGGGGCTGGTGCGTGCGGCGAGCGGCGGCGGTGCTGGGACTGTGCACGCGGCGAGCGGCGCCGCGGGTCTGGTGCGAGCGGCGAGCGGCACCGCTGAGCCTGTGCGCGCAGTGAGCGGCGGGGGAGCGCGGGTGTCGGCGGCGGCGCCTACCCTGGGACCGACATGACCACGCTCTTCGAGAACCTCCCCCTGCCCGGCGGACGCGGCGTGACCGCGCCGGGCGCCGCCCTGCCCGGCATCGTCCCCGCCGGCCGAGACGCCAGCCCTCCGGACGGGACCGAGGAGCACGCGGGCGAGCTGGCGGGCAGGCGCCCGGTGGCAAGCGCCCGCGAGGGCGAGCCTGCGCACCCGGGTGATGCTCGCCGTCGTCCGTCTCCGGAGGACCTGGTCGAGGGGCTCAACCCCCAGCAGCGAGCCGCGGTGGAGCACCGGGGCGGGCCCCTGCTCATCGTCGCCGGCGCCGGCTCGGGCAAGACCCGCGTGCTGACCCACCGCATCGCGCACCTGCTCGCCACCCGCGAGGCGCGGCCCGGAGAGATCCTCGCCATCACGTTCACCAACAAGGCCGCTGCCGAGATGCGCGAGCGGGTCGAGCAGCTCGTGGGCCCCGCGGCGCGCACGATGTGGGTGTCGACCTTCCACTCCGCGTGCGTGCGCATCCTCCGGCGCGAGCACGCGGCGCTCGGGATGCGGTCGAGCTTCTCCATCTACGACGCCGCCGACTCCCAGCGCCTCATGCAGCTCGTCTGCCGCTCGCTCGACCTCGACCCGAAGAGGTATCCGCCGAAGGCGTTCAGCCACAAGGTGTCCGACCTCAAGAACGAGCTCATCGACGCCGAGGACTTCGCGGCGACGGTGAGCGACTCCAACGCCTTCGACCAGGCGCTCGCCTCGGCCTACCGCTCCTACACGCAGCGCCTCCAGCAGGCGCACGCCCTCGACTTCGACGACCTCATCGGTCGGACCGTGCACCTGCTGCGTACCTTCCCCGCCATCCGCGAGAGCTACCGGCGACGCTTCCGCCACGTGCTCGTCGACGAGTACCAGGACACCAACCACGCGCAGTACGTGCTCGTGCGTGAGCTCGCCGGCGTGGCGAGCGAGGGCTGGGACGTGCGCGAGCGCGCCCAGGCGGACTGGGCCGCCGTGGACGAGACGAGCGAGCAGGGCGGCGCGCCCGGCGCGGCGCTCCCGCCCGCGCAGCTCACCGTCGTCGGCGACGCCGACCAGTCCATCTACGCCTTCCGCGGCGCGACCATCCGCAACATCCTCGAGTTCGAGGAGGACTACCCCGACGCCCGGACGATCCTGCTCGAGCAGAACTACCGCTCGACCCAGAACATCCTCAACGCCGCCAACGCGGTGATCGCGCGCAACAGCGGGCGGCGGGCGAAGAACCTGTGGACCGCGGAGGGCGCGGGCCCGCGCATCGTGGGGTACGTCGCGGACTCCGACCACGACGAGTCGCGGTTCGTCGCCGACGAGATCGACCGGCTCGGCGACTCCGACGGCGTCAAGCCCGGCGACGTCGCCGTCTTCTACCGCACGAACGCGCAGTCCCGGTCGCTCGAGGAGGTGCTGATCCGGGCTGGCATCCCCTACAAGGTGGTCGGCGGCACCCGCTTCTACGAGCGCCGCGAGATCAAGGACGCCATCGCGTACCTGCACGCCGTCGCGAACCCGGACGACGCCGTCAACGTGCGCCGCATCCTCAACGTGCCGAAGCGCGGACTCGGTGACCGCACCGAGGGCCAGCTCGCCTGGTTCGCCGAGCGCGAGCGGATCTCCTTCGCCGCCGCGGTGGAGCGCCACGAGGAGGTCGGCCTGCCGACGCGGGCGGCGACGGCGGTCGCCAGGTTCGCGGAGCTGCTCGCCGGTCTGCGGGCGATGGTCGACGGCGGCAGCTCGCCCGCCGAGATCCTCGACGCCGCGCTCGACCGGTCCGGCTACCTCGCCGAGCTGCGGGCCTCCGACGACCCGCAGGACGCCTCGCGGGTGGAGAACCTCGCCGAGCTGCACGCGGTCGCGGCCGAGTTCCGCGACGCCGCCCCCGACGGGACGCTCGTGGACTTCCTCGAGCGGGTGTCGCTCGTCGCCGACGCGGACCAGATCCCGCTCGACGACGGCGGGCGCGGCGTGGTCACGCTCATGACGGTGCACACCGCGAAGGGCCTGGAGTTCCCGGTGGTGTTCGTCACCGGCCTGGAGGACGGCACCTTCCCGCACCAGCGCTCGCTCGCCGACCCCGAGGAGCTGAGCGAGGAGCGCCGCCTGGCGTACGTCGCGCTCACCCGCGCGCGGCAGAGGCTGTACCTCACGCGCGCGGCCGTGCGCACCTCCTTCGGCGTCCCGAACCAGCTGCCGGCGTCTCGGTTCATCGACGACATCCCGCGCGAGTCGCTCGAGTGGCGCCGGGAGGAGTCCGCCACCGAGGCCATGCGGCGCGGGTGGGCTGCCGGGCACGGAGGGCGCAGCCGGGGTGGCGACCACGACGGCGACGGCGACTTCGCCCCCGCGTTCGGGTCCGGTTCGCGCGGCGAGCGTGGTGGGACCGGACCCCGCACGCGTGCGGACGGCGGGGTGGGCGCCGGCACCGGCGGCGGGGCGCGCGGGGTGAGCGAACGCGGCGGCGCGGCCGCCGACGTGCCGAGTCTCGCCGTCGGGGACCGCGTCACGCACGACTCCTACGGGCTGGGCACCGTCGTCGCGCTCGAGGGCGCCGGTGCGAGCTCCGTGGCCAAGATCGACTTCGGCGGCGCCGGGACCAAGCGGCTGCTGCTGCGGTACTCGCCGGTCACGAAGCTGTAGCTCTCGACGTCGGGCCTCGGGCGGGCAGGGCGTCAGCGGGCGAGGTCCAGCACGATGCGACCGTCGATCCCGCCGGCGAGCATCTCGTCGAAGATGTCGTTGATGTCGCCGATCGGGCGGGTCGTGAAGGTGGGCCGCACGAGTCCGCGCGCGAAGAAGTCGATCGCCTCCTCCATGTCGCGGCGGGTGCCCACGATCGATCCGCGCACCGTCCACCCGTTGAGCACCACGGAGAAGATGTCCAGCGGGAAGCTGTCCGGCGGCAGGCCGTTCAGGCAGAGCGTGCCGCCGCGGCGGAGGGAGTACAGCGCCTGCGGGAACG
>NZ_VENP01000010.1 GCF_006351005.1 Miniimonas arenae | reverse complement strand
TGTTGAGTTCTCAAACAACACACCACACCAGCCACACCAACCCACCAGGGCCAGCACCACCGGGGCAACCTCTCCAACTTACACCCTGCGAAGCTCGTCCGTCAAATCGACCAGATCGCTCTTCTGTGGATGTGCCCGCTTCAGCGACGCGCACTCGAGGTGCGCTGCTCGTGGGGGCCACCCGTGGGACCGGCCCGCGTCTCGCGGTCCGTTCCTCCCGTCCGGGTGTGAAGAAGACATTACGGGAGGATGTCGGATCGGGCAAATCGGCGGAACCATGCGGATCGCGCCGAGGCCGGGACTACCGCCAGCGGCCCGTCGAGGGCCCGTTCAGTGCGACTTTCCGGCGTCCTGCCGCCGATCCTCTGCTGGCGTCGAGTCACTCCGCCCGCACCCGCGCTGCCGAGCGCGAGGGTCGGGGCCTTCTGTGGCCTGCGTCACCGCCTTGGCGGCTCGCCGTCGAGCAACCAGCCGTGCGTCACCGCCTTGGCGCTCGCCGTGGAGCAGCCAGCCGTGCGTCACCCCAGTCAGCCGCGCCTCACCGCCTCACCGCCGCGCCGGCACGGCGTCGGGCGGCCGTCGTCGGCTCGTTGCCCCGGCGGCTCGCCGTCGGGTCAGCCGAGGATGGCGCCCTTGGAGGCGGACTGGACGAGCTTCGCGTACTTGGCGAGGACGCCACGCGTGTAGCGCGGCGGCAGCGGCGCCCACCCGACCGCGCGCTCGGCGATCTCCTCCTCGGGCACGAGGAGGTCCAGGGTCTTGTTCGCGACGTCGAGCCGGATCCGGTCGCCGTCGCGCACGTAGGCGATCGGTCCGCCGTCGACGGCCTCCGGCGCCACGTGGCCCACACACAGGCCGGTCGTCCCGCCCGAGAACCGGCCGTCCGTCAGCAGCAGGACGGTCTTGCCCAGGCCGGCGCCCTTGATCGCCCCCGTGATGGCGAGCATCTCGCGCATCCCGGGGCCGCCCTTGGGGCCCTCGTACCGGATCACCACGACGTCGCCATCGGTGATCGTGCCGTCCTCGAGCGCGTCGAGCGCCGCGCGCTCGCGGTCGAACACCCGAGCGGTACCCACGAAGACGTCTTCGTCGAAGCCCGCCGACTTCACCACCGCCCCCTCGGGGGCCAGCGAGCCGTGCAGGATCGTGATGCCGCCCGTGTGGTGGATCGGGTCGTCCATCGCCCGCAGGATCTTGCCGTCCGGGTCGGGCGGCGCGATCGAGGCGAGGTTCTCGGCCACCGTGGCCCCGGTGACCGTGAGGCAGTCCCCGTGCAGGAGGCCGGCGTCCAGCAGGGCCTTCATGATCACCGGGACGCCACCGATCCGGTCGACGTCGTTCATCACGTACCGGCCGAACGGCTTGAGGTCGCCCAGGTGCGGCACGCGCGAGGCGACGCGGTCGAAGTCGGCCAGCGTGAGCTCGACCTCCGCCTCGTGCGCGATCGCCAGCAGGTGCAGCACCGCGTTGGTGGACCCGCCGAACGCCATCACGACGGCGATGGCGTTCTCGAAGGCCTCCTTCGTCATGATGTCGCGTGCGGTGATGCCGCGGCGCAGGAGCTCGACCACCGCCTCGCCCGACCGGTGGGCGTAGGTGTCCCGGCGGCGGTCCGGGGACGGCGGCGCCGCCGACCCGGGGATCGACATCCCGATCGCCTCGGCGACCGAGGCCATCGTGTTGGCCGTGTACATGCCGCCGCAGGCGCCCTCACCGGGGCAGATCGCCCGCTCGATCCGGTCGACGTCCTCGCGGCTCATGAGCCCGCGCGCGCACGCGCCGACCGCCTCGAACGCGTCGATGATCGTGACGTCCTTCTCGGTGCCGTCGGACAGCTTCACCCAGCCCGGCATGATCGAGCCGGCGTACAGGAACACCGAGGCGAGGTCGAGCCGGGCGGCGGCCATGAGCATCCCCGGGAGCGATTTGTCGCAGCCCGCGAGCAGCACCGAGCCGTCCAGCCGCTCGGCCATCATCACGGTCTCGACGGAGTCGGCGATGACGTCCCGGCTCACGAGCGAGAAGTGCATCCCCTCGTGACCCATCGAGATGCCGTCCGACACCGAGATCGTGCCGAACTCCAGCGGGTAGCCGCCCGCCGCGTGGACGCCCTGCTTGACCGCCTGTGCCAGGCGCTGCAGCGAGAGGTTGCACGGCGTGATCTCGTTCCACGAGCTCGCGACGCCGATCTGCGGCTTCGCGAAGTCCTCGTCGCCGAGCCCGACGGCGCGCAGCATGCCTCGAGCGGCCGTCGCCTCCAACCCGTCGGTGACCTGGCGCGAGCGCGGCTTGATGTCGATGTCGGAGGCGTCGGTGGCCGTCATGGCCTCACTCTAGGAGCCTCGTCCTCCCCCGATGCCGAACGCGAGGCCGCACACGACGCGAGGAGCCGCGCGGGCGGGCTTCCGCGCGTGCCGCACGCGCCGGCACTGCCCGGGTCCGCACGAGGGCGGCGAGGCACCGCCGAGGGTGCGCCTCGCCGTCGTGCGGATCAGCCGCGGCGGATGAGCGACAGGTCGCGCACCGCACCCCGGTCGGCCGACGTCGCCATCGCCGCGTAGGCCTGCAGCGCGCGCGAGACGTACCGTTCGCGCGTCAGCGGCTGCCACGGCCGCTCCGACGCCTCCATCTTGGCGCGGCGCTCGGCGAGCACCTGCGCGGGGACGTTGACCTGGATGAGCCGGCGCTCGACGTCGATCTCGATCTCGTCGCCGTCCTGGACCAGGCCGATCGTGCCGCCCGCGGCCGCCTCCGGGGACACGTGCCCCACCGAGATCCCCGACGAGCCACCCGAGAAGCGGCCGTCCGTGAGAAGCGCGCAGACCTTGCCCAGTCCGCGGCCCTTGAGGAACGACGTGGGGTAGAGCATCTCCTGCATGCCGGGACCGCCCGCGGGGCCCTCGTAGCGCACGACGACGACGTGACCGGGCTGGATCTGCTTGGCGAGGATCTTCTCCACCGCCTCCTCCTGCGACTCGCACACCACCGCCGTGCCGACGAAGTGGAAGACGTCGGGGTCGATGCCGGCGGTCTTGATCACGGCGCCGTCCTCGGCGAGGTTCCCGCGCAGCACCGCGAGCCCGCCCTCGACGGTGTAGGCGTGCTCGACGTCGCGGATGCAGCCGTTCGCGGCGTCCGTGTCGAGCGACTCCCAGCGGTTCGCCGTCGAGAACGCCTGCGTGGTGCGCACGCCCCCGGGAGCCGCGTGGAAGAGCGCGGCGGCCCGCTCCGTGGCCTTCCCGCCGCGGACGTCCCAGTCGTCCAGCCACGCCCGCAGGGTGGGGGTGTGCACGGACGTCACGTCGTGGTCCAGGAGCCCGGCCCGGTCCAGCTCGCCGAGCAGCGCCGGGATCCCGCCCGCGCGGTGCACGTCCTCCATGTGGAAGCTCGGGTGGTTCGGCGCGACCTTGGCCAGGCACGGCACCCGCCGGCTGAGCGCGTCGATGTCCGCGAGCGTGAAGTCGATCTCGGCCTCCTGCGCCGCGGCGAGGATGTGCAGCACCGTGTTGGTGGACCCGCCCATCGCGACGTCGAGCGCCATGGCGTTGGTGAACGCGGCGCGGGTCGCGATCGAGCGCGGCGCCACGGCGTCGTCCTCGTCGTCGTAGTACCGGCGCGCCAGCTCGACGATCGTGCGGCCCGCGTCGAGGAACAGGTCACGGCGCGACTCGTGCGTCGCGAGCGTCGAGCCGTTGCCGGGCAGCGACAGCCCGAGCGCCTCGGTGAGGCAGTTCATCGAGTTCGCGGTGAACATGCCCGAGCACGAGCCGCACGTCGGGCATGCGCTCTCCTCGACCTTGGCGAGGGCGGCGTCGCTCACGCCGTCGTCGGCCGAGTAGTTGATCGCGTTGACCAGGTTGAGCGGGGTCTGGGCCACGCCGTCGACCACCACCGCCTTGCCTGCCTCCATCGGGCCGCCCGAGACGAAGATCGTCGGGATGTTCAGCCGCAGCGCCGCGTTGAGCATGCCCGGGGTGATCTTGTCGCAGTTCGAGATGCACACGAGGGCGTCCGCGCAGTGCGCATTCACCATGTACTCGACGGAGTCGGCGATGAGGTCGCGGCTCGGAAGCGAGTAGAGCATCCCGCCGTGCCCCATCGCGATGCCGTCGTCGACGGCGATCGTGTTGAACTCCTTCGACACCCCGCCGGCCTCGCGGATCGCGGAAGCCACCAGGTCGCCCATGTCCTTGAGGTGCACGTGGCCCGGGACGAACTGCGTGTAGGAGTTCGCGATCGCGACGATCGGCTTGCCGAAGTCCTCCGAGCCCATCCCCGTCGCGCGCCAGAGGGCGCGGGCGCCGGCCATGTTGCGGCCGTGGGTCGAGGTCGCCGAGCGCAGCGGACGGCTCATCGCGGGTGTCTCCTTGCAGCGTGCGGGGGGTTCGGGCGGTGCGGGAACGCGTCCCACGACCGCTTCGCACGCTACGCCTGCGTTCCGCCATGTGGGCGGTTCGGGCCGCATGGTGAGACCACGAGGGTCCGTCAGCCGGGCACCACCCAAACGGCGCGCAGCGCCGGCAGGCCGAACGCGGCGCCTCGTTCGGCGTCGTCGCCGTGCGGCACGGTCGCGAGCTCGAGGAGCGCCGAGGCCTCGTCGCGCAGGGCCACGGCCACGTGCGTGCCGGGCACGACGCCCTCCTTGGCGAGCCGCTGCAGGAGCTCGGGCTCGGCGTCGGACACGCGCGTGACCACCCCGCACGCCCCGGCGTCGAGCTCGCTCACCTGCCGCGCCTCGGGGATGGTGATCTCGCCGTCGGCGGTCGGGATGGGGTCGCCGTGCGGGTCGTGCGTGGGGTGGCCCAGGTGCTCGTCGATGCGCGCGACGAGGAGGTCGGACATCGCGTGCTCGAGCACCTCGGCCTCGTCGTGCACCTCGTCCCAGCCGTAGCCGAACGTCCGCACGAGCAGTGTCTCGACGAGGCGGTGGCGGCGCACCACGGCCAGCGCCGCGAGCCGGCCCGCGTCGGTGAGGGCGACCTGCCCGTAGCGCGCGTGGTCGATCAGCCCGGCCTCGGCGAGCCGCCGCACGCCCTCGCTCGCGGTCCCCGCGGTGACGCCGAGGCGCTGCGCGAGCTGCTTGACCGACAGCGGGGCGCCCGACCACTCCCCCGCGTTCCAGACCGCCTTGAGGTAGTCCTGCGCGACGGCGGACAGCGGCGGGCTCACGCCGCCGGCCCCCGCGTCGGCGGCCACCGGGTCAGCCGTTCACGCGCTCGAGCACGAGCTCGCGCACGCGCCCGGCGTCGGCCTGGCCGCGGGTCGCCTTCATCACGGCGCCGATCACGGCGCCGATCGGGCCGAGGTTGCCGGACCGGATCTTGTCCGCGATGTCGGGCTGCGCCGCGAGCGCCGCGTCGATCGCCGTGAGCAGCGGGCCGTCGTCGGACACGACCTCGAGGCCGCGCGCCGCGACGACCGCCTCGGGGTCGCCCTCGCCCGCCAGCACGCCCTCGAGCACCTGACGGGCGAGCTTGTCGTTGACCCGGCCCGAGTCGACCAGCGCCTGGAGCGCGGCGACCTGGGCGGGCGTGATCGGCAGGTCCTCGAGCGGCGTCTCGGTCTGCGCGCCGACTCGGGAGAGCTCACCCATCCACCACTTGCGCGCCGCGGCGGGCGTCGCGCCCGCGGCGGTCGTCGCCTCGATGAGGTCGAGCGCGCCGGCGTTCACGACGTCACGCATCTCCGCGTCCGCGAAGCCCCACTCCGTGACCAGGCGACGACGGCGAGCGGCCGGGAGCTCCGGCAGCGTCGCCCGGACCTCCTCGACCCAGGCGGGGTCGGGCGCGAGCGGGACGAGGTCGGGCTCGGGGAAGTAGCGGTAGTCCTCGGCGTCGGACTTCACCCGACCCGCCGAGGTGCTGCCGTCACCCTCGTGGAAGTGGCGCGTCTCCTGCACGACGCGGCCTCCGCCGTCGAGCACCGCGGCCTGCCGCGCGACCTCGTACCGCACCGAGCGCTCCACGCTGCGGAAGGAGTTGACGTTCTTGGTCTCGGTGCGCGTGCCCAGCGGCGCCTGCGGCGAGGGGCGGAGCGACACGTTGACGTCGGCGCGCACGTTGCCGCGCTCCATCCGGGCCTCGGACACGCCGAGGGTGCGGAAGATATCGCGCAGCGTGCGTACGTACGCCGCGGCGACCTCGGGGGCGCGCGCGCCGGTGCCGAGGATCGGGCGGGTGACGATCTCCACGAGCGGGATGCCCGCGCGGTTGTAGTCCACGAGGGAGTACTCCGCGCCCTGGAGGCGGCCGTCGTGCCCGCCGACGTGGGTGTTCTTGCCCGCGTCCTCCTCCATGTGCGCGCGCTCGATCTCCACGCGCACGACCTCGCCGTCGGCCAGCTCGACGTCGAGCCAGCCGTCGTAGGCGATCGGCTCGTCGTACTGGGAGGTCTGGAAGTTCTTCGGGAGGTCCGGGTAGAAGTAGTTCTTCCGAGCGAACCGGCAGGTGCGCGCGATCGTGCAGTTCAGCGCGAGGCCGATCTTGACCGCGTACTCCACGGCCGTCTGGTTGAGGCTCGGCAGCGCACCGGGCAGGCCCAGCGACACGGGCGTGACCTGCGTGTTCGGCTCCGCGCCGAAGGTCACGGGTGCTGCGTCGAACATCTTCGTCGCCGTGCCGAGCTCGACGTGCACCTCGATCCCGAGGACGGGGTCGTAGCGCGCGACGGCGTCGTCGAAGTCCACCAGCTGCGTGCTCATCGCGCCACCTCCGGGATGCGGTCCAGGACCGGTCCCTCGGACCGGGCGAGCAGGGTCTCGGCCGCGGCGCCCACGCGGTAGAGGCGGGCGTCGGCCCGCGCGGGCGCAAGGATCTGCAGCCCGATCGGGAGGCCGGCGTCGTCCAGGCCGTTCGGCACCGAGATGCCGGGCACGCCCGCGAGGTTCGCCGGGATGGTCGCGACGTCGTTGAGGTACATCGCGAGCGGGTCGGAGAGCTTCTCCCCGAGCCGGAACGCGGTGGTCGGCGCGGTGGGCGAGACGAGGACGTCCGCCGCCTCGAACGCGGCCGTGAAGTCCCGCTGGATCAGGGTGCGGACCTTCTGCGCGCTGCCGTAGTAGGCGTCGTAGTAGCCCGCCGAGAGCGCGTAGGTGCCCAGGATGATGCGGCGCTTCACCTCGCTGCCGAAGCCGGCGCCACGCGTCGCGGCCATCACCCGTTCGGCCGTCACGGGGCCCTCGGCAGGCTCGACGCGCAGGCCGAACCGCATGCCGTCGAACTTCGCGAGGTTGCTCGAGGCCTCGGCCGGGAGGATGAGGTAGTAGGCGGCGAGCGCGGCCTCGAACGACGGGCAGGACACCTCGACGACCTCGGCGCCGGCCGCGGTCAGCGCCGCGACGCTGCGCTCGAACGCCGCGCTGACCTCGCGCTGGTAGCCCTGCGCGTCACCGCTGCCGCCGAGCTCGCGCACGACGCCGATCCGCACGCCCGTAAGGTCGCCGGACAGGCCCTGCCGGGCGGCGTCGGCATACCCGACCGCGGGCTCGGGCAGGCTCGTGGAGTCCAGCGGGTCGTGCCCACCGATGACCTCGTGCAGCAGCGCGGCGTCGAGCACGGTCCGCGTGCACGGGCCGGCCTGGTCGAGGCTGCTCGCCAGGGCGACGAGGCCGTACCGGGACACCGAGCCGTACGTCGGCTTCACGCCGACGGTGCCCGTGACGGCGGCGGGCTGGCGGATCGAGCCGCCGGTGTCCGTGCCTATCGCGAGCGGCGCCTCGAACGCCGCGAGCGCGGCCGCCGAGCCGCCGCCGGACCCGCCGGGGATGCGGTCCAGGTCCCACGGATTGCGGGTGGGCCCGTAGCCGGAGTGCTCCGTGCTGGAGCCCATCGCGAACTCGTCCATGTTGGTCTTGCCGAGCATCGGCAGACCCGCCTCGCGCAGCCGCGTGACGAGCGTCGCGTCGTACGGGGGCAGCCAGCCCTCGAGGATGCGCGAGCCGGCCGTCGTGGGGGTGCCGCGGGTGACGACGACGTCCTTGACCGCGATCGGCACGCCGGCGAGCTCGGGCAGGTCCTCCCCCGCGGCGCGGCGCGCGTCGACCGCGCGGGCCTGCGCGAGGGTGTCCTCGCCGTCGACGTGGAGGAAGGCGTGCACGGCGGGGTCGACGTCGGCGATCCGGTCCAGGTGCGCGGTGGCGACCTCGACGGCGGACACCTCGCCCGCGCGCAGCAGCGCGGCGAGGTCGGCCGCGGAGCGGCGGGTCAGCGAGCCGGTCGGCGAGCTGGTCGAGTCGGTCATGTCACTCCTCCCCGAGGATCTGCGGGACGGCGAACCGGCCGTCCTCGGCTGCGGGCGCCTGGGCGAGCACCTCGTCGCGGTCGACGACCGCGCCGGGGACGTCGAGGCGCCACACGTTCGTGAGCGGGATCGGGTGGCTGGTGGCCGGGACGTCGTCGGTGGCGAGCTCGCTGACGCGCTCGACGGCGTGCGCGATGACCTCGAGCTCGACGGCGAACCGGGTCAGCTCGTCGGGCGTGAGGTCGATCCGCGCGAGCGACGCAAGGCGCGCGATCTCGTCGGAGGAGAACGTGGGCATGCCCCGATCCTAGGGCGTGTGGGGTCGCCACCGGCCCGGCGGGACCCGGCCGACGCGGGTGGCGACGGCGCCCGCCGACGGGAGTTCGCCGTCGTGCGCGCCGGCGCTCGTCGTTCCGGCGGCGAGCGCGTCACGCGAGGGCGCGCACCGCCGTCGTGAGCGCGGCGATGCCGAGGCCGAGGTCGTCGGGCGAGACGTACTCCGCGGGGTGGTGGGAGATCCCGTCCGGGTTGCGCATGAAGATCATCGCGACGTCGGTGACGGCGGCGACCGCCATGCCGTCGTGCCCGGCGGGGCTGAAGAGGGTCGGCACGTCCTGCGTCTGCACCGCGTCGACGCCCTCGCGCGCGGCGTCCAGCAGCCGCTCCGAGCAGAACACCGCGGGCGCGGCGTGGATCTCCTGCAGGCGGTACCGCAGCCCGCGGCGCTCGCTGACCTCCTCGAGCACGCCGGTCAGCGCGTCGATCGTGTCGTCGCGCTCGTGGTCGTGCCGCGCGCGCATGTCCACCGTGAACGTCGCCGTGCCGGGGATGACGTTGACGGCGCCGGGCGCCACCTCGAGCCGGCCCACCGTGCCGATCACCTGGCGCTCCAGGCTCAGGCGCTCGACGGCGACGACGGCCTCGGCCGCCCCGAGCAGCGCGTCATGGCGCTCGTCGAACGGCGTGCCGCCGGAGTGCCGGGACTCCCCGAGCACCTCGACCTGGAACCGGCGCGCCGACGCGATCGACGAGACGACGCCGAGGGGCACATGCGCGCGGTCCAGCGTCGGGCCCTGCTCGATGTGCACCTCGAGGTAGCCCACGAGGTCGCGGTTCGCGTACGAGGCCGCGCCGATCCGCTCGGGGTCGAGCCCGAAGTCGAGGAAGGCGCGCTCCAGGCTCACGCCGTCGGCGTCCTCGAGCGACCACCACGCGTCCTCCCACGTGCCCGCGAGCGCACGGCTGCCGAGCAGCGCGTGGCCGAACCGGGTGCCCTCCTCGTCGCCGAACCCGACGACCTCGAGGTCGAACGGCATGCTGCCGGCGAGCTCACCGGCCACCTCGATCGCCGCCATGACGCCCGCGACGCCGTCGAACCGGCCCGCATCGGGGACGGTGTCCAGGTGCGAGCCGAGCACGAGACGCGGGCGGTGGGAGCCACGCTCACCCGTGGTGCCGTGCAGGTTGCCCGCCTCGTCGACCCAGATCCGCAGGCCGGACTCGCGCATCCAGCCGGCGACCAGCATGGTCGCCTGACGGTGCTGCGGCGTGAGGTAGAACCGGTCCACCCGGCCGGGCACGGCGGTGACGGCCGCGAGCGCCTGGCACCGGTCCCACGCCCGCCGGCCGCGGCGCTGGCCGACCATCGCCGGGGCATTCACGCGTGCCCCCCGACGGTCGCCACCTCGGCAGGACGCTCGGCGTAGACGGCGAGCGCGGCGTCGACGCCGGCGCCCGAGGGTGCGGTGTGCCCCGCGCGGCGCAGCACCTGCTCGAGCGCCGCGAGCGTGGTGAGCACGGCGTCCTTACGGGCGTTGACGCCCATCGTGCCGATCCGCCAGACCTTGCCGTGCAGCGGCCCGAACGACGTGCCGATCTCGATCCCGAAGTCCGCGAGCAGCGCGGTTCGCACGCCGTCGGCAGGCACCCCGGCGGGGATCTCGACGGCGACGACGTTGGCCATCCGATGCGCCTGGTCGCCGTACAGCGCGAGCCCGAGCGCCGCCAGCCCGGCGGCCATCGCGTCCCCCGCGGCGCGGTGCCGTGCGATCACCGCGTCGCGGCCCTCCTGCAGGATCACGCGGGCGCACTCGCGCGCCGCGTAGAGCATCGACGTCGCCTCGGTGTGGTGGTTGAGCCGCCGCGGACCCCAGTAGTCGATGATCTGCGCGAGGTCGAGGTAGTTCGAGGCGATCCGCCGGCTCGAGGTCTCCTCGCCCGGCTCGCGGATCCCCGCCTCGACGCTGCGGCGTGCGTCGATGACCTCGGTGGCGCGCGGGGAGATCGTGATCGGCGCGGACCCGGGCGGTCCCGCGAGGCACTTCTGCAGCCCGGCGGTCACCACGTCGAGCTCCCAGGCGTCCGTCTCGAACGGGTTGCCGCCGAGGGAGGCGGTCGCGTCGACGTAGAGCAGCGCGCCGTGCTCGTGCGCGATCGCGCCGAGCTCCTCCAGCGGCTGCGCGATCGTCGTCGAGGTGTCGCCGTGCACGACGGCGAGCACGGCCGGCCGCACGCGGGCGACGGCCTCCCGCACCGCCGAGGCGGGCACGGCCTGGCCCCACGGCGCCTCGACCTGGTGCACCCGCGCGCCGCACCGCTCGGCGATCTCGCTCAGCAGGTGGCCGAACCGGCCGAAGACCGGCACGACGACGTCGTCACCCGGCTCGAGCAGCGACACGAGCGCGGCCTCGATGCCCGCGCGGGAGGTGCCGTCGACGAGCATCGTCCACTCGTTCTCGGTGGCGAACACCTGCCGGTACAGGCCCATCGTCTCGGTCATGGTCGCCGTCATCCACGGGTCGTACTGCCCGACGAGCGGGGTCGACAGGGCGCGCAGCACCCGCGGGTCGGCGTTCACCGGACCCGGCCCCATGAGGAGGCGGGCTGGCGGGTCGACGGGCAGGGCGGCGGTCATCGGGGCTCCTTGTCGCCGGGTGCGGCGGCTGGGTCGGGGGCTGGGTCGAGGTTCGGGTTGGGGGCTGGGTCGGGGCTTCGGTCGGGGGCGGGACCGGGATCGTCGGTGCCGACCACGTGCTGCTCGACGGCGAGCGCCCGCGCCCAGGTCGCGGCGAGCGCGACGAGCGCGGCGTCGTCGCCCGGCGCGCCGAGGAGGCCGAGGCCGAGCGGGAGCTCGCCGTCGTGCAGGAGCGGTGCGGACACGGCGGGCAGGCCGCCGACGCTCGCGACGCTCGTCAGAGCGAGGGTCGCCGCGCGCACGTCGCCGAGCGGCTCGCCGAGCCGCGGTGCGCCGCTGGGGGCGCTGGGCAGCACGAGGACCGCGTCGGCCGCGAGCGCGCGCAGCCCGGCGCGCAGCTCGGCGAGCCGCTCGTGGGCGGCGGCCACATCGCCCGGGCTGAGCGCCGCCGCGGCGGCGAACCGCTCCGCGACGTCCGCGCCGAGCGCGCCGGGGTGGGTGCAGACCCAGGGACCGTAGGTCGCCCACGCCTGCGCACCCTGGACGACGCGGAACGTCTCGCGCAGCTCCTCCGCCTCGGGAAGGCGTACCGGCTCGGCCTCGCCGAGCGCGCCGAGCGCCTGCAGCCGCGCCAGCGCGTCGCGGAAGGATGCCACGGCGCCGGGAGTGAGCAGGCGGTCGAGCTCCTCGGGGACCACGACGCGGGTCGGCAGGACACGGGCGGGAGCGTCGGCGTCGGGCAGGCCCGCGGCGAGGACGCGCGCCAGCGTGGCCGCGTCGCGGGTCAGCCACCCCACGGTGTCGAACGCCTCCGCGAGCGGCGCGAGGCCCGCGGTGGGCACGCGGCCGAGCGTGCTGCGCAGCCCCCAGAGCCCCTGGTAGGACGCCGGGACCCGGATGCTGCCGGCGGTGTCGGTCGCGAGCCCGACGTCGGCCTGGCCCAGCGCGACGGCGGTCGCCGGGCCCGACGACGAGCCGCCGGGCAGGTGGCCGGGCGCGGTCGGGTTCGGGGGCGTGCCGTAGTGGACGTTGGCCCCGGCGAGGCTGTAGGCGAACTCGTCGGTCGCGGCGATCCCGACGATCGCGGCCCCGGCCGCGCGCAGCCGGGCGACGGCGTCCGCGTCCCGGGCCGCCGGCGTCGCCTCGGCCCAGACGGCCGGGTTGCCGCTGCCGCGGCGCTGGCCTGCGACGTCGAACAGGTCCTTCACCGCGACGCGCAGCCCGTCGAGCACGCCCGGCCGGGTCGGCGGCACGAGCGGGTCCCCGACGGCGCGCCAGACCCGGCGGTCCAGCGCGGCAGGGCGGGGGCTGGCGTGGGCCGCGGCGATCCGCCAGCCCGGGAGGGCGGGCGACGCGCCCGACGATGCGGCCGACAGAGTGTCGGATCCGGTGCGCCGCCACAGCTGCGTCTGCAGCCCCCGGCCGCCGGCGTCGAAGTGCGACACGCTCACCACAAGCACCACGTCCGGGGTGATCGGCCGCAGCTCGACCCGGCCGATGCGTCGGCTCGCGACGCCGCCGCGCGCGGTGCGGAACCGCGCGATCTCGTCCGCCCCGACGAGCAGGCCGGCGCCGTCGCCGCGCATCGTCGCCTCGCCCGGTTCGAACGCCTCGGCCAGCGCGGCGGTGTCGTCGGCCGCGAGCGCACGCTCGTACGCCTCGAACGCCTCGCGCAGGCCCGCGGGCCACGCCTGCCCCACCCCGTCGACGGCCGAGTCGGCTGCGCCACCCGCGGCGCCCGTGGCGCCGTGCCCGTGCGGACCGCCGCCCGACGCGTCGAGGCGAGCGACGCCGTCGTGCCTCACGAGGCGACCTCCGCGGAGGCGAGGTGCCGCGGGGTGGCGGGCTCGCCGTCGGGCAGGTGCACCTTGGGGATCACCGCGTGGGCGCCGCACACGCGGTCCACGACCTGCGAGACGCGGACGTCCACCGCGGCGGAGAGGTAGGCGAGCGCGAGGTGCGGCGCCATGCCGTACCGCGCGCCGAGGAAGTCGATCGCCTCGCGCACGCACGCCCGCACCGCCTCGTCGAGGTCGGGGTCCATGCCCGTGGGGACGAACGCCTCGGGCGTCTCGACGAACGGCACGCGGCGGTCGCCGTACTCGGCCAGGGCGCGCGCCCGCGGCAGCACCTCGACCCGCAGCGTCACGCGCAGCGACGCCTCGAGTGCGGTGAGCGCGACCTCGCCGTCGCCCTGAGCGAAGTGCGGGTCGCCCACGTACAGCCCCGCGCCCGGCACCTGCACGGGCAGGATGATGCTCGCGCCGACCCGCGCGAGGCGGATGTCGATGTTGCCGCCGTGCGGCCCGGGCGGGACCGAGTGCAGCCGGCCGCCCTGCGCGGGCACGACCCCGACGAGCCCGAGGAACGGGTCGGTCGGGAAGCGCACGGCGGGCGGTCCACCGTCGGCGAGGGGCATCGAGGCCAGCCCGGCGTCGTCGACGGGGGTGAACACGCTGACGTCGCGCGGGCCCTGCGGGAACTCCCCCGGCAGCGCGCCGCGGCCGTGCCGGTTGGACACGACGCCGTACGGCACGCGCGGCAGCGCCTCCAGCAGCGTCACGCGCAGGAGGTCGCCCGGCTCCGCGCCGCGGACCCCGATCGGGCGCGAGACGACGTGCGGACCGTCGAGCTCCGGGTCGCGCGTCAGCTCGCGGGCGAGCACGACGGCGTCGCGCAGCACACCCTCGACGCCCACCCCGTGCGCGCCGAAGTACGCGAGCGGGTCCGAGCCCTGATCCGGCAGCAGGCCCTCGTGGCTCACGGTGTCGATCGTGAGGACGGCGCCGTCCTCGAGGTCGAGCACCGTGGGATCGTCCACGCCGGGGAGCCTCCCCCACAGCGTCGTGCCGGGGTCGGCCGTGAGGTAGGTCGACGACGCGACCGGACCCGTTCCGGGCTGTAGGACCTCCACGCGCGCCTTCCTCTTCGTTCGTGTCGTCGACCGGGTGGTTGCGCCGGTGGTTCAGCCGGCGTTCTGCGGGTGGTGCGTGCGCCGGTCGCGGTCGTCCCGTCGCTCCACACGCGGTACGTCGGGCCCATGTCAGGCCCATGTCGGGCGGTGTGCCGGCCGGTGCCGGGACGGGCGCTGCGGCCGGTCCCGCCAGGCTAGGTGCGGACGAGGCGCCGCCGCCGGTGTTAAGCCATAGGTTTACACACTCGTAACGGCGACGCCGCGCAGTCGGCCCGGTCGAGCCCCGCTGAAGGGGTCGGGCGCGCCCGCGTCGTAGACCACCTCGCCCGCCACCCACGTGCGCCGGACGACGCCCGCGAGCTGCGCACCGTGGTAGGCCGACACCGCGTTGCGGTGCTGCAGGCGTGCCGCGTCGACCCGCCAGGTCTCCTCCGGCGCCAGCTCGACGAGGTGGGCGCGCGCGCCGACCTCGATCGCGCCGACGTCGGGCAGTCCGGCGATGCGCGCAGGCCCGGACGCGCACCGGGCCACGACCGTCGCGAGGTCGATCCCCCGCGCCCGGGCCGCGGTCCACGTCGCCGCGAACGCCACCTGGAGCGAGGAGATGCCGCCCCACGCGAGGCCGAAGTCGCCGCCGCCGCGCCGCTTGAGGTCGGGGGTCGACGGCGAGTGGTCGGACACCACCGCGTCGATCTCCCCGCTCGCCACCGCCGCCCACAGCGCGTCGCGGTTCGCCGCGTCGCGGATCGGCGGGCAGCACTTGAACTCGGTGGCGCCGTCGGGGATCTGCGCCGCGTCGAAGGAGAGGTAGTGCGGGCAGGTCTCCACCGTGACCCGCACCCCGCGCTCGCGCGCCGCCCGCACGAGCGGCAGCGACGCCGCGTCGGACAGGTGCAGCACGTGCACCCGAGCGCCGTGTCGCTCCGCGGCCGCGAGCACGCGGGCGATCGCGGAGGCCTCGGCGCGCGGCGGCCGCGAGCGCAGGAACGGCTCGTAGGCCACGCCGAGCGCGCCGTCGCCGGCCAGGTGCGCCGGGTCCTCGGCGTGCACGACGGCGAGCAGGTCCAGCTGCCCGCACTCGGCCATGAGCGCGTCGACCTCGGCCTCGTCCAGGTGCGGGAACTCGGGCACGCCCGACGGCGAGGTGAACGCCTTCACGCCGAGCACACCCGCGTCCCGCAGCGCGCGCAGGTGGCCGAGGCTCTCGGGCACCGCACCACCCCAGAAGCCGACGTCCACGAGCGGACGCCCGACGGCGGCCACCTTCACTGCGAGCGCGTCCGGCGAGATCGTCGGGGGCAGCGAGTTGAGCGGCATGTCGACGATCGTCGTCACGCCGCCCGCCGCGGCGGCGCGCAGCGCCGTCGCGAAACCCTCCCACTCGCTGCGGCCCGGGTCGTTGACGTGCACGTGGCTGTCCACGAGGCCGGGCAGGAGCACCGCGTCGTCGGGGACGTCGACCACCCGAACCCCGGGCGCGCCGGGTCGTCTCGCCTTCGCCGCGTCCCCCTCCGGGAGCTCCGCCGGGTGCGCCGCTGGATCCGCCGCTGGATCGGCCGCTGGATCCTGCGCGGGAGCCCAGGGCAGCACCGCCACGATGCGGCCGCCTGCGACGTGGATCGCGGCGGAGGTCCAGCGACCCTCGACGAGGGCGCGTCGGGCGCGGACCACGAGATCGGGCGCGACGGGGTGGTGGGACGGGGCAGGCGGGGAGGCGGAAGGCACGCGTCATTGTGGCAAACGTGTTCACCGGTGCTTTAACGCACTGGTTACACGGCAGAAACCGGCACCGTCGCCTTAACCCATAACTTAACGACGTCAGGTGCCGGCCGACCGAACGGGAGACCATGACGATCGACGAGTTCAACGCGCTCGACGGCGACGGCGCCACAGCCCTCGTGCTCACCGCGGCCGCGGTGCCCACCTGGGCGTCCGCCGTCGTCGCACGGCGCCCCTACCCCGACGTCGCCGCGCTGCTCGCCGCCGCGGACTCCCTCGCCGAGCACTGGGCGCAGCCCGAGGTCGACGCCGCGCTGGCCGACCACCCCCGGATCGGCGAGCGGCCGCACGGGTCGGGCGCCGCGGCCGACCACTCGCGCCGCGAGCAGGCCGCGGTCGGCACGGCCCCGGACACGGTGCGCGAGCGGGTCGCCACGGGCAACCGTGCCTACGAGGAGCGCTTCGGGCGCATCTTCCTCATCCGCGCGGCGGGCCGCAGCCCTCGGGAGATCCTCAACGAGCTCGAGCGCCGACTCACGAACGACCCGGCCACCGAGGTCGCCGAGGTCGCCGACCAGCTGCGCGAGATCACCCGGCTGCGCCTGGCGGGAGCGTTCGCATGACGCGCTCCCACGTCACGACGCACGTGCTCGACGCGGCGACGGGACGTCCCGTGGCGGGCGTCGCCGTCGTGCTCCTCGGCCCCGACGGCCCGATCGCCGAGGCGGCGACCGACGGCGACGGCCGCGTCGAGCGGCTCGGTCCCGACCTCCTGCCCGCCGGGGTCTACGAGCTGCGCCTCGAGACGGGCGCGCACTACGACGCGCTCGGCGTCGACCACGTGCACCCGCGCATCACCCTCCACGTCCGGATCGACGGCGACCCGGGTCAGCACTGGCACCTGCCCGTCCTCCTGAGCCCTTTCGCCTTCACCACCTACCGAGGGAGCTGAGCATGACCACCACCACCCCGGCCGCCACCGTGCGGCCTGAGGACGAACGGCTGAGCCCGGGCAGGACGCTCGGCTACGGCCTCCAGCACATCCTCGCCATGTTCGGCGGGGTGATCTCCGTCCCGCTCATCATCGGCGGCGCGGCGGGGCTCTCGGGCCCCGAGCTCACCCTGCTCGTGGCGAGCGGCCTGTTCCTGTCCGGGGCCGCCACGATCCTGCAGACGCTCGGCGTCCCGTTCCTCGGCGCGCAGCTCCCGCTCGTCCAGGGGATCTCCTTCGCGGCCGTCTCCACGATGACCGCGATCATCGGCAGCACCGGCGGTGGGACCGAGGGGCTGCGGCACGTGTACGGCGCGATCGTCGTCGCGGCGGTCGTCGGCTTCGTGATCGCACCGTTCTTCGCCCGGATCGTGCGGTTCTTCCCGCCCGTGGTCACGGGCACGATCATCACCGTGATCGGGCTCTCGCTCATGCCGGTCGCGGCGCGGTGGATCACCGGTCAGGAGATGATCACGGTCGACGGCGAGCGGGTCCCGAACGAGAGCTTCGGCAACCTGCGGGACATCGGCCTCGCGATGTTCACGCTCGCCGTCGTGCTTGTCCTGGCGAAGATCAAGGCGACGTCGCGGCTCGCGGTGCTGCTCGGCCTCGTGGTCGGCACGGTCGCGGCGCTGATCATCGGGCGCTCGTCGTTCTCGGCGCTCGGCGACGCGTCGATCCTCGGCTTCCCCACGCCCTTCGCGTTCGGCATGCCGATGTTCGAGGTCGGGGCGATCATCTCCATGACGATCGTCGTGCTCGTCATCATGGTCGAGACGACGGCGGACATCCTCGCCGTCGGCGAGGTCGTCGGGACGAAGGTCGACTCCCGACGCGTGGCCGACGGCCTGCGGGCCGACATGCTGTCCTCCGCCGTCGCCCCGGTGTTCAACACCTTCCCCGCGACCGCGTTCGCCCAGAACGTCGGGCTCGTCGCGCTGACCGGCATCAAGAGCCGGTTCGCCGTGGCCGCGGGTGGTGCCGTGCTCCTGCTGCTGGGGCTGTCGCCAGTGCTGGCCGGGGTGGTCAACCTCATCCCCGGCCCGGTCCTCGGGGGCGCCGGCATCGTGCTGTTCGGGACGGTCGCGGCGAGCGGCGTCCGGACGCTGTCGAAGGTGGACTACCAGGGCAACAACAACCTCGTGATCGTCGCCGTCGCGCTCGCGTTCGGCGTGATCCCCGTGGTGGTGCCGACGTTCTGGGACCAGTTCCCCACGTGGTTCGTCACGATCGCGCACTCGGGCATCTCGGCGGCGGCGATCGTCTCGGTGCTGCTCAACCTGTTCTTCAACGTCCTGCTGCCGGGTCGGCCGAAGGACCCCTCCGTCATCGCCGCGGCGCCGCCGCTCATGGTGCAGGCCGAGGAGGCGCGTGTCCTGGCCGACGGCGGCACCGTCCCGGACGACATGGAGCAGCCCACGAAGGCCGCGCCGACCGTCTGACGCGTTCGGGGACGGTCGCGCGTCGCGGTCGGGGCCGCAGGCGGCCGGTGGTCGGTCGGTGATCGGCCGGTGGTCGCCGCACCCGCCCCCCGATCGACTCCCACGCACGACTCAGCGCCGAGGGCCCGGGATCTCCCGGGCCCTCGGCGCTCGTGCGCCGGTCAGCGCTTGACGGCGAGACGGCGGATGCGACGGCGGATGCGACGGCGGTGCAGGAACCAGCCGATCACGAGCCCCACGCAGGGCTGTCACCCGCAGGGTTGTCACCGGCCGGCGCGGTGACGAACCGCACGGCCGCACCGGGTCGCAGCTGTGCCAGGCGGGCGAGACCCGCCGAGGTGAGCACGGCCGCGACCGGGTAGCCGCCGGTGAGCGGGTGATCTGGTCCGAACACGACCGGCCGCCCCGACGGCGGGACCTGCACCGCGCCGGCCACGAGCCCTTGGGAGGGCAGATCGGCCGGGGCGCGCGTCGCGACGGCCGGCCCGTCGAGGCGGACGGCGACGCGGTTGGCCTCGTGACTCACGATGTACGCGGAGTCGAGCATCGCGTCCCAGGCGCCCGGCGCCAGCAGCTCCGGTCGCGGCGGCGGGAGCACGGGCAGCTCCGCGACGCGGCCGGGCGGCGCTGCCGCGTCCGGCGTGCGCCGCGTGGGCTCGGGAGCTCCCGCCCTCGAGTCGCCCGCGGGTCGGACGCTTGTGCCGCTCTTTGGGACAGCACCGGCATCCGCACTGCGATGGGCACCGGCACCGGCATCGGCACCGACACCGGCACCGACACCGGCATCGGCACCGGCACCGGTGCGCGCGGTGCCCCGGGCCGCGGTGCGCGAGTCGCAGCCGACGTGGCGGTGCGCACGGTGGGCGCGACCCACTGTCAGCACGGTCCCCGCTGCGAGCGGCTCGGGTCCGAGCCCGGCGAGGGTGTCGCGAGCACGCGAGCCGACCACCGGCGGGACGTCCCAGCCCCCAGCGACCGCCACCCAGCAGCGCAGGCCCGCGGAGGCGGGTCCGACCTCCAGGCGAGTGCCGGCGGGCACCACGATCGCGCGTCCGCTCTCGACGGCGAGCCCGTTCACCCGCACCGGCACCGCCGGACCGACGACGGCGAGCACGACCGCGCCGTCGGCCCTGAGCACCAGCGGGCCCAGCAGGACCTCGAGCGTCGCGGCGCCCTCGTCGTTGCCCACGAGCGCGTTGGCGGTGCGGTGCGCGTCGACGTCGAAGGCGCCCGACGGCGCGACGCCCACGTCGGCCCGGCCCGCGCGGCCGAGGTCGGTCACGATCGTGAGCGGCCCGGGCGCGAGCACCTCGACTGCCGTCGACCTGCCACCTGCCGTCGACCTGCCACGGGTCGGGTCCGGGCAGACCGCCACCGGGCCGCTCTTCGTCGCCGGAGGCGCGCCTCGGTGGGCCACGGCGCCGCCCGACGAACTGCCCGCCGAACCGTCCGCCGAGTCCACCGGCAGGGCCGCCGCCGAGCGGGGCACCGCGTCCGGCACGAAGGACACGGTGTCACCCGGGCGGACGAGGGCCGGCTCCGCGCGGGTCGGGTCGAACAGCGTCACCTCGGTGCGACCGAGCAGGTGCCAGCCGCCCGGGCTCTCGCGCGGGTAGACGGCGGTGTAGCCGGCCGCCAGCGCCACGGCGCCGCGCGGGACGCGCTTTCGCGGCTCGGACCGCCGGGGGACCACGAGCTCGACGGGCACGCCCTCGAGGTAGACGAAGCCGGGCGCGAAGCCCGCGAACGCCGCCGTGTAGCGCGGCGCGCTGTGCCGCGCCACGACCTCGCCCACGCTCAGCCCGAGGTGCGCCGCCAGCGCGGGGAGGTCCTCGCCGTCGTACGTCACCGGGATCTCGACGTGCCGCCCCGGCGTGCCGCTCTCGGGCGCGGGCGTGCCGAGCGCGGCGAGTCGCGCCGCGACGAGTGCGGTGGCCTCGGGCAGGGCGACCCGCACGAGCAGGGACGACGCCGCGGGGACGACGTCCTCGACGTCGGGCAGCTCGCGCGCGAGCGCGCCGAGCGCACGCGCGTGCGCGGCCGTGGGCACGTCGACGAGCAGGGCAGCCTCGCCGTAGGGGCGCACCCGCGGGCGTCCGGTGCCCTCGGTGCGCGCGATGACCCCGCCGCACGCCCCGGCCCCCGCGGGAGTCGCGTCCCCAGCGGGCGCCGAGGGTCCGGGAGGCGCCGTCGGCCCGCCTGGATCGCCCTGGCCGGTGGGCCCGGTCGCAGCGGTCACGAGGCGTCGAGCACCGGCTCGAGGCGAAAGCCCGCCGCCTCGAGCCCGGTCCGCGCCGCCCGCGCGAGTGTCAGCGCGCCCGGGGTGTCGCCGTGCACGCAGACGGTGCGCGCGTGCGCGGCGAGGCCGGCCACGCGGGCACGCACCTCCTCGGGCTCGGTCAGCACGGCGCCCGGTTCACCGCGCGGCACGAGCGTGCCGTCGGCCCGGGCCGCGCGGTCGGCGAACGCCTCGGGCACGACGGCGACGCCCACCCCCGCGGCCGTCGCCCGTCGTGCCAGCACCGACCCGGGCAGGGCGAACACGGGCAGGGGCGCCGCGAGCGCGGTCGCGGCGACCGCGAGGACGACGTCGGCGACCGCCGGGTCGACCATCGCGGTGTTGTACAGCGCGCCGTGCGGCTTGACGTACCGCACCGTCGTGCCGACGTCCGCCGCGGCGTCCGCGAGCGCGCGCACCTGGTCGGTGAGCTGCGCCTGCAGGACCCGGGCCTCGACGTCGAGGCTGCGTCGGCCGAAGTGCTCGCGGTCGACGTAGGACGGGTGGGCCCCGACGGCGACCCCGCGCTCGCGCGCGCGGGTGAGCGCCAGTCGCATCGAGACGGCGTCGCCCGCGTGCCCGCCGCACGCGATCGACGCGCTCGTCACGACGTCGAGGATCGCCTCGTCGTCGCCGGCGCCCTCGCCCAGGTCGGCGTTGAGGTCGATCCGCGGGGCGTCCGTCGCGTCGGTCACGGCGTCTCGTTCCGCCGCAGCAGCGCCAGCAAGGCCTCGGCGTAGGCGTCGGGCGCGGAGGGCGCACGGTAGGAGCCGCTGCCGAGCGCACTCGCGGTGCGCACGAGGTACTCCCCCGCGTCGCGCTCGAGCGAGATGAACTGGTGGTCGAGCGCCTCGCGCAGCTGGTCCTCGCGCGGGAGCCAGAGCGTGTCCTCGACGGCCGCGGAGTCCAGCGCCCACTCGGTGGTGCCGTTGAAGGCGAGGATCGTCCCGCTGAGGTACTCGCGCGGCTCGATGGTGAGCTCGGAGACGACGAACGTCTCGCCGTCGAGCTCGCCCCCCGGGATCATAAACACGTCCCCGGACCGCGGCGTCCAGCGCAGTCCGGACGCGGCGAGGGCGCGGGCCAGGTCGGGAGAGATCATCTCCGCAGTATGGCCCGCGCCCTCGCGCGCGACTGATTCGGCGGGCTCCGGCGGGTGGTTCCCGCATCGGGCGACGCCGCGGGGTGCCCGCCGTCCAGCGCCAGGGCGTCAGTGCGCCGCGACCGCCTCCCCGCGCGCCACCATGCCTGCGGTGTCGGAGAGCTTGACCTCCTTGAGGAACAGGGCCGCGACCAGCCCGACGAGCACGAGCGGCACGAGGTACCAGAAGCTCGGCGCGAGGGCGTTCGTGTACGCGTCGACGATCTGGGTGTGCAGCGGCTCCGGCAGCTGCGCGACCGCCGACGGCGTGAGCGACCCCGCGCTGTCGCCCCCGTCCTGACCGGCGGGCAGCACCGCGAGCAGGTTCGACGTGAGCTTCGTGGTGAAGATCGTCGAGAAGAGCGCGGTGCCGACCGCGGCGCCGATCTCGCGGAAGAAGTTGTTCGAGCTCGTCGCGACGCCGATCTCGTGCGGGTCCACCGAGTTCTGCACGGCGAGCACGATCGTCTGCATCGTGAGGCCGAGCCCGACGCCGAGGACGAAGATCATGGCGCCGAACAGCACCATCGACATGTCACCGGTGATCGTGGTGAGCCACACCATGCCGGCGGCCGTGATCGCGAGGCCGACGATCGGGAACAGCTTGTAGCGCCCGGTCTTCGTGATCGCGAGGCCCGAGCCGATGGCGGTGAGCATGACGCCGACCATCATCGGCAGCATGAGGAAGCCGGACTCGGTCACCCCCGCGCCGGTGGACATCTGCAGGAACGTCGGCAGGAACGCGAGCGCCGAGAACATGCCCATGCCCATCACGAGGCCGATGATCGTGGCGACCGTGAACGTCGAGTTGCGGAAGAGCCGCAGCGGGATGAGCGGGTCGGTCGCGCGCAGCTCGACCACGATGAACAGCGCGATCGCGACCGCGGTGGCGACGACGAGCCCGATGAGGCGGCCGTCGCTCCAGTCGTAGCCGGAGCCGCCGACCAGCGACTCCCAGCTCGTCACGAGCACGATTCCGGAGGTCGCGAGCACCACGAGGATGGCGCCGAGGTAGTCGAACGGCTTGGAGTCCTTGTGGCTGGGAAGCTTGAGCGCGAACCAAGACACGACGATCGCGGCGATCCCGACCGGCACGTTGACCCAGAACGACCAGCGCCACCCCGGACCCTCGGTGAACCAGCCACCGAGCAGCGGGCCCACGACGGCGGAGATGCCGAACAGGGCGCCCATCGGACCCATGTACTTGCCGCGCTCGCGGGCCGGGACGATGTCGGCGATGATCGCCTGCGACAGGATGATGAGGCCACCGCCGCCGAGCCCCTGCACACCGCGCCAGGCGACGAGCTCGGGGAACGTCTGCGCGAAGCCCGAGCCCGCGGACCCGATCGTGAAGAGCGCGATCGCGACGAGGAACGGCCACCGCCGCCCGACGACGTCGCCGACCTTGCCGTAGAGCGGCATCACGACGGCGATCGCGAGGATGTAGGCGGTGATCAGCCAGCCCTGGTGCTCCACGCCGTCGAGCTCGCCGACGATCGTGGGCATCGCGGTGCCAACGATCGACTGGTCGAGCGAGGAGAGGAACATCGACGCCATCAGGGCGCCGAAGATGATCCAGATCGTGCGCTGGGTGAGGACGACGGGCGCTCGGCCCGCGTCGTGCTCGACGAGCGCCGGAGTCGGCTCGGTCATGGTGCTCCCTGTGCTTCCTGCTGGTGGATGGTGCCGCCCGCCAGGCGCCGGACCTGGGCGAGCACGTGGGTGACGGCGTCCTCGGGACTGCCGAAGACGCCCGGGGCGTGGTGGGGCGCGCAGCGCACGACGGCGGAGCCCGCCTCGGTCGCGGGAGTCGCGTCGGGCGGGGGGTCGCCGGGCGCGTGGTGGCCCGGCGTCGCGTCGCCACGCCAGGTGAGGACCGCGGCGCGGAACATGGCCACGACCGTGGTCGCGGTGACGACGGGGTCCACGCCGCTGGGACGCACCTCCTCGCGCCGGGTGATCAGGTCCTGCAGGGCGCGGCGCTGGGTCTCCATCCAGGCGAGGTGCCGCACGAGCAGCTTGGGCTCGGAGTGCACGAGCTCGAGCAGCTCGGCCAGCTCGTCGCGACCCTCCTCGTCCTGCGCGAGGATCTCGGCGACCAGCCGGCCGCAGTCCTCGAGCAGGTCGCCGGTCGGGCCGCCGGCCGCGAAGGCCTCGCGCGTCTGCGGGGCGCCGATGGCGGTGTCGACCGGGACGCCGAGCACGGCGTCCTCCTTCGTGGCGAAGTAGTTGAAGAACGTCCGGGGTGACACGCCGACGACGTCGCAGACGTCCTCCACCGTGACCCCGTCGAGGCCGCGCTCCCGCACGAGGCGACGTGCGGCGTCGACGAAGGCGTCGTGACGGGCGGCCTTCTTGCGGGCGCGGAGCGTGGGCACCTGGAGATTATTGCACCCACTGCAAATGTGCAGCGACCGCAGGGTGGGTGACGTGCCTCACCCTCAGGAGGACGCCAGGGACGCGCCGTGGTGCGCGACGCGACCGGCCCCCCTCAGGCGTCGTCCGCCGCGGGTTCGTCCGCGGCCGCGTCGTCCGCGACCGCCTTGTCGGCACTCTTCGGCGTCGCGGACTCGTCCTGCTCGGCGTCCGCCTCCTCGACAGGACCCGGGATGGCGTCCCGGCCCCGTGCCAGGAGGTCCCCGAACGCCGACTGGTCGAGGATCGGCAGGCCGAGCTCCCGCGCCTTGGCCTCCTTCGACCCCGCGCCGGGGCCGAGCACCACGACGTCGGTCCGCTTCGACACCGAGCCGGCCGCCTTCCCGCCACGGGCCAGGATCGCCTCCTTGGCCTCGTCGCGCGAGTACCCCTCCACGGCCCCGGTCACCACGACGGTGAGCCCGGCGAGGATGCCGCCCTCCCCCGGCGCGGCACCCGCGCCCGGCCCGGGGTGGCCCGGTGTCGCGGTCCGCACGCCGTCGCGTTCCCAGTTCCGGACGATCTGCTCGTGCCAGGGAACCTCGAACCACTCCCGGAACGAGGCCGCGATCACGGGACCCACGCCGTCGACCGCGGCCAGCTCCTCCTGGCTGGCCGCACGCATGGCCGTGAGCGAGCCGAAGTGCGCGGCGAGCGCGCGGGCCGCCACCGGTCCCACGTGGCGGATGTTGAGCGAGACGAGCACACGCCACAGGTCCTTCGTCTTGGCTCGGTCCAGCTCGTCGAGCAGGGTGAGCGCAGCCGCCGACGGGACGAACTCGGGCAGGGCCTCGCCGGCGGCCTCCGCCTGCGCGCGCCGCGCCTTCGAGTACGTCACCTTCCGGCGGAACGGCGTGCGGACGCGGACCTCCCCGGACTCTTCCCGACGCGGAAGCCCGGTCTCCGGGTCCCGCACGATCGCCACGACGGGCATGAGCGTGTCGAGGCTGCGCTCCCGGACCCGGCTGCGGGTCTCCTCGTCCGCGTCCGCGGGGTATCCGACGAGCGCGAACAGGTCGGCCTCGTTGTGCAGGGGTGGCTGCGCCGGAGACTCCGGCTGGGTGAGCGCGGCCGCGGTGACCTCTCCGAGAACCTCGATGTCCAGCCCGCCGCGCGAGCCGATGTGCCCCAGCCGGCCCCGCACCTGGGCGGCGCAGGTCTCGGCGTTGGGACAGCGCAGATCGACGTCGCCCTCCTTCATCGGACGCAGCTCGGTGCCGCACACCGGGCAGCTCGTCGGCATCTGCCAGTCCGTGCGCGGGTAGTCGTCGTCCGGCGCGGCGGGCGCCGGGCCGAGGATCTCGGGGATCACGTCGCCCGCCTTGCGCAGCACGACCATGTCCCCGGGCCGAACCCCCTTCGCCCGGACGACGTCCTGGTTGTGCAGCGTGGCCTGGCGCACGGTCGACCCCGAGACGAGGACCGGCTCCATCACGCCGAACGGCGTGGCGCGGCCCGTGCGCCCGATCCCGACCTCGATGGCGAGGAGCCTGGTGTACACCTCCTCGGGCGGGTACTTGAACGCGATCGCCCAGCGTGGAGTGCGGGAGGTGAACCCGAGCCGGCGCTGGTCGGCGAACGCGTCGACCTTGATCACGAGGCCGTCGATCTCGTGGCGGAACCCGTGCCGGTCCTCGCCGACCTGCTCGATCCGGCGCGAGACGTCGGCCAGGTCGTGCGCCGGCTCGGTGTACGGCGAGATCGGCAGGCCCCACGACGCCAGGAGCCGGTAGGTCCCCGAGAGCGAGTCCGGCGCGTCCTCGCCCGGGTCCGCGACGCCCCAGTCCAGCGCCCCGAGCCCGTGCACGTACATGTCGAGCGGTCGGGAGGCCGTCACGGCCGGGTCCTTCTGGCGCAGCGATCCCGCCGCAGCGTTACGCGGGTTCGCGAAGGGAGCCTTGCCGGCGGCGACCTGCGCCTCGTTCACCGCCGCGAAGCCCTCGACCGGGAAGAAGATCTCCCCGCGCACCTCCACCACCGCGGGATGGGCGTGCGGATCACCCGCGAGCTCGTGCGGGATCGAGCCGATGGTGCGCACGTTCGCGGTCACGTCCTCGCCCGTCACACCGTCACCGCGCGTAGCGGCACGGACCAGGCGCCCGCGCTCGTAGGTGAGCGCGATGGCGAGGCCGTCGATCTTGAGCTCGGTCAGGAGCCGGGGTGGCGCCTCGAGCACGCGCAGCGCCCGGTCGTACCAGGCGGCGATCTCCTCGGCGGAGAACGCGTTCTCGAGCGAGTACATCGGTTCGAGGTGACGCACGGCCGAGAACGTCGCCGACGGCGCGCCGCCCACCACCTGGGTCGGGGAGTCCGGGGAGCGCAGGGCCGGAAAGTCCTGCTCGAGGGAGATGAGCTCGCGCATCATCGCGTCGAACTCCGCATCGCTGATCGTCGGCGCGTCGTCCTCGTAGTAGGCGGCCCGGGCGGCCCGGATCTCCTCCGCGAGCGCCTCCCAGCGCTGCCGGGCCTCCGGCGGCGTGGGGTCGGCGGGGACGGTGGGCTGGCTCGTCATGGGGCCATTGTGACCCGAGCCTGCGACATCCCCGCCGCTGCGATCCAGCGCAGATCGACCACGTCCAGACCCGTGGCCACTGCGATGTGCTGGAAGTCGTGGCCGCGGTGGGCCACCCCCGTCGCATGGCGCAGCGCCACCGCCGCGAACCCGGCCAGATCGGTCCCCAGCCGGGAGCGCACGCCGTCGCAGTCCCGCGATCGCCGTGCATCGTGCCGCTCGGACCCCGGGGAAGCCCGTTCAGGAGGCGAGCAGCTCCCCGAGCGAGAGCGCCGCGCGGGCGGTCGCGCGCAGCGTGGCCGCGGCGGCACCGGGCGTCACCTCCGAGAGCCCGGGACGCGGCAGGACCACGACGGGCTGGTCCGCCGTCGTGAGCCCGGTCGCGCGCCACGGCTCGAGCACCGAGCGTGCGACGGCGCCGGGATCGGCCCGCTCGTCGGCGCGGGCGTGCGGCACGACGGCGTGGCGCACCTGGACCCCGGCCTCCACCTGCTCGGCGAGCGCGTCCCAGCCGCGCGCGTCGAGCCGCGCGGTGTCGAGCTGCAGCGCGAACGGCCGCGCGGCGCCGACGGCGCTGATGACGTCCGGGTCGGGCACGACCTGGACGACGACGCGCGTCCCCGGAAGGGCCGCGAACCCGCGCGTGAGCGTGTCCGCCACGACCTCGGGCGCGATCGCGCGCAGGCGACTCATGCCCGAGAACGAGGGGACCGAGCCCGCGAGGATCGCCGGCATGAACGGCTCGTGCAGCACGACCTCGGCCCCGGCGCCCGGGTCGTCCGACCCCGCGACCACCTCACGCGCGGCGCTCACCTCGGCGACGTGCCGCTCGATCCCCAGCGCGAGGGAGCTCACGAGGTCGGCCAGGGCCGCGGCGTCGCCCACCACCCGCTCCCCCACCGGCAGCCAGAGCACGGCGGCGAGGGAGAACGGGCCGAGCACCGGCAGCGTCACGGGGCCCTGCCAGCCTGCCGAGGCGAGCGCGAGCGCCTCGACGTCGGCGCGCAGGTAGCGCCGCGCGAGCTGCTGGTCCGCGCCCGGCACGAGGGCCAGCCGCCACCCGTGGGGCTCGAGGCTCGCGGGCATGCTCTCGGCGAGCGCGAGCGCGCGGCCCGCAGGCTGCGCCCACGGCCCCCGGTTCGGCAGCGCGAGCAGCCCCGGGACGCCGGCCACGCCGCTGGGCGGGTCCGCGAGCACGTCGAGCGCGGCGAGGTGGGCCGCGTAGGCGTCCTCCCCCGGCCAGCCCGACGGACCGGCGATCGCGACGGCGTCGCTCATGCCGGCGCCCCGACGCCCAGGCCCCGCTCGACCTCGCTCGCCGCCCCCGAGCCGGCCACCGCGATCGTGGCCTGACCCAGGACCCGGTCCGAGGGGTCGGGACCGGCATCGGTCGCGTCGTCGGCCGAGGCGGCACCGTCCGGGCCCGCGCCGTAGACCACGAGCGACTGCCCCGGGGCGAGCCCACGCAGGGGCGCGTCGAGGCGCACGAGCAGGCGCTCGCCGTCGCGCACCACGAGCGCGGGGACCGCCTCGCCGTGCGCACGCACCTGCACGAGGACGCGCGTGGGCGCCGCGCAGGGCACGTCCGAGGCGAGCCAGACGACGGCGTGCCCCACGACGACGCGCACGGACAGCAGCTCCGAGGGCCCCACGACGACGCGGTTGGCGGCCGTGTCGACGCCGAGCACGTAGCGCGGTCGGCCGTCGGGGGCCGGCCGGTCCAGGCCGAGACCCTTGCGCTGGCCGACCGTGTAGGCGTAGGCGCCGTCGTGGGTCCCCAGGACCGTCCCGCCGGCGTCGACCACCTCACCCGGGCGCGAGCCCAGGTGCGCCCGCAGGAAGCCCTGGGTGTCGCCGTCGGCCACGAAGCAGATGTCGTAGGAGTCGGGCTTGGCGCTCACGGAGAGCCCGCGGGCGGCGGCCTCGGCACGCACGGCGTCCTTGCTGGGCGCGTCGCCGAGCGGGAACAGCGCGCGGGCGAGCCGGTCGGGGCCCATGACGGCCAGGACGTAGGACTGGTCCTTCGCCGCGTCGACGGCGCGGTGCAGCTGCGGCCCCGCGGCGCCCTCGACGAGGCGTGCGTAGTGGCCGGTCGCGACGGCGTCGAAACCGAGCGCGAGGCCGCGGTCCAGGAGCGCGGCGAACTTGATGTGCTCGTTGCAGCGCACGCACGGGTTGGGGGTGCGCCCGGCGGCGTACTCGGCGACGAAGTCCGCGACGACCGTCTCGGTGAACTCCGCCGACAGGTCCCAGACGTAGTACGGGATGCCGAGCACGTCGGCGGCGCGGCGTGCGTCCGAGGCGTCCTCGATGGAGCAGCAGCCGCGGCTGCCGCTGCGGTGCTGCGCACGGCTGCGGCTCAGCGCCATGTGCACCCCGACCACCTCGTGGCCGGCGTCGACGGCGCGCGCGGCGGCGACGGCGGAGTCGACGCCGCCGGACAGTGCTGCGAGCACGCGCACGGGGTCCTCCAGACGGGTCGGGGAGGGAGCGTCGGGCACGCTCGGCACGTCACCGCGACCTCCGGAACGGGGTCGATTCTACGAACCCGCCCCACCACTGCCCCTCAGTCCTGGAACAGGGCCCGCAGCCGGGAGGTCGCGAAGACGAGCCCGAGCCCGATCATGACGAGGAAGTAGCCGACGTGCACCAGGGTCATCGTGTCCGCGACGCCCAGCGTCAGGCCGCGCACGAGCTCCACGGCATGCCACAGCGGCAGCACCTTGATGAGCCACTGGATCGCCTCGGGGTACACCGTGATCGGGTAGAACGTGGCCGAGAACAGGAACATCGGGAGCATGACGAAGTTGATCCAGTCCATCTGCTGGAAGGTCTTCATGTAGCTCGTCACCGCCATCCCGACGCTCGCGAACGCGAACGCGATGAGCACGACGGCGGGCAGCGCCGCGAGCGCCGTCCACGACCCGTTGAGCCCCATGAGCTGCATCACGACGAGGAAGCCGGCCGCGTACGCCACCCCGCGCAGCAGCGCGTAGCAGATCTCGCCGAGCGCGACGTCCAGCGGTCCGAGCCGCGTGGTCAGCATCGTCTGGTAGAGCTTCGCGAACCGCAACTTGAAGAACACGTTCCACGTCGAGTCGTAGACCGCCCCGTTCATGGCGGACACCGCGAGCAGCGCGGGCGCGATGAACGCCGCGTACGAGACCTGCTCACCGCCCGGCAGCTCGACGTCACCGATGTAGGTGCCGAGCCCCACGCCCATCGCGAGAAGGAAGAACACGGGCTCGAAGAAGCCCGACACCACGACGACCCAGTTGCTGGTCCTGGTCGCCAGCAGCCCGCGGATCACCACGATGCGGGCGTTGCCCGAGTACAGCGCGCGCACCGCGCGCCAGCCGGTGCGCGACGGCGGAGCCGCGCTCTCCCCGACCCTCACCTGCGTCACGTCCGCTCCCCCGCTCACCGCAGCCTCCTCGTGAACGTGCGTCCGGCGATCGTGCCGCCCACGACGGCGAGCGCCACCAGCACACCGACGTGCACGACGACGAGCCTGCCCGGCGTCGGCGCGCCGTAGGACAGCACACGCCCCAACTCGGCCCCGTGCCACACGGGCGAGATCCAGCCGATCCACTGCAGGTACACCGGCAGGGTGGTCAGCGGGTAGAACGTGCCGGAGAAGAGGAACAGCGGCATGAAGATGAACCGCTGGACGAGCGCGAACTGGCCCTTGTCCTCGGTGAGCGAGGCGGAGTACGCGAGCAGCGGCAGCCCGAACGCGAGCGCCGCGAGCGCACCGGTGAGCACCGTGAGTGCCCCGAGCAGGGGCCGGTCCACCGCCCCGAAGAGCACGATGGCCAGGTAGTACACCCCTGTGACGAGCAGGATCCGGAAGGTCACCGCGAGCACCATGCCGCCCAGCAGCTGGCGCGGGGAGACCGGGGAGGCGTTGATCGCGAAGAACGTCTTGTGCCACTTGAAGCCCCCCATCACGGTGTAGGTGAACTCCTCCTGCGTGACGCTCACGCCCGCCGTGACGAGGAGCGCGGGGGCCACGAACGTCACGTAGTCGACCGGGCCGTTCGCGCCGTCGGCCACCGTGGCGTCGATGACCGCCGCGAGGCCGAGCCCGAGACCGAGCAGGTACAGCAGCGGCGAGCCGATCGCGCCGACCAGCAGCGTGCCGCCGTAGCGGCGCATCTGGACGACGAACGACTCGGTGACGTACCACCAGCCGCGACGCCGCGGGACGACGCCCCCGGCGAGGGCGGCGGCGGTGCGGGTGGCCAGGGGCTCGTCGACACCGAGCGCGTTGACGCGCAGCCGCGTGCCGTCCGAGGCGCGCGTGGTGTCGATCCTCGCGCGCTCGACGTACGCGGCGCCGTCGAGGTCGGTGGTCGAGCCGCCCGTGGGCGAGCCGCCCGTCGTCGGGGCGCCCGTCGTCGGGGAGCCGGTGGTCGAGCCGGTCGTCGGGGCTCCCGTCGCCGAGCCTGCTCCCGGCCTGATGTCGTCAGTCAACGAGCGACCTCCCCGTCAGTCGCAGGAACACGTCCTCGAGGCTCGAGCGGCGCACCAGCGACGTGGTGGGCCGCAGCCCGCGCTCGACGACGCGCTCGAGCGCGCCCTCGCCGTCGGGCGTGTAGACGAGCAGGCGGTCCGGCAGCACCTCGACCCGCTCGGCGAGCCGGCCGATCGCGGCGACCTCCTCGGCGGCGGCCGCGTTGCGGTCCGACCCGAACCGGACCTCGAGCACCTCACGGGAGGAGTAGCGCCGGATGAGCTCCGCCGGCGAGCCCTCGGCCATGATCGAGCCCTTGTCCACGACGATCAGCCGGTCGCACAGCTGCTCGGCCTCGTCCATGTAGTGGGTCGTGATCACGAGCGTGGTGCCCTGCTCCTTGAGCCGGAACAGGCGGTCCCACAGCACGTGGCGGGCCTGCGGGTCCAGGCCGGTGGTCGGCTCGTCGAGCATGAAGATCTGCGGCGTGTTCATGAGCCCGCGCGCGATCGTGAGGCGTCGCTTCATCCCGCCCGAGAGGTCGTCCGCCTTGGCGCCGGCCTTGTCCTGCAGCTGCGCGAACGCGAGCAGCTCCTCGGCGCGCTCGCGGCAGACCGCGCGCGACAGCCCGAAGTAGCGGCCGTAGAGCACGAGGTTGTCGCGCGCCGTGAGCTCGGTGTCGAGGTTGTCCTCCTGCGGCACCACGCCGAGCTGCGAGCGGATCTCCGGCCCGTGCGTCTCCGGGTCCAGACCCAGCACCGAGAGCTCCCCCGCGGTGCGCCGCGACACGGCGCTGATCATGCGCATCGTGGTCGACTTGCCCGCGCCGTTCGGCCCCAGCAGGCCGAAGGACTCACCGGGCGCGACGTCGAAGTCGATCGCGTCGACCGCCGTGAACGCGCCGTACGTCTTCGTCAGGCCGCGCGCGCGGATGACCGGTTCGGGGGATGTCTGAGGCACGCTCGGACGCTACCCGGCGGCTCCGACATCGTCGAAACCGACTCCCGGGTGCCTCCGCGCGTCGCGGCCGGACGCCCGCCCCCCGGCCCGCGTGACCGCGTGCCTGCGCGCGTCGCGGTCTGGCAGCCGCCTCCGGCAGGTTCGGTCACGGTTCGGTAACGGCACCCGCTCGCTCGTGACGAGGGCAACCGTGAATCGTTGCGATGTTGTGACCGCGGACCCCCGCCGCGTGGCGCGAACTCTCAGGTTCCGCTGGAATCCTGGACGCATGGCGCATCCCCTGGTCCGGCTCGCGGACGGCACGGTGATGCAGGTGGGACCCCTGACGGGGACACAGGTCTGGTCGGTGCCGGGGCGTTCGCACCGCCCGCTGGACCGGGCTCAGGTGCCGCACGAGGCTCTCGAGCCGGGCGCCGCGAGCCGACTGTGCGCGTTCTGCTCCGACCGCTACCTCGAGACCACGCCCGAGAAGTCCCGACTCGTCCGCACCCCCGACGGCGCCCGGATCGACCGGCGCCGCCTCGCCTCGCACCTGTTCGACGACGTCGCGCAGGTGCGCCGGTTCGCCAACCTCTTCGAGATCGTCTCGACCACCTCCTGGCGGGTCAACCACGGCTTCATCCCGAGCGCGGACACCGTCGCCTGGGCCACGGCCTACCTGGCCGAGCCCGAGGGCGAGGCCCACGTCCGCGACCTCCTGCACCACCGCGCGACGAGCGCGGGCGTGGTCGCCCCCGCCGCCGGGGACGCCGCAGCGCTGCTGGAGGCGACGGTCGACCTCCTCGCCGGCTCGCACGACCTCGTGGTGGCGCGCCGGCACGTCGTCGACGGCGCGACGCACACCGACCAGCTCGCATCGGCGGGCACGCTTACGCCGGCCGAGCACGCCGACTTCATCGCGTTCACGGTCGACACGCTCGCCGATCTCTACGCGCGCCAGCCCGCGGCGCGGTACGTGGCCGTGTTCCAGAACTGGCTGCGCGAGGCCGGCGCCTCGTTCGAGCACCTGCACAAGCAGCTCGTCGCGATCGACGCCAACGGTCCGCAGCTCCAGCGCGAGGCGGGCATGCTGCGCGAGGACCCGCTGCTGTACCAGCGCGCGGTCGTCGACCTCGCGCGCGGGGACCGCCTCGTGATCGCCGCGAACGACCACGCCGTCGCCCTCGCCGGGGTCGGGCACCGCTACCCGGGCGTCGAGGTCTACTCCACCTCCGACCGCCAGCTGCCGTGGGAGCACACCCCGCAGGAGATGCGCGGGTTCTCCGACCTGCTGCACGCCGTGCACGCCGCGACCGGGCCGGCCGTGCCCACGAACGAGGAGTGGCACCACCGCCCGCCCGAGCTGGCGGCGCCGATGCCCTGGCGCGCGGTGATCAAGTGGCGCGTCCACGTGCCCGCAGGCTTCGAGGGCGGCACCAAGATCTACGTCAACACGATCGACCCCTGGACGGTCCGCGAACGCGTGGTCACCGAGCTGCTCGCGCTGCGCGAGGAGGGCGCCGTCGCCCCCCTGCGGATCGGCGACGAGGTGACGGCCGCCGACCTGCGGCTGCGCTACGCCTGACCCGCCCCCGGGATCTGCCAGGCTTGGACCATGCGGATCGTCGTCGTAGGTGCCACGGGCAACATCGGGACAGCGCTGCTGCGGGCGATCGCCCAGCGCCAGACGGTGACCAGCGTCGACGCCGTCTCGCGGCGCGGTCCCGGGCGCCTGCCCGACCTCGGGGGCGTCGCCCGGGTCCGGCACCACTGGCTCGACGTCGCCGGCCCCGACTCCTCCGGCGCCCGCGCGCTCGCCGACATCGCCATCGGGGCGGACGCCGTCGTGCACCTCGCGTGGTCGGCGGAGCGCTCGGCGACCGCGGCCACGGCCGCGAACGTGGCGATCACCCGCTCCGTGCTGCGCGCCGCGACCCGCGCGCGACACCTCGTCGTGGCCTCGTGCGCGAGCGTCTACGCCGCCTCGTTCGGCGACGAGCCGCGGGACGAGACCTGGCCGACGACCGGGATCGCCGACTCGCCCCTGTCCCTGGACAAGGTCGGTCTCGAGCGACTCGTCGACGAGTTCTCCAACCGCCACCCGCGCGTGGTCGTCACGCGGTTGCGGCCGGCGATCACGCTGCAGGAGGCCGCCGGCGCCGAGCTCGTGCGCCGGCACGCGGGCCTGTTCCTGCCGCGCGTCGGGCTGGGCGAGAAGGTGCCGCTGCTGCTCTGGCCCGAGGGGCTCGGGCTCCAGGTCGCGCACGCGGACGACGTCGCGGCAGCGCTCGTCTCCGCGGTCGAGCGCCGGGTCCCGGGCGCGTTCAACGTCGCCTCCCCCGAGGTGCTCGACGGCGAGCAGGTCGCCGAGGCGATCGGCGCCGCACGCCTCGTGGAGGTCTCCCGCTCGCTCGCCCGGACGACGCACCGCGCCGCCTGGTGGGCGCACCTCGTGCGCGCCCGACCCGAGTGGCTGGACACGCTCGCCGGCCAGCCCGTGCTCGACACGACGCGTGCTCGCGACCTGCTCGGCGTCGTGCCCACGTGGTCGGCCGCGGACGTGCTCGCCACCGCGGCCCGCGGCGTCGCGCAGCGGCGCGAGGGTTGGACGCCCGCGCTCTCGCGCCACCACGAGCCGGCCCAGGAGGCCGGCGAGGAGCAGGCGGGCGAGGAGTAGCCGCCCGACGAGGGCGCCTCAGCCGGCCGCGTACCGCGCGGCCACCGCACCCGCCGCGCGGGCCCGCTCCACCGCGCGCGGCAGCACCGCGAGCGCCCGCTCCACGTCGGTGGCGGTCGAGGTCCAGCCCAGGGTGAGGCGCAGCACGCTGCGCGCTAGCCGCTCGTCGTCGCCGACGGCGAGCATCACCTCGCTCGGCTGGGTCACCCCCGCGTGGCACGCCGCCCCCGCGGACGCCTGCACACCCCAGGAGTCCAGCGCGAACAGCAGCGCGTCCACGTCGGCGCCCGGGAGGGTGAGGTGCAGGAAGCCGGGCAGCCGCGCGTCGGCGGCGTTGACGCGCACGTCCGGCACGCTCGCGCGCACGCCGCGCTCGAGCTCGTCCCGCAGGCCCGCGAGCCGCGCGGCCTCGGTCTCGAGCTCGGCCACCGCCTCCTCGATCGCGACGGCGAGCGCGGCCGCGAGCGCCACCGGGACCGTGCCGGACCGCACCCCGCGCTCCTGCCCCGACCCGTGGATCACCGGTGCGAGCGGCGTGGTGCGCTGGACCAGGAGCGCGCCGATCCCCGCGGGAGCGCCGAGCTTGTGCCCCGAGAGGCTGAGGGCGTCCAGGTCGCTCGCCCCGAAGTCGACCGGCACGTGACCCACGGCCTGCACGGCGTCGGCGTGCACGAGCACGGCGTTCCCCGCTTCCCGGCGGACCGCGGCGACGACCGCCTCGACCGGCTGGATCGCGCCCGTCTCGTTGTTCGCCACCATCACGCTCACGACGGCGGTCTCCCGCGCGTGCGCCGCGAGCTCCGCCTCGAGCGCGGCGACGTCGAGCACGCCGTCGGGCCCGACCGGCGCGACGACGTGCGTGCCGCCGTGCACCTCGGCCACCGCGCGGCCCGCGCCCCGCACCGCGGCGTGCTCGACGGCGGAGGTGACCACCCGCCGTCGAGCCGGGTCCGCGGCGCGCGCGGCGAGGTACCCCCCGACCACCGCGAGCGTGTCCGCCTCGCACCCACCGGAGGTGAGAGCGACCTCGGCGGGCTCGGCCCCCAGGGCCGCGGCGATCCGCTCGCGGGCGTCCTCGAGGGTGCTGCGGGCCGCGCGGCCGGCACCGTGCAACGAGCTCGGGTTGCCCACCCGCTCGGCAGCGCGGGCGAGGGCGGCCAGCGCGGCCGGACGGACCGTCGTGGTCGCGGCGTGGTCGAGGTAGACGCTCACGGGCAGGTCGAGCCGGTCGGGCCGGTGTCCGCGTCGTTCGTCACCTCGCGCCGCACCACGTAGGAGCTGCCGTCGGGGCGCTCCACGCGCTCGAGCGTGGACTGCAGCCGGCGCTCACGGTCGCGCTCGACGTCGGTCACGGGCGTGGCCAGGTCGTGCCGCGAGAGCTGCGCGGGTCCGAAGAAGCGCCGCGCCATCCGGTAGAGGCGGCTCTGACCGCTCCACCGCGGGGGCTGCTCGCCGGTTGCGGAGGTCATCGGGCCACGCTCCCACACCGTCCGGGTCGCGTCGAGCGCGTGCTCATCGCAGCCGTCCGGCGAGCCACGCGACGCACACCTGCCCCTGCGCGCGCTGGAACGCCCGCAGGTGCGGGATCCCGGGCGGGGGCGGCTCGAGCGAGGAGGCCACGAAGTAGCCCGCGAGCGCCACGCCGAACGCGGTCACGGCGTCGGGGTCCGCGGCGCGCGCGAGCGGGTGGTCGGCGAGCACGTCCTCGGGCGCGGGTCCGCCCTCCAGGCGCAGTGCCGGGAGCCAGCCGAGCAGGTCGCAGAACGCGGCGCCGCGCGCGGCGTGCGGCCAGTCCACGAGAACCGCCTCGCCGTCGCGGGTGAGGAGCACGTTGTCGCCCCGGACGTCGTGGTGCAGGAGCGTCTCGCCCGCGACCGCCGCGGGCCAGCCCGCCTCGAGCACGGCCAGCCGCTCGAGGTTCGCGGTCACCCACGGGTCGTAGGTCGCCAGGCCGGCCGCGTCGCGGGTCCCGCCCGCGAGCTCGCGCCACCCGTCGAAGCCCGTGCGGTCGGCGAGGGCGGGCAGCCCGGCCGGCGCGGTCACGCCCGCGAGGCGCGTGAACACGCGCGCGACGGCGTCGACGTCGGCGCGCACCCAGGGCACCCGGGGGTGGCGGCCGTCCACGACGTCGAACGCCAGCACGACCCACGGCACGTCACCCTGACCGTCCTCCCCCGGGAGCACCGCCTCCTCGACCCAGCGCAGCCGCGGCGTCGGGACCGCCGCGGGCAGCGAGCCGGCGATGACCGCCTCGCGGCGGTGGAACCGCAGCGCGTCGGGGTTGACCGCGCCGTCCGCGGCCTTGACGAACAGCCGCTCGCCGTCGGCCGCGGTGAGCGTGAGCGCCGGTCCGGGCGAGTAGCCCGAGTCGTGGCTCGCCCAGGCGACCACGGGCCGGCCCAGGCGCGCCTCGACGAGGCGACGCACGCCGTCGGGCAGCTCGGGCCACGTGGGCCGCCGCCGGGTCACGCGGTCCGCCGGGTCAGCCGCGCCGCGCGCGGACGAGCTCGGCCGCCCGCGTGAGTATCTCGCCCGCGTCGCCCACGATCGCGAGGTCCGCGGTCTGCATGAGAGGGGCGTCGGGGTCGGTGTTGACGGCCACGATGACCTCGGCGGCACGCATGCCGAGCATGTGGTGCGGCGCGCCCGAGATGCCGGCCCCGATGTAGAGCCGCGGCGCGATCATCGTGCCGGTCTGGCCGACCATGGCCTCGTGCCCGATCCAGTCCTCCTCGACGATGTCGCGGGTCGCGCCGACCGCCGCGCCGAGCGCGTCCGCGAGGGCGCGGACCGGCTCGAGGTCGCCGGCGAGGCCGCGACCGCCGGCCACCACCGCCGCCGCGTCCGCGAGCGCCACGCCGTCGCGCTCGTGCTCGGTGCGCGCGAGGACCTCCACGTCGCGCCCCACCGCGGCGGCGTCCGGGACGGCCACCTCGTGCGCGACGACGTCGGGCACCTCGCCGTCGTCGGCCACCGGGGCCGCGAGCACCACCGCGGCACCGCGCACGTCGCACGTGACGTCCCAGGTCCCGCCCAGCTCCCGCTTGTCCGCGCTCACCCCGTCCGGGGTGCGGCGCGCCGTGTGCGCGTCGGCCACGATCCCGGCGCGAAGCGCGTGCGCCACGAGCGCCCCGACCTCGCTCGCCCAGCGCGAGACGGGCAGCAGCACGACGTCGGCGCCCACCTCGCGCGCGAGCGTCACGATCGCGGTGGCGGCCTGGGCGGACGTCCCGTCCGGGGTCACGGTGTGCACGTCGCCGAGCCGGGCGGCCAGCCGCGCGAGGTCGCCGGGCACCTCGCCGTGCGCGGCGGCGACGACGGCGCTCACGCGCCCACCTCCAGCAGCCCGCGCGCGGCGAGGAAGTCGACCAGGGCGGCCGCGCCGTCGCGCGTCACCACCTCCGGTGCCGGCCGCGGCGGCCGGGGTGCGGCCTGCGTCACGACGGCGCGCGCACCGGCTGCGCCGACGCCGCCACGCTCGCCGGGCTCGAGTCCGAGGTCCGCGGCCGTGAGCACCCGCAGCGTCGCCTTGCGCGCCGCGAGCATCGTCTGGAAGCTCGGCACCCGCAGCGAGGCGATCGTGTCGGTCACCGAGACGACGGCCGGCAGCGTCGCGCGCAGCGTCTCCTCCCCCGCGTCGGTATCGCGCGAGACCGTCACCGCGGCGCCCTGGCTCTCGTCGCCCGGCGTGATCTCGACCGAGTCCGCGAACGACGCGACCGGCCAGCCGAGCTCGGCGGCGACGAGCGCGGGGACCACGCTGGACAGGCCGTCCAGGGCGGCCATGCCGGCGACGACCAGCCCGACGCCACCGTCGCCGTCGCCCTCCTCCTGCGCCAGCAGGCGGACGGCCGCGGCCAGGACGCGCGCGGTCCCGACGGCGTCGCTCCCCGCGAGCGCGTCGTCCAGCACGTGCACGCCGAGGCTCGCACCGACCTGCAGCGCCTTGCGCACGACGCCGGCCGCCGACGGCGGACCCATGGTCACCGCGACCACCGTCGCCCCCAGGGCGTCACCCGCGCGCAGGGCGGTCTCCAGGGCACCCTCGTCGATCTCGTTGAGCACCGCGTCGCGCTCGGTGCGCACGAGGCGGTGGTCGTCGCCGAGCCGGCGGTCGGAGACGATGTCGGGCACCTGCTTGACGAGAACGACGACACGCATCCCCCTAGCCTGCCAGGCGCGCCGTGGTGCTCGGGCGTTCCGTCCTCGGGTCGGTCGCGCCCGCGACGCGCGAGGAGAACGTTCTCGCCGCCCACAGCCGCGAGTGCGAGGATGTGCCCTGCCATGACAGCGCTCCCGCACGCCTCCCTGCCCGACGAGCCCGAGGGTCCTGACCGCCTGGTCGACCCGCTCGTCGAGCTGTCCGGCGCCCGGATCCTCGACCCGGCGCCGCTGGCCTCCTCGCCCGCGCGCTCGCTCGCACGCCTGGGCGCGCACCCGGTGGGCGACGGCATCGACGTCGTGGTGTCGGTCGGTCAGGTCCGCGCCGTCGACCTCGTGCTGCTGCACGGTCCGCGCGAGGCGCTGCGCGAGGAGCGGATCGGCCTGCTGCGCGCCCGGCACGGCCTCTGGCACGCGCACGTGCCCGACGTGCGCCCCGGCCAGCGGTACGGGTTCCGGGTGCACGGGGACTGGAACCCCGCGGCCGGTGCGTTCCACAACCCGCACAAGCTCCTGCTCGACCCGTATGCGCGCGGCATCGACGGCGAGGTCGAGCTCGTCCCGGAGGTCTTCGGGCACCGCGTGCAGGACGTGCGCGCCACCCACCACGGCGTCGCCACCATGGACACCCGCGACTCCGCGCCCTACGTGGCGCACGGCGTCGTGCTGGACCACGAGGACGCCGAGACCACGCAGGCCCGCCTCGACCGGCGCCCGCGCACCCCCTGGGCCCACACCGTCGTGTACGAGGCGCACGTGCGCGGCCTCACGCTGCAGCGGTACGACATCCCGCAGCAGCTGCGCGGCACCTACGCCGGGCTTGCGCACCCGGCCGTGATCGAGCACCTCGTCCGGCTCGGCGTGACGACGCTCGAGCTGCTGCCGATCCATGCCTCGTTCACCGAGCACGCGATCGCCGCACAGGGTCGGCAGAACTACTGGGGCTACTCCACGCTCGGGTTCTTCGCGCCCGAGCCGCGCTACGCGACGGCGGCGTCCCGGGCCGCCGGGCCGGGCGCCGTCGAGGCCGAGGTCAAGGCGATGGTGGACGCGCTGCACGACGCAGGCATCGAGGTGATCCTCGACGTCGTCTACAACCACACGGCCGAGGGCGGCGTCGATGGGCCCCTGCTGAGCCTGCGGGGCCTGGACAACACCGGCTACTACCTGCACGACGGCGGCACGCCCGCCCGGTACGCCGACGTCACCGGGACCGGGAACTCCCTGGACTTCCGCCGCCAGCAGGTCGTCAAGCTGACGCTGGACTCGCTGCGCCACTGGGTCGGCGAGATCGGCGTGGACGGGTTCCGGTTCGACCTCGCGGTGACGCTCGCCCGGCGCGCCGGAGAGTTCACCCCCGACCACCCCTTCCTCGTCGCGATGGCGACCGACCAAGTCGTCGGGGACGTCAAGCTCATCGCCGAGCCGTGGGACGTGGGCCCGTCGGGATGGCGCACGGGCCAGTTCCCGCCGCCGCTGCACGAGTGGAACGACCGCTTCCGCGACGCGGCGCGCCGGTTCTGGCTCGCCGACGCCCGCGCGCTCGCGCACGGCGACCAGGGGGCGCCGCACGACCTGCGCGACCTCGCGACCCGGCTGTCCGGGTCGGCCGACATGTTCCACCACTTCGACCGCGGCCCGACGGCGAGCGTCAACTACGTGACGGCGCACGACGGGTTCACGCTGGCCGACCTCGTCGCGTACGACCACAAGCACAACGAGGCCAACGGCGAGAGCAACCGCGACGGCAGCGACAACAACCTCTCGTGGAACCACGGTGTCGAGGGCCGGATCGAGGCGGGCGCCCCCGGCTCGGACCTGCTGCCGATCCGCCGTCGCTCGATCCGCAACCTGCTCGCCACGATGATCGCGGCCGCGGGCACGCCGATGATCACCGCGGGCGACGAGTTCGGCCGGACGCAGCAGGGCAACAACAACGCCTACTGCCAGGACTCCGAGATCTCGTGGGTGAGCTGGGACCTCAACACCTGGCGCGAGGAGCTCCTGGCGACGAGCCGCTACCTGCTCGAGCTGCGTCGCGCCAACCCGGCGCTGCGGCCCACCCGGTTCGCCTACGGACGCCCCCGGTCCAACGACCCGTTCATCGATCTGGCCTGGTTCGCCGAGGACGGCGCCCCCATGGAGGGGCACGCCTGGCACAACCCCTACCGCCGCGTGCTCCAGATGCGCCGGGCGGGAGGCGCCGCGATCGACCCGCGCGCCGCCATCGCCCACGAGATCGCCGGCGCCCGGGACTTCCTGCTGGTGCTCAACGGGGCGCTCAACGAGGTCGACGTCACGCTCGCTCCCGCCCGCGGCCGCGGCTGGGACCTCGTCTGGGACTCCGTGTGGGAGACGCCCGCCGAGCTGCGCGACGCCGCCGTGGCCGGGGCGCTGCACCCCGACGCCGGCGAGGTGGTCCCGGTCGAGCCCCTGAGCATCCGGTTCTACCTCTCACGATGACGCTGCCCGACGGCGAGCCGGCCCTGACGCGTCGGCAGTGCGAACGCTTCTTCCGGCGCCAGGGCCTGCCGCTGCTGGTGGAGGAGCACTCCCTCGGCCGCGACGTCTTCGGCCGCTCGGCGCCGTTCCTGCTCGTCGTCGGCGTGCTCGAGGTGGCGGCGTCGATCAGCAGCCGGTGGTCGCCGTGGCAGAACGCCCTCGCCGTGCTCGGCGGCCTCGCGCTGCTGAGCGGGAGCTACGCGCTGCTCAACGTGCTGCGCGGGCGCCGCGCCACGAGCCTGCCGCAGTCCGTGCGGGCGCCCGAGCTCACGTTCTTCGTGCTCGTCCCCGGTCTGGTCGCCGGGCTGCTGGGCGGGTCGTGGCGCTCCGCCCTCGTCCTGGTGGGGGCCAACCTCGCGATCCTGCTCGCGCTGCGGGTCCTCGTCGGGTTCGGCCTGCTGCAGACGCTGGGCTGGGGCACGGCACGCCTGGCCGGACAGCTCGGCACGTCGCTGCGGCGGCTCGTGCGGCTGCTGCCGCTCGTGCTCGTCTTCTCGATCGTGCTGTTCTTCACCACCGAGCTGTGGCAGGTGTTCGACACCATCTCCGGACAGGCCGACGTCGCCCTCGCGGCTTTCTTCGTGCTGCTCGTCGTGGTGCTCACCGGGGTCGGCGCGCGGCGCGAGGCGGACGCCGTGCTCGAGGAGGCGCGCGGCGAGGTCGCCCCCGAGGCCACGGCGTTCAGCGTGCCCCAGCGGCGCAACCTCGTCGCGATGGTCGCCGCCACCCAGCTGCTCCAGGTGCTCGTGGTGAGCATCGCGACCGGGGTGTTCTTCGCCGTCGTCGGCCTGCTGGCCATCACCCCCGAGCTGCGCGAGGTGTGGGGCGTCTCCGGCGGCTCGTGGTCGCTGCCCGTGACCTTCCTGGGCACCGACCTCGTCCTGGACCAGACGCTCGTGCGGGTGTCGCTCGCCCTGGCGACCTTCAACGGGCTCTACTACGCGATCAACGTCCAGGTCGACGCCGTGTACCGGACCGAGCTCGTCGACGACATCGCCGCGCAGCTGCGCCGCGTGGTCCGGGTGCGGGCGCACTACCTCGGCCTGGTCGGGGGCCCGACGACGACGAGCGCGGCGACGACGAGCGCGGCGACGACGAGCGCGGCGACGACGAGCGCGACGACGACGGCGACGGCAGCGAGCGCGGCGCGCTCGGACGCCACCGCCTGAGGAGCTGCCCCGACCGCACTCGGGGCGGCCCGTTCGCTCACCGGCACGGGGCGACGACGCCCCGCGCGGTGCTGGCGCGTCAGTCCCCGAGCCCCGTGCCCACCTTGCGCGCGGCCGTGACCCAGTCGTGCTCCAGCGGGACGAGCTTGACCTTGCCGGCCACGTCGGCGAGCGGGACCGGCTCGGTGCCCTCGCCGCGCGCGGCCACCATGTACCCCGACTCCCCCGCGGCCACGAGGTCCGCGGCGGCCGCGCCGAGCCGCGTGGCCAGGATCCGGTCCGCCGCCGACGGCGAGCCCCCGCGCTGCACGTAGCCCAGGATCGTCACGCGCGCCTCGAGCCCGGTGGCCGCCTCGAGCTCGCGCGCGAGGGTGAACGTGTGCTCGCGCTGGGAGTCCTCGACGTGGCGCAGGTGCGCGCGCGCCGCACGCTGGGCCTCCGGGGTCCGAGCGTTCTTCACGAGCAGCTGCGCGGCCTGGTAGTCGGCGGTGTCGGCGACGTCGCGCGCGCCCTCGGCCACCGCGACGACGGAGAACGTCGAGCCCCGTGCGGTGCGGGCGCGAATGGTCTGCGCGACCGACTCCACGGTGTACGGGATCTCCGGGATGAGGATGATGTCCGCCCCTCCCGCGATGCCGGCGCCGAGCGTGAGCCAGCCCGCGCGGTGCCCCATGATCTCGGTGAGGATGATGCGGTGGTGGCTGTGCGCCGTCGAGTGCACGCGGTCGATCGCCTCGGTCGCGATCTCGAGCGCCGTCGCGAAGCCGAACGTCGTGTCGGTGAGCGCGATGTCGTTGTCGATCGTCTTCGGCAGGTGGATGACGCGCAGGCCGGCGTTCGCCAGACGCATGGCGTTCTTCGCGGTGCCGCCGCCGCCGAGCATGATGAGCGCGTCCAGGCCGGCCCGCTCGTAGTTCTCCACCACGGTCGGCACCATGTCGACCGGGCCGTCGGGGGTGGGGAACTTGTGCACCTTGTCCCGCGAGGTCCCCAGGATGGTGCCGCCGACCGTGAGGATGCCGGACAGCGCTCGGCCGTCCAGCGGCTCGTACCGGTCCTCCACGAGGCCCGTCACGCCGTCGCGGAACCCGACGAGCTCCATGCCGTACTCGCCGATCGCGGTCTTGCCGAACCCGCGGATGGTGGCGTTGAGCGCGGGACTGTCCCCGCCCGCCGTGAGGATGCCGACCCGCTTGGTGCCCATCGCCGCCTCCTGTCGCGCCGCACCGCGCGAGCGGCGGCGGCGCCGGGCGCGCGCCGCCACCCGAGGGTGCCGGACGTGGCCGCCCGGGCGGACGGCCACGCGCAGTCTGCCCGAGGTCTGTTTCCGTGTCGTGACGTGCGCCCTCTCCCGGTGCGGTGACGAACCCCACTAGGTTCGGTGGTGTGACGTCGACGCCAGCCCCTCGCCCCACGCCGCACACCCCGATCGGTCGGATCCCCGTGATCGACGTGGGTCCGACGGTCGAGAACGGGCGATGGCCCACCAAGGCGGTGGTCGGCGAGGTCGTCCCGCTGCGCGCCACCGTGTTCCGCGAGGGGCACGACGCCGTCGCCGCCTCGGTCGTCCTCGTCCGCCCCGACGGCACGGTGCACAGCCGCGAGCGCATGACGTGCGTGAACAGGGGCCTGGACGACTACCGCGGCGTCGTGGTGCCGGACGCCACGGGCGACTGGACCTTCCGGGTCGAGGGGTGGTCGGACCCGTACGGCACGTGGGCGCACGACGCCGACATCAAGGTGCCGGCCGGGATCGACGTCGAGCTCATGCTCGCCGAGGGTGCCCTCGTGCTCGACCGGGCCGCGGCGGCGATCACCGACGGCGCACCCGCCGCCGACGCGCAGGTCCTGCGCGACGCCGCGGCGGCGCTGCGCGACACCGACCGGCCGCCGCTGCACCGCCTCGGCGCGGGCCGGTCGAGCGCGGTGACCCGTGTGCTGGACCGTCACCCCCTGCGCGACGCCGTCTCGCCGAGTGCCGACTACCCGCTGCGGGTGCACCGCACGCGCGCGCTGTTCGGCTCCTGGTACGAGCTGTTCCCCCGCTCGACCGGCGCGTGGCAGGACCCCGAGACCGGCGCGTGGCGCTCGGGCACCCTGCGCACCGCCGCGGACGGGTTGGCCCGGGTCGCCGAGATGGGGTTCGACGTCGTCTACCTCACGCCGATCCACCCCATCGGCACGACGAACCGCAAGGGGAGCAACAACACGCTCGTCGCCCAGCCGGGCGAGCCCGGGTCCCCCTACGGGATCGGCTCGGCCGAGGGCGGCCACGACGCGATCCACCCGGACCTGGGCACCTTCGACGACTTCGACGCGTTCGTCGCCCGGGCGCGCGAGCTGGACCTCGAGGTCGCGATCGACATCGCGCTGCAGGCCTCCCCCGACCACCCGTGGGTCACCGAGCACCCCGAGTGGTTCACCACGCGCGCCGACGGGACCATCGCGTACGCGGAGAACCCGCCGAAGAAGTACCAGGACATCTACCCGCTCAACTTCGACAACGACCCCGAGGGCATCTACGCGGCGATCCGCGACATGCTCGAGCTCTGGATCGAGCACGGGGTCACCGCGTTCCGGGTGGACAACCCGCACACCAAGCCGCTGGACTTCTGGGAGCGCCTGCTCGGGGAGATCCACGACGCCCACCCCGAGGTGCTGTTCCTGTCCGAGGCGTTCACGCGCCCCGCGATGATGCGCACGCTGGCGGCGATCGGGTTCCACCAGAGCTACACGTACTTCACGTGGCGCACCACCAAGCCCGAGATCGAGGAGTACCTGGCCGAGGTCTCCGGCGACTCCGGCGCCGTGCTGCGGCCGAGCTTCTGGCCCACCACGCACGACATCCTCACGCCGTACATGCAGCAGGGCGGGGTCGCCGCCTTCGCGATCCGCGCCGTCCTGGCCGCGCTCGGCGCGCCGACGTACGGCATCTACTCCGGCTACGAGCTCGTGGAGAACGTCCCGCGCCCCGGCGTGGAGGAGCAGATCGACAACGAGAAGTTCCAGTACGTCTCCCGCGACTGGTCGCGCGCGGACGACCTCGGCATCGCGCGCCTGCTGGGCATCCTCAACGACGTGCGACGCCGGCACCCCGCGCTGCAGCAGCTGCGCAACCTCACGGTGCACTCGTCCTCCGACCCCGCGACGGTCGTGTTCTCGCGCCACCTCGCGGCCGAGCACAGCCCGACCGGCCGCGCCGACACCGTCGTCGTGGTCGTCACGCTCGACCCGTTCACCACCCGCGAGGGCGTGGTGCACCTCGACCTCGGCGCGCTCGGCCTGCCCCACCCCAACGGGGGGACCCGGTTCACGGTGCGCGACGAGATCACCGGGGCCCGCTGGGAGTGGGGCACGGAGAACTACGTCCGGCTGGACCCGCGGTTCGCCGTCGCCCACGTCCTGGCGGTGGGCGAGTGACGCCGCCGACCGCGTTCACGCGTCCCCAGCCCGGCTACTCCGCCGCGTCCGCTGCGAGGCCGGGCTCGCCGTCCGACCCGGGCGCGACGGCGAACCCGGCCTCCCCGGGGGCGACCCACCCGGGCGAGGTGGAGCAGGCGGACGCGCGCACGGCCGACCCGGAGTGGTACCGCACCGCGGTGTTCTACGAGGTGCTGCTGCGCGCGTTCGACGACTCCACCGGCTCCGGTACCGGGGACATCCCCGGCCTGATCCGGCGCCTGGACTACCTGCAGTGGCTCGGCGTGGACTGCCTGTGGCTGCCGCCGTTCTTCCCCTCGCCCCTGCGCGACGGCGGCTACGACGTCGCCGACTACACCTCGGTCGCGCAGCAGTACGGCACGATCGAGGACTTCGAGCGGCTCGTGCACGAGGTGCACGCGCGCGGCATGCGCGTGGTCATCGACCTCGTGATGAACCACACCTCCGACGCGCACCCGTGGTTCCAGGCCTCGCGCAGCGACCCGGACGGGCCGTTCGGGGACTACTACGTGTGGCGCGACGACGCCACCGGCTACCAGGACGCCCGGATCATCTTCATCGACACCGAGACGTCCAACTGGACGTACGACCCGGTGCGCGGGCAGTACTTCTGGCACCGGTTCTTCTCCCACCAGCCCGACCTCAACTTCGACAACCCCGACGTCCGGGAGGCGATGTTCGACGTCGTGCGCTTCTGGCTGCGCACGGGCGTGGACGGCTTCCGGCTGGACGCCGTGCCCTACCTGTTCGAGGACGAGGGCACCGACTGCGAGAACCGGCCGCGCACGCACGAGTTCCTCGCGGACCTGCGGGCGATGGTCGACGCCGAGGCACCGGGCACGATCCTCCTGGCGGAGGCGAACCAGTGGCCGCAGGACGTGGTGGCCTACTACGGCACGGCCGAGCGGCCCGAGTGCCACATGTGCTTCCACTTCCCGGTGATGCCGCGCCTGTACTACGCGCTGCGGGACCAGCGGGCCACCAACATCGTGGAGATCCTCCACGAGACGCCCGACATCCCCGCCGGCGCGCAGTGGGGCACGTTCCTGCGCAACCACGACGAGCTCACGCTCGAGATGGTCTCCACGAACGAGCGCGCCGCGATGTACGGCTGGTACGCCGAGGACCCGCGGATGCGCGCCAACGTCGGCATCCGGCGCCGGCTCGCCCCGCTGCTGGGCAACTCGCGCGCGGAGATCGAGCTCGCGCACTCGCTGCTGCTGTCGCTGCCGGGCAGCCCGTGCCTGTACTACGGCGACGAGATCGGGATGGGCGACAACATCTGGCTGCCCGACCGGGACGCGGTGCGCACGCCCATGCAGTGGACGCCGGACCGCAACGCCGGGTTCTCCACGGCCGACCCGGGCAAGCTCTACCTGCCGGTCATCCAGTCGCTCGTCTACAACCACCAGGCGGTGAACGTCGAGTCCCAGCAGGCCCAGGGCACCTCGCTGCTGCACTGGGTGCGCGGTCTGCTGGCCGTGCGGCGGCGCCACCCGGCGTTCGGCTCCGGGGAGTACGTGCCGCTGCCGAGCGACAACGACGCCGTGCTCGCCTTCCTGCGCCGGATGCCCGGGCGCGACGGCGAGACCGTCCTCTGCGTCGCGAACGTCGCCAACACCCCGCGCACGGCGACGGTGCGCCTGCCGGACGTGGCCCGCGCCCACCTGCGGGACGTGTTCGGCGGGACGGAGTTCCCCCCGGTCGTGCCGCACGCCAGCGGCGGCGGGGCCGTGATGCTCACGTTCGGCTCGCGGGACTTCTTCTGGCTGGAGGTGCGACGTGGCTGAGATCCACACCGGCGCGACCCTCGTCCCGGGCAAGCTCGAGCTGCTCGCCCCGTGGCTGCCGCACCAGCGCTGGTACACGGGCAAGGGTGGGGCGGGTGAGCTCCCGGTGCTCTCGAGCGCCGGCGGGTTCCGGCTCGACGACCCGGCGGGCGACGTCGGGATCGAGGTCCTTCTCGTCACCGACTCCTCGGGCGCCGCGCCGGTGACCTACCAGGTGCCGCTCACCTACCGCGGCGCGCCGCTGGCCGGGGGCGAGCAGGCGCTCGTGGGGACGCTCGAGCACAGCGTGCTGGGGCGCCGCTGGGTGTACGACGCGTGCTACGACCCGGTGTTCGCCGCGACGTTCCTCGACCTGTTCACGGGCAACGCGCAGGCCCAGGCGCGCACGCCGAGCGACACCCCCGAGCCGCGGGTCGTCGGCAGCACGCTGGGGCACGCCGCGCACCTGCACGTCACGGGCCACCAGGTCCTCGCGGGCGAGCAGTCCAACACCTCGCTCATCTGCTCGCTCGCGACGGCCGACGGCACCGCTGCGGCGCCCGTCATGGTCAAGGTCTTCCGCGTGCTGGCCGCGGGCGAGAACCCCGACGTCGTGCTCGCCGGGGCGCTGTCCGCCGCGGGCTCGCCGCACGTGCCCCTCGTGTTCGGCTCGGTGCGCGGCGTGTGGACCACGCCCGACGGGGCCGAGGTGAGCGGCCACCTGGCCTTCGCCCAGGAGTTCCTGCCCGGCGTGGAGGACGCGTGGCGGGTGGCCTCGCGAGCGGCGCTGGCCGGGGAGGACTTCGCCGACCGTGCGCGCGAGCTCGGCGCGGCCACCGCGGCCGTGCACACCGCGCTCGCCGCCTCGCTCGGCACCGCCCCCAGCACGCCGCAGGACCGTGCGCGGCTCGTCGCGGAGGTCCGCGCCCGCGCGGAGGTCGCCCTCGCCGAGGTGAGCGACCTGGACCGCTGGAGCGGCGCCGTGGCCGGCGTGCTCGCCACGCTGGAGACGAGCGCGGACTGGCCGCCGCTCCAGCGCATCCACGGCGACTACCACCTGGGGCAGGTGCTGCGCACCGACCGCGGCTGGGCCGTCATCGACTTCGAGGGCGAGCCCCTGCGCCCGCTCGCCGAGCGGACCAAGCCCGACCTCGCGCTGCGCGACGTCGCCGGCATGCTGCGCTCGCTCGACTACGCGGGCGGCAACGCCGAGCAGCAGGGCGTGGACGCGCGGGCCTGGGTGCAGGCCGCGCGCGAGGCGTTCCTCGCCGGCTACCGGGAGGCCGGCGGGGTCCTGCCGGACGGTCCGCTGCTGCCCGCGCTCGAGCTCGACAAGGCGCTGTACGAGGCCGTGTACGAGGCGCGGAACCGCCCGAGCTGGCTGGGCATCCCGCGGGCGGCGCTGGCGCGCCTGCTCGCCCCGCGGGAGGAGCAGAATGGGCGCGTGCCCGACGATGAACACACCACGACGGACGGAGTACCTATGACCACCCCCGCTCCCCTCGCACCGGCCCCGGTCGACCACGCGATCCTCGGCCCCGTCGCTCGAGGGGAGTACCCCCTGCCGCACGACGTGCTCGGCGCGCACCCCGCCGACGGCGTGGTGACCCTGCGCACGCGGCGACCGCTCGCGGACAAGGTGACGTTCCTCGTCGCGGGCGACGACGGCGGGACGACCCGCGTGCCGGCGACGCACGAGGTGGACGGCATCTGGGTCGCGGCGGTGGCCGGCGAGCACGTGCCGGACTACCGGGTCGAGGTGGTCTACGACGGCTACGCGAGCGTGGTCGACGACCCCTACCGGTTCCTGCCGACCCTCGGCGAGATCGACCGCCACCTCATCGGCGAGGGCCGCCACGAGCGGCTGTGGGAGGTGCTCGGGTCGCACCTGCGCACCTTCCCGTCCGTGCTCGGCGACGTGCACGGCGCGTCGTTCGCCGTGTGGGCTCCCAACGCCGCGGCGGTGCGCGTGGTGGGCGACGTGAACGGCTGGGACGGCCCGTCCAGCGCGATGCGCTCGCTCGGCTCCTCCGGCGTCTGGGAGCTGTTCATCCCGGGTGCGGCGATCGGCAACCGGTACAAGTACGAGATCCGCTACCAGGACGGCTCCTGGCACGAGAAGGCCGACCCGATGGCGCGCGCGTGCGAGGTTCCGCCCTCGACCGCGTCGGTCATCACGGACGCGTTCTACGAGTGGCAGGACGACGACTGGATGCGTCGGCGCGCCGAGACCGACCCGCACTCCGGGCCGATGTCGGTCTACGAGGTGCACCTCGGCTCGTGGCGCAAGGGCCTGTCCTACCGCGAGGCCGCCGAGCAGCTCGTCGAGTACGTGACGTGGCTCGGGTTCACGCATGTCGAGCTCATGCCGCTCGCCGAGCACCCGTTCGGCGGGTCGTGGGGCTACCAGGTGACGTCGTACTTCGCGCCGACGTCGCGCTTCGGTGTCCCGGACGACCTGCGCTACCTCGTCGACCGTCTGCACCAGGCCGGCATCGGCGTGATCATGGACTGGGTGCCCGCGCACTTCCCCAAGGACGCCTGGGCGCTCGCCCGGTTCGACGGCACGGCGCTGTACGAGCACCCCGACCCGCGGCGGGGGGAGCAGAAGGACTGGGGCACCTACGTCTTCAACTTCGGCCGGACCGAGGTGCGCAACTTCCTCGTCGCCAACGCGGCGTACTGGCTGCAGGAGTTCCACGTCGACGGTCTGCGCGTCGACGCCGTCGCGTCCATGCTCTACCTGGACTACTCGCGCGAGGCCGGCGAGTGGGAGCCGAACGTCTACGGCGGCCGGGAGAACCTCGAGGCGATCTCGCTGCTGCAGGAGGCCAACGCGGTCGCGTACCGGCTCGCCCCGGGCGCCATCACGATCGCCGAGGAGTCCACGTCCTTCCCGGGCGTCACGACGCCGACGAGCGGCGGGGGCCTCGGGTTCGGCCTCAAGTGGAACATGGGCTGGATGAACGACACGCTGCGGTACGTCGCGGAGGACCCGGTCAACCGCCGCTACCACCACGGCGAGCTCACGTTCTCGCTCGTCTACGCGTTCTCCGAGCAGTTCCTGCTGCCGATCTCGCACGACGAGGTCGTTCACGGCAAGGGGTCGCTGCTGGCCAAGATGCCCGGTGACCACCGCACCAAGCTCGCCGGGGTGCGCGGCCTGCTGTCCTACCAGTGGTCCCACCCGGGCAAGCAGCTGCTGTTCATGGGGCAGGAGTTCGCCCAGGGCGCGGAGTGGAACGAGGAGCGCGGGCTGGACTGGTGGCACATGGACGACCCGGGCCACCACGGCGTGGCCGAGCTCGTCCGCCGGCTCAACACGGTCTACCGCGAGCACCCCGCGCTGTGGGCCGACGACTTCATGCCGGGCGGCTTCCAGTGGCTCGACGCCAACGACGGCGACCACAACGTCCTCGCCTACCTGCGCACGGACGCCGCGCGCGGGGGCGACGACGTCGTGGTGGTCGTGCAGAGCTTCTCCGGCATGACGCACGAGAACTACCGCGTCGCGCTCCCCTCCGGCGGGACGTGGCGGGAGATCCTCAACACCGACGCCGAGGAGTACGGCGGCTACGGCGTGGGCAACCTCGGCGAGGTCGAGGCGCGGCCCGAGCCCTACCACGGCCGGGCCTGGTCCACCACGCTGCGGGTGCCGGCGCTCGGCGCGGTCTGGCTCACGCCGAAGGGGTAGGCGTGCGGGTCGCGCTGCGGCCCGCACGTGGTGCGCGACGGCGAACGCTCGCCGTCGCGCACACCGCGCCTTCGCCGTCGGGCGCCTCGCGAGGGGGCGCGACTCAGAACAGCGCGAGCGCGAGGTTGCGCCGGGCGACCTTGAGCTCCTCGGCGTTGGGGTCGACGAGCTCGAAGAGCGAGACGAGCCGCTTGCGGGCGGTCTCGCGCTCGGGTCCGGACGTCGCCCGCACGACGGCGACGAGGCGCGCGAACGCGGCGCTCACCCGGCCCGCGGCCATCTCGATGTCCGCCGCGAGCAGCTGCGCCTCCACCGCCGTGGGACCGGCCGCGTCGGCGGCCTGGAGGTCGGCGACCGGGTCGGTCACGCCGTCGAGCCGCTCCATCAGGACGACCTGGCCGAGCCCCGCCTTGGCGTCGAGGTCGCCGGGGTTCTCGTTGAGCGCCTGCTGGTAGGCGGCGGTCGCCGCGGCCCAGTCGCCGCGTTCGATGGCCTCGTACGCCGCGGCGTGCAGCGGCGGGACCTCGGGCTCGGGCTCGGGCTCGGCGTCGGGCTCGGCGTCGGCACCCGCGACGGTCCCCGTCACGCCGGCCTGGGCGGCGGCCTCGAGCACCTGCTCGAGCACCTGCGCGACCTGCTCGGGGCTCGGCGAGCCCTGGAAGAGGGGCAGCGGCTGACCCTGGATCACGGCGAGCGCGCACGGCACGCCCTGCACGCCGAACACCTGGGCGATCTGCGGCTGGGCGTCGGCGTCGACCCGGGCGAGGACGAACCGGCCCCGGTAGGCGATCGCCGCCTTCTCCAGCGTCGGCGTCAGCTTCTCGCCGGTCGCGGACCGGCTCGCCCCGATCGCGACGATGAGCGGGACGGTGGCGGACCCCTCGACCACCTGCTGGAAGTTCTCCGGCGTGAGGTCGACGATGACGCCGGGCGGCGCGGCCGCGGCCGCCTTGGCGGAGGCGGCGGCCGCCTGCGCCTGGGCAGCGGTCGGCTTCTGCAGCATCGACAGGTCGACGGCACCCCGGGGGTCGAAGCGGGGCTGACTCATGGTGCTCCTCGGAAGGGTGAGCCGGACGTGCGCCGGCGCGGGGTCGGGACGGGCGGGCGGTCAGTCGACGCGCTCGACCTTGGACAGGACGCGGTCGGCGCCGAGCAGCTGCATCTGCGCGCTCGATCCCGCCGGCGGGATGTACAGGGTGACCATCTGCGAGTAGGTCGCGTTCGCCGCGGCCGTGACCTCCTCGGTGCCGCCGAGGGCTGCGTAGAGGCTGCCCAGCGTCAGCGTGGAGCCCTCGACCGTCTTGCGGAAGGTGACGACCGTGTCCACCGAGGCCATCACGAGGGCCCCGCCATCGGCGGTGCCGATGCCGAGCACCACGGACCCCGGCGTGGACGTCGTCGTCACCGAGCCTGCGGCCGCTACGTCGGAGGTCAGCCGCGCGATCTCGTCGGCGAAGAACGTGCGGTAGGGGTCGGCGGGGAACTCCCCCGCGTACTGCCCCTGCGGGTTGGCGATCGTGTCCGCGAGGTGGGCGACGGCGTCGGTCGGCGTCATGAGCAGGCCGGTCTGGTCGGCGGTCACGGGGGCGCTGCCGATGTCGGCGGACGCGAACGTGGGCGTCGTGACCCCCGGCAGCAGACGCGACCAGGCGACGAGCTTGTACTGGTCGCGCGGGCTCTGCTGGACCAGGCCGAGGTACAGGCGCGCCGTGGTGCCCTCGGTCGGGTTCGTCACCGCGAGGATCTCCCGCGGCCACGAGTCCGTGGCGGTGATGACCGTGATGTCGGAGTCCGTCCACAGCTTCTGCGGGACCTCGGTGCCGCCCGTGGCGCTCTGCAGCTGGTACTGGGCGCGCCGGATGTCGGACGCCGGGGCCACCACGCGCGGTGCGAGCTCGTCGGCGTTCGCGGAGGCGTCGGCCACCTCGATGACGTCGCCGACCTGGTCGAGGATGTCCTGGGCGCGGCTCTCCGACACCGACGGCGGCGCGAACTCGGGGACCGCGGGCGGCGTGAAGGTCGGCACCGGCTCGGGCGCACAACCCGCGAGCAGGACGGCCCCGAGGGCGGCCGCCGCCGCGCCGCGCAGGAGGCGTGGGTCGCGGCTCATCGCTCGTCACCCTTCTCACTGGTCTCGGCCGTGGGCTCGTGGTCGTCGGTCGGCTCGGCGGACTCGTCCGGCTCCGTCGTCTCCGTCGGCCTCGTGGCTGCCGGTTCGTCGTCGGGCGCGGGCTCGACGGCGAGCGCGGGCTCGTCGCTCTCGTCCGCGAGCTCGCCGTCGTGCGCGACCGCGGGCTCGCCGTCGTGCGCGACCGCAGGCTCGCCGTCGTGCGCGACCGCGGGCGCGCCCTCACTCGCCACCGCGGCCGAGCCGGCGCCGGCGGCCGGCGCGGCGACGCCCCAGCGTCGACGCCACGCGTCGGAGTCGCCACCCGCTTCCTCGGCCGCAGCGTTCGGCGCCGTGGCGCCGGCCTCGCCGCCGCCGTCGCCGCCCTGGCGCAGCCAGCTCGGGTAGGCGTCGGGCGCGTCGGGGGCGGAGGCGACCTCGGGCGCCGCCGCGATGCCCGCCGCGATCTCCTCGACCGGCTTCTCCCCCGCCTCGACGGCCCGGAGCTGACGCAGCTGGCGTCGGGTGAGGATCTGTGTCTCGACGGTCTCGGGACCGGGGTCGGACAGGGCCGATCGGGCCTCGCCCGAAGCTGCACCGTCTCCGTCGGACGCCGCCGCGGCCGTCGCACCGGTCCCGGCGCCCACGAGTGCCGCGTCGGCAGAGCTCGCCGAGTCGGCGCCCTCGGCGCCCGAACCACCCGCAGACGGCCCGTCCGGCCCGCCGTCGGTGCGCGGCGCGCGCGCCGCGAACGACCAGATGAGGACCCCGAGCCCGATCACGAGCGCGGCCACCCCCGCCGCCACGAGCGGCACGAGGTAAGGCGTCTCGACGTCGCGCTCCCAGGTGAAGGACACGGTGGGCGCCGGGCCGGCGCTGCCGTCGCGCGCCACGAGGAGCACGGTGCGGTCCTGCGGGACGTCCCACTGGAAGGACACCTCGCCGGTGCCCTGCTCGGTGCGCAGCCACATGTCGCTTCCGACCGGGTCGGGCGCATCGCCCACGCCCTCGGTCTCCTCGGTCGTCAGCGCGTCCCAGTCCGCGAGGCCCGTGACGTGCTGCACCCCGGCGTCGGCCACCCAGCCGTCGACGTCGACATCGCGGCCGAAGATCACGGCGACCGCCTGGTCCGGGCTGTCCGCGGTGACGGTGATGGTGACGAAGCGGTTGACGATCCCGGCCACGCCGGGCTCGACGACGACGTACGGCACGTCGGCCTGCGGGGTCGTCACGGTCACGACGTCCGAGGTCCGCCACTGGGTGGCGGACAGGATCCCGAGGGTGATCGAGGCCGCGCCGAGCAGCATGAGCAGCATCCCGACGACACGACGTGCCATCCGGTCCTCCCTTCGGGACTGACGTGGGTCGGTCCGACGACTCGGGCGGTGCGCCCCCGGCAGCGCGACCGGCGGTACGAACGCGCCGCTCCAGGGTACCCGTCCCGGTTACGCTGGACGGGTTGAGTCGAGGATCGATGGCGGGAGCGGGACAGGGATGAGCGACGAGCAGAACACGTTCCCGGTGGTGCTGCGGGGCTACGACCGCGCCCAGGTCGACCAGCACATCGCCGACCTGCAGCGCACGATCGCCGAGGCGCGCCGTCAGGTCGAGGCCTCCGACGCCGAGGCGCTGCGCCTGGGCGGTCAGCTCTCGGAGGTCCAGCGCGCCCTGAGCGAGACCGAGACCCCCACCTACGCAGGACTCGGCTCGCGGATCGAGCACCTCCTGCGCTCCGCCGAGGAGCAGAGCACCGACGTCGTCACCCAGGCCACCAAGCGGGCCGAGACCCTCGCCGCCTCGAGCCGGGCCGACGCCGAGCGCACGCTCGCGAGGGCCGAGCGCGAGGCGGCCGACCTGGTCGCCGCGGCGCGTCGCGAGGCCGAGCACGTCACGATCGCCGCCCGCACCGAGGCCGACAGCGTCCGCTCGAACGCGACACTCACCGCGACCGAGCTCGTCGAGTCCGCCGAGCGCGAGGCCCGGGGCGTGCGGGGCGCGCTCGCCACCGAGATCTCCGAGCGGCGCGGGGCGCTCGAGCGCGAGCTCGCGGCGCGCACCGCGCAGGTCGAGCGCGAGACCACCGAGCTGCGTCTGGCCACCGAGCAGCAGGCCCGCGACCTGCTCGCCACCGCCACCGCCGAGGCGGCCCGCCTGCGCAAGGAGGCCGAGGAGTTCGCGACCGGGCTGCGCGAGCGCAGCCGCGGCGAGGCGGAGGCCCTGCTCGCGGAGGCGTCCAGCACCGCCGCCGGCGTGACCGCCGACGCCGAGGAGCGCGCGATCGCGCTCGTCGACCAGGCGACGCGCGAGCGCGCCGAGGGCGAGCTCGACATCGCGCTGCGCCGGGAGGCCGCCGAGGCCGAGAACACCGAGCTGCACGCGGCCGCCAAGGCGGACGTCGACCAGCTGCTCGCGGACGCCCGAGCCCAGGTGGCCGACGCCGAGCAGCGCGTGGTCGACGCGCTCGCCCGCGCCCAGGCGATCGCGAGCTCGTCGGAGGCCTCCGCGGCCCAGACCCTCGGGTCCGCGCGCGACCAGGCCGACCGGATCGTCGCCGACGCGAAGGAGCAGGCCGACCGCACCCTCGCCCGCGCGAGCGAGGAGGCCAAGCGGCAGCTCGGCGAGATCCGCGACGAGGTCGCCGACCTCGAGAAGCAGCGCGAGGCGATCACCACCTACCTCGACGAGCTGCGCGGCCTGCTCGGCTCCTCGACCGTGCCGGACGCCAGCCTCATCGAGAAGGCGGACCAGGCCGAGGCCGCGCTGCGCGAGGCCACCGAGAACGACGGCGAGCAGGGCTCCGCACGCAAGGCCGCCTCGAGCGACACGCCCGAGGGCGACGGCGCGCCGTCGGACGAGACGGGGGCTGAGGCACCGGCGTCCGCCGAGGTCGACGTCGAGGCCGACACCGACACCGACACCGACACCGACACCGACACCGACGACGACATCAAGGCCGACTCCGAGGCCGATGCCGAGGCCAACGACAACTCCGGCGACGACTCCGACGACTCCGACGACGACTCCGAGCACACCGAGGTCCTGACCGCGGTGTCCGAGTCGAGCTCGGCCGAGGAGACCACGGACCCCGCCGCGGCCCGTCGCTGAGGCGATGGACGAGCAGGACTGGGCCCAGGGCCGCCGGGAGGCGGCCGCCGAGCACGCGCGTCGACTCGTGGCGCGCAAGGACGCCGAGGCCGAGCGCGCGCAGGCGATGATCGACGCCTTCCTCGCCACCGCCGAGCGCGACGCCGTGCCGCCCGAGCCCCTCGTCGTGCGCGGTCGCAAGGGCGGCCAGGCGAAGTCGGGGTTGATGGGCTGGTACCTCAAGACGGACCGCTCGGTCGCGGTGGCCACGGACGGCCACTTCTACGTCATGACGGCCGACCTCGGCCTGGTCGAACGCATGCGCGGCTACCGCCCGAAGCCCGTTCAGCCACCCCTCATCGTGGGCGAGGGCGGCGGAGACGGCGAGACGATTGACATGGACGCCGCTCTGGCGCGCCACCTGCGCCACTAACCCGCCGGGCCGGATGCGTGGAGCTGCCGGGCGCATGTTCGCAAGACTCGCGAAGTGGCGGACCGAGCGGGGGGGACGAGCGAAGCGAAGCGGCGGACGACGCGAGCGGCGGCGAAGCCGTCGAGCCGTAGCGGAGCTCGCGAGGAACGAGCGAGCGTGAGCGAGGCGAGCCGCCGCTCGCGTCGTCCGTCGCTTCGCACCAGCCCTCAAGCGCCAGCCCGCGCACACCGGCCAGAGACCGCCCTACCGCCCGGTGACCCGCCGCCAGAACGCCTCGAGCGCGTCAGCCACGGCCTCCGGATCCTCGGTCGCGGTCATGTGCCCCGCCCCCGGCACGATGACGAGCTCGGCGTCGCCCCCGTTCGCGGTGATCGCCCGCACCATCGCCTCGGCGTCCTCCTGCGTGGCGATCTCGTCCTCGGCGCCGCGCAGCACGAGCCCGGGCACCTCGAGGTCCTCGAGCACCGCGAAGCGGTCGGGCCGAGCGGCCATCGCCCGCTGACCCCACGCGATCCCGGCGGGCGACGCGGCGGCGAGCCAGGCGCGGTGCTGCGCCACGACGTCGGGCTCGGTGGCGAGCGTCGTCGCGCCGAGGAGCTTCTCGAGCATGCCGGCGACGGCGCCGCTCCCCTCCTCGCCCTCGGCAGCGTCCGCGATCCGGAGCCGGTTCTCCCGCGCCGCCGGCGGGTCGGCGCTCGCCTTGGTGTCGAGCAGCGCGAGGCCTGCGACGAGCGACCGATGCCGTTGCGTCGTCGCGAGCGCGATGTAGCCGCCCATCGAGAGGCCCGCGAGGATCGCCCGGTCCAGGCCGAGCTCCTCGAGCACCTCCGCGACGCCGTCGGCCGCGACGTCGAGGGAGGGTTCGCCGTCGGGCACGGGAGACTCACCCGCCCCGGGGGCGTCGATCGCGATCGTGGGCACGTCGCGCTCGCCGAGCAGCTCGACGACGTCGTCCCACATGGTGGCGTCGAACGGGAAGCCGTGCAGCAGGACTACGGGGACGACGTCGGGCTCGGACACGGTCACTCCTCGGTGCGGTCGGACTCGGTGCGGTCAGATCTCGGCGGACGGGTCGGGCTCGTCGGGGAGCTCGCCCGCCCACTCGGTGGGCAGCGGCAGAGCGGCCGGGTTGACGACCTCGAGGATCTGGGAGAGCACCCAGCGCACCGCGGTCTCGCCGACCCAGAGGTGTTTCATCCCCTCCCCCGCGATGACCCGCGCCTGGGGCACGCGCGCGAACCGCTCGCGCGCCTCGTCGGGTCGCAGGTAGTCGTCGAGCTCGGGCACCAGCACGGTGAGCGGCTTGCCGAACTCGGCCCACGCGTCCAGGTCGGCGTCGGTGGCGCGATGCAGCGGCGGGGACAGCAGGATCGCACCCTCGATCGAGGGGTCCCGGCCGTGCATGAGGGTGAGCTCGGTGCCGAACGACCAGCCCACGAGCCAGCGGTTCGGCAGGTCGTGGAACTCGGCGTAGTCCAGCAGCGCGGCGACGTCGTGCCGCTCGTCGTGCCCGCCGTCGAAGCGGCCCTGGGACACGCCTCGGGGCGACGCGGTGCCGCGGGTGTTGAACCGCAGCACGGCGACGTCGGCGAGCGCCGGGAGGCGCCAGGACGCCTTGCGGTACACGTGGCTGTCCATGTACCCGCCGTGGGTGGGCAGCGGGTGCAGCGTGAGGAGCGTCGCCGCGGGCTCGGCCTCCTCGGGCAGGGCGAGCTCGCCCACCAGCGTGAGGTGGTCGGCGGTGTGCAGCTCGATGTTCTCGCGCTGCGCGGGCAGCACGGTCAGCGGTCCGATCGGGGTGCTCATCGCCGCCCAGCCTACGGCCCGTTCGGCCGGCTCAGCCGACGGCGAACGGCGGCTCGAGGCCGGGGAACATCGAGAAGTGGCGCGTGTTGAGCGTAGCCAGCTGGAAGCCGTGCTCGAGGGCCGTGGCCGCGATGAGGTAGTCCCCCAGCGCGATGCCCGAGTGGCTGCGGTCGAACGCGCGACGCAACGCGCCGGCTCGCCGCGCGACCGGATCGGTGACCGGAACGGTCGGGAGCACCCCGAGCAGTGCGGTGACGGCGCGCTCCTCCGACTCCCGCATCCCACCCGTCACCTCGGCCACGGTCACCGCGCTGACCGTCAGCGTCTCCGCCGGCGCGTCGCGCAACCAGTCGCGGGCGCTCGCGACGCCCCGCAGGTGGGCGATGAGGACGTCGGAGTCGACCAGGATCACGCGTCCCGACCCCACATGCTCGCGAGCTGGGCCGCGCGCGCGTCGTCGGCGCCCCGCTCCACGGCGATCCGGGCGGCGGCACCGAAGGAGAGGTCGATCGCGGCGCGTCGACGCGCCTCGGCGTTCCCCTCGCCGTCGATCGCGCGGTCGATGATCCGGCGGATCACCTCGGCGCGCGAGACACCCTCGAGGCGCGCCATCGCGTCCAGCGAGTCCGTCTGTCGCTCCTCGAGGAAGATGTTGGTGCGCTGCATACACCGCGCCCTACACCGCTCACCTCCGCGCGCGGCCGACCTCCCACACCGGCTCGTCCGTCACGCTGACGCGACCGTCGCCGTCGAACACCACGAACCGGTCCAACGACCGGGCGAACCAGCGGTCGTGGGTCACCGCGACCACGGTCCCCTCGAACGCCGCGAGTCCGGCCTCGAGCGCCTCGGCGGAGTCGAGGTCGAGGTTGTCGGTCGGCTCGTCGAGGAGCAGCAGCGTGGCGCCCGAGAGCTCGATGAGCAGGATCTGGAACCGGGCCTGCTGGCCGCCCGACAGCGTCTCGAACGTCTGCTCCGCGCTGCGCGCGAGCCCGTACCGGTCCAGCGCGCGGGAGGCCTCCTCGCGCGGGCGGCCCGCGCGGTGCGCGTCGCCGCGGTGCAGGATCTCCAGCAGCGTGCGGCCCACGAGCGTCGGGTGCTGGTGCGTCTGGGCGAACCAGCCGGGCCGCACGCGCGACCCCAGGCGGGCCACCCCGGTGGCGCGCACCGGCTCGGGCCGCACGTCGCCTACCGGCTGGTGCTCGACGTCGGGATCGGTCCCGCCCGCCGCCAGCAGGCGGAGGAAGTGCGACTTGCCCGTCCCGTTGGCGCCGAGCACGCCGATCCGTTCGCCGTACCAGAGCTCGGCGTCGAACGGCCGGGTCAGGCCGGTGAGCTCGAGCTGCTCCACGACGACGGCGCGCTTGGCGGTGCGCCCGCCGCGCAGCCGCATCGACACGGCCTGCGTCTGCGGCACCTCCTGCGGCGGTCCGGCCTCCTCGAACTTCGCCAGCCGGGTCTGCGCCGCCTGGTAGCGCGCCGCGAGCCCGTCGTTGTACGCAGCCTTCGTCTTGTACATGAGGACGAGCGCCTTGAGCTTGGCGTGCTCCTCGTCCCAGCGCCGGCGCAGCTCCTCGAGCCGACTCAGCCGATCGGCGCGGGCCTGCGCGTACGTCGCGAACGGACCGGCGTGCACCCACACGGTCGCGCCCGCCGCGCCGGGCTCGAGCGTCGCGACGCGCGTGGCGACCCGGCCGAGCAGCTCGCGGTCGTGCGTGACGAGCAGGATCGTGCGCCCGCTCGCCACGAGCGCGTCCTCGAGCCACCGCTTGGCGGGCACGTCGAGGTAGTTGTCGGGCTCGTCGAGCATGAGCACCTCGTCGCCGCCGCGCAGCAGCGCCTCGAGCACCAGCCGCTTCTGCTCCCCGCCGGAGAGGGTCGAGACCCGGCGGTAGGCCGCGCGGTCGTACGGGAGGGCGAGCGCCGCCGTCGTGCACACGTCCCAGACCGTCTCCTGCTCGTAGCCACCGACATCCGCCCAGTCCGCGAGCGCCTGCGCGTAGGCGAGCTGGGTCGGGGTGTCGTCCCGCACGAGCATCTCCTCCTCGCAGCGGTCGACGGCGAGCCCCGCCGCCCGCACGCGCTCGGGCGCGACGGACAGCAGGAGGTCGCGCACCGTGGAGGAGTCGCGCACCGAGCCGACGAACTGCCGCATGACGCCGAGCCCACCGCTGCGGGTCACGGCGCCGGAGTCGGGCGCCTGCTCCCCCGCGACGATCCGCAGCAGCGTGGACTTGCCCACCCCGTTCGGCCCGACCAGCGCGACGCGCTGCCCCTCGCCGACGCGCAGGTCCACGCCGCCGAGGAGCGGACGTCCGTCGGGGAGCGCGAACGTGATGCCGGCAAGATCGAGGTGGCCCATACGGACCACCCTGCCCGACGGCGAGCCCACCGGTCACCCGCATATCGCGCCGACACCTCGGTCGGCCGCCCGGGTCGGGGGCGTGCGTGCTGGCGCGGCGCGCACGCCCGGCGCACGCTCCCGGCGGACGCTCCCGGCGCACGCTCCCGGCGCACGCCCGGCGCACGCCCGGCGCGCGCGCTCGCGCCAGGGATGCGCGTCCACGGCGAGCCGGCGCGGGCATCGACTTTCGGCCAGTGACGTAGCCGTTCGGCGCATAGCCAGTCTCCCCAGGCGGCTCATAGGATGGCAGCAACCGGGCCGTAAATCGTTTCAACGTCGACGATCGCCCGGGCGACCGCACGTCGATGCGCGGGGCGGTCGGCACGTGCGGCGTCCGACGCGCGACCCACGCCAGGCACCACGCACGACCAGACGCACGACACCCGCACCACCCGGAGGACTCGATGACGAACCCCACGCGACCCGTCCCGCCCCGCTCCCCCGCCACCCGCACCGCGTCGCCGGCGTCCTCGCCGCCGCGGTCGGCCTCACCCTCGCGGCGTCCCCCGCCTCGGCGGCACCCGACACGGGCGCCACCAGCACGGCGGCGACAACGGGTACGACGGCGACGAGCGCCGTCACCCCGCACCTCGAGCTGCTCGACCGTGGCCTCGTCGCGGCCACCACCCCGCAGGGCGTCTTCCTGTCCTGGCGACTGCTCGGCTCCGAGGCGACCGGCACCACGCCCGAGGGCGTGACCGGGGCCGACTTCGTCGTCTACCGGGACGGCGCGGCGATCGCGACCGTCACCGACTCCACCAACTTCCTCGACGCGAGCGGCACCGCGACGTCGCGCTACGCCGTCGCGGCCGTGGTCGACGGCGTGGAGCTGCCCGCGTCCGCGGGCGTCACCCCGTGGGCCCAGGCCTCGGTCGACATCCCGCTCCAGCGCCCCGCCGACGGCGTCACGCCCGTGGGCGAGGCCTACACGTACTCCGCGAACGACATGAGCGTCGGCGACGTCGACGGCGACGGCGCGTACGAGTACCTCGTGAAGTGGGACCCGTCGAACTCCAAGGACGTCTCGCAGGTCGGCTACACCGGCAGCGTGTTCCTGGACGCCTACGAGCAGGACGGCACCCTGCTGTGGCGCCTCGACCTCGGCGTCAACATTCGCGCCGGCGCCCACTACACGCAGTTCCTCGTCTACGACTTCGACGGCGACGGCCGCGCCGAGGTCATGCTCAAGACCGCACCCGGAACGCGGACGATCACACCCGACGGCGAGTCGTCCTTCATCACGATGCCGCAGTCCGACCTGGACGCCGGCTACACGAACGCCGATGACTACCGCGTGAGCAAGGCCGACTTCCACGCCCACCTCGTCGAGACCTTCCAGGGCTGGAGCACGCGCGAGGAGGTCACGTCCGGGCAGTGGCCGGCGACGCTCGAGGAGGCCTGGGGCATCGCGCCGCGCTACTCCTACCCGCTGAGCGAGGCGGACGCCGCTGCGCTCGTGGACTACTTCATGGACGTCTACGCGCCCAGCCGCAGCGCCAACAACCGGCTGCGGAACTTCGAGGGGTTCATCCTGTCGGGTCCGGAGTACCTCTCGGTGTTCGACGGCGCGACCGGGGCCGAGCTCGAGACCGTCGCCTACGAGCCCGGGCGCACCGACGACGGCCTGCTGTGGGGCGACTACGCGATGGCGCGCATCGAGCCGGGCAACCGCGTGGACCGCTTCCTCTCGGGGGTGGGCTACTTCGACGGCAGCACGCCGTCGGCGATCTTCGCGCGCGGCTACTACACCCGCAGCACGATCGCGACGTACGACTGGGACGGCGAGCACCTGTCCCAGCGGTGGTTCGTCGACTCCGGGTGGACGCCCATGACGAACCCGTTCAACGACGGCCCGCACGGCCGGGACGGCAGCGACCCGGAGTTCGGCACGATCACCACGCAGGGCTTCCACTCGCTCTCGGTGGCCGACGTGGACGCCGACGGTCGCCAGGAGCTCGTCTACGGCTCCGCGACGATCGACGACGACGGCAGCCTCCTTTAACGGCTCCTTCGCCACGATGCCGCCGCAGAGCGCGACGCCCGGGATCGAGGCGCGCCTGGGGCACGGTGACGCCATGCACGTCACCGACATCGACCCCACCCGCCCGGGCCTGGAGATCTACACGGTGCACGAAGGTGCGACCTACGCCCCGTACGGGTTCGCCATGCGCGACGCCGCGACCGGCGAGGTGCTGTGGGGCGGCTACACCGGTCGCGACACGGGACGCGGGATGATCGGCGACATCGACCCGACCCGGCCAGGCCTCGAGGCGTGGGCGACCGACCTGCGCACTGCGCAGGGCACCCCGATCGGCACCGGCCTGGGCACGAACCAGTCCATTCGGTGGGCCGGTGACGGGTCCACGCAGATCGTCAACGGCTCGGGCAACCAGGACGTGACGGTGAGCGACCGCACGCACGGCACGATGCTCACCGCCACTGGCACGCGCGCGAACAACGGCACCAAGGGGAACGCCGGCCTCGTGGCCGACGTGCTCGGCGACTGGCGCGAGGAGCTGCTCGTGCGCACCGCCGACTCCTCCGCGATCCGACTGTTCGTCTCGACCGACCTCAGCGACGTCAAGCTGTACACGCTCATGCACGACGCCCAGTACCGCCCCGAGGTCGCCCGCCAGCAGACGACCTACAACCAGCCGTCCTACCCCGGCTTCTACCTGGCGACGGACACCGACTTCACGACCGTGCCCCTGCCCGCGGCCGACCGCACACCGCCGGTGCTCGACACGCGCTTCTCGGAGCCGGCACGCACGCTGACGATCGTCGCCTCCGACGCCCAGACGGGCGACTCCGGGATCGCCGTGGTCCAGTACCGGGTCGGCTCGGGCGGGTGGCAGACCTACACGGCACCGATCGCGCTGCCCGCGGCGGCGAACGTGCACTACCGGGCCGTCGACCGCGCGGGGAACGCGACCCGGCAGTGGTCCCAGACGATCCCGGCGGCGGACAGGGGCGCCGTCGATCTCGGCATCAGCGTCAGAACACAGTGCGTGGGCACGACGGCTCAGCTCGCCGTCCACCTGCTCAACAAGGAGAGCGCCAAGGCCCACCTGCGGATCATCACGCCGTTCGGCGAGCACAAGAGCACCGGCGTCGCGGCGAACGGCACGGTGTACCGGACCTTCGACGCCGGCGCGCTCGCGGCGGGCACGCTCACGGTGGCCGGGTACACGTGGGTCGACGGCACCGCGTCCTACTCCGCCTACACGGTTCCGTTCGCGGCGGTGAGCTGCGGCTAGCACGCCGCAGGCAAGGGGGTCGAGGACGGGCGCGGCCGGGTGCTGCCGGCCCGTCCGTCCTCGTCGGTTCGCGCCTCGACGCCGGACGCGACCCGGCGCCCTGGCCTCAGCGCCGCCGGGTGGGGCGTCGTCCGGCGCGCCAGCACGAGGTGTGCCAGTGCCTGCGGTCGGCCAGCGCCGCGTCGTCCCCGAGCAGATGGTCGGCCGGCCAGACCACGAGGTGCGGCGTCCCGGGTGCGATCATCTGGTCGCAGCCCGGGCACCGGTAGGGCTTGTCGCTCCCGCCGACGCTGCGGGTCTGCCACGCGTGACCGTCGTCCGTGCTCTCCCGGCGCACCCAGCCGCGGGTGAGGGAGTCGACGTCCAGCTCGGGATGCTCGCCGCCGTAGTCACGCTTGCGGGAGCGGCGGGCCATGACCACGAGGCTACCCGGGGTGGTCAGAACAGCCGCGAGTCCGGGTCGTCCACGCCGCGCATGGCGTCGTAGTCGAGGACGAGGCAGGCGATCCCGCGGTCGACGGCGAGCGTGCGCGCCTGCGGAGCGATCGACTGGGCGGCTAGCACCCCGCGCACGGGCGCAAGCAGCGGGTCGCGGTTGAGCAGCTCGAGGTACCGCGTCAGCTGCTCGACGGCGTCGATCGTCGCGCGTCGCTTGATCTCGACCGCGACGTGCCGCACCGGGACGCCCGCCTCGACCGACGCACCCCCTGGGGTGCGCACCATGAGGTCGACGGGACCGATCGCCGTCGGGAACTCCCGGCGTACGAGCGTGTGGCCGGCGCCGAGAAGCTGGACCTGCTCGGCGAGCAGCTTCTGCAGGTGCGCCTCGACGCCGTCCTTGACGAGGCCGGGATCCACGCCGAGGTCGTGGCTGACGTCGTGCAGGACCTCGTGCAGCGCGATGACGAGCTGGTCCTCGGACTTCGCGGCGGACACGGTCCAGACCTCGCGCACGCCGTCGGCCGCCTGCTCGACGCTCGGGGGCGTGACCCGCACCGTGCACGGCGGGCTCATCCAGTTGAGCGGCTTGTACGAGCCGCCGTCGGAGTGCACGAGCACCGAGCCGTCGGCCTTGACCATGATGACGCGCGTGGCCAGCGGCAGGTGGGCGGACAGCCGCCCGGAGTAGTCCACCGCGCAGGTGGCGACGAGCACGCGCACGGGGTCCTCCTTCGGCGTGGTGTTCGAACGGTCAGAGCGTGCGTTCGCGCGGCGGCGAGGACTCCAGCCAGGACGCCAGTCCGGCGTACGAGGCGGTCGACATCGCCAGCACGTACTCTTCCGAGGCCGTGCGGCAGGTCACCTCGAGGATGCCGGAGGCTGCGCCGTCGGGCGTCGGACGCACCGCGCGCTCGAGGACGTCGAGGTCCGTCCGAGGGAACTCGCGCGCGGGGCGCGGCGCGAGCGACACGATGCGGTACCAGCGCAACGTGCTCATCCCGTAGTGCGCGATGCCGCCGGCCCACCCCGTCTGGGTGCGCAGCGCGCACTCGAACGAACCGACCCGGCGGCCCAGGGCGCGCAGCCGCACCCAGAAGGCGAGGGCGGCCAGCACGACCACGACGGCGAGCACCACCGCGGCGACGGCCAGCACGTGGGTCAGGACCTCCCCCACCCAGGCTGCCTCAGTGCCGCCCGCCGACGACGACCGTCACGACGTTCGCGTCGAACGACAGGAAGCCCTGCTCCACGGGGAACTCGGTCACGTCACCCCCGGCGCGCACGCGCACGGCACCCGCGCGCAGCAGCGCCAGCACCGACTCGTGCCCGGGCAGCAGGCCGAGCGCGCCGTCGGCCGCGGGGGCGCTCACGAAGTCGGCGTCCCCGGACCACAGCACGCGGTCCGGGGCGACGATCTGGACCGTCAGCGGTAGGCTCACTTCAGCTCCGACTGGATGCGCGCCCAGTTGGCCTCGAGGTCCTCGAGCCCACCGATGTTGAAGAACGCCTGCTCGGGCATGTGGTCGTACTCGCCGTCGCTGATCTTGTCGAAGGCCTCGATCGTCTCCGCGAGCGGCACGGTCGAGCCGGCGACACCGGTGAACTTCTCGGCCATGTACGTGTTCTGCGAGAGGAACTGCTCGATCCGCCGGGCGCGAGCCACGGTGACCTTGTCCTCCTCGGAGAGCTCGTCGACACCGAGAATCGCGATGATGTCCTGCAGCTCCTTGTTCTTCTGCAGGATCTGCTTCACCCGGGTCGCGACGCGGTAGTGCTGCTCGCCGACGAACTGCGGGTCGAGGATCCGGCTCGTCGAGGCGAGCGGGTCCACGGCGGGATACAACCCTCGGGAGGCGATGTCACGCGACAGCTCGGTCGTCGCGTCCAGGTGCGCGAACGTCGTGGCCGGCGCCGGGTCGGTGTAGTCGTCCGCGGGGACGTAGATCGCCTGCAGCGACGTGATCGAGTGACCACGGGTGGACGTGATGCGCTCCTGCAGCTGGCCCATCTCGTCGGCCAGGTTCGGCTGGTAGCCCACGGCCGAGGGCATCCGGCCGAGCAGCGTGGAGACCTCCGAGCCGGCCTGGGTGAACCGGAAGATGTTGTCGATGAAGAGCAGCACGTCCTGCTTCTGCACGTCGCGGAAGTACTCCGCCATCGTCAGCGCCGACAGGGCGACCCGCAGACGCGTGCCCGGCGGCTCGTCCATCTGGCCGAACACGAGCGCGGTCTTGTCGAAGACGCCCGCCTCCTCCATCTCGACGATGAGGTCGTTGCCCTCACGGGTGCGCTCGCCGACCCCGGCGAACACCGACACACCGCCGTGGTCCTGCGCGACGCGCTGGATCATCTCCTGGATGAGGACGGTCTTGCCGACGCCGGCACCGCCGAACAGGCCGATCTTGCCGCCCTGCACGTACGGGGTGAGCAGGTCGATGACCTTGATGCCGGTCTCGAACATCGTCGTCTTCGACTCGAGCTGGTCGAACGCGGGCGCCTTGCGGTGGATCGACCAGCGCTCGGTGATCTCCAGCTCGGAGGCCGGCACGTTGAGCGGCTCGCCGATCACGTTGAACACGTGGCCCTTGGTCACGTCGCCGACGGGGACTCTGATCGGGCCACCCGTGTCGCGCACCTCGCCGCCGCGCACGAGGCCGTCGGTCGGCTTGAGGGCGATCGCGCGCACGAGGTTGTCGCCCAGGTGCTGCTCGACCTCGAGCGTCAGCGTGATCGAGTCGGCCTCGCCCTCGCTCTGGCCGCGCATGTCGATCGTCGTGACGAGCGCGTTGTAGATCTCCGGCAGGACGCCGGAGGCGAACTCGATGTCGACGACGGGCCCGATGACACGGGCGATCCGTCCGGTCCCGGCGCCGGTGGTCGTCTCAGGCGTGGCCGGCACGGTCTCTGCAGTCATGGTTGTCCTTCTCGTGGGTCAGCCGGCCAGGGCGTCGGCACCCGAGACGATCTCGCTGATCTCCTGGGTGATCTCCGCCTGCCGGGCCGTGTTGGCCAGGCGGGTGTAGGTACGGATGAGGTCCTCGGCGTTGTCGGTCGCCGTGTGCATCGCCCGCTGGCGCGAGGCCAGCTCGGACGCGGCGGCCTGGTGCAGCGCCGTGAAGATGCGGGCGAGGATGTACTGCGGCAGCAGCGCGTCCAGCACCACCTCGGGTGAGGGCTCGAACTCGTAGAGCGGCAGGGGGTCCTCCCCCGGCGGCACCACGCCCTCCACCACCTCGAGCGGGAGGATCCGGACCACGCGCGGCTCCTGGCGCACCATCGAGAGGAACCGCGTGTAGACGATGTGGATCTCGGACACGCCGCCGTCGCTCACCGGCGCGCGGAACGCACGCAGCAGCTCCTCGGCGATGTCCCGCGCCGTCTCGAGCTGCGGCGCGTCGGAGTTGCCCGTCCAGGTCTTGACCATGGGCCGGGACCGGAAGTGGAAGAAGCCCACCCCGCGGCGGCCGGCCACGTACAGGACCGGCTCCTTGCCCTCGTCGATCAGGCGCGCCTGGAGCCGCTCGGCCTCCCGCAGCAGGGAGGCGTTGTACGCGCCCGCCATGCCGCGGTCCGCCGTCACCACGAGCACCGCGACCCGGTTGGTGTCCTTCCGCTCGGACGTGAGCGGATGGTCCACCTGCGCGTGGGTCGCGACGGCCGAGACCGCCTGCGTGATGGCGCGCGAGAACGGGGCGGCGGACTCGGCCTGGGCGCGCGCCCGGCCGATCCGCGAGGCAGCGATCAGCTCCATGGCCCGGAAGACCTTCTTCAGGGTCTGGGTGGAGCGGATGCGCTGCTTGTAGATGCGCTGCGAGCCGGCCACGCTCAGCCCCGCTTCTGCCGGACGATCGTCTCCTGCTCGACGTGCAGCTCCTCGCCGTCGTCCGTCGCGTCCTCGACCAGCAGCGAGCCGTCCGAGGTCGTGAACGTCCGCGTGAAGTCTTCGACGGCGGCCTGGAGCGCCTGCTCCGTGGCGTCGTCGAGCTTGCCGGAGTCCGCGATGGTCGACAGCACGTCGGTGGACCGGCGCACGTGGTCGATCAGCTCGCGCTCGAACCGCAGCACGTCGGCCACCGGCACGTTGTCGAGGTGACCCTTCGTGCCCGCCCAGATGGAGACGACCTGCTCCTCGACGGGGTACGGGGAGTACTGCGGCTGCTTGAGCAGCTCGGTCAGGCGTGCACCACGGTCGAGCTGCTGGCGCGTCGCGGCGTCCAGGTCCGAGGCGAACATCGCGAACGCGGCCAGCGAGCGGTACTGCGCGAGCGTGAGCTTGAGCGTGCCCGAGACCGACTTCATCGCCTTCACCTGCGCGGCACCACCCACGCGGGAGACCGAGATGCCGACGTCGACAGCGGGGCGCTGGTCGGCGTTGAACAGGTCCGACTGCAGGAAGATCTGGCCGTCGGTGATCGAGATGACGTTGGTCGGGATGTACGCCGAGACGTCGTTCGCCTTGGTCTCGATGACGGGCAGGCCCGTCATCGAGCCGGCGCCGAGGTCGTCGGACAGCTTCGCGCAACGCTCGAGCAGGCGGCTGTGCAGGTAGAACACGTCGCCGGGGTACGCCTCGCGGCCCGGCGGGCGGCGCAGCAGCAGCGACACCGCGCGGTAGGCCTCGGCCTGCTTGGACAGGTCGTCGAACACGATGAGGACGTGCTTGCCCTCGTACATCCAGTGCTGGCCGATCGCCGAGCCGGTGTAGGGGGCCAGGTACTTGAAGCCCGCCGGGTCGGACGCGGGCGCGGCGACGATCGTCGTGTACTCCAGCGCGCCGGCGTCCTCGAGCGCACCGCGCACGGCGGCGATCGTCGAGCCCTTCTGGCCGATCGCGACGTAGATGCAGCGCACCTGCTTCTCCGGGTCCCCGGAGTCCCAGTTGGCCTTCTGGTTGAGGATCGTGTCGATCGCGATGGCGGTCTTGCCCGTCTTGCGGTCGCCGATGATGAGCTGACGCTGGCCGCGGCCGATGGGGATCATCGAGTCGATGGCCTTGATGCCGGTCTGCAGCGGCTCGTGCACGGACTTGCGCGACATCACGCCGGGCGCCTGCAGCTCGAGGGCGCGGCGCGTCGTGGTCTCGATGTCACCGAGCCCGTCGATCGGGGTGCCGAGCGGGTCGACGACGCGGCCCAGGTACCCGTCCCCGACGGCGACCGAGAGCACCTCGCCCGTGCGCCGGACCTCCTGGCCCTCCTGGATGCCGGCGAACTCGCCGAGGACCACCACACCGATGTGGCGCACGTCCAGGTTCAGCGCGAGGCCGAGCGTGCCGTCCTCGAACGTCAGCAGCTCGTTCGCCATGGCGCCCGGCAGGCCCTCGACCTCGGCGATGCCGTCGGCGGCGAGCGTGACCCGCCCGACCTCCTCGCGGGCGTCGGCGGTGGGCGTGTAGGAGCTGACGAACGTCTCGAGCGCAGCCCTGATCTCCTCGGGCTTGATCGTGAGCTCAGCCATCGGTTCCTTCTCTCGTTGCTCTCGCGCTCTCGCGTGCGCGAGACACGGTGTACGTGTGGTGTCGGGCGGTCAGCCGGCGATCCGGCGTCGCGCTTCCTCGAGCTTGGACAGGATGGTGGCGTCGACCACCTCGGCGCCGACCTGGATGCGCAGCCCCCCGAGGAACGAGGGGTCGACGCCCGCGTTGACGTGCACCTCGGTGCCGTACGCGCGGGACAGGATCCCGGTGAGCCGGTCGAGCTGGGCCTGCGTGAGCGGGGCTGCGGACAGCACGCTCGCCACAACCCGCTTGCGGCGCTCCGCGGCCAGCTCGCCGATCCGGGCGAGGCGGCCCGTCACGGACCGCTGGCGCAGCGCCGAGACCGTTCGCCGCACGAGAGCGATCGTCTCGGGGCTCGCGCCCTCGAGCACGCGCTCGGCGAGACCGACCCGGTTCTCGGCCGGGAGCCTGCGCGCGGCGAGCGCCACCCGCAGCTCCCGCTGGTCGGCGAGCACCCGGCCGAACCGGAACAGCTCGTCCTCGACCGTCATGAGGCCGGGACCGTGCTCGGCGGCGACGAGCTGCGCCGTCGTGCCCAGGTCCTCGAGCGCGTCTGGCAGGTCGGTGTCCGCCGACCAGCGCTCCCGCGCCATGCCCGCGACCAGCGCCACGACGTCCGGCCGCACCGAGCCACCGAGCAGGCGCTCCGCGAGCTCGGCCTTCGCGTCTGCCGACCGGGTGGGGTCGGTGAGCGCGCGGCGCAGCGACGCCGAGGAGTCGAGCGCGTCCACGACGGCGAAGATCTCCTCGCCGACCTGGCCCGCCTGCTCCCCCGCGGCCGCGAGCACAGGCTCGAACCGCTCGGTCGCCGTCGTGAGCGACGCCTTGCTGGTCGCGCGCATCAGCCCTCCGTCGGACGCTGGTCCGTGGGACCGGCTGTCGCAGCGGTCGGCGCGGTGCTCGCGTCGAGCTCGTCGAGGAACCGGTCCACGAGGCGCGACTGACGCGCGTCGTCGGCGAGCGACTCGCCCACGATGCGCGAGGCGAGCTCGGTCGCGAGGCTGCCGATGTCCGCGCGGAGCGAGACGACGGCGGACTGCCGCTCGGCCTCGATCTGACGGTGGGCGTTCTCGACGATGCGCTGCGCCTCGGTCTGGGCCTTCGCCTTCGCCTCGGTGACGATCTCGGCGCCCTCACCGGTGGCTCCCTCGCGGATGCGAGCGGCCTCCTGGCGCGCGGCCACGAGCTCGGCGTCGCGCTCCGCCTTGGCGGCCTCGGCCTCGGCCTGGACCTTCGCGGCGTGCTCGATGCCACCCTCGATCTTCGCGGCGCGCTCGTCCAGCAGCGCGGTCATCTTCGGCATGAGGTACTTGAAGAAGAAGAACGCGAGGATCGCGGTGACGATGAGCGAGCCGACGATGTCGTACGACGCGGGGAGGAAGACCTCGATCCCCGACACCGCCTCGTCGGCCAGCAACGTCCCCGGCATCAGAACAGGAAGCCGGTGATCAGGCCGAGCAGTGCGAGCACCTCGACGAAGGCGACACCGATGAACATGTTGGTGCGCAGCGTGTTGGTGACCTCCGGCTGGCGCGCCATGCCCTCGAGCGCCTTGCCGATGAGGATTCCGAGGCCGATGCCGGGGCCGATCGCGGCGAGGCCGTAACCGACGGTGGCGATGTTGCCGTTGAGCTCGGCGAGGATGTCCATGGTTGTCCTTCCTGAGGCGGCGGGTTCCTTACCCGTCGTCGGGGTGGTGGGGTCGAAGGGCGGGTGCGGTGCGCTGACCGGTCGCGCCGCGGCGGCTCAGCGCGAGCGGATCAGTGCTCCTCCTCCACCGACATCTGGATGTAGACGGCGGTGAGGAGCGCGAAGATGTAGGCCTGCAGGGCGGCGACGAAGAGCTCGAAGCCCGTGATGCCGATCCCGGCTACGAACGTGAGCACGCCGGTGAGCTTGATGAGGCCGCCACCGTCGAGGATGAGGAAGCTCGTGGCGCTGAAGCACAGCACCAGCATGAGGTGGCCGGCCATCATGTTGGCGAGCAGTCGCAGCGCGAGGGTGAACGGCCGGAGCACGAACACCTGCAGGATCTCGATCGGCGTGAGCAGGATGTACAGCGCCTTCGGCACGCCCGGCGGGAAGAGGTTCGTCTTGAGGAACCCGCCCAGCCCTTGGGCGCGGATGCCGGCCGCCAGGTAGGTCACGTACGCGATGAGCGCGAACAGCAGCGGCAGACCGACGACGGACGTGCCCGCGATGTTGAGGAACGGGATCACACCGCCGAGGTTCATCACGAGGATCGAGAAGAAGATCATCGTGATGAGCGGGGTGTAGCGACGGCCGAGCTTCTTGCCGAGCGTCGACTCGCAGATCTGCACCCGCACGAAGTCCAAGAGCAGCTCCACCACGCTCTGGGCGCGTGAGGGCACGAGCTTCGCGTGCCGGGTGGACAGCCACAGCCAGAGGATCAGCCCGATCATGAGGATGTAGCGGACCAGCTGGATGCGGTTGATCTCGAACGGAGTGCCGTCGAACCAGATGGCAGGCGGGAAGAACTCCTGGATGGACGGGGCGTGGAAGCCCGATCCGTGATCGCTCTCGGCCATGAGAAGTCCAGCCGTGTTCATGCTCTCCCCGGGTCTTGTGGTTCGGCGCAAGGCCCAGCAGCGGCGCTCTCACGCCGTTGTGTGCTGGCTCAGCGGGTCTGGTGGCAGCCTACCGGATGGCCCGGACTGGTCCGGGTGATCGCCGACGGGCGGGACAGACGCCCGGGTGTGGGCACGGTCACACCGCCCGCGCGGGGCGCGTCACTGCTCGGGTGTGCTGCCCGCCGAGGGGTTGACGACCGGGATCCGCGCACCGCGGACGGCCATCGTCTCGATGACGAGAGAGGCCAGCACCATCACCACGAGGGTGACGGCGAGCACGACCTTGTCGTAGAACGTGCGGCCCTGCAGGGACGCCAGGATCGCGATGATCACGACCATCTTGACGACCCACCCACCGAGCACCGCGACGGCGAGGAACTGGGGTGATCGGCCCTCACCCAGCTGCATGGTCACCACCGTGGTGAGGCAGAAGATGACGCCGACCAGACCGCCGAGCAGCCCGCCCCACAGGCCGGGCGTCCCCCGCAGGAGCAGCCCCAGCAGCGCACCGAGCACGGTCACCGCCGCGGTCACGACCACGAGCCGGCGCAGGATCTGCGCGAACAGCTCGCGAGGGGTGGTCGGGGGGCCGGCGGGGGTGCGTCGCGCGTCGGTCACGGCACCTACTTTCTCACGGCGCCTCGGCCCGCGCTGCAGCCGAGCGGTCGCCGGAACGGTCGCCCGCTCAGGGCGTGCGTGCCCGCTCGTGCCGCAGCCGCGCGCCCCCGCGGACCGGCAGCGGCACGAGCGTCACGACGATCCCGATGGCCACGGCCACCGTGAGCGCGACCACCATGGTCCGCGCGGGCAGGAAAGCGAAGCCGACCGCCCCGAACGCGAAGACCGTCGTCCAGCAGTACATGATGAGGACCGCCCGCCGGTGGGAGTGCCCGCGCGCGAGCAGGCGGTGGTGCAGGTGCCGCCCGTCGGCGGTGAACGGTGACTTTCCTGCACCCACGCGGCGCACGACGGCGAACGCGAAGTCGACCAGCGGCACGAGCATCACCGCGACCGGCAGCAGGATCGGCAGGAAGGCGGGGAACGTCGCCACCTCGTACTGCACGCCCGGGTCGATGTTTCCGGTGACCACGACGCCGGCGGCGGCGAGCGTGAGCCCCAGGTACAGCGCCCCGGAGTCGCCCATGAAGATCGAGGCCCGGTAGAAGTTGTGCGGCAGGAACCCGAGGCACGAGCCGACGACGGCGGCCACCACCATCGTGGCGAGGTCGGAGTAGTCCGACTCCGTCGCCACGGTCAGCAGGTACGAGTACACGAAGAAGGCGAGACCGCCGATCGCCACCATGCCGGCGGCCAGCCCGTCGAGGCCGTCGACGAAGTTGACGGCGTTCACCGCGACCAGCACGACGAGCAGGGTGATCACGAGCGACATCGTCGAGGACAGGATGCTCAGCCCGAAGAGCGGCAGCGTCAGGAGCTGGACGCCCTGCCACACCATGACCCACGCGGCGAGCACCTGGCCCGCCAGCTTCGTGACCCAGTCGAGGTCCCAGATGTCGTCCGCGGCGCCGAGCAGGCAGATGAAGGTCGCGGAGCCGAGGATCGCCCACGCCTGGTTCGAGGCCTCGAAGACCTCGCCGAGGAACTCCGTGCGCGAGGCGACGAGGAGCGCGACGGCGAACCCCGCCATCATCCCGACGCCGCCCAGCCGCGGGGTCGGCACGCGGTGCACGTCGCGCTCGCGCAGCGGGGTCACCGCGTTCACCCGTCGGGCCAGCACGCGGACCGCGGGGATCACGAGGAAGGTCACGGCCGCGGCGATCGCCATGACCAGGAGGTAGATCCTCACGCGGGCGGACCGCCGTCCTCACCGACGCGATCGGTGTGCTCGCCGTCGCGGCCGGGGTGCTCGCCGTCGCGGCCGGTTGGCTCGCCATGCTCGCCGGACGCCCCTGCGGGAGCAGGCGTGGGGGCGAGGTGCGGGACCACCCGACCGAGCTGCTCGCCCGTGACCGCACCCGCGCGCACGACCCGCAGGACCGGCCCGGTGGCGTCCACGATCGTCGAGGCGACCCCGCCGCGCGCCGGCCCGCCGTCGAGGTAGGCGGCCACACGGGCGCCCAGCTGGTCGCGTGCGCCGTCGGCGGTCGTGGCCGCCGGGGCGCCGGTGCGGTTCGCGGACGACACCGCGAGCGGCCCCGTCCGGCGCAGCAGCTCGAGGGCCACTTCGTCGTCGGGCATGCGCAGCGCGACCGTCCCGGCGGTGTCACCGAGGTCCCACGTGAGGGTGGGTTGCGCGCGCAGGATGAGCGTGAGCGCGCCGGGCCAGAACGCCTCGGCGAGCGCACGCGCCGCAGGAGGCACGTCGACGGCGAGCACGTCGATCATCGCCGGCGACGCCACCAGCACGGGCGGCGGCATCTGCCGACCGCGACCCTTCGCCGCGAGCAGCGCCGTGACGGCGTCGGCGTCGAAGGCGTCGGCCGCGATGCCGTACACGGTGTCCGTCGGCAGGACGACGAGCCCCCCGTCCGCGAGCACCCGGGCCGCCTGGTCGATCGAGTCGGCGCGGGCGTCGTCGTCACAGGGCAGCACGATCACGCGCTCGATCCTGCCACCGATCGGGGCTCGACCCGGTCCGCTCGGCGCGCGCGGCGCCCTGGACGGTGCCGCTCCGGGCGCCTTTCCGACCACCCTCCGGGCGCCCCGATGGTCCGCTCACGCCCGAGCCGCCCGCGCGCGGTCCCGCCGGGATGCCACGATCGTCCCGTGTCCCCTGCCCCGCCGTCGCCTCGCCCCGGCCACCGTCGGGCATGGGCGGTCGCCTTCGTCCTCGCGCTCGCCGTCAACCTCTGGGTGCTGTACGCCCCGCGCGTCCCGGGCCCGCCGGGCGGCCTGCGGCTGGACCTCCTCGGGCATGCCGCGACGTTCGCCGCGCTCACCGCGACCGGGCTGCTCGCGGGCATCCCGACGCGCCTCCTGCTCGCCGCAGTCGCCCTCAACGCGGTCGTGAGCGAGCTGGTCCAGCACTTCTTCCTGCCTCACCGCAGCGGCGACGTCACCGATCTCGCCGCCGACGTCGTCGGGATCGCGCTCGGTGTCCTGCTGCACCGCTGGTTCACCGCGCGCGCGTCCCGCCCGCCCCGCGCGTGAGGCCGCGCCGCCGGCCCTCCGCTCGACCCGCCCCGCGCACGGGGCACGCGCGCGTCGTCGGCGAGTGTGCGCCGTCGGGCATGCGCTCGACTCACCGCACGGCGCGCACGCCCCGGGGGCGACCGGTGAGGTCGTCGAACGACGTCACCTCGCGCAGGCCCGCGGCCAGCGCGGCCTGGCGCGCCGCGGCCGCCTGGACCTCGGCGTGCTCCATCACGAAGACTCCGGCGGGACGCAGCAGGCGCACCGCGGCGCGCACGACGGCGCGCGGAACCTCCAGGCCGTCGGCTCCCCCGCCGTAGAGCGCGAGCTGGGGGTCGTGGTCGCGGACCTCGGGGTCCACGGGAACGGCGTCCGGGGGGATGTAGGGCGGGTTGGCCACGAGCACGTCGACGGCGCCGTCGAGCGCGGCGAGGAGCTCGACGTCGCGCACGTCACCGACCAGCACCTCGAGGTCGGCGCCGACGCGCTCCGCGTTGGCGCGGGTGAGCGCCACCGCCTCCGGGGAGGCGTCGACGGCGAGCACGCGCACCCGCTCGACCTCGGTCGCCAGCGCGAGCGCGATGCCACCGGCGCCGCAGCACAGGTCGACGACGACGGGCGCACGACCGGCTCGCGCGACCTCGCGAGCGGCGTCGATCGCGTGCTGCGCGACCACCTCCGTCTCGGGCCGCGGCACGAACACGCCGGGCCGGACGAGCAGGTCCAGATGCCGGAACGTCGTCCGGCCGAGCAGGTGCTGGAGCGGCTCGCGGCGACGGCGCCGCTCGACCAGCTCGGCGAAGGCGGCGGCGAAGGTGTCGGGCAGGTCGACGCCGACGAGGTACTCCAGCCGATCGCGCCCCAGCGCGTGCGCCGCGAGGGCGCGCGCGTCGTGCCCGGGCGAGGGCACGCCCGCCTCGGCGAGCAGCGCGGTGGCGCCGGCGACGTACTCCCGCAGCGACGCCGTCGGGCGCTCGTGCGTCACGACTCGCCCGCGGCGGCGAGCTTCGCCGCCTCGTCCACCTCGATCGCGGACGCGATCACGGCGTCGAGGTCGCCGTCGAGCACGGCGTCGAGGTTGTAGGACTTGTAGCCCGTGCGGTGGTCGGCGATGCGGTTCTCGGGGAAGTTGTAGGTCCGGATCCGCTCGGACCGGTCGACGGTGCGCACCTGCGAGCGGCGGGCCTCACTCGCTGCAGCCGCGGCCTCCTCCTGGCGCGCCGCCAGGATCCGCGCGCGCAGCACGCGCATGCCGGCCTCGCGGTTCTGCAGCTGCGACTTCTCGTTCTGCATCGAGACGACGATCCCGGTGGGCAGGTGGGTGATCCGCACGGCCGAGTCGGTGGTGTTCACGCTCTGCCCGCCCGGGCCGGACGAGCGGAACACGTCGATACGCAGGTCGCCGGGCTCGATCGCGACCTCGCCCTCGTCCTCCACCTCGGGCAGGACGAGCACCCCCGCCGCGGACGTGTGGATGCGCCCCTGCGACTCGGTCACCGGGACGCGCTGCACGCGGTGCACGCCGCCCTCGTACTTCAGGTGCGCCCACACGCCGTCGGGCTCGCCGTCGGCGCCGACGCCGCGCGACTTGACCGCGAGCTGGACGTCCTTGAACCCACCCAGCGCGGACTCGGTGGCCTCGAGCACCTGGGTGCTCCAGCCGCGGCGCTCCGCGTAGCGCGTGTACATCCGCAGCAGGTCGCCGGCGAAGAGCGCCGACTCCTCACCGCCCTCGCCCGCCTTGATCTCGAGGATCACGTCGCGTCCGTCGTCGGGGTCGCGGGGCACGAGCACGCGGCGCAGGTGCTCCGCGGCGGCCTCGCTCTGCTCGAGCAGGGCCGCGTGCTCGCCTGCGAAGTCCTCGTCCTCGGCGGCGAGCTCAGCGGCGGCCTCGGCGTCGTCGCTCGCCTGGCGCCAGGCGCGGTAGGCCGCGACGACGCGGCCCAGCTCGGCGTAGCGCCGCCCGACGGAGCGGGCGCGGCCGGCGTCGGCGTGCAGCGCGGGGTCGGCGAGCTCGGCCTCGAGTCGTGCGTGCTCGGCCAGCATGGGCGCCACGACGGCGAAGTCCTCGGCCATGTCACTTCCTCTCAGCACCGCGGTGGTCGGCGCAGCCGTCGCTGCCCGGAGACGACGCGAGCGCCGGCACCCTGGCGGGTGCCGGCGCTCGTCGACGTCGTTACTTGGCGGTCTTCTTGCCGTACCGCGCCTCGAACCGGGCCACGCGGCCGCCGGTGTCGAGGATCTTCTGCTTGCCCGTGTAGAACGGGTGGCAGGCGCTGCACACGTCGGCGCTGATGTGGCCGGACGTGGCGGTGCTACGGGTGGTGAAGGTGTTGCCGCAGGTGCACGTCACCTCGGTGATGACGTACTCGGGGTGGATCCCGCTCTTCATGGTGTCCTCCAATTCGGGGAGCCGCCGGGTCGCCGCTCGTGCGAGTGACGTGAACCGGGGGCCAGCGTTCTATTCTGCCACCCGCGTCAAGTCGCGGGTCGCCCTCAGCCGACGAGCTCGTTGGCCTGGCTCGGGACCGTCGGGGTGGTCTTCTGGACGGTCATGAGGAACTCGGCGTTCGTCGGGATCTCGCGCACCTTACCCAGAAGAAGCTCGAGCGCCGGCTGCTGCTCGAGACCGCCCATGAGGCGACGCAGCTTCCAGACGATCTTGAGCTCGTCCGCGGAGATGAGGATCTCCTCGCGGCGGGTGCCGGAGGCGTTCACGTCGATCGCCGGGAAGATGCGCTTGTCCGCGAGCTGGCGGGACAGGCGCAGCTCCATGTTTCCGGTGCCCTTGAACTCCTCGAAGATGACCTCGTCCATCTTCGAGCCCGTCTCCACGAGCGCGGAGGCCAGGATCGTCAGCGAGCCGCCGTGCTCGATGTTGCGCGCGGCGCCGAAGAACTTCTTGGGCGGGTAGAGCGCGGACGCGTCCACACCACCGGACAGGATGCGGCCCGACGCGGGAGCGGCGAGGTTGTAGGCCCGCGAGAGCCGCGTGATGGAGTCCAGCAGCACCACGACGTCCTTGCCGAGCTCGACGAGACGCTTGGCGCGCTCGATCGCGAGCTCCGCGATGATCGTGTGGTCGCCCGGGGGACGGTCGAACGTCGAGGCGATGACCTCGCCCTTGACCGTGCGCTCCCAGTCCGTGACCTCCTCGGGACGCTCGTCCGCGAGCACCACCATGAGGTGGACCTCGGGGTTGTTCGTGGTGATCGCGTTGGCGAGCTGCTGCATCACGATCGTCTTGCCCGCCTTGGGCGGGGCCACGATGAGGCCGCGCTGGCCCTTCCCGATCGGCGAGACGAGGTCGATGATGCGGGCCGTGACGGCGCGCGGCTCGGTCTCCAGGCGCAGGCGCTGCTGCGGGTAGAGCGGGGTGAGCTTGCCGAACTCGGGGCGCTGACGCGCGCGGTCCACGCTCATCCCGTTGACGGTGTCGAGGCGGACCAGCGCGTTGAACTTCTGGCGCTGGTTGCCCTGGGACTCACCCTCACGGGGGGCGCGTACCGCACCGGTGATCGCGTCGCCGCGACGCAGGCCGCTCTTCTTGACCTGGTTGAGGGGCACGTAGACGTCGTCCGAGCCGGGGAGGTACCCGCTCGTCCGGACGAAGGCGTAGTTGTCGAGGATGTCCAGGACGCCGGCGACGGGGACGAGCACGTCGTCGTCGGTCACCTCGACCTCCTCGTAGGCGACCTGGGCCTCACCGCGGCCGCCGCGACGCTTGCGGTCGCGGAAGCGGTCACGACCCCGACGGCGACGGCCGCCCTGGTCGTCGTCGTACACGTCGGGGCCGGCGGCCTGACGCGTCCGGTTGTTCTGGGAACTCGCCGAGCCGGCCGAGCCGGAGCCCTGGTTGCCGCCCTGGTTACCGCTGGGCTGGCCGCCCTGGCCGCCCCGGACGGGGGCGTCCTCGGCGCGGGGCTCGGGCAGCTTGATGTCCTCGAGGCTCGCGCGGCGTCCGTCGCGCTGCTGGCCGTTCTGGCCGTTCTGGCGGTTCTGGCCCTGGCGGCCGCTCTGCGCGTTGTCGCGCTGGCCGCCCTGGGAGTTCTCGCGCTGGCCGTTCTCGCGCTGCGCATTGCGCGCGCCGTCGCGCTGGCCCTCGCTCGAGTCGTCACGCGGGGCGTTGCGCACGCTGTCGCGCTGGCCACCCTCGCTCGAGTCGTCACGCGGGGCGTTGCGCACGCTGTCGCGCTGGCCACCCTCGCTCGAGTCGTCACGCGAGGCGTTGCGCA
>NZ_VENP01000001.1 GCF_006351005.1 Miniimonas arenae | reverse complement strand
CGGCAGGCCTGGTACGCGCCGCGCTTGCGACCGAGGCGGCCGAACCTACTGCCAGTCCCGTGAGCAAGGTGACAGCAGCTGCCTTCATGAGGATCTCCATCGGTCGATCTCCCGTTTCAGAGGGCTGGGTCCGCACGGACTGAGATCGTGCAAAGAGACTGGGTCGTCAACTACAGGTGGCTTGGATGTCACATCATGCGCGGGTGGCTTCGGTCTACGAGCGCCGTCCGTTGTCGACTCCGCGGTTGCTTCGCGCGTCTGTGCGAACCGGAGATGCGAGCCAGGCGGTGGCGAGGATCGCGAGCACCAGTGCTGAGAGCACCGGCCACGGAACGACGACCACGACGGCCGGGAAGGTCAAAGCGCCGATCAGCAGCGGAACTGCCGTCGTGACCAAGGCCAGCAGGGCGCCGAGGACGGTGATGACCATGACCTGGGTCCGAAGGACGCGGGAGGCCCACGACCTGTTCAGACCTACGGCGCTCAGGGTTGGCCTGTAGAGGTCCAGGATGCGCGCTTGGGACCTGGTGGCGAGGAGAGCAGCACCGATCGCGAGGCTCGACGTGACGACGAGTGCGATCCAGACGGGGGGCGGAATCGAGGGCGTTCGGCGCTCCCCACCGAACTGGGCGAGTGTGACGTCCAAGCCGGCCTCCTCGAGCCGATCGCGAACCAGCGCGAACTGGTCCGCCGTCACAGGGCCGAACACGGTTGCCTCAGGAGCGGTCTCCAGGCCTAGTTCGTGAGCTCCCGACGTGAGCATGACGCCCGCCAGCGCGTTCCCCCAATCTGGGCACGCCACAGGACCAGCCGGAACCGGTGCGGTCTTGCTGCCGTCGTTGAACCAGAGGGTCTGTAGCGGCCCGGTACCGCCGTTCAGGAGGAGGACCCCACCCCGGTCCAGGACCTGAGCGGCGCCGTCATCCAGCGCTCCGCACATCCGCGCCGCGTCGGCCGCCGACCCGAGGGCGACGAGATAGCCGAGCCCCGGCTCGTTCACCGTGACGTATTGCTCCGCGCTGACCACCGCGAACTGCTCGACCTCCCAGGCGTCCGGCGCGCTCTCCCGCGCGATGGCGAGGGCCTCGGAGGGCGGTGCGACGAACGCGTTGTTCGTCGCGATCACGAGCTGGTCGCGTCCCGCGTTCGTGCGCATCAGCGCGGAGCCGCTGGACTGAACCGACGCGACGAGCGTCGCCATGACGAGCGACGGTGCGAGGGTTGCTGTCAGGAGGGCGACGGCGATCCCGACTCGGGTGCGGTCCCCGGCCAGCTGCCGCTTCGCGAGCCGGATCGACGGCCGTCGATCCGGCAGGTGATCGACGACGACGCGAACGGCCGAGGGCGCGATGAGCGCCGCACATGCCACGCACGCTGCCGTGAGCCAGACGATGTCGAACATGGTGCGGAGTGAGGCCCCGAGCCAGAGTATCGCCACGACACTCAGCGCGATCGCGACGAGCCGGAGGTAGCTCATCGTCCTCGCCGGTACACGGTGACCGAGCTCGGCCAGTGCACGCGCGGGTCGGCGAAGCGCGAGGCCCACCACGGTCAAGGCCAGCGCCAGCAGCGTGGACGCCACCACGGTGGCGACACCCGCCCACGGCACGACGGGCGGCGCCAGGACGTGGGGGGCGACTGCCGCGGTGAGCGGGCGTGCCAGGAGTCCCAGGCCAGCGCCGACCACGCTCCCCCCTCCTGCGCCGATCGCCACCCAGGTCGCCCACGCCCCGACGGCCGCACCGACGGCGGGGCCACTCGCGATGCCGAGGACCCGGAGCACGCCGATCGAGCGGCGGAGCCGGCGCTCCGCGGTCAGAACCACGACTGCTGCGAGCCCGGCGGGCGCGAGGATCGCAGGGATCGTGAACGCGAACGGGTACTGGTCCACGAGCGTGGGCGACGGGTTCGTGAGCAGATCCTCCCGAGTTTCGAGCGAGGGGAGCGACGCGACGAGCCCGGCCTCGGCCAGGGCTGAGACGACCTCGTCTGCCGAGGTCCCGGCCCAGAACACCGTGAGCGAGGCGGCGACGTTCGGGAACGTCCGACTCAGGGAGGACCAGTCGAACGCGTTCCACGTCCCCTCCGCTGCGAGCACCTGGCGTGAGTCCAGGCCGTAGGCATCGCGCACCACACCGACCACCTGGAGGCGCTCCGTTCCCGACAGCACCTCGAGTGCTTCTCCATCGAGCTCCCGCGCCAGGCGTTCCGTCACCACCACTTGCGCCGGCTGCCTCGGCCAGTGGCCGGACTCCAGCGTGTACCGGTCGAACAGTGCGTCCGACCAGTCCGTCTCGGCGTAGTACAGCGCGGTGTAGAGCCCGCCGGTGACTCGCAGGTCCAGCGACTCGAGCAGGGTCGCCTCCGCCGTTGCCCCCGCATTGCGTGCGGCGTCACGGACCCGAACCGCTGGTTCGGGGTCCTCGCGCACGTCCGCCTCCACTTGGACCCCGCCGTCGTACCCGCCCAGCTCACGGTCGGCGACCTGTTCAGGAGTCGGGCTCAGCGCGATCAGGACGCTGTACGCCAGCACGAGGACGCTGGCGACCGCGGCGATCAGCATCCCCGAACGCCGCGCCGCGCCGCTCCGCGCGAACGTGCGCCACAGCGCGGGCAGGTGGAGCCCGGAGCTCACAAACTCACCTCACGCGCGTGCAGCTGGCCATCGATGATGTCGAGCACGACGTCGGCAAAAGCCTGCAGAGCGGGATCGTGGGTGGCCACCACGACCGTCACTCCTCGGTCCGCGGCCGCCCGGAGCAGCAGGTACACCTCCCGCGACGTCACGGAGTCGAGCGCACCCGAGGGCTCGTCCGCGAGCAGGAGGGTGCGGTCACCGACAAGAGCACGCGCGATCCCGACCCGTTGCCGCTGGCCGCCCGAGAGGTGCGCCGGTAGGCGATCCTCGAGCCTTGCGAGCCCGACGTCGCCCAGCGCGCTCCCAGCGGCGGTGCGCGCCGTGCTCGCCGCCGAGCCGACGGCCTCGAGGGGGAGCATCACGTTCTCGAGCGCCGAGAACTCCTCGATCAGCAGGTGCTCCTGGAAGACGCACCCAACGCGTCGGAGTCGGAAGTCAGCGCGGGCCGGGTCGCTCATGTGGCCGAGATCGAGCCCGTCCACGTGGACCTGGCCGCGGGACGGGACGTCGAGCCCGCTCATGAGGTTGAGCAGAGTCGACTTACCCGAGCCCGATACGCCCTGGATCACCGTGAACGAACCCGTCTCGAACACATGGGATGCGTCCCGGACCGCCCACACCTGCGACTCGCCCTCGCCGTAGCACTTGCCGGCGCCGGCCAGCACGACCCGGCTCACTGCACCACCCGGCACAGACCGTGCGCTGTGCTCATCGGGTCAGCAACCGCCGTTCACCTTCCACGACGTCAGCTTGTCGTAGTTCGGAAAGGGAATGCTCGAGACCTCCGAGCCTTTCGGCATCGCGAAGCACGAACCGGTGCCGTTTGCGAGCGTGTACCATGCGCCGTTCGAGCCCGTCTTGTTCTCCCACGCCGACGTCTTGTTGTCGGCGCCACTGCTCACGTTCGACAGGCCGCTTCCGCCCGACTTTGTGCCAAGGAGACCGACCCAGGCGGGATCGATGTAGATGCAGGCCAACGATGAACCGCAGAGGTTCGATCCCGCCTGCGCCGAGGCCAACGGAAGACCGATCGCCCCCATGGTGAGGATCCCCGCGACGATCGCGGCCTTGAGCCTCCGGGAGCGCGCTCCCGAACTTCCTACAGCACCCATGCCCACTCCTTCGTGCGCGGTTCGGTCGCGTGGCGGCGCAACGTCCGCCGGTTGCGACCGAGCGGTTGCCCGGTCGTTGAAGGACACATCCGGACAGCGCCGTTCCGCTGTGCCTTCGACGAGACATCACGAGAGGAGGCCGGTTCGTCCCCGAATGTGATCTAGATCACATCTCGTGACGAGCCCCGGGCCTGACGCGATGACAGGCATGGGAGGTGGAGGAAAGGGCCGGCGTTTCTTCGCCGTCGTCGGCGCGGTGGCGCTCATGGGGGCCGCGCTTGCACAACCTGCGGCGGCAGAGGACGAGATCGTGTCACCTCAGGCTTCGAGTGACTGCCCGGCGGGCCAGATGTGCTTCTGGACGAGCGTGCAGTACGGCGGCCAGATGTACGGGCGATCCACGACGGGTACGCTCGCCGCGTCCACGGCACGGTCGGCGTGGAACCGGACGGGCAAGGCCGTGCGGGTGTACGCATCGGCGAGTGGAAGCGGGTCGAGCACGTGTCTGGCGGCGGGGACGCAGCTGTCGACGACGCTTCTCGCCACGGGGAAGATGGTCATCCTCACGACGTCGTGCTGACGAATCCCGGTGTCGCCGGGACGAGGGAGGCAGTTCGGCGTGACTTCGAGCAGTTTGCTCGCAGCGTCTCGGCGGAGCTGTTGCGGTTCATCGCGTCCAGGTTGGGTGCGCAGGCCGCCGAGGACGTACTGGCTGAGACACTCCTTGTGCTGTGGCGACGGTGGGCGGATGTCCCGGACGGCGTCGAGGCCCGGCGCCGTTGGGTGTACGGGATCGCGAAGAACATGGTGCGGCGGCACGAGCACGAGCAGGCGCTGTCCCGCAACCGGCTGGCTGTGCTGACGAGTGAGCGGCCGGCCCCAGGTGCGCCCGCCGACACTCTCGTGGTTGCGACGCTCTGGGCCGAAGATCTCGTCGAGTCGCTGCCGGGAGACGAGCAACAGGTCGTGCGCCTCGTCGCTATCGACGGGTTGAGCATGTCGGAGGTGTCGGACCGGCTCGGCGTGAGCCCGAGCGCGATCGGCTCGCGGCTGTACCGGGCTCGTCGGCGCCTGCGCCGACTGATCGAGTCGGAGGGAGGTGACCGATGAGCCGCGAGGAACGGAACACGGCGGACGATCGCGAGCTCGCCGTCGAACGGGACGCGGAGCTCGAGGCGGCCCGCATCCGAGACCTGCTCGGGCTGGACTTGAGCCGGGTCGAGCCCGAGGTGAGGGTTCTCGCGCGCGTGCTGAACCGCATCGATGGCAACGGCGACGCCGATGCCGACGCCCCTGACGCCGCGCCGGCGAAGCCCGCGTCTCGCGCGCGTCGGGACCGGGCTCGGTGGCTGCTCGCCGTCGCTGCGGTGCTCGTACTCGGGATCGCGGTGGTGTTCAGCCTGCTGCCGTCGGGATCGGCGATCGCGTCGCCCCCGAGCCTGCACTACACGCTGGAGGACCCGGAGCACGCGGACCGGGCGCCCGAGGCGGCCGGCGTGCTGCACGAGCTGTCCACGGCTGCCGCCGCGTCCACGCCCGTTGGCAGCGGGGACGTGCAGTACGTCGAGAGCCGGGGCTGGAACAGTCCGGCCAACCTCGACGATCCGCACGCGACCATCCGCCCGTTCGAGCAGCAGTGGTGGCTGAGTCTCACGGGGGCCGCGACGCTCACGCAGCGCCAAGGAACCGAGCTGCGCCCCGACGGAACGATCGACCCGGCCCCCGTCACCGCGGGCATCGTGGACTCCACCGACGAGACACCGCCCGGCACTGTTCCCGACAAACCGGCAGAACTCTCCCGGGACCCCGCCGTGCTGGTCGACCAGCTGCTCGTCGGCATGCCGCCGACGTGCGAGGACAGCCAGGCCGAGCGCGCCTGGTGCCTGCTGGACCAGGTGAACGCCCTCACCACCACCTATCTGCTTCCGCCTGACCTCATGGCGGCGGTCTGGGAGATGCTGGCGGGCGAACCCGGAGTCCGCACCCTTGGCTCGGCGGTGGACCGGAAGGGACGCGCCGTCGAGACCGTCACGACGCCGCCCCACGGCTCGGGGTACGACACCACGGTGCGGATCCTGCTCGTCGACCCGACGTCCGGCCAGGTGGTGGGCTCCGAGACCGTCGCGCTCGAGACGGACCTGATGGAGATCGACGGGCCGACCGTCACGGGGTTCGTCACGATCACCGACGCCCGGTGGGTGGCGGAGATCGGTGACACTGCCTAGGTCCCGCTACGCGACGGTCGGCACGTCCAGCGAGGCGCCGCCGGAGGCGTAGATCTCCTCGATCGGCCCGGCGAAGTCGTGGTGCACGAGGGACCGCTTCACCTTGAGGGAGGGCGTGAGGTAGCCGTTCGCCTCGGTGAGGTCGACGTCGAGCACCCGGATCCGTCGGATCGACTCCGCGCGCGAGACGGCGCGGTTGGCGCGCTGCGCCGCCTTCACCAGCGACGCCTGCACCTGCGGGTTCTGCACCGCCTGGCTCACCGACATCGCGGGCAGCCCCTTGCCGGCCAGCCAGCCGGGCAGCATCTCCGGGTCCAGCGTGACGAGCGCCCCGATGAACGGGCGCTGGTCGCCCACCACGACGACCTGCGAGACGAGCGGATGACCGCGGAAGCGGTCCTCGAGCACCGCGGGCGCGACGTTCTTGCCGCCGGCGGTGATGATGATCTCCTTCCGCCGGCCGGTGATCGTGAGGTAGCCGCCGTCGTCGAGCGACCCGAGGTCACCCGAGCGCAGCCACCCGTCCTCGGTGAACGCCTCGGCCGTGGCGCCCTCGTCGCCGTGGTAGCCCCGGAAGACGTGCGGTCCCGCGACCTGGATCTCGCCGTCGTCCGCGATCCGGACCTTCGTGCCCGGGTAGGCCGGGCCGACGGTGCCGATCCGGATGTCGACCGGTCGGTTGACCGTGGTGGGCGCCGTCGTCTCGGTCATCCCGTACCCCTCGAGCACCGTGACGCCGAGGCCGCGGTAGAAGTGGCCGAGCCGCGCGCCCAGCGGTGCTCCGCCGGAGATCGCGTACTGCAGCGAGCCGCCCATCGCCTCGGCGATCTTTCCCAGCACCAGGCGGTGGGCGAGGCCGAGCTGGCCGCGCAGCGCCCGCGAGGGGCCCGACGGCATCTCGAGCGCCCGCGAGTATGCGATCGCCACCCGCGTGGCCCACCCGAACACGCGCTTCTTCACGCCACTCGCGGCCTTCTGCGCCGCGGAGTTGAACACCTTCTCGAACACGCGCGGGACGGCGAGCAGGAACGTCGGGCGGAAGGACTGCAGGTCGGCGACGAGGTTGCGGGTGTCGGGGGAGTGGCCCAGGACGCCCGCCTCGGTGATGCACAGGACCTCGATGAACCGCGCGAACACGTGCGCGAGCGGCATGAAGAGCAGCGTGCGCTGCCCGGGCAGGCCGACGACCTCGCGCAGGTCCGAGCGCGCGCCGTTGCGCGCCAGGTAGATGAAGTTGCCGTGGGTGAGCTGGACGCCCTTCGGGCGGCCGGTCGTGCCGGAGGTGTAGATGATCGTCGCGACGTCGTCGCCGGTCAGGGCCGCCGTGCGATTGGCGACCTCGGTCGGGTCGACGGACCCGCCCTGCGCGGTGAACGCCGCGAGCTTCGCGAACGTCACGATCTCGCGGATGCTGGCCACGGCGGCCTCGGCCACCACGGCGGCGTGCTGGTCGCTCTCGACGAATGCGAGCACCGCGCCGGAGTCGCTCGCGATCCACTGCACCTGCTCGGTGGAGGAGGTCTCGTAGACCGGGACCGGCCGGCCGCCCGCGGTCCACACGGCGAAGTCGACGAGCGTCCACTCGTAGCTCGTGTGGCCCATGATCGCCACGGTCTCACCCGGCTGCAGGCCCCACGCGACGAGCGCCCGCGCGAGCTCGACGACCTCCTGGTGGAACGTCGCCGCGGTCACGCCGCGCCACTGGCCGCCGACCCGGCGCTCGACGATCACCTGGTGCGCGTGCGCCACCGCCCGGTCGCGCAGCGCGCCGGGGATCGAGACCTCGGGCTGGTAGGGGACGACGGCGGGCGACTCGGACACGGACGACATGCCGGACATTGTCGCGGGCGGGGGCGCACAACGGCGACTCGGCGCACCGCGCGGCCGCGTGCCGGGGCGGGTACACGCGCAGCCGGGTCGGCGTGCTTGCGTCCGTACGGACCGGGCCCGGGCGTCAGCCGCGGGGTGCGGCCTCGCCGAGCTCCGCCGACGTCACGACCACGCTCAGCGCCTCACCGTCGGTGGCCTGCGGCGCACCGACCTCGATCGTGAGCGCGCCCGTCACCTTGCCGGCCGCGCGCAGGTCGCCCTCGACGAGCGAGACCTGGTCCGCGGCCTCGGGCGTCGCCAGGAGCACGACGGCGAGCAGCGGTGTGCGCTGGGATGCCTTCGCCTCGCTCTTGACCTTGCGCAGCGCGGAGAGCGCGGCCCCGGCCGTGGCGACGAGACCGCGCAGGGCGAGCTCGCCGTCGTCCGCCGAGCCCTCGGACCCGGATGCCGCACGCAGCGCCTCGCTCGTCGGCCACGACGCGGCGTGCACCGAGCCGCGCCGCCACCACGACCACACCTCCGCCGTCGCGAACGGCAGGAACGGCGCGAACAGGCGCAGCAGCACGTCGAGCGCGAGCCACAGGGTCGCCCGGGCCGAGGCGACCGCCTCGGGGGTGAGGTCGTCGACCGAGCCGTCGTCCGCCGTCGCGCCCCGGCCGTACGCGCGGTCCTTGACCAGCTCGAGGTAGTCGTCGCAGAACGTCCAGAAGAAGGACTCGGTCAGCTCGAGGGCGCGGGCGTGGTCGAAGTCCGCGAACGCGGCGGTCGCGGCGTCCACCACGTCGGCGAGGTCGGCCAGCAGCGCGCGGTCGATGGGCTCGGTGACGGCGGACGGGTCGAGGACCACCTCGGCGTCGGGCGCCGTGGTGAGCGCGAACTTGCTCGCGTTGAGGACCTTGATCGCGAGGCGCCTGCCGATCTTCATCTGGCCGATCTCGAACGCGGCGTCCGTGCCCAGGCGGGCCGAGGCCGCCCAGTACCGCACGGCGTCGGACCCGTGCTCGACCAGCAGGTCCATGGGCGTCACGACGTTGCCCTTGGACTTGCTCATCTTCTTGCGGTCCGGGTCGAGGATCCAGCCGGAGATCGCGGCGTGCCGCCACGGCAGGCCGCCGTGCTCGAGGTGGCTGCGCACCACGGTGGAGAACAACCAGGTCCGGATGATGTCCTGGCCCTGGGGGCGCACGTCCATCGGGAACACCCGCTCGAAGAGGTCCGGGTCGCTCAGCCAGCCGCCCGCGATCTGCGGCGTCAGGGAGCTCGTCGCCCAGGTGTCCATGATGTCGGGGTCGCCCACGAACCCGCCCGGCACGCCGCGCTGGTCGGCGGTGTAGCCCTGCGGCACGTCGGCGGACGGGTCGATCGGCAGCGCGGACTCGGCCGGCACGAGCGGGTGGTCGTAGTCCGGCTCGCCGTCGGCGTCGACCGGGTACCAGACCGGGATGGGCACGCCGAAGAACCGCTGACGCGAGATGAGCCAGTCGCCGTTGAGGCCGCCGACCCAGTTCGCGTAGCGCACACGCATGAAGTCGGGGTGGAAGTCGAGCTCGTCGCCGCGAGCGAGCAGCTCCTTGCGCAGATCGCGGATCGTCCCGTCCGGGAGCTGCCACTCGCGCCCGCCGTTGCGGATGTACCACTGCCTGGACGTGACGATCTCGAGCGGCTTGTCGCCCTTCTCGAAGAAGTTCGCCTTGCGCTGCGTGGCGCGCGGCTCGCCCAGCATCTCACCGGTCTCGCGCAGGCGGTCCACGACGGCGGCGCGCGCCGAGAACGTCGTCTTGCCGGCGATCTCGGCGAACGCGTCGATGCCCGCGGGGGTCGTGATCCAGTCCGGCACCTCGCGCACGAGGCGGCCGTCGCGCTGCACGACCGAGCGCGTGGGCAGGTTGAGCTCGCGCCACCACTGCACGTCGGTGAGGTCGCCGAACGTGCAGCACATCGCGATGCCCGAGCCCTTGTCGGCCTCGGCGGCCTCGTGCGGCAGCACGGGCACCTCGACGCCGAACACCGGCGTCGTCACCGTCGTGCCGAACAGGTGCTGGTAGCGCTCGTCGTCGGGGTGGGCCACGAGCGCGACGCACGCCGCGAGCAGCTCCGGGCGGGTGGTCTCGATGACCACGTCGCGCTCGCCATCGGGCAGGCCTGCCGCACCGTCGGCGTCGGACCGGTGGAAGGCGAGGGAGTGGTAGTGCCCGGGGTAGTCGCGGGCCTCGAGCTCGGCCTGCGCCACGGCCGTCTGGAACGTCACATCCCACAGGCCCGGCGCCTGCGCCTGGTAGGCCTCGCCGCGGGCGAGGTTGCGCAGGAACGCGGTCTGCGCCGTCCGGCGCGCGGTCTCACCGATGGTCTGGTACTGGTGGTTCCAGTCCACGGACAGGCCCAGGTGGCGCCACAGCGCCTCGAACTGCTTCTCGTCCTCGGCGGTGAGCTGCTCGCACAGGCGCACGAACGTGCGCCGGGAGACGGGCACCTGGTCCGCGGCCTTGACGCTCGCGGCGCCGCCCGCGTGCGGGGGCACGAAGTCCTCGCCCTCGAACGGCAGCGACGGGTCGCACCGCACCCCGAAGTAGTTCTGCACGCGCCGCTCGGTGGGCAGGCCGTTGTCGTCCCAGCCCATCGGGTAGAACACCTTGGCGCCGCGCATGCGCTGGAACCGCGCCACGACGTCGGTGTGCGTGTAGGAGAAGACGTGGCCGATGTGCAGGCTGCCGGACGCCGTGGGCGGCGGGGTGTCGATCGAGAACACCTGCTCACGGGTGGCGGTGCGGTCGAACGCGTGCAACTGGTCGGCCTCCCAGGCCGCAGCCCAGCGGTCCTCGAGACCTTCCACGCCCACCTTGTCCGGTACGACGACGGTGCCCGTGGGCGCGTCGTCGGGCAGGGCGGCGGCGGGCAGCGGTGTGCCCGGGGTGGCGTCGGTCATGGTGCCCATCATCCCAGAACGCCGCTCACGTACCGAGCGCAGTCCTGTCCACGGATACGGTGGCCCGCGTGCCGTTCACGTGGTGGGAGATCGCCGGCTTCGTCTCGGGTCTGGCGTGCGTCCTGCTCGCTGCCCGCCGCGCCGTGTGGAACTTCCCGGTCGGGATCGTCAACTCCACGCTCTTCCTCGTGCTGTTCGCGCGCACCGGCATCTACGCCAACGCTGCGCTCCAGATCGTGTTCCTCGCGCTCGGCGTCGCGGGCTGGGTCGACTGGGCGCGCGCCCGGAACCGCGCCCCAGCGAACGGAGGGGCGCACGACGGCGAGGTCCCCGTCCGTCCGGCGCCTCGCCTCGCGTGGTGGGTCGGGATCCCGGCGGCGCTCGCCGTCGCCGTGGGGCTCGTGCTTCTGCTGCGCAGCACGGGGGCCTCGACGCAGCCCGTGTGGGATGCGGTGACCACGGCGTCGAGCCTGCTCGCGCAGGTGTTCCTCAACCGGCGGTGGGTCGGTTCGTGGCCGGTGTGGGTGGCCACCGACGTCGCGCTCGTCGGGCTGTACGCGAGCGTCGGGCTGTGGCTCACGGCGGCGCTCTACGTGGTGTTCACGGGGATCGCCGTCTCCGGCTGGGTCGGCTGGCGGCAGGCCGCGCGGACGGGAGCGAGCGCCCGCGACCCGGGCGGGCGGTTCGCAGCCGCCGAGGCGCGCGCGTGAGACAGTTCGCCCACGGTCTTGTGATCGGCAAGTTCTACCCGCTGCACGTCGGCCACCTCGCCCTCATCCGCGCCGCCCTCGCGCAGTGCGACCGGGTCACGGTCCAGGTGCACGTCTCGAACGTGGAGAGTCTCGACGGCGAGCTGCGTGCCGCGTGGCTGCGCGAGGAGTGCCCGACGGCGCACGTCGTGGTCGGCCGCGACGACCACCCGGTCGACTACACGAGCGAAGCGGCGTGGCAGGCGCACGTCCAGGTGATGCGGGACCTGCTCGACGCCCCCGTCGACGCCGTCGTGACGTCCGACGCCTACGGCGAGGAGCTCGCCCGCCGGTTCGGTGCGACGTGGCTGCGGGTCGACCCGGGTCGGCTCGGCACCCCCGTGAGCGGCCGCGCCGTGCGCGCCGATCCCGCGCGCTGGTGGTGGGCCCTGCCGCCCGCGGTGCGCGCCTGGTACGCACGCCGCGTGGTCGTGACGGGCGCCGAGTCGACGGGCACCACCACGCTGGCGCTCGCGCTCCAGGAGCACTTCGGCACCCCGCCGGTGCCCGAGTACGGCCGGACCTGGAGCGAGATCCGCCCCGGCGGCCTGGCGACGCCGTGGCACTCCGCGGAGTTCGACCTCATCGCCCGCGAGCAGGCGCGACTCGAGGAGGACGCCGCCCGGCGCACGCCGGTCCCGCTCGTCGTCGCCGACACCGACGCGCTCGCCACCGCGCTGTGGCACGAGCGCTACGTGGGCGGCCCCTCGCCGTCGGTCCTCGCGCTCGCCGAGCCGCGCCGGCCGGACCTCTACCTCCTGACCGGCGACGAGATCCCGTTCGTGCAGGACGGGCTGCGCGACGGCGAGCACATCCGGCACGCGATGCAGGCGCGGTTCCGTGAGGTGCTCCAGGTGAGCGGGGTGGCGTGGGTGGAGCTGCGCGGCGACCCGGGGGAGCGGCTCGCGGCGGCCGTCGCGCTCGTCGAGCCGCTCCTGGCCACCCCTCGCGCGCTCGCGGACCCGTTGCCGCAGGTGGGCGGGGAGGACTTCGCCGCAGTGGCGGGAGCAGGGGCGTAGCCGCCGGACGGTCCCGGTCGGGGGCAGCGGCGGGTTGCGTCGCCGTGCGGTGCTGCGGCGGGTGCGGTTCGAACGTCGACACGCGAGGGGCGTTCCGGATGTCGGTCCCTGGGAGGATGCTGGGAGCACCGACCCGCCGCCGCACCGGGCGGCCGGCAGCACGAGAGGACGACCCACCATGCGCATCAAGAACGCGCAGCCGCAGCAGCCCGCAGGCGACGACGACGAGGCCACCCAGCCGCCCGCCACCGACGGCGAGACGGTCGAGGGCAAGGGCTTCTACGGCACGAACGGAGAGACCGAGGAGAAGAACTGACGCGCGCGCGTCGGGGCGGCGCCGCGGGCCGGCCCGGGACGCCGGCCCGGGCGCCGGGCCGGGGACCGAGCAGGCAGACTGACGGCGTGAACGACGACCACGGCCACGTCCCGTCCGCCCCGACCCGCCCGGGAGCGGGTCGACCCGTGGCCGAGGGGGATGCCGCGGCCGCGCCCGCGCACGCGATGACGCTCGCCGAGCTGTTCGGCGACGGCGCCGAGGCGGACACGGTCGAGGGGCTCGACGAGAAGCTGCGTCAGGCCTACTTCTGGATGGTCAACCACGCGATCATCTCCCCGCACTACGACGTGGAGTTCACCGACCCCACCCGGCCCGGGCTCGACCTGCCGATCGGCGACTCGGGCCTGCGCGTCACGCTGCCGAGCGATCAGTCCTACTCCTCGTTCGTGCTGCTTCCGCTGCTCACGTTCGCGGTCCGCGGCCGGTGCCTGCTCGTGGGCGGACCGGGGCGCGGCAAGACCTCCTCGGCGCTGCTCATGGGCCTGCTCGCGGGCTACTCGCTGCAGGAGGTGCGCCGCGCGGTGCAGCACGGTCACCCGCAGCTGACCGTGCAGGACATGTTCGGCACGCCGCTGCCGCGCGACCTCGTCGCCGCGGAGTCGCTGGCGGAGATCGACGTCGCCTGGCGCACGTGGCTCGGCATGCGGGTGAAGATCGTCGACGAGTACAACCGGATCCCCACCCGCACGCAGTCCGCCCTGCTCACCGTGCTCGCGGACTCCTACGTCGAGGTCTTCGACCAGCTCTACGAGACGCCGCCCGCCGCGTGGTACCTCACGGCCAACGACGACGCCGGGGGCGGCACGTACCAGGTGGTGGACGCGCTGCGTGACCGCATCGACGTCGTCGTCCGGGCGCTCTCGTTCAACCCGCGCTTCCTCGGCGACCTCGTCGAGCGGCTCGAGACCGGGCGCCACCCGGAGGCCGCCGTCCCGGAGTCGGTGATCTTCTCCCACGCCGAGCACGACGCGCTGCACCGCGCCGTCCTGGCCGTTCCGCTCCCGAGGCCGGTGCGCCGTCGGCTGGAGTACTTCGCCTCCCAGCTCGAGGTGCTCCCCGAGGCGGGGTGGCAGGTGGAGTACCGCACGAAGGACACCGCGCGCCTGGCCGCGGTGGACGTGCACGACCTCCTGGCCTCCGGCGGCGCGCGCGACCCGTACGCCGACATCGGCATGCAGACGCTGACCGGTCTGTCGGTGCGCGCGCTGCAGTCGCTCGTCGTCTACGCCAAGGCGATGGCGTTCTTCCGCGGCAACGCCGAGGTGAGCGTCGAGGACGTCGCCGCCGTGCTGCCGTTCGTGCTGCACGACAAGCTCCAGCCCGACCTGGACGCCGTCGCGTTCGAGGAGGAGGGTCGAGCCGCCCTGCGCACCGACCGCGTCTCCTGGATCCGGGACCTGTTCGCGACGGCGTGCCGCGAGTACGAGCGTGAGTCGCTCGACGACATCGACCCCGTCGGGGAGATCCTCGCGACGCTCGACCGCGGGCTCGACGGCGTCCCGGCCGAGGAGGTCCGCCGTCGCCTGTCGCGCATCGAGGGCATCCTGCGGGCGTGGGCGCACGCGACGAAGCCGCACGGCCACGTCGTGGACGACGCGCTCGCGCTCAAGTACGCACACCAGCGCTACTCCTCCTACCTGCGCTGGCTCGAGGTGCGCTGAGGTGCCGACGCCGAGCGCCGCGCAGCCGACGCCGAGCACCGCGCAGCCGGTGACGTCGCCACCGCTGGGCCGTACGACGGGGTCGGGAGGCACGACGGCGTCGCCCGGGTCGGGTGGTCGGCCTCCCTCGCTCGCCGAGCGGATGCCCGCGTTCGCGCGGGCGCTGCGCACCCGCGCCGACGAGGTGGACGCGGCGCTCGCCTTCGCGCACGCCGCCGGCGTGCGCGATCCCGCCGAGGTCGTCGCCGACCTCGAGCCGTGGGAGTCGGTCGTGGCCGGTGCGACGCGTGCCGCGGGCGCGCCGGGGGAACGGCCCGTGGCCGGCTCCTCGGGCACGTCGGGAACCTCGGGCGTCCCCGGCACCCCGGGCCCCGCGGGCGCGTCGGCCGGCGGTGACGCCACCGACCAGGCCGCGGCGCTCGCCGTCGCCGTCGTGACGCTCGCGCTGCGCCTCGCCGGGCAGGCCCGGTGGCGCGAGGGTTCTGCGGCACGGTGGGCCGTCCGCGAGGTGGGCCCGCGGCTGGACTGGTGGCACGCCGTCGGCGGCGCGTCGGCCGCCCGCCTGCGCGACCTCGTCGCGGCCGCGGAGGTGCTGGCCCCCACGCCCACCGCCCGGGCCTGGGCGGACCGCCTCGCGGGGCTGCCCGACCCCGGCGAGCGCGCACGGGAGGCGATCGCGGTGTGCGCGTGGCGGTCGGGCGCGGTGCGACTGCGGGCGGCGGCGCTCGACGCCGCGGGCGCGCTGCCCGGGCCGGTGGCCGAGGCCGCGCTGGGCGTCCCGGCCGACCGGGTGCCCGGCGTGCTGACGCGCGCCGCGACCGACCCCTGGTGGTGGCCTGGCGCACCCGAGCACGGCGTGCTCGCCCGGATCCCGACGTTCCGCGGCGACGGTGGTCGCTGCCTCGGGCTCCCGCAGGTCGTCCAAGCGGCCTGGGCGCCCGCCGGTCCCCACCCCGCGGCGTGGGTCGTGCGCGACACCGCCGACGGCACCCGCTGGACCGTGCTCGGCGACGCGCTCGGCGCCGAGCTCGTCCCCGCGTCCGGCGCCGACCGCGAGGGTGGCGGCGACGCCGCCGGCGCTGCCGACGCCGCCGGCGCTGCCGACACAGCGGACACAGCCGACGTCGACCTGCGCGGACTCGTCGTGGGCAGCGTGCCCTGGGACGACGCGATCACGGGCCTCGCCGCCCAGGGCGAGGTGCTCCTGGTGAGCCGGCGGCACTCCTACGTGCTCGACGTCGTGCGCCCCGTGCGGCGACCCGCGTGAGCCGCGCCGAGGAGCGACGGGCCGCCCTGGCTGCGCGATGGCTCGCGAGCTGGCCCGATGCGCTGAGGGCGTGGGGCACGACCACGCGCGTGGCCGACCCGGTCCTGCACGTGCGCGCCACGCGCCACCCGGCGAGGTCGTTCGCGTGGTTCGACGGCGCGGCGGTGCGGGTGCACGTCGACCTCGTGCAGGTCGAGCGGTTCGGCCTGCAGGACCACGCCGTCGCGGTCCTCGGGCACGAGATCGGCCACCACGTCCTCGCGCCGGGCGACGCGCGCACCCGGGTCGCCGTCGCGCACCGCACCCGGCTCGGGCTGATCGACCAGCCCGACCTCGTGGCCACCGTGGCGAACCTCTGGCAGGACATGCTCATCAACGACCGGCTCGAGCGCACCGGCGGCGCGTCCATGGCCGCGGTGTGGCGCGCGCTGCGCCGACCCGACGGCCCGGGAGCGCCCGAGCCGCTCATGGATCTGATACTGCGCGCCGACGAGCTGCTGTGGCGCCTGCCCGCGGGTGACCTCACACCGCGGAGCGGGTCCGGCCGGGCCGACCGCGAGGCGTACGCGCTGCTGCTCTCCCGCCTCGTGCGCGCCTACCGGACCGACCCCGTGGGCGGGGCCGCGGGCTTCGCTGCGCTCGTGCGCACCTACCTGGGGGAGGACCTGGCCTCGGTGCGCCCGGTCGGCTGCTCCGACGTCACCCGCGTCGACGGCGTCCCGGCCGGCATCGCGACCGATCCCCGGCTCACCGGCCCCGTGAGGCATCCCGCGCTCGACCCGGCGGTGGTCGGGGATCTCGAGACCGACGTGGCCGGGGACGGCACCGGCACGAGCCAGGGCGGGCAGCCGCCCCCGCAGGCCGCCGAGCACGGCATCGTCGGCAGCTCGCGGGACGGGGCGACCCCCGCCGACCTCGCCGAGACCATGCGGGCGCTCGGGATGGCGGCGGACCCGCGCACGGTCGCCGCCACGTTGTACCGCGAGCACGCGGCGCCGTACCTCGTCCGGTTCCCGGCGCGGCCCACCGCCCGGGCGAGCGAGCCGCTGCTGGGGGCGCTCGAGCCGTGGCAGCCCGGCGAGGAGATCGGCGACATCGACTGGTCCGCGACCGTGCTCGCCTCCCCGGTCGTGCTCCCCGGCGTCACGACCCGGCGGCGGGTCATGGACGAGGACACCTCGACGCAGCACGCCGACGAGCCGGTGCACCTCGACCTGTTCCTGGACAGCTCCGGCTCGATGCCCGACCCGACCCGCGCGCTCGCGCCCGTGGTCCTCGCCGGCGCGGTGCTGGCGCTGTCGGCGCTGCGTGCGGGGGCGAGCGTGCGCGTCACGATCTGGAGCGGTCCGGGTCAGGTGGCGAGCACGCCCGGCTTCGTGCGCCGGCCCGACGAGGCGATGATGGCCCTCATGACGCACTACGGCGGCGGCACGTCGTTCCCGCTCCACGTGCTGCGGCGCACCTACCTCGACGGCGTCGATCGCCGCCCGACCGGGCCGGTGCACGTCGCGGTCGTGTCCGACGCCGGGGTGAGCACGATGTTCCCGCGCCAGGGCGAGGACGTCGGCATCGCGGCGCGTGCGCTGGAGGCCGCGGGCGGCGGCGGGTCCGCCGTGCTCAACGTCTCCTCGGTGCGCGTCGCGCCCGACGTCGCGCCGTTCGACCGGTACGTCGTCAGCTCCGCCGACGACCTGGTCCCGTTCGCGGCCGACTTTGCGCGGCGCTGGTGGGGGAGGGCGCGATGAGTCGGCGCTCCGGGGCGATCCCGCAGGCCGTCCGGCCCGGGCCTCGTGTACCCGGGCCGTCGCTGGCCGAGCTGCGGCGGGCGCTCGCGGACGCGCCCGTCGACCTGCTCGCCCCGCAGACCGACGTGCCCGCGCTGGTCGCCGACCTCGCGGTCGAGCTGGGTGGCGCACCGCTGCCCGCCGACTGGCTGCGCCACCTCGACACCCTCGTGGGTGCGCCAGCGCCCGCGGACCGGCGCGCCGTCGTGGCGCTCGGCCGCCAGCTCGCGCGCACCGCCGGGGTGCGCGACGCCCTCCGCGCGGCGGCCGAGGACGCCGCACCCTGGGCGGTGCAGGTGCTCACCCAGCTCGCGGGTGAGCTCGAGGGCCTGCGTCCGGCCGCCGCGTGGCGCACCGACGGCGCGGAGGAGCTGACGCGCGCCTTCCTCGCGATCGGCGGTTTGCAGCCGGCCGGGGAGAGCGCGGCCGTGTCGGCCGACGCCTGGGCGACGGCGAGCACGCGCTACCAGCGCGTCGTCGCCCGCGACGTGGCGCTCGAGCGGGCACGGGCGGAGGAGCTCGCTCGCGCACTCGCCGAGAAGCGGGCGCGAGAGGCGGCGGCGCAGTATGCGAACTACTGACGCCTCGGCTCCCCGCGCCGGTGAGGCGCACGAGGCGAGCGACCCGGGCGGCGCGAGCGACGCGCGCGGACCGGTGGGCACGAGCGGCCCGAGCGATGGGGAGGACAGGGCTCCCGGAACGACGGGCAGGGGCGGGGCCGAGGCACGGCCCGCCACGGGAGCGCTCGCCCAGCTCGCCGCGGAGTACGAGGCGATGGGCTCGATCGCCCTCACCGACGACGAGCGCTGGCCCGGGGCGGGCGACGGCGACCGGGCGCACCTGACCGCGCTCCTCGCCGAGCCCGGGGCGCCGCGCTGGACGCACCGCACGGGGGACCGGCTCACCGCCGCCGACCTCGCGGCCCTCGCACGCCGGGACGAGGCCGCGCTGATCGGCTCGCTCGCACCGGGCGCCACGACGGGCCCGCCCGACGGCCCGACCAGCACGACGCCCGACGGCGAGCGGCACTCGGGCGGTGCGCCGACGCCCGACGGCGAACCCGCCTGGGTGCGCGCCCTCGTGGAGCGCGCGCACGCCGTCGTGCCCCGCTACCGCGCGTCCGAGCGCGCCGGGCTGACGGGGCCGTCGAGCGCGTTGCGCGACCTCCCGCTCGTCTCGCGGGAGGACCTGGTGCGCGACGTGGCGTCGTACGTGCCGATCGACGTGCCCCTGGACCGCGTGCTCGAGGGGTCGAGCTCGGGCTCGGTCGGCGCCGCGATCCACGTCCCGCTGCACCCCGTGCCGGTCGCGGCCGACCTCCTCGCGCTGCACGCGCTCGTCGAGCGCGTGGGCGTGCCGTGGCGCGCGGAGCCGGACCGGCTCGCGCTGGCGCTGCTGGTGGACCAGGAGCGCGCCTTCACGTACGCCTCGCTCATGCAGGCGTTCCCGGGCTCGTCCGCCGCCGCGGGTGGAGTCGGCCTCGCCTCGCCGCCGCTCATGGCCCGCGTGAACCTGGACCCGCGGGCGTGGGCGTCGGCGTCGGACCGGGACGCCTGGCTCGCCCGGCACGACCCCCAGGTCGTGTCCACGTCGACCCTCCCGCTCCTCACCCTGCTCGCGCTCGCCGAGCGGGGGCTCGCCGTGCGGCCGCTGGCCGTGGTCAACGGCGCCACCCACCTCACGCCTGCCGCGCGCGACCTCGTCCTGGACCGGTGGGGCGCACCCGTCGTGGACGTGTACGGCCTGCGCGAGGTCGGCCTCGTCGCGTGGGCCGGACCGGACGAGGCGCGCGAGGGCGTGCACCGCGTGCTGCCGCGCCGGGTGCACGTCGAGGTGGTCGACGAGGCCGGCCGGCCCGTCCCCGACGGCGTACGCGGCGAGGTCGTGGTGACGGTCGAGGAGAACCCCTACCTCCCGCTGCTGCGCTACCGGACCGGGGACACCGCGGCCCTGCGCCGCGGGTCCGACGGCGTGCTGCTGGTCGCGCTCGAGGGTCGCCACGTCGTCCTGTACCGCGACGCGGCGGGCCGGCAGCGGCCGTCCGTCGAGGCGACCCAGCTGCTGCAGGCGTGCGGGCTGCTCGCGTGGCACCTCCACCAGGACGCCGACGGCGGCCTGACGCTGCTCGCGCTGCCCAGCCCCGGCGTGGGCCGAGCGGGTGCGGAGGAGGCGCGCGACGCCGTCGCGGACTGGCTGGGGCGCGACGTCGAGCTCACCCTCGCGCCGACCGTGGCCGCGTTCCCGCCGGGCAAGCCGCGGCGGTTCTCGGCCGCGGACCGGGCGGTGTGAACGCGCGCGTGGCAGGGGGGTTCACCCGTACGATCGGCCTGCCCGACATCGGGACGGAGGATCCATGACCCAGACGGACGTCGGCGCGCCGCACGCGGACGGGGCCGCCGACCCCCACCCCGAGCCTCGCGCCACGAAGAACGAGAACCGTCTCGCGGCACCGCCGAGCCCGTGGGCCGAGGGCGTCGCGGTCTGGACCGGACGCGTCCTCGTCGTCGCGAGCCTGGTCATGCTCGTGTCGTTCCTCCTGCGGCCCGCGGCGCCCCGCCTCACTCGCGCGATCGACATGACCCTCGGGTTCGTCTCGCTGCCGCACCCCACGCTGTTCTCCGTGGTGCTGACGGCGGTCATCGCCGGCGCGGTGATGCGCCGACTGCGGGCGGCGCTCTGGTTCATCGTGCTCGTGTGGGTCGTGCCGACCGCGGTCGTCGGCGCGGTGGTCGCCATCGGCCTCGGCATCGGCGGCTCGGTGCTCGACGACACGGCCGACACGGGCTCGACCACGGTCGCCATCGCGAGCGCGGTGTTCGCGACGGTCGTGGCGGTGATCCTGATCTCGGCGCGCCGCGCGTTCGTGGCCCGGGTCCGACCCGGTGCCTGGTGGCGTGCCGTGCTCGTGCTGCTGGCCGGCCTGGCCGTGTCCGTCCTCGTCTCCTACCTCCTGCTCGACGTGATGGACGACACGAGCGACGACACCGCGGACCGGGTGAACTGGGCGTTGTCCGTGGCGACCGGGACGTCGCCGCACGAACCGCCGTTCGCGACCGACGCGCACGGCCCGCACTGGTTGGTTCTCGTGGCCAGCGTCATCTCGACGCTGGCCCTCATCGCCGCGATCGTGGTGTTCCTGCGCGGGCGCTCCCGCAACGCGACCGAGGACCTCGAGGACGAGCTGCACACGCGGCGCCTGCTCCTGCAGTACCCGAGCGAGGACTCCCTGGCATACTTCGCGACCCGCGACGACCGGTCCGAGGCGTACTCCGCGAACGGAGAGGCCGCCGTCTCCTACCGCGTGGTCGGCAGCGTGGCGCTCGCGGCGGGCGACCCGATCGGGGACCCGCAGCACTGGGACGACGCCATCGCGCACTGGCTGGACCGCGTGCGTCGGTACGGGTGGGTGCCCGCCGCCACCGCGCTCAGCGAGCGCGGTGCCCGGGCCTACGCCAAGCTCGGCATGAGCGTGGTGGTGCTCGGGGACGAGTCGGTGATCGACACGCGGACGTTCTCGCTCGACGCGCCCGCCCTCGCGCCCGTGCGGCACGCGATCGCGAAGCCGCATCGTGAGGGCTACACCGTGCGGATCTCTCGCGCCGCGGAGATCGACCCCGAGGACCTGGCACAGCTCGTGCACGAGGCGGAGGAGTGGCGGCACGGGGAGGAGCGCGGCTACTCGATGTCGCTGTCGCGGTTCGGCGACCCGCGTGACCCGCGCCAGCTCATCGTGTCCGCCTACGACGCCGAGGGGCGGCTGCGCGGCGTGCTCGGCTTCGTGCCGTGGGGCCGCACGGGAGTCTCGCTGGACGTGATGCGGCGCTCGCCCGAGGCGGTGAACGGGGTCACCGAGCTCATGGTGTCCCAGCTCGCCACCCGCGGCCGGGCGCTCGGCGTCGAGAAGATCTCGCTCAACTTCGCGATGCTGCGCGGCGTGTTCGAGCAGGGCGAGCGCGTCGGCGCCTCGTTCGGAGCCCGGCTGCAGCGACGCGTGCTGCTCCTCGGGTCGCGCTGGTGGCAGCTGGACTCGCTCTACAAGTCCAACCAGAAGTACGACCCGCAGTGGCTCACGCGCTACCTCGCGACGGGGACGGTCAGCCAGCGCACCGCGGCACTCATCGCGTACGGGCGTGCCGAGGGCTTCGTCCCCGAGGGGCCCAGCTGGACGCGCCGGCGGGACCGGGCGCCCGAGCTGAACCGGTCGATGAGCCGCGAGGTGGTCGCGGCCGTGCTCGAGCAGGAGTCCCGGCTGCGCATGCCGGACCCGCCCGCCCGGCGCCTCACCGACCAGCAGCGGGCGCGCGTGGACAAGCTCGAGACGTTGCGCGCCGCGGGCATGGAGCCCTACCCGGTCGGCGTCCCGCGCACGCACCAGGTGGGCGAGGTGACCGAGGAGCTGCTGGGGCAGCACGTGTCGGTCGCGGGCCGCGTGGTGCGGCTGCGCGACCTCGGCGGGGTGGTGTTCGCCGTGCTCCGCGAGAACTCCCGCGAGCTTCAGGTCATCGTCACCGCCGACCGCGCGGAGTCCCGGCCGGACCTCTTCCGCCGCACCGTCGACCTCGCCGACACGATCTCCGTCACGGGGGACGTCACCCGCAGCCGGACGGGGGAGCTCTCGCTGCACGCCAGCGCGTGGACCATGGCGTCCAAGGCGCTGACCCCGCCGCCGGACAAGTTCCGCGGCCTCGTCGACGCCGACTCCAAGGCCCGGCTGCGCCACGTGGACCTCGCGCTCAACGCGGCGCCCACCCGGTTGCTGGTGGGGCGGTCCGTCGCCGTGCGGGCGATGCGCGACGTGTTCGCGGCGCACGACTACCTCGAGGTGGAGACGCCGATCCTGCAGACGGTGCACGGTGGCGCCAACGCACGGCCGTTCCTCACCCACATCAACGCCTACGACATGGACCTCTACCTGCGCATCGCGCCCGAGCTGTTCCTCAAGCGGCTCGCGGTGGGCGGTTTCCAGCGCGTGTTCGAGATCGGCCGGAACTTCCGCAACGAGGGCGTGGACTACAAGCACAACCCCGAGTTCACCTCGCTCGAGGCTTACCAGGCGTACGCGGACTACACCGTGATGCGCCACCTCACCCGCGAGGTCATCATCGCCGCGGCCGTCGCGGTGCACGGGCGGCCGATCGCGATCGCGCCGGACGGCTCGGAGATCGACCTCGACGTCGAGTGGCCCGTGGTGACGTGCCACGAGGCCGTCTCCCGCGCGGTCGGCGAGGAGGTCACGCCGGACACGCCGATCGAGCGGGTGCGCGAGCTGTGCGAGCTCCACGACATCGCGTTCGGCCCCGACGAGACGCACGGCCTGCTCGTCGCCGAGCTGTACGACGAGCTGGTCGAGGGCCAGACCACGTTCCCGACCTTCTACACCGACTTCCCCAAGGAGACCTCGCCGCTGACCCGCGAGCACCGCACCGACCCGCGCCTCGCCGAGCGCTGGGACCTCGTGGCGTTCGGCTCCGAGCTCGGCACCGCGTACTCCGAGCTCGTCAACCCCGTGGACCAGCGGGACCGGCTCACCCGGCAGTCGATGCTCGCGGCGCTGGGTGACCCCGAGGCGATGGAGATCGACGAGGAGTTCCTCTCCGCGCTCGAGTTCGGGCTGCCGCCCACGGGCGGACTCGGGCTGGGCGTCGACCGGTGCTACATGTTCGTCGTGGGCGCGACGATCCGGGAGACCCTGACGTTCCCGTTCACGAAGCCGCAGAGCCGCACCTGACGCGGGGTTCGCCGTCGTCCGTCGTCGCCGAGTGGACGACGCCGCGGGCTCAGCCGGCCACGCGCGGGCGTGCGGGCGGGATCGCCGCGAGCAGCCGGCGCGTGTAGTCCGCCTCGGGCGCCTCGAAGAGCGCGGCGGCCGGGCGCTGCTCGACCGTCCGGCCGTGCTGCATGACGAGGACGTCGTGGCTCATCTGCTGCACCACCGCGAGGTCGTGCGCGATGAACAGGTAGGTCAGCCCCAGCTCGCGCTGCAGGTCCGCGAGCAGGTCGAGCACCTTGGCCTGGATCGAGACGTCGAGCGACGCCGTCGACTCGTCCAGGATGACGACCTCGGGGTCGAGCGCGAGGGCGCGGGCGATCGAGACGCGCTGGCGCTGCCCGCCGGAGAGCTCGTGCGGGTAGCGCGACGCGAACGCCTCGGGCAGGCCCACGAGGTCGAGGAGCTCGCGCACCCGGGCGTCACGCCCGCCGTGCCGCGCCGCGAGGCGGTGCACGCGCAGGGGCTCGCCGATCGCGCCGTCCACCCGGACCCGCGGGTCGAGCGAGGAGAACGGGTCCTGGAACACCATCGCGATGCGCCGGCGCAGCGCGCGCAGCGCTGATCCGCGCGCCGCGAGCACGTCGGTGTCCTCGAGGTGCACGGAGCCGGACGATGCACGGACGAGACCGGTGAGCACGTTGGCGATCGTCGACTTGCCCGAGCCGGACTCCCCGACGATGCCGAGTGTGCAGCCGCGCCGCACGGCGAAGGAGACGTGGTCCACGGCGTGCACCGTCGAGCGGCCCGTGGGCGTCGTCACGGGGAAGTGCACGTCGAGCTCCTCGGCCCGCAGGAGGACCGGCGTGTCGGCGTCCGCCGGCGCGGGGCCGGGGTGGCCGAGCACGGGGCGTGCGGCGAGCAGCTCGCGGGTGTACGGGTGCCGGGGGCGGTCCACGACGTCGAGGATCGGCGCCTGCTCGACGGCCGCGCCCTCGCGCAGCACGACGACGTCGTCGGCGACCTGGCCGATCACCCCGAGGTCGTGACTGATCCAGACGACGGCGGTGCCGGTGCGCTCCTGCAGGTCCCGGACCAGCTCGATGATCTGGGCCTGCGTCGTGACGTCGAGCGCCGTGGTCGGCTCGTCGGCCACGAGCATCAGGGGGTCGCAGGCGAGCGCCACGGCGATCATGACGCGCTGGCGCTGGCCGCCCGAGAGCTGGTGCGGGTAGCCGTCCAGCCGCGTCTCGGGGTCGGGGATCCCGACGGCGGTGAGCAGCTCGAGCGCGCGGCTGCGCGCGGCGCGCCGGGTCAGGTGGCGGTGCACCTCGAGCGGCTCGGTGATCTGCCGGCCGAGCGTGAGCAGCGGGTTGAGCGACGTGGACGGGTCCTGGAAGACGAACCCGATCTCGTTGCCGTGCACCGCGCGCAGCGTGCGCGGGGAGGCGCCGACCAGCTGCGTGGTGCCGGCTCCGCGCAGCACGCTCGACCCGGTCACGCGCGAGGCGGGGGCGTCCAGGAGCCCGGTCGCCGCGAGCACGGTCATCGACTTGCCCGACCCGGACTCCCCGACCAGGCCGAGCGTCTGCCCGCGGTGCAGCGCGAACGAGACGCCGTGCACGATCTCGCGGCGGCCGATCGCCACCCGCAGGTCGGTGACCTCGATGACGGGGCCGTCGGCGGTCTCGGGGCTCATCGCTTCCTCCTCGCCTCGATGACGGTGCGCTGCTTGGGGTCGAGCACGTCGCGCATCCCGTCGCCGAGCAGGTTGAACGCGAGCGCGGTGACGAAGATCGCCAGGCCCGGGAACACGCTCATCCACCACGCCTGGCCGAGGAACCCCTGGGCCTCGGACAGCATGCGGCCCCACGACGGCGACGGCGGCTGCACGCCGAGCCCGAGGAAGGACAGCGCCGCCTCGGACAGGATCGCGAAGGCCAGCGAGAGCGAGGTCTGGACGATGAGGGGCCCGGAGATGTTGGGCAGGACGTGCCGGCCGAGGGTGAACCACGACGGCGTGCCCATCGTGCGCGAGGCCTGCACGTAGGGCTCGACGGCGACCGAGAGCGTCGAGGCGCGCGCCACCCGGGCGAAGATCGGGGTGTAGACGACGCCGATCGCGAGCATGGTCGTCAGCAGCCCGGGCCCCAGCACCGCCACGATCGCCAGGGCGAGCAGCAGCACGGGGAAGGCGAACATCACGTCGACGAGGCGCATGAGCACGGTGTCGAGCCAGCCGCGGGTGAAGCCCGAGACGATGCCGACCGTCACCCCGACGACGAACGCGAACGTCACCGACACGAGGGCCACCTGCAGCGAGACCCCGGTGGCGAGGACCACCCGGGAGAGCACGTCCCGCCCGAGCTCGTCGGTCCCGAACCAGTGGGCGCCCGACGGCGGCTGCAGCGCGTTGACGACGTCGACCTCGTTCTCGCCGTACGGCGCGATCCATCGGCCGAGCACGGCGAGCACCACGACGACGACGAGCACGACGGCGGCCGCGACCGTCACGGGGTTGGTCGCCAGGAGCCGCACCGCGGACAGGCGGCCGGCGGGCTCGGGGGGCACCGGGGCGCCGTCGGCGGGTTCGGCGACGCCCGGCTCGTGCGGGAGCGGGTCGGGCAGGGAGGGGTCGACGAGCGTCATGAGAGCCGGATCCTCGGGTCGATGGCGGCGTAGAGCACGTCGACGACGAGGTTCACCAGGAGGAACATCGCCGCGATGAGGAGCACCGCGCCCTGGATCAGCGGGTAGTCGCGCGCGGCCACGGCGTCGTAGACGAGGCGGCCGAGCCCGGGCCACGCGAAGACCACCTCGACCACGATGACGCCGCCGAGGATGGTCGCGAGCTGGATGCCCGCGATCGTGAGCACCGGGACGAGGGCGTTGCGCAGGATGTGGCGCAGCGTGACGATCCGCGGTGGGAGGCCCTTCGAGCGCGCGGTGCGCACGTACGACATGGAGACCACCTCGAGCACCGCGGCCCGGATGTAGCGGGTCATGATCGCGCCCGCCACGAGCCCGACCGTGAGCCCGGGCAGCAGCACGTGGCTGAGCCACCCGCCGGGGTCCTCGAGGAACGGCGTGTACCCGCTGGAGGGCAGCCAGCCGAGCGTGGCGGCGAACAGCGTGATGAGCAGGATGCCGAGCCAGAAGTCCGGGACCGAGACGCCGAGCTGGCTGCCGACGCGGATCACGGCGTCGGACACGCGCCCTTCGTGCAGGGCCGCCCAGATGCCCAGGGGTAGCGCGATGACGAGGGCGATGACGAGACCGACGACGGCGAGCGACGCCGTCGCCGGCAGCCGGTCGGCGAGGCTGACCGCGACCGGCTGGCCGGTGCGGAAGCTCACCCCGAGGTCGCCGGTCAGCGCACTCCCGACGTAGGAGACGAACTGCGCCGGGAGCGGGCGGTCCAGACCCGACGCGGCGCGCAGGGCGGTGTAGGCCTCCTCGGTGTACCGGGTGCCGAGCGCGATCCGCACCGGGTCGCCCGGCACGAGGTGGACGATCGAGAACGTCACGACCATGACACCGAGCAGCACGATCGCGGAGTAGACGACGCGGCGCGCGAGGAAGCGTGCCACGGGGTGGGCGAGGAAGGCGGGCACGGCGCTCCCGGGTGCTCGAGCCGGTTGCGTGTCCCACGGGCCGGTCGGCCCGCGGGACACGCGCCCGGCGGTGATCGTCAGGACACCTCGCTCACGCTCACTGCGCGAACGACACGCCGCGGAACCGGATCGCCTTGTCGCCGCGCGCCACGTAGTCGACCAGGTCGGGGCTCCAGGCCTGGATGACGGCGGGGTTGTAAAGGTAGATGTAGCTCGCGTCGTCGGCGATCTTCGTGGCGGCCTGGGCGTAGATGTCCTTGCGTGCAGCCTCGTCGGTCTCGGTGCGGCCGGCGTCGAGGAGTGCGTCGACCTCGGGGTTGGAGTAGCCCTGCGCGTTCGAGCCGCCGCCGGAGTGGTGCTGGCTGTAGTAGAAGTCGTCCGGGTCGAGGTTCCCGATCCAGCTCATCATGAGCATGTCGAAGTTGCCGGTGTTCTGCTCGTCGAGCCACGTCGCGAAGTCGGGGGTGCGGATGTTCATCGTGATGCCGACGTCGGCGAGGTTGGCCGCGATGATCTGCGACGCCGTCGAGGTCTCGGGGTAGTCCGAGGTCGCGAGCATGTCGATGGTCGCCGAGGTGACGCCGGCCTCGGCGAGCAGCTCCCGGGCCTTGTCGGGGTCGTAGCTGTAGGTGTCGTACGCGGTGAACCAGCCGGACGTCTCGGGGATCGCGAGCTGGTTGGCCACGGCCGTGCCGTAGCTCGTCGCCTGCAGGATCGAGTCCCGGTCGATCGCGTACGCGACCGCCTGGCGCACCCGAACGTCGTTCCACGGCTCGCGGTGCTGGTTGAGCGCGAGGTACCAGTAGTCGTTGCTCGGGCCCACGCCCAACGTCACGTCCGCGTCGCCCTCGAGGGTCTCGACCTGCTGCGGCGGGATGGTGTCGGTCCAGTCGATCTCGCCGCTGCGCAGCGCCGCGAGCGCCGTGGCCGGCTCGGAGATGAACGTGAAGCGGACCCCGCCGATCTTCGGTGCACCGCCCCAGTAGTCGGGGTTGGCCTCGAGCGTGATGTGGTCGCCGCTCACGTACTCGGTGAGGCTGAACGGGCCCGTCCCGATGGGCGCCGTCGTGATGTCGCCCGAGGTGACGTTGTCCTCCTTGACGATCGCCAGGCCCTTGTAGGAGCCGAGGCTCGAGAGCAGGTTCGGCGTCGGCTGGCTCACCGTGATGACGACCGTGTCGTCGTCGGGCGCCTCGACGCTCTCGACGGCGGAGAACCGCCACGCGGGCGAGAGGTCCTCGTCGATGATCCGGTTGTAGGAGTACACGACGTCGGCCGACGTGAACGGCGAGCCGTCCTGGAACGTCACGCCGTCGCGCAGGTGGAACGTCCACGTCAGCTGGTCCTCGGACAGGTCCCAGGACTCGGCGAGCGCGGGCTGCATCTTCAGGTCGTCGTCGGGCTCGACGAGCGTGTCGTAGACGTTCTCCAGCACCTCGAACGTGAAGTACGCCGAGGACTTGTGCGGGTCGAGCTGGTCCGGCTCGCCGCCGATCGCGGCGATCAAGACGTCATCACTGCCGCCGCTGCCGCCGTCGCTGCCACCGCCCTCGGCCGCGGTCGCATCGGCCGAGCCGTCGATGTCCACGGCGTCACCGCCACCGGAGCACGCCGCCAGCGCGAGGACCGCAGCCACCGCACCCGTCGCCGTGAGGATTCGTCGCATCATGTCGGGCTCCCACCATCGGTCAGATGATTGTTTGATCAGAATGTGACACGATCGTGGAGGCGAGGCAAGGTCTCGGCGCACCTCGTAACCAACTCGTCACATGATGAGGAAGGGCGGGCATGACGTTCTCGTTCCTCGCGCTCGACCGGACCCTCGGTGTGCTCGGCGTGGCCACGGCCTCCCGGTCGCTCGCCGTCGGCGCCGGCGTGCCCGGGCTCGACCCCGCTGCCGGCGTCGTCGTGAGCCAGGCCTGGACCAACCGCGTGCTGCGCGCGCTCGTGCTCGAGAGGTTGCGCGCGGGCGTCGGGGCGCCGGCGGCGGTCGATCTCGCCGTCGCTCGCGACGGCGGCGCACGTTTCCGTCAGGTCGGCGCCGTCGGTCTCGACGGCTCGGTCGGCGTGTTCACCGGTGCCGAGACGACCCCCTGGGCGGGCCACCGCACGGGAGAGGGGTGGCTCGCCGTCGGGAACCTGCTGGCGGGACCGGACGTGCTCGACGCGATGGTCGAGGCGTTCCACCGCCCGCGGCCGCCAGTGCGGGTCGCGACCGACGCCGCGGTGCCCGCCCCGGGCGTGGCCGTCCATCCGGACGGGATGACGGTCGGCGCGCCCGACGCCGACGACCCCGCGGCCGCCGCGCTCGGCCGGCGACTGCTGGACGCGCTGCGCGCGGGGGAGCGCGTCGGGGGCGACCGCCGCGGCCGGCAGTCCGCGGCGCTGCTCGTCGCGCGCGTGCAGCCGGTGTCGATCGCCCCGCCCCAGCTCGTCCTCGACCTGCGCGTGGACGACGGCGAGGATCCCCTCGGCGCGCTCGCGCGCCTTCTCGCGCTGCGCGAGCGCGACCTGGCTCAGCCCTCGAACGGGGTGACCGCGCCGAGGACCACCGTGACGCCGTCGGACTCGTTCGCCCACCAGTGGGGCGTGGAGCAGCCGTAGGTCGCGCTGTCGCCGACCTCGAGCGTGGCGCGGCGCTCGCCGTGCACCACGAGAAGCCGGCCCGACTCCACGGTGACGACCTCGGTGCCGAGGTGGCGGAACGGGCTGTGCTCGTTGCTGAAGCCGGGCGGGATGGTCGAGCGGATGAGCTGCAGGGTCGTCTGCTGGTGCGGGGTGAGCAGCTCGCGGCGCACGCGCTGGTGCGCGGGGGCGGCGGGTTCCACCGGCAGCAGCCGTCCGGTTCCGGCGCGGACCACGAGGTCGGTGGCGCTGTCGGCGGTGAGCAGCTTCGTCGTGGGGATCTCCAGGGCGGCCGCGATGCGGTGCAGCGCGCGATAGCTGGGGTTGCCCTGTCCGCGCTCCAGGCCCGAAAGCAGGCCGAAGCTCACGCCCGCGCGCTCGCTGAGGCTGGCCACGGACCAGCCGCGGCGCTTGCGCTCCACGCGCACGGTGTGACCGATGACGACGAGCGAGGCGTCCTCATCCTCGACGCGCTCGGGCGACGTGGGCTGTCCGCTCATGATGGGGAGCCTAGCCAGGGCAGCGACTCGAGGGGCGCCGTCGGGCACGCCGGTGCGAGGATGGGGACATGCCTTCGACCGGTCTGACCGTCGGCCTCGCGGCCGCCCTCGAGCAGTTCCCCCCGAACGAGATCGTCGCCCTCGCGGCTCAGGCCGAGGAGCACGGCTTCTCCGGCGTGATGGCCGCCGACCACGTGCAGCCCTGGGTGCCCGCGCAGGGCGAGGCGGCGTTCGTGTGGAACGTGCTGGCGGCGCTGGGGGAGCGCACGAGCGGCGACATCGGCCCGGGCGTGACGTGCCCGAGCATGCGCTGGCACCCGGCGATGGTGGCGCAGGCGTCGGCGACGCTCGCGGCGATGTACCCGGGCCGGCACTGGCTGGGCCTGGGCAGCGGCGAGGCGCTCAACGAGCACGTCGTGGCCGGGTACTGGCCCGAGGCGCCGGAGCGGATCAACCGCATGTTCGAGGCGATCGAGATCATCCAGAAGCTGTTCACGGGCTCGCTCGCGGGCAAGGACGTCAAGCACCGCGGGGAGTTCTTTCACCTGGAGTCGATGCGGCTGTGGACGATGCCCGAGGTGCCGCCGGAGATCCTCGTCGCGACCGCCGGTCCCGTCACCGCCAAGCGTGCGGGCCGGACCGTGGACGGCCTCATCACCGTGGGCGCCCCGCTGGAGAAGATCGGCGGCCTGTTCGAGAAGTTCGAGGCCGGTGCGCGCGAGGCCGGTAAGGACCCCTCGACGATGCCGCGCGTGCTGCAGCTGCACCTGTCCTGGGCGCCCACGTACGAGGAGGCGCTCGACAACGCCGTCACGCAGTGGCCGAACGGCGGCATGAAGTTCCCCAAGGGCGACATCCGCTCGCCCTTCGACTTCGCGGCGATGGCCAAGCTCGTGCGGCCCGAGGACTTCGAGGGCCGCATGGTGATCTCCGAGGACCCGGACGTGCACCGCGCCGAGATCCAGCGCTACGTCGACCTCGGCTTCGACCGCGTGTACCTGCACAACGTGGGGCGCAACCAGGCCGAGTGGGTCGAGGTGTTCGGCCGCGACGTGCTCCCGAAGCTCCACCGGTGACGGGTCTGCCCGCCACGAGCGCGCTGCAGCTCGTGGCGCCCGACGGCGTGCCCACCATCACGTCGGGCGTCGACCTCGCGGCGGTGCTCACCCCCGTGCTGGCGAACCTGCGCTGGCCCGACGGCAGCGTCGGGATCGGGAGCGACGACGTCGTGGTCGTGTCCTCGAAGATCGTCTCGAAGGCGGAGGGCCGCCTGGTGCGGGCGGCCGACCGCGAGGCGGCGATCGACGGCGAGAGCGTGCGCGTCGTGGCCACTCGCGCCTACGACGACGGACGTCCGCCGCTGCGCATCGTGGAGAACCGGCAGGGCATCGTGATGGCCGCCGCCGGCGTCGACGCCTCCAACACGCTGCCCGGAACGATCCTGCTGCTGCCCGTCGACCCCGACGAGTCCGCGCGCCGGCTGCGCCGCGGGCTCGCCGCGCGCCTGGGCGGGGTGCGGCCCGGCGTGGTCCTCACCGACTCGGCCGGCCGGCCGTGGCGCGCGGGGATCACGGACCTCGCGATCGGGGCCGCGGGCATCGTCGTGCTTGACGACCTGCGCGGCAGCACCGACGACGCCGGGCGCGCGCTCGAGGCGACGGTCGTGGCGGCTGCGGACGAGATCGCGGCCACGGCGGACCTGCTCAAGCGGCCCACCGGCGGGCGACCCGTCGCGGTGCTGCGCGGCGTGGGGCACCTCGTGACGACCGACGACGGCCCCGGCGCCCGGTCGCTCAACCGCACCGGGCCCGAGGACCTGTTCGCGCTCGGCGCGCGGGAGGCGTGGGAGCGCGGGAGGGCCGGGCAGCCGCTCGGCTGACGTGGCGCCGAGCGCTGGTTTCGGTCATGCGGCGACGTCGAGCGCTGGGTTCCGGTCAAGCGGCTGCGCCGAGCGCTGGGCTTCGGTCACCGTGGGGCTCCCTGATGACCACATCTCAGCGTTCGGCGCGAGCCGGTGACCACAACGCGGCGTTCGGCGCGGCCCGGTAGCCAGGGCTCAGCGTTCGGCGTCGACGCCCGTCCCGAGGTACGCCAGCGTCGGGGTGCCGTCGCCCGCGACGAGCACCTCCGCCCGCACGCCGTACACGCGGGCGACGAGCGCCGGCGTGACGACGTCGTGCGGGTGGCCCGCTGCCACCACGCGCCCCGCGTCGAGCACGACGGCGTGGTCGCACCACCGCAGCGCCTGGTTGAGGTCGTGCAGCACGAGGACCGCGGTCACGCCGTCGGCGTCGGCGACGTCGCGCACGAGCGCGAGCAGGTCGAGCTGCGCCGCGACGTCGAGGTGGTTCGTCGGCTCGTCGAGCAGCAGCAGGCGCGGCTCCTGCGCGAGCGCCCGGGCCACGTGCACGCGCTGCCGCTCGCCCCCCGACAGCGTCGCGACGTCGCGGGCCGCGAGGTGCGCGGCGCCGCACCGGGCGAGCAGCGCGTGCGCGAGCGCGACGTCCTGCGGCGTGTCGCCCTGCCAGCGCGAGCGGTGCGGTGAGCGGCCGAGCAGCACGACGTCGAGCACCGTGAGCGCGACGTCGGTCGGCGCCTCCTGCTCCACGAGCGCCACGCGACGGGCTCGCTCGCGCCGGCCCATCGCTCGCAGGTCCTCGCCGTCGAGCGACCAGGCGCCTGAGTCGACGTCGAGCGCCCCGACCACGGCCCGCAGCAGCGAGGACTTGCCCGACCCGTTCGGCCCCAGGACGGCCGTGAGGCGCCCGGCAGGCGCGAGGAGGCCGACGTCCGCGAGGATCGCGCGGTCGCCGACCCGCCACCGCACGCCGTCGACGGCGAACCCCACCTGCGCGTCGACGGCGAACCCCACCTCCGCGTCGACGGCGCACCCCACCGGCAGGTCACCCGGCAGCCCGGGCCCGCCGTCGACGCCGACCCCGGCCCCGCCGCTCACGCAACGCCCCCGCGTCGCCGCGCCAGCAGCACCGCGAAGACGGGCGCGCCGATCGCCGCGGTGAGGATCCCGACGGGAAGCTCGCGCGGCGAGATGACCACGCGCGCAGCCGTGTCCGCCCACAGCAGCACCACCGCGCCCGCGAGCGCAGCGAGCGGGAGGACGCGCACGTGGCGCGCGCCGACGAGCAGCCGGACCGCGTGCGGCACCACCAGGCCGACGAACCCGATCGCCCCGCTCACGCTCACGAGCGCGCCGACCAGCAGCGCGACGAGCCCGAGCAGCACCCAGCGGGTCCGCGCGACGTCGACCCCGAGCGCCGCGGCCGCGGTGTCGCCGAAGGCGAACGCGTCCAGCGTGCGGCCCGACGTGAGCAGCAGCGTGCCCACGACGGCGACGGCGATCCACACGATCGCGACCGACGTCCAGGTCGCCGCGGCGAGCGTGCCCATGAGCCACCCGAGCACCTCCCGGTAGGAGTCCCCCTGGGTGCCGGTGAACAGGACGAACGACGTGACGGCCGAGCACGCCTGCGCGACCGCCACCCCGGCGAGCACCGTGCGCCCCGGGGTGAGCCGCCCGCCGGACACCGCCCCGGCGAGCGCGAGCGTGGCCGCGAGGGCGAGCACGGCGCCGCCGAACGCGGCGACCGGCAGCAGCAGCGAGAGGCCGAGGACCAGCACCGCGACCGCGCCGAGGGTGGCGCCCGAGGACAGTCCGAGGAGGTAGGGGTCGGCGAGCGGGTTGCGCAGCACCGCCTGCATCACGGTGCCCGCGATCGCGAGCCCGGCGCCCACGCCGACCGCGGTGAGCAGCCGCGGCAACCGCCCCTGCCACAGGATCGCCTCCTGCACGGGCGAGAGCGGCGAGGGCCCGGCGTCGCCGCCGAACCAGCCCACCACGTGCACGCGCACCGAGCCGAGGATCTGCGCGGGCGACAGGTCCGCCGGCCCGACGCCGAGCGCGAGCACCGCGGACGCGATCAGCACGAGGGCCCCGCCGACGACGAGCCAGGGGGTGGCCGAGCGGCGCGGGCGCGGACCGGACGGCGTCGGCACGCGCGACGGCGAGGTCACGGGCACGGGCGGCACTGGTTCGGGCTCGACCACGCGACGCTGCCGGCTCAGCCCTGCTGGGGCTGCGTGTCGAGCGCGGTGAGCTGCTCGTGCAGCGTCGTCACGGCCTCGACGTTGCGCACGCCCGCCTCGGTGGCCGCGAACGGCACGACGAGGTAGCGCTGCTGCTGCACGGCGGTCATCGCCGAGGTCACCGGGTTCTCGGCGAGGAACGCCTTCTTCTTCTCCACCGAGTTCCAGACGGAGTCCACGAGCACGATGACGTCGGGGTCGGCCGCGGCGGCCGCCTCCCACGAGTACGGGCCCCACCCGCCGGGCAGGTCGACGGCGACGTTGAGCAGGCCGGCCGTCTCCATGACGAGCTGCGGTGCTCCCGCGCCGGCGCCCACGAACGGCGTGTCGGTGCCCGAGGACCACCACAGCGCCGTCGGTCCGTCGCTCGGCTCGGCACCCGCGTCGTCGGCCTGGACGTCCTGCTCGACGCTCGCCAGATCGGCGTCGAGCCGGTCCACCAGCGCGTCGGCCTCGGTCGTGCGGCCCAGCAGCGCGCCGACCTGCTCGACCTCGCCGAACACGTCGTCCCACGTCAGCGGGTCGGGCGTGTACGGCGCCTGCGTGCACGCGGACGGCGCGACGAACGTCGTGATGCCGAGGTCGGCGTAGGAGGACCGCTCACCGGCGGCGTCCGCGGCGAACGTCGACTCCCAGCCCGCCAGGACGAGGTCGGGCTCGACCGAGAGGACGGCCTCGTGCGAGGGCATCCGGTCGCCCAGGGCGGGCACGGCCGCGAGGATCGCGGCGGAGTCCTGCGCCGTGCCGGTCGCGACCTCGCCGGACGTGATCGGGTCCGCGGGGTCGGGCGTGCCGTCCTGGTAGGCCGTCCCGACGAGCCGGTCGCCCACGCCGAGCGCGAGCACGAGGTCGGTCATCGCGGACTTCACCGTGACGATCCGCTCCGGCGCGTCCTCGCGCGTCACCGTGGTGCCGCAGTTGTCCGCCTCGAACGGCGCGTAGGCCGCGTCCGTGCCCGACGGCGACGCCTGCGTCCCCGAGGTCGCCTCGCCGTCGGCGGTGGTCCCCCCGGGCGTGGACCCGCCGGACGAGGTGCCGCCCGCGCAGGAGGCGAGCGCGAGCGTGGCGGTGAGGACGCACAGGACGGGCAGGGCGGCGGGGCGGCGCACGGGAGCTCCAGGGGCGGTCGAGCGAGGGGGAGCCGAGGTCAGGCGGACCAGGGTGCACGGGTGTGCGGCACACGAGGTGCATCGGGGCGAGCACCGGCCCCGCAGCTCGATCCTACGCCGGGGCACGCACCCGACCGCCGCCGCGCACGGGTGCCGCCCGAGCGTCGTCCGCCTGGCTCGCCGTCGCCCCGGTCCGCACTCCGCGGGGTGCGCCGTGCGGCACGATGGAGGCGTCCGTGCCCCACCCGGCGCACACCGACGAGAGGTGGATCGTGAGCTCTCCCGAGACCGCAGCCGTGACGGGCGAGGCGGGCGCCGCCGACGTCCCGGGCCGTGACGAGGACCTGGACGCGCTGACCCGCCGGCTCGACCGGCAGGTCCTGCACTCGTGGTCCGCCCAGGCGTCGCTCGACCCGCTCGTCATCGCCGGCGGTGCCGGCAGCCGGGTGTGGGACCACGCCGGGCGCACGCTGCTCGACCTGTCGAGCCAGCTCGTGAACACGAACCTCGGGCACCAGCACCCCGCCGTCGTCGCCGGGATCAAGGCGCAGGCCGACGTGCTCACCACGGCCGCCCCGGCCAACGCGGTGCTGGTGCGCGGCCGGGCGGCGCAGGCCGTGCTCCGGCACGCACCCGAGGGGTTCGCGAAGGTGTTCTTCACGAACGCGGGCGCGGACGCGAACGAGAACGCCATCCGGATGGCCCGCCTCGTGACGGGGCGCGACAAGGTGGTGAGCCACTACCGCAGCTACCACGGCAACACCGGCGCCGCGATCGTCGCGACCGGCGACTGGCGGCGGATGCCGAACGAGTACGCCCGCGGGCACGTGCACGTGTTCGGGCCGTACCTGTACCGCTCGGAGTTCTGGGCCACGTCGCCCCAGGAGGAGTCCGAGCGCGCGCTGCGCCACCTGCGTCGCACGATCGAGGCCGAGGGCCCGGGCACGATCGCCGCGATCCTGCTGGAGTCGATCCCCGGGACCGCGGGCGTCCTCGTCCCGCCGCCGGGCTACCTCGCGGGCGTCGGCGCGCTCGCGCGCGAGCACGGCATCGTCCTCATCCTCGACGAGGTGATGGCCGGGTTCGGGCGGGCGGGGGACTGGTTCGCCCACACCGCCGACGGCGTGGCCGCCGACCTCGTGACCTTCGCCAAGGGCGTGAACTCCGGGTACGTGCCCGCCGGCGGCGTGCTCGTGTCCGAGCCGATCGCGGCGGCGTTCGACGACCGCGTGTTCCCCGGCGGGCTCACGTACTCCGGCCACCCGCTCGCGATGGCCTCGATCGTCGCGACGATCGAGGCGATGGAGCGCGAGGGCATCGTCGAGCACGCCGCCGCGATCGGCGCCGACGTCCTCGGCCCGGGCCTCGCCGCGCTCGCCGAGCGGCACGGCGTCGTCGGGGAGGTCCGCGGCCGCGGCGTCTTCTGGGCCGTCGAGCTCGTCGCCGACCGCACCACACGCGAGCCGCTGCCCGCGAGCGCGATGGGTGCGCTGAAGAAGGACCTGGTGGCGCGCGGGGTGCTCCCGATGGTGGCGGAGAACCGCCTGCACGTCGTGCCGCCCTGCGTCATCACGCCCGACGAGGCGCGTGAGGGCCTCGCGATCATCGACGACGCGCTAGCGGCGCTGTGACGCTCCGGCCGCACTCGACCTGACTGCACCCGACGTCACCCGACCCGACCCGACCCGACCTCGCCCCACCCGACCCGACCTCGCCCCACCCGACCCGACCTCGCCCCACCCGACCCGACCTCGCCCCACCCGAACAAGCTCGACCGACCGACCCAGGAGTGACCGTGACCGAGCAGACCAGCCCGCCCCGCGCCGTCGTGACCGGCGCCTCGACCGGCATCGGCGCCGCGACCGTGCGCGCCCTGCGCGAGCGGGGCTGGGACGTGCTGGCGACCGCACGCCGGACGGACCGCCTCGAGGCGCTCGCGCAGGAGACCGGCTGTGCCGTGTTCGCCGCCGACCTCACCGACCCCGCGCAGGTCGCGGCACTCGCCGACCGTGCGACCGCGGACGGCCCGCTCCGGGCGCTCGTCAACAACGCCGGGGGCGCGATCGGGCTCGACCCCGTCGCGGACGCCGACGTCGCCGACTGGCTCGGGATGTACGAGATGAACGTGCTCGCGACGCTGCGCCTCACGCAGGCGCTGCTGCCGGCGCTCGAGTCCGACGGCGGAGGTGACCTCGTGTTCGTCACCTCGACCGCCGCGCACGGCGCCTACCCCGGCGGCGGCGGCTACACCGCGGCCAAGCGGGCGGAGCGGGAGATCGCGCTCACGCTGCGCCAGGAGCTCGTCGGCCGCCCCGTGCGGATCATCGAGATCGCGCCCGGCATGGTGAAGACCGAGGAGTTCGCCCTCAACCGGTTCGACGGCGACGCCGAGCGTGCCGAGAAGGTCTACGCGGGGGTCGCCGAACCGCTCGTGGCCGCCGACATCGCCGACGCGATCGCCTGGACACTCACCCGTCCCGCGCACGTGAACGTCGACCTGCTGATGATCCGTCCTGTGGCCCAGGCCACGAACACGCTCGTGGCGCGGTCCGAGGGGCGCTGAGAGTCGTAGCCTCGCCTGCGTGACTTCCTCGCCCGAGCCCACGCAGCCGACCGACGAGTCCGACGAGACGCCCGTCGCACTCGAGAGCGAGTCGCGCGACGGCGAGCCCGCCACCGCCGTGCCGGTTGCCTCCGTCGCCGCGCCCGACGGCGAGCCCGCCACCGCCGTCGCGTCGCCCGACGGCGAGCCCGCCGCCGCCGAGCCCGCCACCGCCGTCGTGCCGCCTCCCGCGCGGCCGGACGAGGGCGACGACCGCGCGCGCACCACGGTGCTCGAGGCGCCGCCCGCGCACCGGCACGCCGCGGGGCACGAGCTCTCCGGCGGTGCGGGCGAGGACGAGGCGAGGCCCGCCGTCGTGGTCGAGGCGCTCGGTGTCCGCACGCCGCGGCACTGGGTGTTCCGCGGCGTCCACGCGCAGCTCGCCCCGCGCTCGGTCGCGGCCGTGGTCGGGGCGGCCGGGAGCGGCCGCACGAGCCTCCTGCTCACGCTCGCCGGACGGATGCGCGTGACCGCCGGCAGCGTGACGCTCGGCGAGCGCCGGATCGCGGCGGGCACGCGGGGCGCGGCGCTGCGCGGGTACCGCTCGCGAGTCGCCGTCGCGCTGATCGGGGGCCACGTCGGGCTCGACCCCGAGCTCACCCTGCGACACAACGTGCGCGACGCCGCGGACTGGGCCCGGGTCGACCGGCACCGCGCGCTCGACCACGTCGAGCAGTGGTGGGAGCGACTGGACTTCTCGTTCGACCCGCACGCGCGAGTCTCGGAGCTCCCGGCGCTCGAGCAGCGCGCCGCGCACCTCGTCCTCGCGACCTTCGGCGCACCCGAGCTGGTCGTGATCGACGACGTCACGGCCGACCTGCAGGTCGACGATCGCCGGCGGATCTGGGAGATCGCGCGTGAGGTCGCGAGCTCGGGGCCGGTCGTCGTGGCCGCCACCCTGGACGAGCTCACCCTCGGGGCCGACACCGTGATCCGCCTCTCCCGCGACCAGCCGCGGCACGCCGCGCACCCCGACCAGTCCGATCCGCCCGACGGCGCGCACGCCGACCAGCCCCAGGCCGCGCCCGACGGCGGGCCGCAGGACCCCCCACCGACCCGCCGTCAGTCGATCCGCGAGACCCCCGAGGAGCCGCAGCCGTGAGGACCGTCCGCCTGGCGTGGGCCGAGATCGCCCGCCACCACCGCCCGCTGCACCGGATCGCGCTGGTCTTCCTGCTCATCGTCCCCACGCTCTACGGGGCGCTGTACCTGTGGTCGAACTGGGACCCGTACGGCAAGCTCGACCAGATCCCCGTCGCGGTCGTGAACGAGGACCAGCCGGTCGAGGTCGACGGCCGCACCGTCGACGCCGGCGAGATGGTCGTGCAGAACCTCAAGGACGACCCGATCTTCGACTGGGTCTTCACCGACGCGGCGGACGCCGCCACCGGCCTCGAGAACGGTGACTACTACCTCACGATCACCGTGCCCGAGGACTTCTCGGCACGGTTGGCCTCGGGAGCCGACGCGACGCCGCAGCGCGCCGAGGTCGAGATGCGCCGCAACGACGCCAACGGGTACGTGATCGGCGTGATGGCCGAGACGGTCCAGGCCACGCTGCACGAGCAGATCAACTCTGCGGCGACCGAGGCGTACTTCGAGTCGGTCTACGGCAACCTCGCGACGCTGCGCGACGGGATCGCCCAGGCGGACGACGGCGCCGCACAGCTGCGCGACGGCCTCGCGACCGCCGACACGGGTGCCGCGGCGCTCGCGTCCGGCCTCGTCGACGCCCAGGACGGCGCGTCCCAGCTCGCCGACGGCGCGACGCAGGTCGCCGACGGCGCGACCCAGGTGGCGGACGGCACGCAGCAGATCGCCGACGTCGTGAACCCGATCGCCGACGACCTCGTGCCCGCGATCCCCGCCGTCGCCGACGGCGCCGCGGACCTCACCACCGCCGTGGCCGACCTCACGGGCACCGTCTCGACCGGCGCCGACTCCCTCACGGCGCGGGTCGACGCCGGCAACCAGGCACTCGCGGACCTGCTCGCGGCGCACCCCGAGCTCGCCGGCGACCCGGCCTACGAGGCGCTCGCCTCCGCCGTCGGGCGCGTGGACACCCGGGTGACCGAGGTGAGCACGACGCTCGACGCGATCCACACCGACGCCCAGTCCCTGCAGAGCGACGCGCAGGCGCTGCAGAGCTCGGTGCCGGACCTGCAGAACACCGTGCGTGACGCGCAGTCGCAGGTGAACGAGCTCAACGACGGCGCGCACGAGGTCGCGACCGGGGCGGGGGAGGTGCGCGACGGCGCCGCCGAGCTCGCCACCAAGCTCACCGAGGCGAAGGACGGCGCGGCCGAGCTCTCCTCCGGCGTGACCACGGCGCACACCGGCGCCACCGACCTCGCCTCCGGGCTGGACCAGCTCGTGGCCGCGGTTCCCGCCCTCGACCCCGACCAGCGCGAGGCGAACGCCGCGATCCTCGGCGACCCGACCGACGTCACGCTCACGGTGGACAACCCCGCCGAGGTGTACGGCCGAGGCCTCGCGCCGTTCTTCTTCTCGATCGCCCTCTGGGTGTTCGGCATCGTCGTGTTCCTCGTGCTGCGCCCGACGTCGGGCCGCGCGCTCGTCTCGCGCTCGCCGTCGTGGCGGGTCGCGCTCGCGGGCTGGCTGCCGATCCTCGGCGTCGGGCTGGCGGGGTCGTGGCTGCTGCTCGCCGTCGCGGACGTCGCCCTCGGGCTCGACCCCGTGCACGCGTGGGCGTCGGTGGGGCTGATCTCCCTGGCCGTCGCCGTGTTCACGCTCATCGCGCACCTGTGCCGCAGCGCGCTGGGGCTCGTGGGCTCGGCGGTGCTGCTCGTCCTGCTCATGCTGCAGCTGGCCGCGTCGGCGGGGATCTACCCGGCGCAGACGCTGCCGCCCGCACTGCTCGCGCTGCACCCGTACCTGCCGATGACCTACCTCATCGAGGGGCTGCGGGTGACGTTCACCGGCGGCTCGCCGCAGACGCTGCAGCGCGCGGTCCTCGTCCTGGTCGGCGTCGGCGTCGCGGCGTTCGTGGGGACGTGGGCGGTCGCGGCGCGGCGGCGCACGTGGACGATGGCGGACGTGCACCCGCCGCTGGAGGACTGAGCGGCGGGACCCGCGGGGGGCGCAGAAGCGCTCAGGCGAGCGTGGCCTGCCAGTCGTGGTAGAGGTCGGAGAACCGGCCGCCGGCCGCGACGAGCTCGGCCGGCGTGCCGTCCTCGAGGATCGCGCCGTGCTCCACCACGATCACGCGGTCCGACGCCATGACGGTGGAGAGCCGGTGCGCGATGACGATCGCGGTGCGCCCCGCGAGCAGGGTGCGCAGGCCCTCCTGGACCTGCTGCTCGCCGGGCACATCGAGCGCGCTCGTCGCCTCGTCGAGCACGAGCACCGCCGGGTCGGCGAGGAACGCGCGCGCGAAGCTCACGAGCTGGCGCTGACCCGCGGACAGCCGCACGCCGCGCGTGTCCACCGGGGTGTCGTAGCCCTGGGGGAGCGCCAGCACCGCGTCGTGCACGCCGACGGCGCGTGCGGCCGCCTCGATCCGCTCGCGGCTCGCGCCCGGGTCACCGATCGCGATGTTCGCGGCCACGGACCCGGAGAACAGGTAGGACTCCTGCGTGACCAACACGACGGCGCGGCGCAGGTCGCGCGTGGACAGCTCGCGCACGTCCACGCCGTCCAGGCGCACGGCGCCCTGGCGCACGTCGTAGAACCGCGCGACGAGCTTGGCGATCGTGGACTTGCCCGCGCCGGTCGTGCCGACGAGCGCGAGGTTCTGCCCCACGGGGATGTGCAGGTCCAGGTCGGGCAGCACGCTCGGGTGGGTGCCGTAGCCGAACTCGACGTGGTCGAGGCGCAGCTCGCCGCGCGGGCGGGGGAGCGGGACGGGACGCGTCGGCTCGGGCACCGTGGGCTCCTCGCCGAGCAGCGACGCGAGCTTCTCCAGCGCCGCGACCGCGGACTGCATCGAGTTGTAGAACGTCCCGATCTGCTGCAGCGGTGCGAAGAACCGCTTGGAGTACAGGACCGCCGCGGCGAGCACGCCGACGTCCATCCCGCCGTCGAGCACGCGCAGGCCGCCCACCAGCAGCACCGCGGCCACCGAGACGTTCCCGATGAGCGTGAGGCTCGTGTCGAAGACGCCGAACAGGCGGATGCCCTCGAGGTTCGCCTGGCGGTACTCCAGCGCGAGCGTGGAGTACTCCTTCGACGTCGCTCGCTCGCGGCGGAAGGCCTGGAGCGCGCGGATGCCGGTCATGGACTCGACGAACCGCACGATCACGCGGGCCGCGGCGTTGCGCTGGCGGCGGTACTGCACCTGGCTGCGCAGCTGGAACCAGCGCGTCACGATCGCACCGGGCACGAGCGCCGCGATGAGCACGAGTCCGCTGCGCCAGTCCAGCAGGACCAGCGACGCGGCAGTGAGGATCATCGACAGCCCGCTCGCGGCGAGCGCGGTCACGCCGCCGTCGAGGAGCTCGCGCAGGGCCTCGGTGTCGGAGGTCTGGCGCGAGATGATCCGGCCCGAGGTGTAGCGCTCGTGGAACTCCAGGTCCAGGCGCTGGGTGTGCCGGAACAGCCGGGAGCGCAGGTCGAGCAGCATCGCCTGGCTCACCCGCGCGGCGAGCCGCACGGTCTCGGCCGAGAGCAGGCCGCCCACGACGGCGACGCCCAGGTAGCCGAACGTCGCCACCAGGGCGGGGGTCGGGGAGCCGTCGACCAGCGCCGGGATCCCGGTGTCGATGCCGTAGGCGACCAGCGCCGGGCCCGACACGAGCGCGAGCTGCGCGACGGCGACGGTGAGCGCCAGCCGGATCGCGCGCCCACGCACGGGTCGCACGAGCGAGCCGAGCAGGGCGAGGGAGGGGTTGGCGCCCTCGTGCGCCGGGGCGCGGTCGGAGCTGTCCGGCAGGTCGGGGGTCGCGCTCGCGGGCGTCGTGGTGGTCATCGGCGGCCTCCCGTCGGCGTGCCGGACCGCAGCCCGGCAAGGCTGCCGCCTCGGTACGGAGGCGGTGCCTCGCCGTCGGGCGCGGCGTCGGCGTCGGCCACGTGCTCGCCGTGCTCCTCCGCCAGCGCCGTGAGCACGTAGCGGTAGTGGGGGTGGTCGCGCAGCAGCTCGGCGTGCGTCCCGGTGCCGGTGATGCGGCCGTTCTCGAGCACGGCGACGTGGTCGGCGAGCGCCACGGTGGAGGGCCGGTGCGCGACGACGAGCGTCGTGGTCCCCGGCAGCAGCGTGCGCAGCGCCTCGGTGGCGGCGGTCTCGGTGGTCACGTCGACGGCCGAGAGCGGGTCGTCCAGCACGAGGACGCGGGGTCGAGCCGCGATCGCGCGGGCGAGCGCCAGCCGCTGGCGCTGCCCGCCGGACAGGCTCATACCCTCCTCGCCGATCACCGTGTCGACGCCGTCGGGCAGGTCCCGCACGAACGTCGCCTGCGCGGCCGCGAGGGCGTCCGCGAGGCGCGCGTCGTCGTCGGCAGTGGCGTCGACCGTGTCGGCGGGTTCGCCGTCGCGTGGGTCCTCGTCGTTCCCGACGCCGAGCAGCACGTTCTCGCGCACGCTCGCCGAGAACAGCACGCTGTCCTCGAACGCCGGGGCGACGAGGGCGCGCAGGTCGGTGCGGCGCAGGTCGCGCACGTCCACGCCGTCGACGAGGACGGCACCCGACGTGACGTCGGTGAGACGCGGGACGAGGCCGAGGAGCGTCGACTTGCCGCTGCCCGTCACCCCGACCAGCGCGGTGGTGCGGCCGGGCGGAAGCCTCAGCGTCACGCCGTCGAGGACGGGGTCGGCGGACCCCGGGAAGTGCACGACGACGTCGCGCAGCTCGACCGTGGAGCCCTCGCGCGACGCGGGCGCCGGACGGGGGGCGGGCGCGGCGGGGTCGGCCAGCGTGTTGGGCTTGTCGATGACCTCGAGGTACCGGTCGGTCGCCGCGCGCGCGTCGAGCGTCATCGCCAGGAGGTTGCCGATCGCCTCGACGGGTCGGTTGACCACGGCCGCGGTGGCGAAGAACGCGACGAGCGCGCCGACGCTGGCCTGGCCCTCGACGACGAGCCACACGCCGGTGCCCAGGCACAGGGCCGTGACGGCCTCGGGGATCGTGGTGAGGGAGAAGGACACCCGCGCGAGCGTGCGGGCCTTCATCACCTCGGTCTCACGCAGCTCGTCGGCCTGGCGCACGAAGTCCTCGTGGGCCTCGTCGCCGCGGCCGAAGGCCTTGATGACGCGGATCCCGTGCACGGACTCCTCGACCGTGGTGGCGAGGTCGCCCGCCTGGTCGCGGGCGCGGCGCGCGGCGCGGGCGTAGGCGGTGCGGAAGCGGAAGGTCAGCACGACCATCGGGATGGCGCCGGCGAGGTAGAGCAGGCCGAGCTGCCAGGCCGTCGCGACCATGAGTCCGAGGCCCACGACCACGGTGACGCTCGAGACGACGAGCATGACGAAGCCGAACGCGAGCCACCGGCGCACGGCCGAGAGGTCGCCCATGATCCGGGAGAGGAGCTGACCGCCGGACCAGCGGTCGTGGAACGAGGCGGGCAGGTCGAGCAGGTGGTCGAAGAGCGAGACGCGCATCTCGTGCTCGGCGAGCGTGGCGGGGGTGGCGACGAACACGCGGCGGGACCAGACCAGGACCGCCTCGGTGACGCCGAGGACGAGCACGAGACCGGCGGCCTGGACCACGCCCCGCGTCGAGCCGGAGGTGAGCAGCGGCCCGTTGACCAGCGCGCGGAGCACCTGGGGGATCGCGAGCGCGAGGAGGCTGGCGAGCAGGGCGGCGACGCCGCCCATCGCGATCCGGGGGATGGCGGGGCGGGCCCAGCGGACCAGCTGCGCGAGCGTCGCGGGCGTGGAGCGAGGGCGCTCGGGTCCGGACTGTGCGGGCGGCGGCGGTGCTGCCGGTCTGCGGGTACTCCCCGCCTGGGCCGGGTTTCGTTCCCGGCCGTGGTCCTTCGGGGTGGGGGCCTCGGCGCCAGTCATCGAATCGATTGTACGTCGCGCGTCTCTCCGTGCGGGAGGGGGTGTTCGCCAGGCGGGACGGCCGTTGCTCGTGGTGCAACGGGTCGGGTGGCGGTCGAGGAGCGGCCAGCGTCGGCCCAGGATCGGCTTCGCGCAGCCCCGCGCACGCTCCGCGTCAGTGGCGCGTCTGTTCCGCGTCAGTGGCGCGCGAGCTGCGCGAGCACGGTGTCAGCGAGCACCCCGACGGCGGGCACGAGCCCGGCGGCGTCGTCGAGCTCACCCGGCTCGGCGTAGCCCCATGCGACGCCCAGGCACGCGATGCCGTGCTCCGCGGCGCCCGTGACGTCGTGGTGGCGGTCGCCCACCATGAGGATCTGCTCGACCGGCGGCACCTCGACGCCGAGCAGCGGGAGCTCCTCGAGGGCGTGCGCGATCACGGTCGCCTTGGTGGACGGGACGTGGTCCAGAGGGGCGCCGTACACGCCGTCGACCAGCTCCGCGAGCCCGAACCGCTCGCAGATCGGGCGCGCGTACACCTCGGGCTTCGACGTCGCGACGGCGAGCGTCGCGCCGGCCGCGCGCAGGCGGCGCAGCTGGTCGGGGATCCCGGGGAAGACCTGGGAGTTCCACATCCCGCCGTCCTCGAACGCGCGGCGGTAGGAGCCGATCGCCTCCGACATCCGCTCCGCCGCGACCCCGTGCGCCGTCATCGACGCGGGCAGCGGCGGCCCGACGAACGAACGCAGGCCGGCCGCGTCGGGGACCGGCAGACCCATCGCGGTGAAGGCGGTGACCACGGAGGCGGTGATGCCGGGGGCGGAGTCGACGAGCGTGCCGTCGAGGTCGAGCAGGACGAGGGGGGAGCGGCGGGTGGTCATCGCCTCCAGTCTCCCAGGTGCGCTCCGAGTGCGCTCCGAGTGCGCTCCCAGTGCGCTGCCGTGACCGCCCCCGGACCCGGGCGGCTAGACTTCAGGCACAGGCGTCGACCCGGCCATCACCGGCGAGCCTCCGGAAGAACGGGCACCGGCCGCCCGTCCGCGCACCCGGTGCGAGGACGACACGGCGCGGACCTCAGTAGAACCGGACGGGCAGGCCCGTCACAGCCGTCAACGAGTGGCCGCGCGCAGCGGGCCGGGCCTCGGACGCCACGTCCGGGATGCGGTGCAGCGCGTGGCAAGCGGGGTGGTACCGCGGTCCACCGGCCAGCGCCGGGAGGTCGTCCTCGTGCCCGTCGCCGGCCAGCAGATGAGGCCGGTGGCACGCACGACCCGCGCGACGCCCTGGCACCGCGCGGCCGGCCGCACCACCCGCACCCCGCAGGAGCACCGTTGACCAGCTCGCACTACCCCCTCAGCCGCGACGCCGCGCCCTCGACCCCGCTCGTGGCCTCGCCGTCGATCCCGGCGATCGAGCGCGCCGTGCTGGCCTCGTGGGAGGCCGGCGACACCTTCCGCAGGAGCGTCGCCAACCGCGACGCCGGCGAGAACGGCAGCAACGAGTTCGTCTTCTACGACGGCCCGCCCTTCGCCAACGGCCTGCCGCACTACGGCCACCTGCTCACCGGCTACGTCAAGGACGTCGTGCCGCGGTACCAGACGATGCGCGGCAAGCACGTCGAGCGCCGGTTCGGCTGGGACACCCACGGCCTGCCCGCCGAGCTCGAGGCCGAGCGCATCCTCGGCATCACGGACAAGTCCCAGATCGAGGCGATGGGCATCGAGGCGTTCAACGCCGCCTGCCGCGAGTCGGTGCTGCGCTACACCAAGGAGTGGCAGGACTACGTCACCCGCCAGGCGCGCTGGGTGGACTTCGAGAACGACTACAAGACGCTCGACCCCACCTTCATGGAGTCGGTGATCTGGGCGTTCAAGCAGCTCTACGACAAGGGCCTGGCCTACGAGGGCTTCCGCGTGCTGCCGTACTGCTGGCGCGACGAGACGCCGCTGTCCAACCACGAGCTGCGGATGGACGACGACGTCTACCAGATGCGCCAGGACCCGGCGCTCACCGTCGGCCTGCGGCTGCTGAGCGGGGAGTACCTGCTGATCTGGACCACGACGCCGTGGACCCTGCCCAGCCACCAGGCGGTGGCGGTCAACCCGGACGTGGCCTACGTCGTCGTCGAGCCCGCGCAGGGCTCCCCGCTCGCGGCGTCCGTGCCCGACGGCGAGGCACCGCCCCGCGTGATCCTCGCCGAGGCGCGGCTCGCCGCCTACGCGCGCGAGCTGGGCGAGGACGCGCGCGTGGTCGAGACCATCCAGGGCAGCGACCTCGTGGGCGCGCACTACCACCCGCCGTTCCCGTTCTTCGCCGACGAGGCGGCCTACGCGGAGCGGGACCAGGCCGCCCGGGACGCGCTCGGCGTCGCACCGGAGGACAACCCGCACGCCTTCGGAGTGATCGCGGGCGACTTCGTCACCACCGAGGACGGCACGGGCCTCGTGCACATGGCCCCCGCGTTCGGTGAGGACGACATGGCGGCGTGCGACGCCGTCGGGATCACGCCCGTGGTGACCGTGGACTCCGGCGGCCGGTTCACGGCGCTCGTGCCGGACTACGAGGGGGTTCAGGTCTTCGACGCCAACGCCGCGATCATCGCCGACCTCAAGGCGGGCTCCGGCCCGCTCGCCGCGGTGCCGGCGGACGCGCGGCCGATCGTGCTGCGCCACGAGACCTACGACCACTCCTACCCGCACTGCTGGCGGTGCCGGAACCCGCTCATCTACAAGGCGGTGTCGAGCTGGTTCGTCCGGGTCACGCAGTTCCGCGACCGGATGGTCGAGCTGAACCAGGAGATCGCCTGGACGCCCGAGCACATCCGCGACGGCCAGTTCGGCAAGTGGCTCGCGGGCGCGCGGGACTGGTCGATCAGCCGCAACCGCTACTGGGGCACGCCCATCCCCGTGTGGGTGAGCGACGACCCCGCCTACCCGCGGATCGACGTCTACGGCTCGCTCGAGGAGCTCGCACGCGACTTCGGCGACGTGCCGCGCAACGACCTCGGCCAGCCCGACCTGCACCGGCCGTGGGTCGACCAGCTGACCCGGCCCAACCCGGACGATCCTCGACCCGACGACCAGCGGTCCACGATGCGCCGCATCCCCGACGTGCTGGACGTCTGGTTCGACTCCGGCTCGATGCCGTTCGCCCAGGTGCACTACCCGTTCGAGAACGCGGACTGGTTCGAGCATCACTACCCGGGCGACTTCATCGTGGAGTACATCGGCCAGACCCGCGGCTGGTTCTACACGCTGCACGTGCTGGCCACCGCGCTGTTCGACCGGCCCGCGTTCCGCAGCGCGATCAGCCACGGCATCGTGCTCGGCTCCGACGGGCGCAAGATGTCGAAGTCGCTGCGCAACTACCCCGACGTGACCGAGGTGCTGGACCGCGACGGCTCGGACGCGATGCGCTGGTTCCTCATGGCCAGCCCGATCCTGCGCGGGGGCAACCTCGTCGTCACCGAGGAGGGCATCCGCGCCGAGGTGCGCGGCGTGCTGCTGCCGCTGTGGAACGCGTGGTACTTCTTCGCGCTCTACGCCAACACCATGCACGACGGCGAGGGCTACCGCGCGCAGCGCGTCTCGCCCGACGCCGATGGCCGGCTGGCCGGGTACACCGAGATGGACCGCTACCTCCTCGCGCGCACGCACGACCTCGCCCGCGACGTCACGCGGGCGGCCGACGCGTACGACATCGCCGGCGCGTGCCAGCTCATCCGCGAGCACATCGACCTGCTCACGAACTGGTACGTCCGCACGCAGCGGCAGCGGTTCTGGGACGAGGACACGACCGCCTACGACACGCTGTGGACGGCCCTGGAGGCGCTCACCCGGATCATGGCGCCGTTCGCCCCGCTGCTGACCGAGGAGATCTGGCGCGGCCTGACCGGCGAGGAGTCGGTGCACCTCACCGACTGGCCGGTGACGGTGCGGACCGAGGCGCGCGCGGAGAGCGCATCGCACGAGGACGCGTTCACCTCCCGGCCCGCACGCACGCTGTACGACGTCGAGCCCGCGCTCGTGCCCGACCCCGACCTGGTCGCGGCGATGGACCGCGTGCGCGAGGTGGTCTCCACGGCGCACGCGCTGCGCAAGGCCGCGAAGGTCCGGGTGCGTCAACCGCTCCGCTCGCTCGCCGTCGTGCTGGCCGACGAGGCCGAGGCCGCCGCGTTCGAGCCCTTCGCGCCGATCGTGGCGAGCGAGGTGAACCTCAAGGAGGTGCGCCTGGAGGACCTCGGCTCCGACGCCGCAGCGCGCTACGGCGTCGTCACGCGGCTCACCGTGAACGCCCGGGCGGCCGGACCGCGCCTGGGCAAGCAGGTGCAGCAGGTGATCCGGGCGGCCCGCGAGGGTGACTGGGCGCAGGACGCCGACGGCACGGTCACCGCCGGCGGGGTCGCCCTCGTGGAGGGCGAGTACGAGCTCGTCACGCAGGCCGCGGGGACCGGCGAGGGCGAGCTCGCTGTCGCGGTGCTGCCCGGCGGCGGGTTCGTGGTGCTCGACCTGGCGCTGGACGCCGAGCTGCGCGCCGAGGGGTACGCGCGCGACGTCGTGCGGCAGGTGCAGGACGCGCGCAAGGCCGCGGACCTGCACGTCACCGACCGGATCGTGCTGCGCCTCGGGGTCGCCGAGCACCATCGCGCCGCGGCTCAGGCCCACCGCGCGTTCATCGCGAAGGAGACGCTCGCCGTCGCGCTCGAGCTCGACGTCGTGCCGGAGGTCGACGTGCCCAAGGGGGGCGTCGCCGTCGTGGAGCTCGCGCGGGCCGAGGCCGACGCCGAGACCGGCGACGCCGAGCGTGCGACGGCGGAGGTGACCGAGTGAGCCGGGGCGGTGCGGACGCGTCGCGCCGCGAGGAGGACCGCGCGATCGAGGCGCGGGCGCGGGAGATCTACCACGAGATCCTGCGCCGCACTCCGGAGCACGACTTCGACCCGACGATCGACCGGGTGCGCCGGATCGTGGACCTGCTGGGGGAGCCGCAGCGCTCCTTCCGGGCCATCCACCTCACGGGGACGAACGGCAAGACGTCGACCGCGCGGATGATCGACGCGCTGCTGCGCGAGCTGAACCTGCGCACCGGGCGGTTCACGTCGCCGCACCTGGCGAACGTGCGTGAGCGCATCGCGATCGACGGCGAGCCGATCAGCGCCGAGGCCTGGGTGCGCACGTGGGACGACATCGCGCCGTACGTCGGGCTGGTCGACGACGAGCTCGTCGCGTCGGGCAAGTACGGCGCGACCGGGATCCTGTCGTTCTTCGAGGTGCTCACGGCCATGGCGTTCGCCGCGTTCGCGGACGCGCCGGTGGACGTCGCGGTGCTCGAGGTCGGCATGGGCGGGGAGTGGGACTCCACGAATGTCGTGGACGCCGAGGTCGCCGTGCTCACCCCGATCGCGCTGGACCACGAGCGCTGGCTCGGGCACACCGTCGCCGAGATCGCGGGCGTGAAGTCCGGGATCATCAAGCCGGGCGCGACGGCGGTCCTCGCGCGCCAGAGCGACGAGGCGCTCGCCGTGGTGCTCGACTGGGCCGAGGCGGTCGGCGCGCGGGTCGTGGTCGAGGTGCCCGACGACGTCGAGGGCGAGGAGCTGCTGCTCACGCCCGGGCTCGCGGTGCTCGCGCGGTCGGTCGCGGTGGGCGGTCAGGTCGTCACGCTGCGCGGCATCGGCGCGGTGTACGAGGACGTGTTCGTCCCGCTGCACGGCGAGCACCAGGCGCACAACGCGCTGCTCGCCGTCGCCGCCGTCGAGGCGTTCCTCGGCGGCGTCGCGCTGCCGGGCGAGGTGGTCGAGGCGGCGTTCGCCGGCGTGACCTCGCCCGGGCGGATGGAGCTGGTGCGGTCCTCGCCGACCGTGCTCGTCGACGCGGCGCACAACCCCGCGGGGGCGCGGGCCGCCGTCGCCACGCTCGAGGAGGCGTTCGCGTTCGAGCGGCTCGTCGGCGTGTTCGGCGTGATGGGGGACAAGGACGTCGAGGGGATCCTCGCCGAGCTCGAGCCGGTGCTGGACGAGATCGTCGTGACGCACTCCTCCTCCGTGCGGTCCATGGAGCTGGAGGACCTCGCCGAGCTGGCCCGCGACGTGTTCGGGGAGGACCGCGTGCACGTGGCCGACCGGCTCTCCGACGCGTTGACGCTGGCCGCCGAGCTGGCGGAGTCCGAGGCCATGGGCGTGGGGACGGGGGCCGGCGTCATCGCGCTGGGGTCCGTGGTGCTGGCGGCGGAGGTGCGCGCGCTGTTCGGCCGCCCCTGACGTTCGCGAGGTACTTTCCGTCCTTTCGCGAGAGGATGTCCGTCCTTTCGCGAGGTACTTTCCGTCCTTTCGCGAGAGGATCCCGGTCGTCGGCACGGTCGATGGGCCGCGGCCGCCGCCCACGTGTCAGGCTGTCGGCGTGATCGCCGACTCTCTCGACGCACTCGTGGCCCGCGTGCGGACGCTCGGCACGCCGTCGTCGCCCGGCACGCCGCCGGGTCGCGTGCTTCTCGGCCTGACCGGGAGCCCGGGTGCGGGCAAGACGACCCTCGCGACCGGGCTCGTGGCCGAGCTCGGACCCGACGCCGTGCACGTGCCGATGGACGGCTTCCACCTGGCGAACCGGACCCTCGCGGCGCTCGGGCGGAGCGGCCGCAAGGGCGCGCTCGACACCTTCGACGGCTGGGGCTACCTCGCGCTGCTCACCCGGCTGCGCCACGAGGTCGACCGGACGGTGTACGCGCCCAGCTACCGCCGCGAGGTGGGCGAACCGATCGCGGCGGAGATCGCCGTCGAGCCCGCGCACCGGATCGTCGTCACAGAGGGCAACTACCTCCTCGTCGCGCAGGCGCCCTGGGACGAGGTGCGTGCCGCGCTCGACGAGGTGTGGTTCGTCAGCACGCCCGACGGCGAGCGCACCCGCCGCCTCGTCGCGCGGCACTCCCGGCAGCGTTCGGTGGAGGCGGCGACGGCGTGGGCCGCCGAGGTCGACGGGCCCAACGCCGTCGTGGTCGAGTCGACCCGGGACCGCGCCGACCTCGTCGTGCCGGGCTCGCTCGCCTGAGAGGTCGCTCCGCGCAGGCGGGCGACGGAGATCCTCTCGCGAAAGGACGAAAGGCACCTCGCGAAAGGACGAAAAGCACCTCGCGAAAGGACGGACTTCCTCTCGCGAAAGGACGGAAAGTACCTCGCGAACGGGGTGGGCGCACGGACGGCCACTGCGAGGCACCGCGTCGGCACGCCCGTGCACACTGCTCGCACGGATGACCGTGCGGGTGCAGAGTGGGACGTGGCCCACGCGTGCTCCGGCGCGTGGGTCGGGGGAGACCCGGCGGAGCAAGACACGCAGCGAAGGAGCTCGACGTGAAGAAGCTGATCAACGACCCCTCGACCGTCACGCAGGAGGCGGTGGAGGGCTTCGTCGCCGCCCACGAGGACATCGTCGTCCAGCTGGACGGCCTCGTGGTGGCGCGCAAGGGCGGCGCGGTGCAGGGCAAGGTGGGCCTCGTCTCCGGCGGCGGGAGCGGCCACGAGCCGCTGCACGCCGGGTTCGTGGGCGTCGGCATGCTCGACGCCGCGGTCCCCGGCGCGATGTTCACCTCGCCGACCCCGGACCCGATCCTCGTCGCCACGAAGGCCGCCGACGGCGGCGCGGGCGTCCTGCACATCGTGAAGAACTACACGGGCGACGTGCTCAACTTCGAGACCGCCGCGGAGCTCGCCGACGCCGAGGACATCGAGGTCGCGACCGTCGTGGTGAACGACGACGTCGCCGTCGAGGACTCGCTCTACACGGCCGGCCGTCGCGGCGTCGCGGGCACGGTCCTGGTCGAGAAGATCGCCGGCGTCGCGGCCGAGCGCGGCGACGACCTGCAGGCGGTGCTCGCCGTCGCGCAGAAGGTGAACGCGCAGGTGCGCTCGATGGGCGTGGCCCTCACGGCGTGCACCGTGCCGCACGCGGGCAAGCCGTCGTTCGACCTGGCCGAGGACGAGATCGAGATCGGCATCGGCATCCACGGCGAGCCCGGCCGGCGGCGCATCCCGCTCGCGAGCGCGGACGAGATCACGGACCTGCTCCTCGACCCGGTGGTCGAGGACCTCGGCCTGTCCGGCGGCGAGAACGTCCTGCTGCTGGTCAACGGCATGGGCGGCACCCCGGCGTCGGAGCTGTCGATCGTCTACCGGCACGCGCGCAAGCAGCTCGAGGCGCGCGGCGTCACGGTGGCGCGGTCCCTCGTGGGCAACTATGTCACGTCGCTGGAGATGCAGGGCGCGAGCGTCACCGTGCTCGTCCTCGACGACGAGCTCACCGCCCTCTACGACGCGCCCGTCCGTACGGCGGCACTACGGTGGGAGCTGTGAGCGCAGCCACCCTCGACGTCGCGTGGGCGCGGCGATTCGTCACCCTGGCCACCGAGACCGTCGTCGAGCACCGGGTCGAGCTGTCCGAGCTCGACCGCGAGATCGGCGACGGCGACCACGGCGAGAACCTCGCCCGCGGCTTCACCGCGGTGGCCGCCGCGGTCGACGGCTCCAGCGCCGAGACGGTCGGCGGGGTGCTCAAGCTCGTCGCGACCACCCTGATGTCGACCGTCGGCGGCGCCGCTGGCCCGCTCTACGGCACGGCGTTCCTGCGTGCGGCCAAGGTGAGCGACGCGCCGGAGATCGACGCCGAGGGCGTGCACACCCTGCTCGACGCCGGGCTCGAGGGCATCGTCGCGCGCGGCAAGGCCAACGTGGGTGACAAGACGATGGTCGACGCGTGGACCCCCGCCGTCGCCGCGGCCCAGTCGTCGGCCGCCTCGGGAGCGAGCCCGGCGGAGGTCCTGCGCGCAGCCGCCGACGCGGCGCAGCAGGGCGCCGTGGACACCGATCCGCTCGTGGCGCTCAAGGGCCGCGCGAGCTACCTCGGCGAGCGCAGCGTCGGCCACCGCGACCCGGGTGCGGCCTCCAGCGCGCTCCTGCTCGATGCGGCCGCCCGGGCGGCGCAGGCATGAGCCTGCGCCGCCCCGGCGGTCCGGGCCGGACCGAGAGCACCACCGGCCTCGTCCTCGTCTCGCACTCCGCGCTGCTCGCCGCCGGGGTGGTCGAGCTCGCCGCCCAGATGGCGCCCGACGTCGTGCTCCGCCCCGCGGGCGGCACCGACGACGCGCGACTCGGCACGAGCTTCGACGTCGTCGAGCGCGCCGTCGCGGCCGAGCTGGACGCGGGCTGCGACGGCGTGGTGATCCTCGCCGACATCGGCTCGGCCCGGATGACGGCCGAGTCGGTCGTCGAGGCGCTCGAGGACTCCCGCGTGGTGCTCGCCGGGGGCGCGTTCGTCGAGGGGGCGGTCGCGGCCGCCGTCGCCGCGCAGACCGGCGGCTCGGTGCGCGACGTCGTGGCCGCCGCGGCCGCCGCGACCCGGCAGGTACAGGACGAGCTCGACCCGGAGCAGCCCCGCGGGGTCACCGGCTCGGACGCCTCCAACGACCGCGCTGCGGTCCCGACCGCCTCGGGAGCGGTGAGCCGGCGGGTCAGGGTGACGAACCCGCAGGGCCTGCACGCCCGCCCGGCCGCCACGCTCGCCCAGCTCGCGGCGTCGTTCGACGCCGAGGTCACGATCGACGGCGTGGACGCAGGCAGCCTGCTCTCGCTCATGGGGCTCGGGCTCACCCAGGGGCTCGAGGTGACCCTCGCCGCGACCGGACCCGAGGCGCACGAGGCGATCGACGCCGTCGCGCACACGTTCGAGAGCGGTTTCGGTGAGCTCTAGCCCGACGCAGGAGGGAGTGGGCGCGGTGACCGATCCCGACGCGACCAGTCCCGACGCCACCGACCCCGGCCCGCCGCCGCGTGCGCCCCGGTCGGCGCTGCGGATGTTCTGCTCGACCGTGCTCGGGCTCGAGGCCTTCGTGGTGTTCTTCGCGGCCGTGGCCGCCTACGGGCTGCGCTCCGCGCCGACGCCGGCGATCCTCGCCGTCGGCGCGGGCGCGGCCGTGCTGTGCCTCGTCGCGGCCGGGTCGCTGCGCTCGCGGGCGGGCTACGTGCTCGGCTCGGCGATCCAGGTGGCGCTCCTGGTGGCCGGCCTGCTCATGGCCGACCTCCGCGCGCACCTGCTCACCGTGGCCGTGGTGTTCGGGGTGGTGTGGGTCGTGTCGCTGCGGGTCGGGGCGCGGATCGACCGCGAGCGGGCCGAGCGGCACGTCGCCGAGCTGGCGCACTGGCGTGCCGCCGGCGGGGTCGACGGCACGGCTGACGGGGACGCCGACACCGAGCGCGGCACCCCCGCCGACACCGGGTCCGCCGGAGACCCGGGCGGGACGAGCGCCACCGAGCCCGGGCGGTAGGGTCACGACCCGTGACCGACGTTCAGCGCACCCTCGTCCTCGTCAAGCCCGACGGCGTCGCCCGCAACCTCACCGGCGAGATCCTCCGCCGCATCGAGGCCAAGGGGTACCGCCTCACCGCCCTCGACCTGCGCACGGCGGACACGCCGCTGCTCGAGGCGCACTACGCCGAGCACGTCGGCAAGCCGTTCTACGCCCCGCTCCTGGAGTTCATGGGCTCCGGCCCGCTCGTGGCCGTGGTCGTGGAGGGCTTCCGGGTGATCGAGGGCGTGCGCACGATCATCGGCGCGACCGACCCCACGGCCGCCGCGCCCGGCTCGATCCGCGGCGACCTCGGCGCCGACACGGGCGAGAAGGTGCAGCGCAACCTCGTGCACGCCTCCGACTCCCCGGAGTCCGCCGAGCGCGAGATCGCGCTCTGGTTCCCGTCCTGACGGATCGGCGCGCGTGGTCGGCACGCACGGCACGGACGGCGCCGAGCACGCCGGCGAGCACGGCGCCGAGCGCCGCGCCGATGACCGCGCCGAGCGCCGCGCTGATGACCGCGCCGGAGACCGCGCCGGCCGGCCACTTCGACGCCACCGCAGGTCGCGGGCTGCCCGGCCGCGGCCGCACGACCCCATAGAGTTCCAGGCGTGTACCTGCGGACGTTGACGCTGCGCGGCTTCAAGTCGTTCGCGTCCGCGACCACCCTGCACCTCGAGCCGGGCATCACGTGCGTCGTGGGCCCCAACGGCTCGGGCAAGTCGAACGTCGTCGACGCCCTCGCGTGGGTGATGGGGGAGCAGGGCGCGAAGTCGCTGCGCGGCGGACAGATGTCCGACGTCATCTTCGCCGGCACCTCCTCGCGCCCCCCGCTCGGGCGCGCCGAGGTCGCCCTCACGATCGACAACTCCGACGGCGCGCTGCCGATCGACTACGCCGAGGTCACGATCTCGCGGACCATGTTCTCCTCCGGCGGCTCGGAGTACGCGATCAACGGCACGCCCTGCCGGCTGCTCGACATCCAGGACCTGCTCTCCGACTCCGGGCTCGGGCGGCAGATGCACGTCATCGTGGGGCAGGGCCAGCTCGACGCCGTGCTGCGCGCCACGCCCGAGGAGCGCCGCGGCTTCATCGAGGAGGCCGCGGGCATCCTCAAGCACCGCAAGCGCAAGGAGAAGGCGCTGCGCAAGCTCGAGTCGACGGCGGCGAACCTCGCCCGGCTCACCGACCTCGTGGGCGAGATCCGGCGTCAGCTCGGCCCGCTCGCCCGGCAGGCCGAGGTCGCCCGGCGTGCCGCGACCGTCCAGGCCGACCTGCGCGACGCACGCGCCCGCCTCCTCGCCGACGACCTCGCCCAGGCGCGGGCCGCGCACGCCGCCGAGGTCGCCGACGTCACGGCGCTGGAGGCCGCCCGTGAGGAGGTCGAGGCCGCGCTCGAGACGGCGCGCGCCGAGCTCGCCCGGACGGAGGCCGAGGGCGCGCGGCTCGCGCCCGCCGTCGCCGAGGCGACCGAGGTCTGGTACCGGCTGTCCGGGGTGCGCGAGCGGCTGCGCGGCACGGCGACGCTCGCCGACGAGCGGTGCCGGCTGCTCGGCACGGCGGTCGCGCAGCACGACGGCCCCGACCCGGACGACCTGGACGCGCAGGCCGAGCGCGCGCGGGAGGCGGAGCGGCTGACCCGCGCCGAGCTCGCGGCGGCGACGGCGGCGCTCGAGGCCGCGCTCGGCGCCCGGCGGGTCGCGGAGGAGGCGGCCGCGGCGGCCGAGAAGGAGCTCGCCGCCGTGCACCGGGGCGTCGCCGACCGCCGCGAGGGCCTGGCCCGGCTCGCGGGCAAGGTCGGCGCCGTCCGCAGCCGCGTCGAGGCCCAGCAGGCCGAGCTCGAGCGGCTCGGCGCGGTGCTCACAGACGCGTCCCGCCGCGCGAGCGAGGCCGAGGTCGAGTTCGCCGAGCTCGAGCTCACCGCCGCCGGGGTGCAGGACGGCGAGGAGGGCCTGGACGCCGCGCACGAGTCCGCGAGCGCGCGGCTGGAGCAGGCGCGCGAGGAGATCGCGCGGCTCGAGGCCGAGCTGCGCACCGCGACCGGGGACGCGGACCGCTGGACCGCGCGGCACGACGCCCTCGCGCTCTCGGCCGAGCGCGGTGACGGCACGGGTGCCCTGCTCGCGGACGACGGCGTGGCCGGCCTGCGCGGCCCGCTCGCCGACGCCCTCGCGGTCGCACCCGGGTGGGAGGCCGCCGTCGCGGCGGCCCTCGGTGAGCTGGTGGACGCGGCCGTGGTCGACGGCGTGGGCGCCGCGGTCGACGCGCTGCGCCGCGTGCGCGAGACCGACGCCGGCCGCGCCCGGCTCGTGCTCGCCCAGGACGCCCCCGACGGCGAGCCCGAGGCGAGCGCCGCCGTCGCTGCGCCCGCCGCGCCCGCCGCTGCGCCCGACGCGCCCGCCGCGCCCCCCGGGGCGACCTGGGCCCTCGCGGAGGTGACGATCCGCGCGGACGTGCGCTCCGCCGTCGTCGGCCTGCTCGACGGCGTGGCGCTGGTCGAGGACCTCGGCGCGGCCCGTGCGGCGCTCGCCGCACCCGGGGTGCGCGTGGTGGCGACGCGCGAGGGCGACGTGCTGACCGCGACGCACGCGAGCGGCGGGGTGTCGGGCGAGGCCAACCTGCTCGCGATCACGGCGGCGCGCGAGGAGGCGGCGCGGGAGCGGGACGCGGCGCGTGAGCGCGGCGACCGGGCGAGGTTCGCGCTCCAGGCGGCGCGGGAGGGCGCCGCATCGGCGCAGGCGGCCTACGACGCCACCCTGGCGGACCTGCACGCGTCCGACGCCGCGTTCACCGCCGTCGCCGAGCGGCTGGGCCGGCTGAGCGCCGCGATCCGCGGTGCGCGCGGCGAGGCGCAGCGGGCCGAGGCCGCGATCGCCGCCGCCGAGGCAGGCCGCGAGGAGCGCGAGAGCGAGCTCGCGGACCTGCTCGCGCGCCTGGAGGTGGCCCAGGCCGAGCCCGCCGACGCGGCAGCCGACCTCGACCGCGCCACCGAGCACCGGGACGCGTGCGCCGACGCGGCGCGCGCGGCCCGCTCCGCGGAGACCGACGCACGCCTCGCCATGCGCACCGTCGAGGAGCGCACGCGGGCGGCCGCCGGCCGCGCGGCGAGCCTCGAGCGGGCCGCCCGGGTCGAGCGGGACGCCCGGGCGCGGGCGGCGAGCCTCGAGGCGGCCCGGCAGCGTCGCGCCGCGGTGGCCGACCGCGTGCGGCAGGCGGCGTCGGCCACGCTCGTGCTGCTGGAGACCTCGCTCGCGCGCGCGGCGGAGGACCGCGACGCCGCCCAGCAGCAGCGGGCCGAGGTGGACGAGCGGATCGCGACGACTCGCACGCGGGTCGACGTGCTCGCGCGGCGCCTGGCGGAGCTCACCGACGCGTTCCACCGCGACGAGCTCGCGCGCGCCGAGCAGCGGATGCGGGTGGAGGCCCTCGAGCAGCGCAGCCTGGACGAGCTCGCACTAGACCCCGAGATCCTGCTGGCCGAGTTCGGACCCGACGTGCCGGTGCCGCTGCTCGGGGTCGCGGGATCCGACGCCACCGACGCCACCGAAGCCACCGACGCCCCCGACGACCCGGACGCGAGCACCCCCACCGAGCCCTACGACCGCGACCGGCAGAAGAAGCGCCTGCGATCGGCCGAACGCGCCCTGGCGCTGCTGGGCAAGGTCAACCCGCTGGCCCTGGAGGAGCACGCGGCACTGGAGGAGCGGCACGCGTTCCTCGTGGAGCAGCTCGCCGACGTGCGCAAGTCCCGCGCGGATCTGCTCGAGATCGTCAAGGAGATCGACGCGCGCGTCGAGCAGGTGTTCACCGAGGCGTGGGTCGACACCGAGCGCGAGTTCCGCGGCGTGTTCGCGCGGCTCTTCCCCGGCGGCGAGGGGCGGCTGCTGCTCACCGAGCCCGACGACATGCTCACCACCGGGATCGAGGTCGAGGCTCGCCCGCCGGGCAAGAAGGTCAAGCGGCTGTCGCTGCTGTCCGGTGGCGAGCGCTCGCTGACGGCCGTGGCGCTGCTGGTCGCGATCTTCCGCGCCCGCCCGAGCCCGTTCTACGTCATGGACGAGGTCGAGGCCGCGCTCGACGACGTCAACCTCGGTCGGCTCCTGGAGATCTTCGCCGAGCTGCGCAGCAGCTCCCAGCTCATCGTCATCACGCACCAGAAGCGCACGATGGAGATCGCGGACGCCCTGTACGGGGTGACCATGCGGGGCGACGGCGTGTCCGCCGTCATCGGTCAGCGCATCGAGCGCGACGGCGAGCCCGGCGATCCCGACGTCTGACCGGCCCCGCTCCGCGCGGGTGAGCGACCTCACGCACCTTCACGACCCCTTCGCTTCTCGACGGGCGTGGCGCCCCCGACGCGCCGGGACGCCCGGGCGATACTGGACGCATGCCTGCCTTCTCCGCCGTCTGGGCCATCGTCCTGGCCGTCCTGCTCGCCGGGGGTCTGCTCGCCGTCATGATGGTCGTGCGGCGCCCCGAGGAGGGCTGGCGCAACCGTCTGTCGGACCTCGTGCGCGGTGAACGCGTGGGTGGTCCCGGCATCGTCGAGGAGCATCGCGCCGCCGCGGACGGCGAGACGGTGGGCATCGCCGACCTCCTCGCGGACGCCGAGCAGGCCGACGGGTACGTGACGGTCCCGGCCCGCGTCGAGCACGGGATCGAGCACGGCCTGGAGTCGATCGTCAGCTCCTCGCGCGCCCTCGCGGGCCGTGTGCGGGGAGACTCCCACTCCTGATGGCCGACTGGGTCCTGCCGGTCCTCATCGGCGTCGTCGTCCTCGTCGTCGGCTCGCTGGCGCTGCTCGTCCCGCGCCGCCGCCGTCGCGCGCTCCCGCCTGCGGCCCCGCCCGTCGCGGAGCCCACCACCCCGCCGACCGGGCCGGCGCCGCCCTCGGGCGAGGAACCGGTCGAGACGGCCGAGCCGTCCCGCGCACCACCCGCCGCCACCGCGCCGGAGCTCACCACCCCGGAGAGCGTGCCGAGCCGGCTGGTCCGCCTCCGCTCGCGGCTGGCACGGTCCGGCGCGCTCGGCCAGGCCCTGCTCGCCGTGCTCGGCCGCGACCGGCTCGACGAGGCGGCGTGGGAGGAGCTCGAGGAGACCCTGCTGCAGGCCGACCTCGGCCTCGAGCCGACCACGGCGCTGCTCACCGAGCTGCGCACCCGGCTGCGCGTGGACGGCACGCGGGACCCCGTCGCGATCCGGGCCACGCTGCGCGAGCTGCTCCTGGCCCAGGTCGACCCCACGATGGACCGCACGCTCGCGACGGCGCGCCGCGAGGTGGACGGCACCTGGCTGCCCGCGACCGTGCTCATGGTCGGCGTCAACGGGACCGGCAAGACCACCACCGTCGGCAAGCTGGCGCGCCTGCTCGTCGCGCAGGACCAGACCGTTCTCCTCGGCGCCGCCGACACCTTCCGCGCGGCCGCGGCCGACCAGCTTGCCACGTGGGCCCAGCGGGTCGGCGTCGAGGTCGTGCGCAGCGACCGTGACGGCGCGGACCCGGCGAGCGTGGCCCACGACGCGGTGGACCGCGGCGTCGCCGACGGCGTGGACGTCGTCATCATCGACACCGCCGGTCGCCTGCAGAACAAGGCCGGCCTCATGGACGAGCTCGGCAAGATCGCCCGTGTGGCGAGCCGGCGCGCGCCGATCACCGAGTCGCTCCTCGTCCTGGACGCGACGACCGGGCAGAACGGGCTGCGTCAGGCACGCGTGTTCGCCGAGGTCGCCCAGCTCACCGGCATCGTGCTCACCAAGCTCGACGGGAGCGCCAAGGGCGGCATCGTCGTCGCGGTCCAGCGCGAGCTCGGCATCCCCGTGAAGCTCGTCGGCCTGGGCGAGGGCCCGGACGACCTCGCACCGTTCGACCCGGAGTCGTTCGTCGACGCCCTGCTCGGCTGAGACGGCCGCGAGCTCTTCCAGCGCCGTCCCAGCGCCTCGGCGTGCCGCCGTCGCGCCACGTCATGGGCGCGCTGTCCCACGATCCGGACGGCGTGGGCCGCTTTCGCAGCCCGCGCAACGAGAAGTTCACGTGGCCAGGGCCGCTGTCACGTTCCCGTAACGTCGCGCGCCGCGGCGCGTGACATGGCTCCGCGAGATTCCTTCCCGGACCCAGCCACCCGGCTGGTGAGGAGAGGGGACGTGGATGGAAGAGTTCGTGCTGGATACGGGCAACACCGCCTGGATGCTGGCCTCCTCCGCTCTCGTGCTGCTGATGACGCCGGGTCTGGCGTTCTTCTACGGCGGCATGGTGCGGGGCAAGTCCGTGCTCAACATGATGATGATGAGCTTCGGAGCCATGGGACTGATCGCGCCGATCTGGTTCCTGTACGGCTACTCCGGCGCATTCGGGACCGATATCGGGGGGATCATCGGCAACCCGTTCGAGTTCTTCGGGTCGAACAACCTGGACGACGCGACGAGCTTCGTCTCCGCGGTGGGCCTGCCGGTCCTCGTGTTCATCGGGTTCCAGGCGACGTTCGCGATCATCACGGTCGCGCTGATCTCCGGCTCGGTCGCGGACCGGATGAAGTTCTCGTCCTGGCTCGTGTTCGCCGCCGTGTGGGTCACCTTCGTGTACATCCCGATGGCGCACATGGTCTGGGGCGGCGGCCTCCTGGGCGCGGACGGCATCACGTCGTCCATCGCCACGCCGATCGACTTCGCGGGCGGCACGGTCGTCCACATCAACGCCGGTGTCGCAGGCCTTGTGCTGGCGATCCTGCTCGGCCGGCGCAAGGGCTTCGGCAAGGAGCCGATGCGTCCGCACAACCTGCCGTTCGTCATGCTGGGCGCCGCCCTGCTGTGGTTCGGCTGGTTCGGCTTCAACGCGGGCTCCGAGCTCGCGGCCGACGGCACCGCCGGACGTGCCTGGGTGAACACGACGGCCGCCGCCGCGATCGCGATGATCGCCTGGCTCGCCACGGAGAAGGTCCGCGACGGACACGCCACGTCCCTCGGCGCCGCCTCGGGCATCGTCGCGGGCCTCGTGGCCATCACGCCGGCCGCCGCCGCGGTGGACACGGTGGGCGCCCTGGCCATCGGCATCATCGCCGGCATCCTGTGCGCGCTCGCCGTCGGGCTCAAGTACAAGTACGGCTACGACGACTCGCTCGACGTGGTCGGCGTCCACCTCGTGGGCGGCCTCACGGGTACGGTGCTCATCGGGCTGTTCGCGCACGTCGGCGACAACGTCAACGGCACCTGGATCCCGGACGGCGCGATGAACGGTCTGTTCTACGGCGGCGGCGTCAACCAGCTGCTCGCGCAGATCATCGTGGCGCTCTTCGCGGTGGTGTTCTCCGGCGTGCTGACGTTCGTGATCGGTTCCATCATCAAGGCGACGATGGGTCTGCGGATCAGCCAGGATGACGAGGTCAGCGGCATCGACCTCGTCACCCACGGCGAGACCGCGTACGAGACCCTGGGTACGTCCCGCAACTTCGGGGAGGCGTGAGCATGAAGCTTGTCACCGCAGTCATCCAGCCGCACCGGCTCGACGACGTGAAGGCGGCCCTCGAGGCCGCCGGGATCCGCGGCATGACCGTGAGCGAGGCGAGCGGCTACGGCCGTCAGCGCGGTCACACCGAGGTCTACCGCGGCGCCGAGTACACCGTCGACCTCGTGCCGAAGGTCCGCGTCGAGGTGCTCGTCGAGGACGAGGCGGCCGGCACGGTGGCGGACGTCGTCGTGCAGGCAGCGCAGACCGGCAAGATCGGTGACGGCAAGGTGTGGGTGGTCCCGGTCGACGACGTCGTGCGCGTCCGGACCGGCGAGCACGGCCCCGGCGCCCTGTAGCAGCGCGTGACCGCTCAGACCGGAGCGGACGTGCCGGGGGAGGTCCCGCACCGCACGGTGCGGGACCTCCGCCGCGTCCGGCTCGAGCTGCCCGGCGGACCGGGCTCCAGCACAGCCAGCACGGCAGCGAGCCAGGGGCAGGGCCCGATGGCGAGCCCAGGGCAGGGCCCGACGGCGGGCCTCGCCGACGGCGTGCGGCCGGCGGTCGCGCCGTTCGCGGCCGACGAGGACTCCGACCTGCTCGAGGGTCAGGCCTACCGTCGGGCGTTGGCCGACGTCGTCGACGAGGCGCTCGCCGCGCTGTGGCGCGATGCGGGGGAGAAGCTGGGACTCGACCTGTCCGAGGGTGCCGCGCTCGCCGTCGTGGGCTCGCAGGGGCGGCGCGACGCCGGGCCCACGTCGGACCTGGACTGCCTGCTCGTGCACGACGGCCGCACGTTCACCCCTGACCAGGTCGAGGCGCTCGCGAGCGCGCTCTGGTACCCCGTGTGGGACGCGGGCCTGGACCTGGACCACTCGGTGCGCACGCTCGCGCAGTGCCGCCAGATCGCCTCCAAGGACCTCGTCGCCGCCGTCGGCCTGCTCGACCTGCGCGGGGTCGCCGGCGACCCGGTGGTCGTGAGCCGCGCGCGCACCGCGGTGCTCGAGGACTGGCGCGGCGCCGCCCGCCGGCGCCTGCCGGAGCTGCTCACCTCGACCCGCAAGCGTGCCGAGCGCAGCGGTGAGCTCGCCTACCTCATCGAGCCCGACCTCAAGGAGGCGCGTGGCGGGATCCGCGACGCCGTCGTGGTCGAGGCGCTCGTCGCGACGTGGCTCACCGACCGCCCGCACGGCGCGTTCGACCGCGCGCACGACCACCTGCTCACGGTGCGCGACGCCGTCGCGCTGGAGACCGGCCGGCACACCAGTCGCCTGCTCCAGGTGGACGCGGACGCCGTCGCGGCGCGCTGCGGCTACGCCGACCGCGACGACCTGCTCGCCTCCATCGCCGAGTCGGCCCGCACGGTCTCCTACACGCTCGACATCACGGTGCGCAGCGCGCGTCAGGCGCTGCGCCGGCCCTCGGTGCGCGCACCGTTCCTCGTCCGCGGCCGCCGGGTCGCGCCGCGCCTGCGCGCGCTCGCAGACGGCCTCGTGGAGCACGACGGCGAGGTCGTCCTGGCCGCGCAGGTGCGGCCCGAGGAGGATCCGCTCCTCCCGCTGCGCGCCGCCGCGACCTCGGCGCGCACGGGCCTGCCGCTCTCGCCCGTCACGGTCGCCTCGCTCGCCACCGCTCCGCCGCCGCCCGAGCCGTGGCCGGCCCTGGCCCGCCAGCACCTGCTCGCGCTGCTCGGCTCCGGCGCCTCGCAGGTCGACGTGTGGGAGGCGCTCGACCTCGCCGGCGTCGTGACGACCTGGTTCCCGCAGTGGCGCGAGGTGCGCAACCGTCCGCAGCGCAACCCGATCCACACCTGGACCGTGGACCGGCACATGGTCGAGACCGCGGCGAACGCCTCCCAGCTGGGCAAGGACGTGCCGCGGCGCGACGTCCTCCTGCTCACCGCGATCTTCCACGACCTCGGCAAGGTGTCCGGCGTCGCCGACCACAGCGTCGAGGGAGCCCGCCGCGTCGCGCCGCTGCTGCGCACCCTCGGCGTCCCCGCCCCGGACGCCGACGCCGTGGTGGGCCTCGTGCGCCACCACCTGCTGCTCCCCGACCTCGCGACCCGGGCGGACCTCGAGGACCCCGCGACCACGGCGCGCCTGCTCGACGGCGTGGGCCACGACCGCGAGACGCTCACCCTCCTGCGGGTGCTCACCGAGGCGGACGCGCGCGCGGCCGGGCCGAAGGCGTGGACGCCGTGGCGCGCGCAGCTCGTCGAGGCGCTGTACCGGCGGGCCCTCGCGCAGCTGGTGGACTGACGCCCGCGATACCCTGAGGGCCGTTCCCCCCGAACCAGCGAGGTCACGTGTTCGCCAGCCTGTCCGACCGCATCAACGCCGCCGTCTCGTCCCTGCGTGGCCGCGGCCGCCTCTCCGACGCCGACATCGCGGCGTCGATCTCCGAGATCCGCCGTGCGCTCCTGGACGCCGACGTCGCCCTTCCGGTGGTGCGCGACTTCACCGCCACGGTGCGCGAGCGGGCCGAGGCGGCCGAGCTGTCGAAGGCGCTCAACCCCGCGCAGCAGATCGTCAAGATCGTCCACGAGGAGCTCACCCGGATCCTCGGCGGGCAGGCCCGCGAGCTGCGGTTTGCCAAGCGGCCCCCGACGGTGTTCCTGCTCGCCGGTCTGCAGGGTGCGGGCAAGACGACGCTCGCCGGCAAGCTCGGCCGCTGGCTCACCGAGCAGGGCCACACCCCGCTCCTCGTCGCCGCCGACCTGCAGCGTCCGAACGCCGTCCAGCAGCTGCAGATCGTCGGCCAGGGCGCCGGCGTCGCGGTCTGGGCGCCCGAGCCGGGCAACGGGGTGGGCAACCCGGTCGAGGTGGCGCGCTCCGGCGTCGCGCACGCGAAGGAGCAGTTCTACGACGTCGTCGTGGTCGACACCGCGGGCCGCCTCGGTGTCGACGCCGAGATGATGCAGCAGGCCGCGGACATCCGCGACGCCACGCAGCCCGACGAGATCCTCTTCGTCATCGACGCCATGATCGGCCAGGACGCCGTTACCACCGCGAACGCGTTCGCCGAGGGCGTCGGCTTCACCGGTGTCGTGCTGTCCAAGCTCGACGGTGACGCGCGCGGTGGTGCCGCCCTGTCGGTGGCCTCCGTCACGGGCGTACCCGTGATGTTCGCCTCGACGGGGGAGAAGGTCGGCGACTTCGAGCGGTTCCACGCCGACCGGATGGCGTCGCGGATCCTCGACATGGGCGACATGCTCACGCTCATCGAGCAGGCCGAGCGCGCCTTCGACGAGGACCAGGCGGCCGAGCTCGCGAACAAGATCGCGGGCGACGGCGACTTCACCCTCCAGGACTTCCTCACCCAGATGCAGCAGATGCGGCAGCTCGGGTCGATGAAGAAGATGCTCGGGATGCTGCCCGGGATGGCCCAGATCCGCGAGCAGCTGGAGAACTTCGACGAGCGCGAGGTGGACCGCGTCGAGGCGATCGTGCGGTCCATGACGCCCGCTGAGCGCGACACCCCGAAGATCATCAACGGCTCCCGCCGCTCGCGCATCGCGCGCGGCTCGGGCACCACGGTGACCGAGGTCAACCAGCTGCTCGACCGGTTCGAGCAGGCCAAGACGATGATGCGGTCGATGGCCCGCGGCGGCGGCGCGCCGAACATGGCCGGGGGCGGCTTCGGGCTCGGCTCGATGCCCGGGATGGGCAAGAAGTCCAAGGGCAAGATGGCCCCGCCCGTGCAGCGCGGCAAGAAGTCCCGCAGCGGCAACCCCGCCAAGCGCGCCGCCGCGGAGCGAGCGGCGCTCGAGCGTCCGACGGCCAGCAGGGGCTCCGCGTTCGGCCTCACCGACCCGTCGGCGCCGCCGTCGCTCGACCTGCCCGAGGACCTGACGAAGTACCTCGGGCGCTAGCAGCCGGGCCGGCCGAGGCCTCTCGACGCGGGCCGCCCGGACCGGGCGCTCGCGCCGGCACCGGTGCGATGTCGGAACGGGCCCGCGAGTCTGGCACAATGGTCCGCTGAACCCGACGACTCCGGCCCTCTCTCCGGTGGACGTCGTGTCCCGAGCGCCCCGGCGGGTGTCCCCACGCCCAGGGTCGGCCGCGCTCACCACCGACATAGGAGTAACCACCACCGTGGCTGTCAAGATTCGCCTCAAGCGCCTGGGCAAGATCCGCGCGCCGTACTACCGCGTCGTCGTCGCCGACTCCCGCACCCGCCGGGACGGCCGCGTCATCGAGGAGATCGGGAAGTACCACCCGACCGAGGAGCCGTCGGTCATCGACATCTCCTCCGACCGCGCGCAGTACTGGCTCGGTGTCGGCGCGCAGCCGACCGAGCAGGTCCTCGCGCTCCTCAAGGTGACCGGCGACTGGCAGAAGTTCAAGGGCCTCCCGGGCGCCGAGGGCACCCTGCGCACGAAGGACGGCGCCGTGAGCGCCGACAAGACCGCCGAGGCGATCGCCGCCGTCGAGGCCGACGCCGAGCTCCGCAAGGCCAAGGCGTCCGAGGCCAAGGCCGCCGCCGCGGCGCAGGAGCCCGCGGCCGAGGCCGCGGAGGACGCCGAGAGCACGGAGTCCTGAGCCCCATGCTGGCCGACGCGCTCGAGCACCTGGTCCGGGGGATCGTCGACAACCCCGAAGACGTGCAGGTCACCGCGCGCTCCGCGCGACGCGGCGACTACCTCGAGCTCCGCGTCAACCCGGCCGACCTCGGCCGGGTGATCGGCCGGTCCGGCCGCACGGCGCGCGCGCTGCGCACCGTGGTCGGCGCGATCGCCGAGGGTCCCGTGCGCATCGACGTCGTCGACGTCGACCGGCGCTGAGGACTCGGGCGCAGCACCGCAGCACCCCGCAGGGCCGTCCGTCTCGGGCGGCCCTGCGGCGTCTCCGGCCCACCTGCCGATCCACGCGATGCGGCCGACCAGCACGTTCCGCCCGACCGACCAGGAGAAGCGCATGATCCCCGACGGCTACGTCATCCTCGCCCGGCTCGGCGCGGCCAACGGGCTGCGCGGTGACGTCCGCCTGGAGATCCGCACCGACGACCCGTCCCGCCTCGCGCCGGGTCAGCGGGTCGTCACCGACGACCCGCGCGTGGGTGAGCTCACGATCGCCCGACGGCGCACGAGCGGGTCCGCCGCGCTCATCGCCTTCGAGCAGGTCACCGACCGCACCGACGCCGAGGCGATGTCCGGCCTGCTCCTGCTGGGGCCGGCGGTGCTCGAGGGCGACGCCTGGTACCCGGCCGACCTCGTCGGGCTGGAGGCGCGCGCTCGCGACGGCCGCGTGCTCGGGGCGGTGCTCGCCGTCGAGTCGATGCCCGCGCACGACGTGCTCGTGGTGCGCGAGCCGTCCGGGGCGCGCACCCTCGTGCCGTTCGTGACGGCGATCGTGCCCGAGGTCGACGTCGCAGGCGGGTTCGTCGTGCTCGACCCGCCCGGCGGGCTGCTCGCCGACGAGCCCCAGCCCGAGGACGACGACCTCGACGAAGACCCCGACGACGAGGCTCCGGCGGGCGGTCCCGAGGCACCGACGCCCGGGTCGGACGCGTGAGCACGCCCCGGATCGACGTCGTCTCGATCTTCCCCGAGTACCTGGCGCCCCTGGACCTGTCGCTGGTCGGGAAGGCCCGCACGAGCGGGCTCGTGGACCTGCGCGTGCACGACCTGCGCGACGTCACGACCGACCGGCACCGCTCCGTGGACGACGCGCCGTTCGGCGGCGGCGCCGGCATGGTGATGCGTCCGGACGTGTGGCTGCGGGCGATCGAGGCCACGGCGCAGCACCGGCCGGACCCCTCCGCGGAGCCGACGACCGACCCGCGCGAGGTGCTCGTGCTGGTGCCCACGCCGTCGGGCGTCCCGCTGACGCAGGCGACGCTGGCCGACCTGGCGACCACCCTCGCCAGCCCCGACGTGCGTGCGGTGATCACGTGCGGCCGGTACGAGGGCATCGACGCGCGACTCGTGGAGCGCCTCGCCGACACCCCGGGCGTGCGCGCGGTGCACGAGCTCTCCCTCGGCGACTACGTGCTCAACGGCGGCGAGGTCGCCGCGCTCGCGATGATCGAGGGGGTCGTGCGGCTGCTGCCCGGCGTCCTGGGCAACCCCGAGTCGGTGGTCGAGGAGTCGTTCTCCCAGCCCCTGCTGGAGTACCCGGTCTACACCCGGCCCGCGGACTGGGACGGCCTCGAGGTGCCGGCCGTGCTCACGTCCGGCCACCACGGCGCGGTGCAGCGCTGGCGACGCGACGTCGCGCTGACCCGCACCGCGCGGCGCCGGCCCGCGCTGCTGCGCGAACTCGCCGTCGCCGATCTCGATGTGCGCGACCGTGCGGTGCTCGCCGAGGCGGGTGTCGTCGTCGGGCGCGACGGGCGGCTGCTCGGTCCCGTGCGGGTGCGCCCCGCGGCGCCCGACGACGCGGCGCGCCTCGCCGACGTCGCCGCGATCACGTTCCCGCTCGCGTGCCCGGACTCCACGACGCTCGGCGAGGTGCGGGCGCACGTCGCCGAGCACCTGTCGGTCGCGTCGTTCGAGGCCCACCTCGCCGACCCCGAGCACCTCGTGCTCGTGCTCGAGGACCACGACGGCGAGCTGCTGGGCTACGCGCTCGTGCTGGTCGGCGCGGCGCAGGGCGACGGCGCCCCGGTGGGCGTCGACGGTCAGGACTGCCTCGCCGAGCTCTCCAAGCTCTACCTGCTGCCGCGGGCGCGCGGCACCGGCCTCGCGGGGACGCTCATGGACGCCGCGCTCGCCGCGGCGCGTGGACGTGGCGTGGCCGCGGTCTGGCTCGGCACCAACGCGGCCAACGCCGCGGCGCAGCGGCGCTACGCACGGCACGGGTTCGCCGTCGTCGGCACGCGCACGTACGTCGTGGGCGGCGCAGAGCACTCCGACGTGGTGATGCTCACCCGGTTCGGCCCGACGCCGGGCGGTGTGGCAGACTAGGACGCTGGGTCGCGCCAGGCGGCACCCGTTGTCTCTGCCACAGGGGAGGCGTGCGGGGCTCCGCCCGATCGTTCCGTGACCTTCCCGATCGAGACACAGGCGCCATCGCGCGCCACGATTCATCGTGGGTCCTGTGGCCCACGACGAGGAGCAGACATGCAGAAGCTCGACTCCGTCGACGCAGCCTCGCTGCGCGACGACATCCCGTCCTTCCGGCCCGGTGACACCGTCAAGGTGCACGTGAAGGTCGTCGAGGGCACCCGTTCCCGCATCCAGGTCTTCCAGGGCGTCGTCATCGCGCGCGCCAACGGCGGCGTGAGCGAGACCTTCACGGTCCGCAAGGTGAGCTTCGGCGTCGGCGTGGAGCGCATCTTCCCGCTGCACACGCCGTCGATCGACCACATCGAGGTCGTCACCCGCGGTGACGTGCGTCGCGCCAAGCTCTACTACCTGCGTAACCTGCGCGGTAAGGCCGCGAAGATCAAGGAGAAGCGCTGACCGTCCGCGGCGCGCGACCCTGAGCACCGCACCGGAGCCCGGCCGACGAGGGAGGACCATGACCGACCTTGACGAGCCGGGCTCCGGCGCGTCCGGCTCCGCGAACGACGGGCACGGGACGTCCGACGGCGAACGAGCGCAGGCGCGGCGACGCACCGACGCATCGGCCCAGCCGGGCCGTCCCGCGAAGGGCCGACGCGGGCTGTCGGCGCTGCGCGAGACCGTCGTGGTCCTCGGCTCGGCGCTCGTGCTCTCCCTCCTCATCAAGACGTTCCTGGTCCAGGCGTTCTACATCCCCAGCCAGTCGATGGAGACGACGCTCGACATCGGGGATCGCGTGCTCGTCTCGCGCCTCGTCCCCGGGCCCCTCGACCTCAACCGCGGGGACATCGTCGTGTTCGTCGATCCCGGTGGCTGGCTCGACGACGCCCAGACCGAGACGGACCCGGTGCGCTCGGCGCTCGTGCGGGTCGGGGAGTTCGTCGGGCTGCTGCCCGCCAACACCGGCTCGCACCTCATCAAGCGCGTCATCGGCATGCCCGGCGACCACGTCACGTGCTGCGACACGTCGGGTCGGATCACCGTGAACGGCGTCGGCATCGACGAGCCGTACGTGATCGACGGCGCGGTCCCCAGCGAGATCACGTTCGACGTCACGGTGCCCGAGGGCAGCGTCTGGGTGATGGGCGACAACCGCTCGGACTCCCGGGACTCGCGCTACCACCTCGGCGACCCGGGCGGCGGCATGGTCCCGATCGACAACGTCGTCGGCGTCGCCAAGGTGACGATCTGGCCCGCCGACCGGTGGACGATCCTGCGCAGCCCCGGGGCGACGTTCGCGGACGTCCCGGACCCGTCCTGACCCGCCCTGCCACCGCGCCGTCCTACCGTGGTGCCGTGACCGCCACCATGTCTGCCCCTGCGACCGCGCCCCCGCGCCGAGGGTCGCGCCCCGTCCCGCCGCCGCGCACCGTGACGCCGTCGCGCCGCGTCGAGCGCGAGCTCGCCGAGGGCGGCCTCGTGGTCGCCGGGATGGACGAGGTCGGCCGCGGCTGCCTCGCCGGCCCGGTGTCGGTCGGCGTCGTGGTGTCCTGCCTGGACCGCCGGGCGCCGTCGGGCCTGCGCGACTCCAAGCTCCTGCCTCCGCCGCGCCGCGAGGCGCTCGTCGCGCCGATCCGGCGCTGGGCGGTGGCGTGCGCCGTCGGGCACGCGAGCCCCGCGGAGATCGACGCGATCGGCATCATCGCCGCACTGCGCCTGGCCGGGCACCGGGCGCTGGCGGCCCTGCCGCTCCCACCGCACGTGGTGCTGCTCGACGGCAACCACGACTGGCTGACGCCGCCGGAGGACCTGTTCTCGGGGTTCGCCGCCGCACCCGAGCCGGTGCTCGCCGTCGTGCCTCGCGTCCGGACCCGGATCAAGGCGGACATGACGTGCACGGGCGTCGCCGCCGCGAGCATCCTCGCGAAGGTCGAGCGGGACGGCCTCATGCGCGCGGAGCACGCGCGCGACCCGCGTTTCGACTTGGCCGAGAACAAGGGCTACGCCTCGCCGTCGCACATCGCGGCGCTCGCGCAGCACGGTCCGAGCGCGCTGCACCGCCGGTCGTGGTCGCTTCCCGGTGTCGCCGGTGCCGAGGCCGGTTCCGGGGAGGCCGCCGCGCACGCCACGGGGATGCCGGCGGTGCCGAGGGTGCCACGGACGCAGGACTCGCCGTCGGACGGCATGATGGTCTTGTGAGTGCCGAGGACCTGGAGAACTACGAGACCGAGATGGAGCTCGCGCTCTACCGCGAGTACCGCGACGTCGTGGGGCTGTTCTCCTACGTCGTGGAGACCGAGCGCCGCTTCTACCTCGCCAACAACGTCGACCTGCAGGTGCGGTCCGCGGGCGGGGAGGTCTTCTTCGAGCTGACGCTGACGGACGCGTGGGTCTGGGACGTCTACCGCTCGGCGCGGTTCGTCAAGCAGGTGCGGGTCGTGACGTTCAAGGACGTCAACGTCGAGGAGCTGGCGAAGGCCGATCTGCAGATGCCGTGACGCGCGCGGCGGGCGTCCGGCCGGCGGCTTCATCGACCGGCTCGGCGTGCGCGGCGGCGGGCGGCAGGTCGTCCGGGCTCACCTCCGCGAACCGCCGCACGAGCGCCACGCCCGCCACGACGGCGGCGCCGCCGAGCCACTGCACCAGCGTCGGCGCCTCGCGCAGCAGCAGCCACGCGAGCACGACGGCGAACAGCACCTCGGCGAGCGCGACGAACGACGCGACGCGCTCACCCAGCTTGCGCACCGAGATCACCGAGAGCCCGTACGCCACCGCGGTCGGCAGGACGCCGATGACGAGCAGCGGCACCCAGACCGGGACCTCACCGCCGAGCATCGGGACGTCGCCGGCGACCATCGCGACCGGCAGCAGGCCGACGAGGCCGAGCAGGACGACGGCGACGGCGCCCACCCACATCCCCAGCCCCGCCATCGCGAGCGGCGGGATCGTCAGCGGACGGGCGGAGAGCGCGAAGTAGGCCGCGTTGCCCAGGGCCGAGCACACCGCGAAGACCAGGCCGACCGGGTCGAGGGCAACGGCGCCCGTGACGTCGAGCACGCCGACGAGGCCGAGCATCGCGAGGCTCGCGCCGACGAGCACGCCCGGTGCCGGCATCCGCCGGGTGCGCAGCCACGACCACGCGATGAGCAGCAGCGGGCCGGTGTACTCGATCAGCAGCGCGACGGCCACCGGAAGCCGCTCCACGGCGAGGAAGTACAGGGTCGACGGCGCCGCGACGCCGGTGAGGCCGAACACGAGGATCCAGCGCCAGTTGGCGCGCACCGACGCGAACCGCCCGCGCAGTGCCAGCGCGGTCGGGACGCTGAGCAGCGCCGCCCCGATCAGGAGCCGCACCACGATCGCGCCGCCGGGGGTCCAGCCGGCCTGCAGGAGCGGCTTCACGAACGGTCCGCTCGTCGCGAAGGCCGCAGCCGCGGCGAGTCCGATCGCGAGCCCGACGGCGCGGTCCCGACCCGGGTGCAGCGCCGCGGACGGCGTGGCGCCGGGGATCACGGGGCCGGTCGCGGGGCCGGCCGCGGCGCCGGTCGGGCCGGTCGCGGGGCCGGCGGACGGGCCGGTCGGGGTCGGCAGGGCAGACGACATGACGGCCTTCGCGACGGGGCACCGGAGGTGCGGGTGGAGCGGTGCGCTCGGGACGTGGTCAGGAGCGTCTGCCTAGGATGCTGCTGACCGTAGGCCCGAATCCAGTCAGGAGTCAACATGCTGTTCAGCCCTGACACCACGTCGGCGCTCGTGGCGGCCTCGGCGCTCGTCAACACGGCTCGGATGCGCGACGGCGTCGACCGGATGGCCTCGGTCGCCGCACTCGAGTGCTTCTACGCCTCGCACGGCTACAGCGGCCGCCGCGACGGGGACGAGGCGGAGGTGGCGGCGGTCCGCGCCGTGCGCGACCGGATCGCGCCCCTGTGGGACGTCTGCCGCGACGAGGCGGTCGCGCTCGTCAACGCGATGCTCGCCGACGGCGACGCGACGCCGCGGCTCATGCGGCACGACAGCTGGGACTGGCACCTGCACGCCGTGCCGATGGACGCCCCGCTCGACGTGCAGATGCTCGTCGAGACCGGGATGGCGATGGTCGACGTGATCCGGTCCGGTGCGTTCGACCGCCTGCGGCGGTGCGAGGGCGCCGACTGCGCCGCCGTGCTCGTGGACCTCTCGCGCAACTCCTCGCGGCGGTTCTGCGACGTCAACAACTGCGCGAACCGGGCCCACGTGGAGGCCTACCGCGCGCGGCGCGCGGCTGAGCTGTTGCGGCGCGCGGCTGAGTCGGCGCGCAGCTGAGTCGGCTGCGGCGCGCAGCGCGCGGCTGCCCTCGGCGCACGACTCGTCGTCCTGCGGCCCGGCCCGCGCGCCAGTTGTCCCCGGCCCTCTCGCGCGTCGACGCCGGGTGCGCCGTGCACACCCGGCCTGGTGCGCTCGACCCCGCGCGCCGACGCTGGGCGCGAGGAGGTGGGCCATGGCGCACAAGGACGACGTCGGGCGTCGCGGGGAGGACATCGCGGCACAGTGGGCGCACCGCCGCGGCTGGGAGGTGCTCGACCGGAACTGGCGCTGCCGCGCAGGCGAGCTCGACCTCGTGGCGCGCGACGGCGCGACGATCGTGGTCGTCGAGGTGAAGACGCGCACCGGCACGGCGATGGGACACCCCGCGGAGGCGGTCACACCGGTGAAGCTCGCCCGCCTGCGGCGTCTGGCGGGGGAGTGGCTCGCGACGCACGAGACGCGGGCGAGCGACGTCCGGCTGGACGTCGTCGCGGTGCTCCTGCCCGCCGTCGGGCCCGTCCGGCTGTCGCACCTGCAGGCGGTGGGCTGATGGGCCTGGGGAGCACGCGTGCGATCTCGCTGCAGGGTCTGGTCGGGCACGTCGTCGAGGTCGAGGCGCACCTCGCCCCCGGGCTGCCGGCGTTCGGCCTCGTGGGTCGGCCGGACCGGACGCTCATGGAGGCGCGCGAGCGGGTGCGTTCCGCGGTGTCGTCGTGCGCGGTCGCGTTCCCGCAGAAGCGCGTCACCGTCAACCTCTGGCCCGCCGGGCTGCCGAAGTTCGGCACGGCGTTCGACCTCGCCATCGCCGTCGCGATCCTCGCGGCCGCGGGGGTCGCGGGCGACGGGCGACCCGACGCCGTCCACCTCGGCGAGCTCGGCCTCGACGGCCGCCTGCACCCGGTCCGGGGGGTGCTGCCCATGGTGCACGCGGCGGTCGGAGCAGGCCTGCGGCACGTCGTGGTGCCCGAGGCCGACGTCGCCGAGGCGAGCATGGTGCCGGGCGCCGAGGTGGTGGGCGTGCGTCACCTCGCCGAGCTGCTGCACTCCTACGGCGGACAGGTCGCGGTGCCCGACCTGCCGGCGGTCCCCAGGTCCTACCTCGAGCCTCGGGAGGCGGGTGCGCTCGACATGGCCGACGTCGTCGGGCAGCCCGAGGCGCGGTTCGCGCTCGAGGTGGCGGCGGCGGGCGGCCACCACCTGTTTCTCGTCGGACCTCCCGGGACGGGCAAGACGATGCTCGCGGCCCGGCTGCCCGGTCTGCTGCCCGACCTCACCGAGGCCGAGGCGGTCGAGGTGACGGCGCTGCACTCGGTGGCCGGCACGCTCGATCCGCGCCAGGGCCTCATTCGTCGGCCCCCGCTCGAGGCGCCGCACCACACGGCGAGCGCCGCGGCCGTCGTCGGCGGGGGCGCCGGGGTGCCTCGTCCGGGGGCCGCGAGCCGCGCGCACCTGGGCGTGCTTCTCCTGGACGAGGCCCCGGAGTACGCGCCGCGCGTGCTGGACACGCTGCGTCAGCCGCTCGAGAGCGGTGAGCTGGTGATCGACCGCGCGGACGCCTCGGCTCGCTATCCGGCGCGTTTCCAGCTGGTCCTCGCCGCGAACCCGTGCCCGTGCGGGATGTCGGCGGGCAAGGGTGTCGACTGCGAGTGCTCGCCGCTCGCGCGGCGCCGCTACCTGGCCCGGCTCAGCGGTCCGCTGCTGGACCGGGTCGACCTGCAGGTCGACGTGCCGGCCGCGCGGATGGCGGCGCTCGCGGGTCCGGGCGGGGAGCCCTCGGCGCCGATCGCCGCGCGCGTCCTGGAGGCTCGCGAGCGCATGCGGGTGCGGTGGGCGGGCTGCCCGTGGCGCACGAACGCGGGCGTGCCGGGGGCGTGGCTGCGCAAGCACCACCCGCTGCCCCGCGAGGCGCGGGCGGACCTGACGCGCGCCGTCGAGCACGGGCACCTCTCGTTGCGCGGCGCCGAACGCGTGCAGAGGGTGGCCTGGACGCTCGCCGACCTTGCGGGCCGGGACCAGCCGGGCGCGGACGACGTGGGCCGTGCGATGACGCTGCGGATGCGGGGCCGTCATGGCTGAGCCGACGGCCGACGTCGAGGACCCGCGGCTCGCGGCCGTCGCCTGGGCACGGCTCGCGGAACCGGGGGACGAGCTCGCCGTGGGTCTCGTCGCCGCGCTGGGTCCCGTGGCGGCGCTCGCCTGGCTGCGCCGCGAGGCCTGGGACCCGCCGGCGGGGGAGCGAGAGCCTTGGGAACGGGCGCGTGCCCGGTGGCGACCGCGGCTCGACGGGCTCGACCCCGCGCGCGAGCTGGCGCAGATCACGAGACTCGGCGGCACCGTGCTGCACCCGGCCGACCGCCGGTGGCCGCGCGCGTTCGACGACCTCGGGCCGCGCGCCCCGCAGTGCCTGTGGGTGCGGGGCGACCCGGAGCTCGCGGCGCACGCGATCGAGGGCGGCGTCGCGATCGTCGGGGCGCGGGCCGCGACGCCGTACGGGGAGCACGTGGCGTTCGAGCTCGCGGCGGCACTTGCGGGGGACGGGCGCGTGGTCGTGTCGGGCGGCGCGTACGGGATCGACGCCGTCGCGCACCGGGCGAGCCTCGCGGTGAACGGCCCGACCGTCGCCGTCATGGCCGGCGGCCTCGACCGGTTCTACCCGACCGGCCACACGGAGCTGCTGACCCGGGTCGCGCGCGAGGGCGCGGTGGTGTCCGAGCTCGGCCCGGGAAGCGCACCGAGCCGGAGCCGGTTCCTCACCCGCAACCGCCTCATCGCCGCGCTCGCGGCGGCGTGCGTCGTGGTCGAGGCGGGCTGGCGGTCCGGCACGATGTCGACGGCGCAGCACGCGGCGCGGCTGCTGCGGCCGGTCGGGGCCGTACCCGGGCCGGTCACCTCGGCGTCCTCGGCCGGCTGTCACCGCCTGCTGCGTGAGCAGCTCGCGGTCTGCGTGACGGACGCCGAGGAGGTGCGCGAGCTCGTGGCCGAGCTCGGGCCGGCCGCGACGGCGGGGATGGAGCGCGACCGGGAGCGGGACGACTCCGCGGTGCGACTCGACGACGTGCCGCCCGGGCTCGCGCCCCGGGAGGCGCTGGTCTGGGAGGCGCTGCCCGCGCGCGGGGCGGCGCACCCGGACTCCGTGGTGCGCGTGTGCGGGCTCGCCCACGGCGAGGTCCTTGCCGCGCTCGGGCTGCTCGAGCTGCGCGGGCACGCGGTGCGCGACGGCGACCGCGTGCGCCGGGTGGCCCGGTGATCGGGTCGCAGGTGAGAGCGGGAGGAACGGCCCGCGGTGTGGTGGCTTGCCCCGGGGGCGTGCGACGACGACGGTGGCACGGTGACGACCAGCGCGCAGGACGCGGGGATCGTGGTGCCCGACGGCACCCGCCCGGGGGACGCCGCGCTCGTGGAGGAGTTCGCGGCGCACCTGCGGCTGCAGCGCGCGCGCTCGGTGCACACGGTCCGCGCGTACGTGGGCGACGTCCTCGACCTGCTGGCCGAGGTGCCGGGCGGACCGTCCGGGGCGGACCTGTCGCGGCTGGACCTGGCGGTCCTGCGGCAGTGGCTCGCCCGCCAGAACGCCCGTGGGCTGTCGCGCGCGACGACGGCTCGCCGCAGCGCCGCCGCGCGCACCTTCTCCGCGTGGGCCGTCCGCAGCGGGCATCTGGCGCACGATCCCGCGCTGCGGCTGCGCAGCCCGAAGGCCGACCGCACCCTGCCCGCCGTGCTGACGCCCGAGCAGGCCCGGACGGCGCTCGCCGGCCTCGACGCCCGGGCGCGCGGTGCCGAACCCGCCGTTGCGCCGCCCGCCCCGCGGGGGGAACGGGCTGGTGCGGGTGACCGTCCGCCCGCTGCCCCGCCAGGGCCCGACGTCGCGGGCTCCCGGGACCAGCGCGAACGGCTCCTCGATCCCGCGCCCGACGGCGAGCCCCCGGTCGCGCCGTCGGCCCACGATCGTGCGCTCGCGGCCCGCGACCAGGCCATCGTCGAGCTGCTCTACGGCGCGGCGCTGCGCGTCTCGGAGGCGTGCGCGCTCGACGTGACGTCCCTCGACCTGGGTGAGCGCCTCGTGCGCGTCGTGGGCAAAGGGGACAAGGAGCGCGTCGTGCCGTTCGGCCGACCCGCCGCGCAGGCGCTGCGCGCCTGGCTGGACCTGCGCTCCGAGCTCGCGAGCGAGGCCGCGGGGCGAGCACTGTTCGTCGGGGCTCGCGGTCGTCGGATCGATCCCCGCACGGTGCGGACCCTGGTCCACCGGGTCACCGGCGGAGCCGGCCTGCCCGACCTCGCACCGCACGGTCTGCGGCACTCGGCTGCCACGCACCTGCTCGAGGGTGGCTCCGACCTGCGGTCGATCCAGGAGATGCTCGGCCACGCCTCGCTCGCGACGACGCAGCGCTACACCCATGTCAGCTCGGAGCGGTTGCTCGCGGCCTTTCGCCAGGCACACCCCCGCGCGTGACTCCCGGCGCTCGGTGTGGACGGCCCGGTTCCTGACGGAGAACGGTTCGCCAGGCACACCCCCGCGCGTGACTCCCGGCGCCGCGGTCGCCCCCGACTCGTGAGGGTGCACCTGTCTGCTCCTGGGGAGGAGGGCGTGGAGCCCCGTCCGTGCGGCTCGACCGAGATCGCGGCTCAGGTGCGGCGGCCGTACCGCTTGTGCACCGCCTGGCGGGTGACGCCGAGCATGGTCGCGATCGCGGCCCACGAGAAGCCGGCAGAGCGGGCTCGGCGCACCGCGATCTCCTCCCGACGATCGAGCTCGCGTCGCGTCTGCGTGATCCGTCGCAGCTCGCCGAGGGGACCGTCGTCCTCCATCGCCATCGTCATCGCGTCACCTCCGATCCGGTCGGGTCGCGATCTCGCGTCCCGCGTGTCAACCCAGGATGACGCGCGTGGGCGAGCATGTCAACGTGGATTGACGTGCGGGTGCTCGGTCACCCCGCCTCGAGCGGGAGGAGCCGGATCACGACGTCGCCGGTGACCAGCAGTGTCGGGTCCAGGTAGTCGTCCCGTCCGCGCCGGGCGCCCCAGTGCAGGTCGGACCCGCGCCCGTGCCCGGCGTCCAGCGTCCCGAGCGCGTCGCCCGCCGCCACCGCCTGACCCGCGACGACGCTCGCCGTCACCGGCTCGTACGTCGTGCGGATGCCGTCGGCGTGGTCGACCGAGACGACCCCGCGCCCGGCGACCGTGCCGGCGAACGCGACCACGCCGTCGGCCGCCGCGCGCACCGGTACGCCGACCGACCCGGCGAGGTCGACGCCGCGGTGGCCGGCGAGCCAGGGCTGCGCCGGGTCGTCGAACGGGCGCACGACGTCGGCGGGCTCGATCGGCCACCCGTACGTCACGCGGCCGGGCAGCTCGGCCGCACCCCCGGCCTGGGGGCGTGCGGCCCCGCTTCCCGCAGCGCCACCAGCCGGGGTTCCCGCGCCGGCCGTCGCGCCGGCCGTCGCGCCGGCCGTCGCGCCGGCCGTCGCGCCCGCCGCCTCGCCCGCCACGGCCGCGGGCGAGTCGAGGGTGTCCGCGCGCTCGCCGTCGTGCGTCGCGGCGTGCGCCGTCGCGAGCAGACCGCCGACGGCGAGGATCGCCGCGCCCGAGCGCAACAGCAGGGAGCTCATCACCCGAGCGTGCGCCGGTCCGATCGGGTCCGCATGGCCGCCGCCGCCGGGTGGTGGACGACGCGGCGCGAGCGCCCGCGGGGGACAAGCCGGGGCGCCAGGAGATCGGGTGGGGGGCCCGCCGCGGACGGGGTAGGATTCTCGGTGCAACCGGTCCGTGCCGGTTGACATCGCGTGCCCACACACCGGTCGGCAGCCGTCGCCTCGCGCGACGGAGTGCGCCCCCGGGACGCGCCGTCCACGGTCCACCTCCGGGTGGTCGCGACGCGTCGTGAGCACCAGGCCGCCGTACCGGCGGAGAACCGTTACGCGGGTCGCTCGTGCGGCCCGCCCGACGCGCGGAGCGATCCGCGCCGGAAGGACGAGCCATGGCCGTCGTCACCATGCGCCAGCTCCTCGAGAGCGGCGTCCACTTCGGGCACCAGACCCGTCGCTGGAACCCCAAGATGAAGCGCTTCATCTTCACCGAGCGCAACGGCATCTACATCATCGACCTGCAGAAGTCGCTCGCGGACATCGACCGCGCGTACTCCTTCGTCAAGGAGACGGTCGCCCACGGCGGCACGATCCTGTTCGTCGGCACGAAGAAGCAGGCCCAGGAGGCCGTGGCCGAGCAGGCCGCGCGCGTCGGGATGCCCTACGTCAACCAGCGCTGGCTGGGTGGCATGCTCACCAACTTCCAGACCGTGAGCAAGCGCCTCGCGCGCCTCGCGGAGCTCGAGGAGATCGACTTCGACGACGTGGCCGCGTCCGGCCGCACGAAGAAGGAGCTCCTCATGATGCGCCGCGAGAAGGACAAGCTCGAGCGCACCCTTGGCGGCATCCGCACGATGGCGAAGGTCCCCTCCGCCGTGTGGGTGGTCGACACGAAGAAGGAGCACCTCGCGATCGCCGAGGCCCGCAAGCTCAACATCCCGGTCGTCGCGATCCTCGACACCAACTGCGACCCCGACGAGGTCGACTTCCCGATCCCGGGCAACGACGACGCGATCCGCGCCGTCGCGCTGCTGACCCGCGTGGTCGCCGACGCCGTCGCCGAGGGCACCATCGCGCGCCACTCGGGTGGTGCCGCGGCCGGCGCTGAGACCGCCGAGCCCCTTGCCGAGTGGGAGCAGGAGCTGCTCGCCGGTGAGGCCGCCGCGGTCGAGTCCGAGGTCACCGCCGGTGAGGCCGCCGCCGCCGCCGAGGTGGCCGAGGAGCTCGCCGTCGAGGCGGAGGCCGTGGCGGTCGAGGCTGTCGCCGAGGCCGTCGCCACCCAGGAGGTCGCCGAGGAGCTCGAGGCCGAGGTTGCCGCCGAGACCGCCGAGGCCGATACCGCCGAGGACACGCAGGCCTGACGTCGCTCCGCGCCGGGACGCCTCGCGTCCCGGGGCGGTCGCACGCACGCGGCCGCAGGCAGCACCCTCAGCCGCGCACAGCACGCACGCAGCACGCACGTCAGTACGGACGAAAGAGAGACGGAACAGATGGCGAACTACACCGCCGCCGACATCAAGGCACTGCGGGAGAAGTCGGGCGCTGGCATGCTCGACGTCAAGAAGGCGCTGGACGAGGCCGACGGCAACGTCGACAAGGCGATGGAGATCATCCGCGTCAAGGGCCTCAAGGGCGTCGCGAAGCGTGAGGGTCGCTCCGCCTCGGAGGGCCTCGTCGCCGCCGCCGTGGTCGACGCGCCCGACGCCGACGGTCAGGTCGGTGTCCTCGTGGAGGTCAACGCCGAGACCGACTTCGTGGCGAAGAACGAGAGGTTCCTCGCCCTCGCCGACACCGTCCTCGGTGCGGCCGTCGCCTCCGAGGCCGCCGACACCGAGGCGCTGCTCGCGGCCTTCGTGGGCGACCGCTCCGTCCAGGAGGTCGTGGACGAGGCCGCCGCGACGCTCGGCGAGAAGATCGTGGTGCGCCGCGTGCACCGGGTCCCCGGCGAGCGGGTGGCGGTCTACCTGCACAAGACGGCGAAGGACCTGCCCCCGCAGGTCGGCGTCATCGTGGCGAGCGACGCGGCGGCGGCCCAGGTGGCGTCCGACGTCGCGATGCACATCGCCGCGTACTCCCCGCTGTACCTCTCGCGCGAGGACGTCCCGGAGCAGACGGTCGCCGACGAGCGCCGGATCGCCGAGGAGATCTCGCGCAACGAAGGCAAGCCGGAGGCCGCTCTGCCGAAGATCGTCGAGGGTCGCCTCAACGGGTTCTTCAAGGACCAGGTCCTCCTCGAGCAGGCCTACGCGCGCGACCCGAAGAAGACCGTCGGTCAGGTCGTGAAGGAGTCGGGTGGCGAGCTCACCGGCTTCGTTCGCTACCGCGTCGGCGCCTGACCTCCCACGTGCGGCCCCGCGCCGTCGGACTCCGACGGTGCGGGGCCGCATGCACACCAGGGCCCAGCAGCGCTGCCCGTCAGAGCCGCACCCGAGCCGCAGGACCCGAGCCGCAGGACCCGAGCCGCACACCCGAGCCGTAGGAACGAGAGGAACGCGATCATGACCAGCGCGACCAAGCCCCGCCGCGTGCTCCTGAAGCTGTCCGGCGAGGTGTTCGGCGGCGGTTCGATCGGGCTCGACCCCGACGTGGTCGCCCGCACCGCCGCGGAGATCGCCGAGGCCGTGGCCGACGGCGTGCAGGTCGCCATCGTCGTGGGCGGCGGGAACTTCTTCCGCGGCGCCGAGCTCTCCCAGCGCGGCATGGACCGCGCCCGCGCCGACTACATGGGCATGCTCGGCACGGTGATGAACTGCCTCGCGCTGCAGGACTTCCTCGAGAAGGCCAGCGTCAGCACCCGCGTCCAGACCGCGATCGCGATGGGCCAGGTGGCCGAGCCGTACATCCCGCTGCGCGCCATCCGGCACATGGAGAAGGGTCGCGCCGTCATCTTCGGCGCCGGCGCCGGCATGCCGTACTTCTCCACCGACACCGTCTCGATCCAGCGGGCGCTCGAGGTGCACTGCGACGAGGTGCTCGTCGGCAAGAACGGGGTCGACGGCGTGTACACCGCCGACCCCCGGCTCGACCCCACCGCGGTGAAGCTCGACCACCTGACCTTCGACGAGGCCCTGCAGCGCGACCTCAAGGTGCTCGACGCCACCGCCTTCAGCCTGTGCCGCGACAACGGCATGACGATGCGGGTCTTCGGCATGAGCGAGCGCGGCAATGTCACCCGCGCGCTCCGGGGTGAGAGTATCGGCACGGTGGTGACCGCCTGAGGTGCCGAGCCCGCCGCGCACGCGTGCGGGGGTGAACAGGTTTCGGGCGGTCCACGCCTCACCACGACGCGCTGCGGCGCACGAAGGAGCAGTTCCAGTGATCGACGACATTCTCCTCGAGGCCGAGGACAAGATGGACAAGGCCGTGGAGGTCGCGCGCGACGAGCTCGGCTCGATCCGCACCGGTCGCGCCAACGCGGGCCTCTTCCACAAGGTGCTCGTGGACTACTACGGATCCCCGACGCCGCTGCAGCAGCTCGCGGGTGTCACCATCCCCGAGGCGCGCGTGGTGCTCATCAACCCGTACGACCGCTCCGCGACCAACGAGATCATCAAGGCGCTGCGCGAGTCCGACCTCGGCGTCAACCCGACCGACGACGGCAACGTCATCCGCGTCAACCTGCCCGCCCTCACCGAGGAGCGGCGCCGGGAGTACGTCAAGGTCGCCAAGCACAAGGGCGAGGAGGCGCGCGTGTCCGTGCGCGCCGTGCGCCGCAAGGCCAAGGACGAGCTGGACCGTCTCGTGAAGGACGGCGAGAGCGGCGAGGACGAGGTCGTGCGCGCCGAGAAGGAGCTCGAGTCCCTCACCAAGGCCCACGTGGACACGATCGACTCCCTGCTCTCGCACAAGGAGCGCGAGCTCCTCGAGGTGTGAGCCAGGCCGTGACGGACACCCCGCGCGAGGGCGACACCGCCCCCGTCGGCGCCCCTCTGACCCGGCGCGAGCTGCGCCGGCTCCGGGAGAGCGGCGTGCTTCCGGCGGTCGCGCCCGACGGCGAGCCTCGCCTCGGGCGGACGCCCGCACCCCTCGCCGAGCCCGAGCAGGCAGGCGTCGCCGTCGAGCACACGGCCGAGCCACCCGCGACGGTGCCGGCCGCGCCCGAGGCGGCGTCCGCCGTCGTGCGCACGGCCGAGCCTGACGCGGAGCCGGCCCTCGCGCCCGAGGCGGTGCCCGCCGTCGTGCGCGACGGCGGGGACGAGACCGTCGGCGACGTCGCGCCCGACGCCCTGCCCGAGGGGGCGACGGTGTCCGACGTCGACTCGGCGTCGCGCGAGCCGCTCGTGGACCACCCGACGCCGAGCGAGGTGCTGACGGCACCGCCGTCGCGGGCCGGCCGGAACCTCCCGGTCGCGATCGGCGTGGGCGTCGGCCTCGGCGCGGCGCTCCTGCTCAGCCTCTTCCTGCAGAAGGAGCTGTTCGGCCTGCTGGTGATGGCCGGCGTCGTCGGCGCGCTGGTCGAGCTGCGCGGTGCGCTGGCGCGCGTGCGGATCGAGGTCCCGCTGCTGCCGATCCTCGTCGGCTCGGTCGGCATGCTCGTGTCCGCGTACCTCGTGGGCGCCGAGGCGCTGCTCGTCGCGTTCATCCTCACCGCGGGTGGCGTCGTGGTGTGGACCGTCATCGACGTGCCCGGTGTGCGCGCCCTGCGCAACGCCTCGGCCGCGCTGCTGGTCACGGCCTACGTGCCGTTCCTCGCCTCGTTCCTGGCTCTGGCCCTGTCCGCCGACGACGGCGTGTGGCGCGTCCTGCTCGTCGTCGCCCTGGCCGTGGCGTGCGACACGGGCGGGTACGCCGCGGGCGTCGCGTTCGGCCGCCACCCGATCGCCCCGTCGGTGAGCCCCAAGAAGTCGTGGGAGGGCCTCGCCGGCTCACTGCTCGCGGGGGTGCTGGTGGCGTGGCCGATGGCCACCTCGCTGCTCGGCGCGCACTGGTGGGTCGGTGTCGTGGTGGCGATCGTCGGCGTGTTCGCCGCGCTCGTGGGCGACCTCGGCGAGTCCCTCATCAAACGTGACCTCGGCATGAAGGACATGGGCTCGCTGCTGCCCGGTCACGGCGGGGTCCTGGACCGGGTCGACTCGCTCCTCATGGTCGCCCCCGTCGCCGTGACGCTCCTCGCCGTGCTCGTGCCGGCGAGCTGACTGGAGATGTGATGACCGAGACCCCGCTGCCCACCCCGACCGTCGGACCCACCGACCCGACCGGACCGGGCGCCCCGACGACCGCGACCGCCGACCGGCCCGCGCCCGGCGGCCGTCCCCGCCTGCAGATGGCCGCACCGCGGCGCGGCAAGCCGCCGCGCCACCTCGCCGACCTCGACTTCGCGGGCCGCAAGGCCGCCGTCGCGGAGCTCGGCGTGCCCGCCTTCCGTGCCGACCAGCTCTCGCGGCACTACTTCACGCACCTCACGCGCGACGTCGGCGACATGTCCGACCTGCCGTCGGGTGCCCGCGGCGAGCTCGTCGACGCGCTGCTGCCCGAGCTCGTCACGCCCGTGCGCACGCTCGAGGCCGACGGCGGCGACACCGTCAAGACGCTCTGGTCGATGCACGACGGCTCGAAGGTCGAGTCGGTCCTCATGCGCTACCGCGACCGCACCACGCTGTGCGTTTCCAGCCAGGCCGGGTGCGGGATGGCGTGCCCGTTCTGCGCCACCGGCCAGATGGGTCTGACCCGCAACCTCTCGACGGCGGAGATCGTCGAGCAGGTCCGCCTCGCCGCACGTGCCAGCCGCGACGGCGACCTGCCCGGCGGCCCGACCCGGCTGTCCAACGTCGTCTTCATGGGGATGGGGGAGCCGCTCGCGAACTACAAGGCGGTGGTCGGGGCGGTGCGCCGGATGATCGAGCCCGCGCCGGCCGGCCTCGGGCTGTCCGCGCGCAACGTCACCGTCTCCACGGTCGGGCTCGTCCCCGCGATGAACAAGCTCGCGGACGAGGGCATCCCCGTGACGCTGGCGCTGTCGCTGCACGCGCCCGACGACGCGCTGCGCGACGAGCTCATCCCGATCAACGCGCGGTGGAAGGTGGGGGAGGCGCTGGACGCCGCCCGCCGCTACTTCGAGATCACCGGTCGACGCGTCTCCATCGAGTACGCGCTGATCAGGGACGTCAACGACCACGCCTGGCGGGCGTCGCTGCTCGCGGACGAGCTCGTCAAGCGCGGGCGGGGCTGGGTGCACGTCAACCCGATCCCGCTCAACCCGACGCCCGGTTCCCGGTGGACGGCGAGCGCTCCCGACGTCGAGGCCGAGTTCGTGGCACGGTTGCGCAGGGCAGGGATCCCGACCACGATCCGTGACACCAGGGGCAGTGACATCGACGGCGCGTGCGGCCAGCTCGCCGCGGGTGCAGACGAGCAGCCGGGCCGGCCGCGGCGCGGTTCAGGACTGAAGGAGGCGACGGCGTGACCCAGCTCTTCCCCCGGGTCGCCCCGACCCATCGGGGGTACGACACCGAGCAGGTCGACGAGTTCTTCGCCCGCGCGAGGAAGGCCTACGAGGCCACCGACGACGGCGCCGCGGACATCGACGCGCACGCCGTGCGCAGCGCGGCGTTCGACCTCGTCCGGCGCGGCTACCGGGCCTCCAGCGTCGACGCCGCGCTCGACCGGCTCGAGGCCGCCTTCGTCTCCGCCGAGCGTGCCGAGTTCATCGCGGACAACGGCCAGGGGGCGTGGCTGTCCGGGGTCGTCGAGCGGGCGACCGTGCTCTACGAGCGCCTGACCCGCCCCGCGGGGTCGCGCTTCGCCCCTCCCGAGCGCGGCCGCGGGTACGACGCCGCCGCGGTCGACGCACTCCTGGACCGCCTCGTCGCGTACTTCGACGACGGCACACCCCTCACCGCGGCCGAGGTCCGCGCCGCCACGTTCGGCAGCGCGCCGCGCCCGCGCGCCTACGCCGAGGGCCCGGTGGACGCCTATCTCGACCGCGTGGTGGACGTCCTGCTCGCCGTCGAGTGATGTTCTGGCTCGGCGTCGGAGTCTTCGTGCTCGGCCTGCTGGCCTCGATCGCCTGGCACGAGCTGGGCCACCTCGTCCCCGCGAAGAGGTTCGGGGTGCTGGTCACCCAGTACATGGTCGGGTTCGGCCCGACGCTGTGGTCGCGCCGGCGCGGCGAGACCGAGTACGGCGTCAAGGCGATCCCGCTCGGCGGATACATCCGGATGGTCGGCATGTACCCCACGGCCGAGCAGCTCTCGCCGGCCAAGGCCTCCCGCCGCGAGCTGGCCGGCACCCGCGGCCTGCGTCGGTGGGCGCGCGAGGCCGCAGCCGACGCCCGGGAGTTCTCCGCGAGCGAGATCCCGCCCGGCGGCCTGTCCCGGACCTTCACCGCCCTCGCGGTGCCGCGCCGCATCGTCGTCATGCTCGGCGGACCGGTCGCCAACCTCGTCCTCGCGTTCGTCCTCCTCGCCGTGTGCTACCTCGGCATCGGGCTCCCGACCTCGACCACGACCCTCGGCGCCGTGTCGCCCTGCATGCCCGCCGCCGGGCAGGAGTGCACGGCGTCAGACCCCGCGTCGCCCGCGCAGGCGGCCGGCCTGCAGCCCGGCGACACGCTCGTGTCGTGGGGCGGCACGCCGATCGCCTCCTGGGCCGACGCCCAGGCGGCGATCGCCGCCTCGACGGGACCGACCGCCGTCGTCGTCGAGCGCGACGGCGCGCAGGTCACGCTCGAGGTGACGCCCGAGCTGGTCGAGCGGGAGGTCCTGGACGCCGACGGTGCCACGGTCACGCGCGAGGTGCCCACGGTCGGGGTGAGCCCGCGCTCGGAGCTCGAGCCCGCGAGCGTGGGGGAGCTCGTCGGCGACTTCGGCACGATGCTGGGGCTGACGTTCCAGGGGGTCGCGTCGCTGCCCGCTCACCTCGTGTCGATCGCCTCGGCGACCTTCGGCGGCGGCGAGCGCGACACCGGCGTCATCGGCATCGTGGGGGTCGGGCGCATCGCGGGCGAGGCCGCGGCGACCCCGACCGACTTCGGCGTCGCGGGCTTCGCCCTCACGCAGCTGCAGCTCCTCGCGTCGCTCAACCTCGCACTGTTCGTGTTCAACCTCATCCCGCTGCTGCCGCTCGACGGCGGGCACGTCGCGGGGGCGCTGTGGGAGGGCGCGCGACGATGGATCGCCCGGCTGCGCGGACGGCCCGACCCCGGGCCCGTGGACACCTCGCGCCTCCTGCCGCTCACGTACGTCGTGGTCGGCGTGTTCCTGCTGATCTTCGTGCTGCTCACCGTCGGCGACCTCGTCGCGCCCGTCAGCCTTGGCGGCTGACGTGAGGTGGCCGGCGTGAGGTGGGCAGCCGCGAGCGGCGCGCGACCGCTGCGTCCCGAGGACCTCGGCGCGGCGTACGCCTTGTGCGCGCGCGACCCCGTCGCCGCGGTGCTCGCGTCGGTGCGCCTGGACGAGTCCGGTGTGCGCTCCTACGCGGGGGCCGGCGCCTGGGGGACGTTCGAGCACGGTGAGCTGCAGGCGCTCGCCTGGGTCGGCCCGAACATCGTGCCGGTGAGCCCGAGCGGACGCGGGCTCGACCAGATCGCCGGCGCCGTGATCGAGCAGGGCCGGCGGTTCGCGTCGCTCGTCGGCGACGCCACCGCCGTGCACGCGGTGTGGAACCGGCTCGCGCTCGCGTGGCCCGAGCCGCGCCAGGTGCGTGAGCAGCCCTCGCTCGCGCTCGCCACGCCACCCCGGATCCCCGGCGACGTCCGGGTGCGCCCAGCCCGCCCCGACGAGATCGACGTCATGCTCCCCGCGAGCGTGGCGATGTTCACCGAGGAGTACGGGTACTCCCCGCTGTCCGCCGGCGGCGGCTACGCCGCGCGGGTGCGCCAGCTGCTCGAGGCGGGCCGCTCGTTCGTGGTGATGGAGGGCGAGGGTCCGACGGCGCGGGTGCTGTTCAAGGCGGAGATCGGCGCGATGTCGCTCGGCGTGGCGCAGATCCAGGGCGTCTGGGTGGCGCCCGACGCGCGCGGGCGTGGCCTCGGCGCGGCCGGCACCGCCGCCGTGGTCGAGCGCGCCCGGGAGCTGGGAGCGCGCACCGTCTCGCTGTACGTCAACGACTACAACACCGCAGCGCGGCGCACGTACCGCCGGGTGGGGTTCGACCAGGTCGGCGGGTACACGACGATCGTGCTGTAGCCGGAGGTGCGGTTGTAGCCGGAGGGAGCCGGAGCCGGCGTTCGGCGCCCCGGCATTCGCGAACGCTGAGCTGTGGTCACCGGGCCTCGGCGAGCGCTGAGTTGTGGTCACCACGGCGCTCACTCGTGACCACAACCCGGCGCTCGGTGTCGCCGCGTAGCCGTAACCCAGCGCTCGGCGTGGCCCGTCACCGCAACCCGGCGCTCCCGCGCGGGTGCCACCCGCCCGCGCGAGGCGGGCTCGCCGTCGTGCACGGGCCGCACCCGCAGCGAACTAGGCTGGTTCGCGTGCTGATGCGGATGTCCTCCCTGTTCCTGCGCACCCTGCGCGACGACCCGGTCGACGCCGAGGTCGACTCCCACAAGCTGCTGGTGCGCGCCGGATACATCCGGCGCGCGGCCCCCGGCATCTACACCTGGCTACCGCTGGGTCTGCGGGTGCTCGCGAAGGTCAAGGCAGTCGTGCGCGAGGAGATGGCCGCTGCGGGGGCCCAGGAGATCCACTTCCCGGCGCTGCTGCCGCGCGAGCCCTACGAGGCGACCAACCGGTGGACCGAGTACGGACCCAACCTCTTCCGGCTCAAGGACCGCCGCGAGAACGACTATCTCCTCGCGCCCACGCACGAGGAGATGTTCACCCTGGTCGTCAAGGACCTGTACTCCTCCTACAAGGACCTGCCGCTCACGCTGTTCCAGATCCAGACGAAGTACCGCGACGAGGCCCGTCCGCGTGCGGGCCTGCTGCGTGGGCGCGAGTTCATCATGAAGGACGCCTACACGTTCGATCTCGACGCCGAGAGCCACCGCGCCTCCTACCAGGCGCAGCGCGACGCGTACGAGCGGATCTTCACCCGGCTCGGCCTGCCGTACGTGATCGTGACGGCGACGTCGGGCGCGATGGGCGGGTCGCGCAGCGAGGAGTTCCTCGTGCCCTCGCCGATCGGCGAGGACACCTTCGTGCGCTCGCCCGGCGGGTACGCCGCGAACGTCGAGGCCGTCACGACCCCGGTTCCGCCGGACGTGGACGCCTCCGACGTCCCGGCCGCGCACGTCGAGGACACGCCGGACACCCCGACGATCGCGACCCTCGTAGCCGTCGCGAACGAGCGTTTCCCGCGCCCCGACCGCGCCTGGACGGCGGCCGACACGCTCAAGAACGTCGTCGTCGCGCTCACCTGGCCGGACGGCCGTCGCGAGGTCGTGGTGATCGGCGTGCCCGGCGACCGCGAGGTCGACATGAAGCGGCTCGAGGCGTCGCTCGCGCCGGCCGAGGTCGAGCAGGCGGGCGAGGCGGACTTCGCCGCGCACCCCGAGCTCGTCAAGGGCTACATCGGCCCGGGCGCGCTGGGACCGAACGGTGCGCCCCGCACGCTCGCCGAGGACGGCACGATCACGGCCGGCGCCGTGCGCTACCTGCTCGACCCGCGCATCGTGCCCGGCACGCGCTGGATCACCGGCGCGGACCAGCCGGGCCGGCACGTGTTCGACCTCGTCGCCGGCCGGGACTTCACCGCGGACGGCACGGTCGAGGGCGCGGACGTGCGCGCCGGCGACTCCGCGCCGGACGGGTCGGGCCCGCTCGAGCTCGCCCGCGGGATCGAGATGGGCCACGTGTTCGACCTGGGCACGAAGTACTCCCAGGCCCTCGGCCTGACGGTCCTGGACCAGAACGGCAAGGCGCGCCTGGTCCACATGGGCTCCTACGGGGTCGGGGTCTCCCGCGCCGTCGCCGCCCTGGCCGAGGCCTACCACGACGACAAGGGCCTGACCTGGCCCGTCGCCGTCGCGCCCGCGCACGTGCACCTCGTGGCCACCGGCCGCGACGAGGCCGTGTTCGAGGCGGCCGAGGCGATCGCTGCCGGTGCCGAGCTCGCGGGCATCGAGGTGCTCTACGACGACCGGCGCAAGGTGTCACCGGGCGTGAAGTTCGCCGACGCCGAGCTGCTCGGCGTGCCCGTGGTGGTCGTCGTCGGCCGCGGCCTCGCGGACGGCGTGGTCGAGGTGCGTCAGCGCGCCTCGGGCGTGACCCGCGAGGTCCCGGTGGCCGAGGCCGTGGGCGTGGTCGCCGAGACGGTCGACTCGCTGCGCTGAGTCGGGTCGGGCAGCGGCGGGCTCGGCGTCAGGGCGCCGCGAGTCCCGGCAGCACGGCTGCGGGGGAGTCGAGCGCCGCGAGCGGACCCAGCTCGCGGGCACGCAGGAGCGCCTCGACGGCGGCGTCCACGCCCGCCGGGCGCAGGCCCGCGGGCAGCGGCGCCGTGAGCCAGAGCCCGGCCACCTCGGTCTCGAGCGAGGCGGCCGCGGCGGACGGGTCGAGCGCGACGAGATCGGCGACGTCGTACAGCGCCTCGCGCGGATCGGCCGCGGTCCCCGAGACGTCGGCCGCGCTCGCCACGGCCTCGCCCGCGCGGCGCAGCGCCGTGGCGCGCGCGGCCCAGTCGGCCGCCCGGGCGTCGTCGTCGGTGCGGGCCGCGAGCGTCTCGTAGCCGAACGCCGCGGCGTCCAGGCCGCGGATCAGGTCGTCGACGCCCGAGAGGCTCGACAGGCCGACGGCGGTGAGGTCGGTGCCCCCGGCCGGGAGGGTGGGCGCGATTCCCGTGAGCGTCTCCGCAGGCAGGGTCGAGGCGAGCTGGTGCGCCGCGAGCGAGCGCCAGACGGCGATCGAGCCCAGCAGCGTCGCGGTGTCGCCCGAGGTCGCACCCGCGCCGGCGCGCGCCTGCGCGGCACCGGTGACGAGGGCGTTCACGAGGTCCACGGTCGGATCCGCCGAGGTGGGCGCGCCGGTGGCGTCGTCGGTGGCACTCGCCCCGTCGTCACTCGGATCGGCGCTCGCGCTCGGCCGCGCCGGCGGCGTCCACGTGCCGCCGAGGGCGCCGGCCTGGGCCGTGCTGCCCGCCGCGATCTGGGTCGCCAGGGTCGGGTCCGCCACGCCGAGGCCCGCCAGCGCGGTCGCCTGTGCGGCGATCGCGTCGGCCGTCGCGACGGCGTCCGCACGCGCCTGCTCGGCGGCGTCCGCCGTCGGGATCGCGGGGGGCGGGACGTCGAGGCGGACCCCGCAGCCCGAGAGTCCGACGCAGAGCCCGACGGCGAGGCTCGCCACCGCGAGAGCGCGCGCGATCGAAGCGCGGGGACGGCCTGGCACGCGGTCGAGGGTAGTCTTGTGCGGCCCCGGTGGTGACCACGCCGTGCCGATCGGACCTGAGTCTCGATCGCCGCGCGCCGGTCCGCCGGGGGCGCCCCGCGCGGGGCGACTGGGCACGGCGACAACTGGAGACGAGATGGCGAGCGACACCCTGGACCGACGCATCGGAGCCGTGGTCGAGCCGGTCGTCCGACTCCACGACCTCGCTCTGGAGGCCGTGGAGGTGCGCTCGGTCGGCAAGCGGCGCCTCGTTCGCGTGGTGCTCGACCTCGCCGACGGACCCGGGTCCCTCGGGTCGGACCTGCTCGGCGAGGCCTCGCGGGCCATCTCCGCCGCCCTCGACGAGCGTGACGTCATCCCCGGCGCCTACACGCTCGAGGTCACCACGCCCGGCGTGGACCGCCCGCTCACCTCGCCTCGGCACTTCCGTCGCGCCGAGGGTCGGCTGGTGACCGCGCGTCGCACGGCGGCCGCGATCGCGGACGGTGCGGCGCGCTCGGTGACCGGCCGCGTGGTCGGTGCCGACGAGACCGGGGTGACCCTGCGCGTGGACGGGAGCGACGCCGTCGTGCCCTATTCCACGATCGAGAACGCGGTCGTCGAGGTCGAGCTGCGACGGCTGGAGGAGGACTGATGGACGTCGACATGGCAGGACTGCGGCTGATCGGCCGCGAGAACGAGATTCCCCTCGACGTGCTGATCGGCGCGATCGAGCAGGCGCTGCTCACCGCGTACGAGCGCACGCCGGGCGCGAAGCCGGGTGCGCGCGTCGAGCTCGACCGGTCCACGGGCCACGTGGCGGTGCTCGTCACGGAGGTCGTCTCGGAGGGCGACGACGGCGAGCCGCCCGTGACGCAGACCTACGAGGACACTCCCGAGGGCTTCGGCCGGATGGCCGCCGCGACGGCGCGCAGCGTCATCGTGCAGCGGCTGCGCGACGCCGAGGACGAGCGCGTGCTGGGCGACTTCCGCGGGACGAAGCTCCAGCTCGTGTCGGGTGTGGTGCAGCAGGGCGGCCGCCAGGGCGCGGTGCTCGTGGAGCTCGCCAAGGGCGTGGAGGCCACGCTGCCGGCGCACGAGCAGGTGCCGGGCGAGGTGTTCGAGCACGGTGAGCGCATCCGGGCGTACGTGACCGAGGTGGCCCGCGGTCCGCGCGGCCCCCTCATCACGCTCTCGCGCACGCACCCCAACTTCGTCCGCAAGCTGTTCGAGCACGAGGTGCCCGAGGTCGCCGACGGGAGCGTGGAGATCATCGCCCTTGCTCGGGAGGCGGGTCACCGCAGCAAGGTCGCCGTCGCCTCGCGCGTCGCCGGGCTGAACGCCAAGGGGGCGTGCATCGGTCCGATGGGTCAGCGCGTGCGCGCCGTCATGGCGGAGCTGCGGGGGGAGAAGATCGACATCGTCGACTTCCACACCGACCCGGCGCGGTTCGTCGCGGCGGCGCTGTCGCCGGCGCGGGTGAGCAGCGTGACGGTGGTGGACCTCGAGGCGCGCGCCGCGCGCGTCGTCGTGCCGGACTACCAGCTGTCCCTCGCGATCGGCAAGGAGGGCCAGAACGCGCGGCTCGCGGCGCGGCTGACGGGCTGGCGGATCGACATCCGGTCCGACGCCGAGGGCGAGGGTGAGCAGGGTCCGAGCGACCCCGGGTCGCCCGCCGGGCAGCCCCGGGGGTAGACTGATGGACGGTTCCGTGTCCCCACGCTCGTCCGCACCCGACGTCCGCGAGCCGGTGACCACCTCCGCCCCGACCTCGAGCCGCGCTGACGCGCGGCCCGCGCCGGGTCCAGGTGGCCCGGTCCGCACGTGCGTCGGGTGCCGCGGCAAGGGGGCACGAACTGAGCTGGTGCGCCTGGTCCGGGACGGCGACCACCCCCGGGTGGTCGTCGACGAGGGCCGCAGCGCACCGGGGCGTGGCGGGTGGCTTCACCCGTCGCAGTCCTGCCTCGAGCTGGCGCTCCGCCGCGGCGGTGTCGTCCGGGCCCTGCGTCTGCAGGGACCGGTGGACACGACGGCGGTGGTCGCGTGGTTCGAGTCGGGGGCGGTGCACGGCGCCGCATCAGCTTCTGCACCAGGCAGGAGCATCGAGCAGAGCAACGAGCGACGAGAGCGGGTTGACACGCCGATGGGCACCCGATGAGTACTCAGCAATGAGCTCGACCCACTGATCGTGGTCCCCCCTTCCCGGGTGGACCCGGAGAAGGAGTGTTGTGGCCAAGGTCCGAGTCCACGAGCTGGCACGAGAGCTCGGGATAGACAGCAAGACGATGCTCTCCCGTCTGCAAGAGATGGGGGAGTACGCGAAGTCGGCGTCCTCGACGATCGAGCCGCCCGTGGTGCGGCGCGTTCGCGAGCAGCTCGCCGGTTCCGGAGCGCCCGCGGGTGCGCCGGCCGGTGGCGCCCCGACAGCCGGGGGCTCGACCCCCGCGCCCCGCACGAGCCGTCCGACGGCACGTCCGGCCGATACGAGCGCGACGAGCGCCGCCCCCGCCGAGGCGTCCGCCCCGGCGGCACCCCAGGCACCCGCGCCCGCAGCGCCTCAGGCTCCCGCTCCGCCGGCGCCCCAGGCACCCGCAGCCGCAGCCCCGGCCACGCCGGCCGGGCAGACCGCCCCGCGCCTGGCCGAGTCCGAGCGTCCGGCCGCCCCCGCTGGGTCGGCCGCGTCCACGGCCCCGGCTCCGACCGAGGGCTCCTCGTCGGCCGAGTTCCGGCCCGCGCCGGCTCGCCCGGCTCCGCGTCCCGCGAGCACCCCGCGTCCGGGTGACCAGCGGCGCGCCGAGGGTGGCGGTCAGATGCGCCCCGACGGCGCACGCGGCGCGACCCCCGGGCCGCGTCAGTCCACGCGACCGGGCAACAACCCGTTCGCGCCCTCGCAGGGCATGCCGCGCTCCGGCGGCTCGGGCGGCGGCGGTGGCGCTGCCGGTCCGCGTCCCGGCGCGCGTCCGGGCAACAACCCGTTCGCGGCCTCGCAGGGCATGCCTCGTCCCGGTGGTTCCGGTGGCAGCGCCGGGCCCCGTCCCGGCGGCACCGCCGGTCCGCGTCCCGGCGGCACGGGTGCGGCCGGCCCGCGTCCCGGCGGTCCTCGCCCCTCACCCTCCTCGATGCCCGGCCGCAGCGCCGTCGGCCGTCCCGGTGCCCCGGCACGCGGTGGCGCCGGCGCGCCCGGACGCGGTCGTCCCGGTGGCGGCGGCGGTTACGGCGGCGGCGGTGGTCGTCCCGGCGGCGGTGGCGGCTTCGGCGGTCCCGGCGGCGGTGCTGGTGGCGCCGGCGGCGGGAGTCGTCCCGGTGGCGGCGGTCCCGCGGGCCGTGGTGGTCGCGGCGGCACCCAGGGCGCGTTCGGTCGCGCCGGGGGCAAGCCGGTCCGCGCACGCAAGTCGCGTCGGGCGAAGCGCCAGGAGTTCGAGCAGATGTCCGCGCCGTCGATCGGCGGCGTGCAGGTTCCCCGCGGCGACGGCACCACCGTGGTGCGGATCCGTCGTGGCGCGAGCCTGACGGACTTCGCCGACCGGATCGACGCGAACCCCGCGAGCCTCGTGACGGTGCTGTTCCACCTCGGTGAGATGGCCACTGTCACGCAGGCGCTCGACGAGGGCACCCTCGAGGCGCTGGGCGTCGAGCTCGGCTACGTCGTCGAGATCGTGTCCCCGGAGGACGAGGACCGCGAGCTGCTCGGCCAGTTCGACATCGACCTGGACGCCGAGCTCGAGGCCGAGGGCGACGAGGACCTGGTGGCACGCCCGCCGGTCGTCACCGTCATGGGTCACGTCGACCACGGAAAGACCAAGCTCCTCGACGCCATCCGGTCCACGGACGTCGTCGCGGGCGAGGCCGGCGGCATCACCCAGCACATCGGCGCCTACCAGGTGTCGGTGGAGCACGAGGGCGAGGACCGCGCGATCACCTTCATCGACACCCCGGGTCACGAGGCGTTCACCGCCATGCGTGCGCGTGGTGCCGACGTCACCGACATCGCGATCCTCGTGGTCGCGGCCGACGACGGCGTGATGCCGCAGACGGTCGAGGCGCTCAACCACGCCCAGGCCGCCAACGTGCCGATCGTCGTCGCCGTCAACAAGGTCGACAAGGAGGGGGCGAACCCCGACAAGGTGATGCAGCAGCTCACCGAGTACAACCTGGTGGCCGAGGCGTACGGCGGCGACACGATGTTCGTCAACGTGTCCGCCAAGAACCGCACGGGCATCGACGAGCTGCTCGAGGCCGTCCTGCTCACCGCGGACGCGGCCCTGGACCTGCGGGCGAACCCGAACAAGGACGCGCGCGGCGTGGCCATCGAGGCGAACCTGGACAAGGGTCGCGGCTCGGTCGCGACCGTCCTGGTCCAGTCCGGCACGCTCAAGGTCGGCGACTCCATCGTGGCGGGCACGGCCTACGGCCGAGTCCGGGCGATGTTCGACGACCGCGGCGACAACCTGAGCGAGGCCGGCCCGTCCGCGCCCGTCCAGGTGCTGGGTCTGACCTCGGTCCCGCGGGCCGGCGACTCCTTCCTGGTGGCGCCGGACGACCGCACGGCCCGGCAGATCGCCGACAAGCGTGACGCCGCCGAGCGTGCTGCCCTCCTGGCCAAGCGTCGCAAGCGCATGAGCCTCGAGGACTTCAACGCGGCCGTCGAGCAGGGCAAGGTCGACACGCTCAACCTCATCATCAAGGGCGACGTGTCCGGTGCCGTCGAGGCACTCGAGGACGCGCTGCTCAAGATCGACGTGGGCGACGAGGTCGACCTGCGGATCATCCACCGCGGTGTCGGTGCGATCACGCAGAACGACGTCAACCTGGCGACGGTGGACAACGCCGTCATCATCGGCTTCAACGTGCGCCCGGACGTCCGGGTGTCCGAGCTGGCCGACCGCGAGGGCGTCGACATCCGCTACTACTCGGTCATCTACGCGGCCATCGAGGACGTCGAGAACTCCCTCAAGGGCATGCTCAAGCCCATCTACGAGGAGGTCCAGCTCGGGACGGCGGAGATCCTGCAGATCTTCCGCAGCTCCAAGTTCGGCAACATCGCGGGTTCGCGCGTGCGCTCCGGTCTCATCCGGCGCAACGCGTCCGCGCGAGTGCTGCGCGACGGCGTCGTGGTCGGGGACAACCTGCGCATCGAGTCGCTGCGCCGCGAGAAGGACGACGTCACCGAGGTGCGCGACGGCTTCGAGTGCGGTATCGGGCTCGGCTCGTTCAACGACATCCGCGAGGGTGACGTCGTCGAGACGTTCGAGACCCGCGAGAAGGAGCGCGCATGAGCGACAACTCACGCGCGATCCGGCTCGGCGAGGCGATCAAGACGATCGTGGCGACGATGCTCGAGCAGCGGATCAAGGATCCGCGGCTCGGGTTCGTCACCGTCACCGACGTCAACGTGACCGGCGACCTGCAGAACGCCACGGTGTTCTACACGGTGCTCGGGACCGAGGAGGAGGCGACGGCCACGGCCGCCGCGCTCGAGTCGGCCAAGGGCCTGCTGCGTTCGGAGGTCGGGAAGCGGACCGGGGTGCGGCTCACGCCGACCCTCGCGTTCCAGCTCGACCACACGCCGCAGACGGCGGCCGACATCGCCGAGGCGCTGCGGATCGCCGCCGCGCGTGACGCGGAGGTGCGCGCTCTCGCCGAGGGCGCCACCTACGCGGGCGACGCCGACCCGTACCGCCGACCCGAGGACGCGTCCGTCGACGAGACCGACGGCGAGGCCGACGGCGAGAGCGACGCGGACGTGAGCGACGCCGTCGGGCCCGCGTACGACGAGGCGTCCCGCTGACCGAGCACACGAGCACACCGAGGCCGTCCGGCTCCGCACCCGCGGAGCCGGACGGCCTCCTCGTGCTGGACAAGCCCGCGGGCTGGACGTCGCACGACGTCGTCGCCCGCTCCCGCCGGCTGCTGCGCACGCGCAAGGTGGGCCATGCCGGCACGCTCGACCCGATGGCGACCGGCGTGCTGGTGCTCGGCGTCGGGCGCTCGACCCGGCTGCTCACCTACGTGGTGGGCGCCGACAAGACCTACGACGCCACCATCCGCCTGGGCCAGGCGACCGTGACGGACGACGCCGAGGGCGAGGTGACCGCTGCCGTCGGTGCCACGGTCGTCACCGACGCCGCGGTGCACGACGGCGTCGCTCGCCTCACGGGAGCGCTCCAGCAGGTGCCCAGCGCCGTGAGCGCGATCAAGGTGGACGGCAAGCGCTCCTACGCGCGCGTCCGCTCGGGGGAGGAGGTCGCGCTCGCCGCGCGGCCCGTGACGGTCTCGGCGTTCGACGTGCACGCGATCCGGCGGGGTGTCGCTCCGGTTGCCGACGCCGGCGACGGCTCGGGCGGCTCGAGCTCCCCGGGCGGCTCGTTCGGTCCGAGCGGTCCGGTCGAGGTGCTCGACGTCGACGTCACCGTGACGTGCTCGTCGGGCACCTACGTCCGCGCCCTCGCGCGCGATCTCGGGGCGTCGCTCGGCTGCGGCGGCCACCTCACCGCGCTGCGCCGCACGCGCGTGGGCGGGTTCACGCTCGCCGACGCGCTCACGCTCGAGGAGGCGGCCGCGCTGTCGGAGTCCGACGCCGGGCTGGCGCCTGCCCTGCTGCCGCCGGCCCGGGCCGCGGCGGCCGTGATGCCGGTGCGTCCGGTCGACGACGCCGAGGCCGCGGACCTCGCGTTCGGACGGTGGCTCGCGCCCACGGGATCGCTGGGCGCCGTGGCCGCGATCGACGGGACCGGGCGGCTCCTCGCGGTGCTGGAGGACCAGTCGCGCCGCGGGGAAATGCTCGCGCGCCCGGTGATCGTGCTCGCCTGAGCTGCCCGATCCGCCTGAGCCGCCTGAGCCGCCTGGCCGCCTGGCCGCCTGAGCCGCCTGAGCTGCCTGATCAGCAGGGCGCCTGAGCCGGCCGAGCCGCTCTGACCAGCACGGGCGCCGCCCAGCCGCGGACGGGTCGTACGCAACTGCGGACGGGTACGCGGCTGGAGCCCGTCGGCGCGGCGTGTCGGGGAGGACACGCCGGGGGCCGGGGGCGGCTGTCCGCACCGGTGCACTGCCGTCCGCAGTTGCGCTCGGCGATCCGCGGCTGCACCCGGCGGTCCGCGGCTGTGCCCGGCGGCCCGCGGCTGTGCCCGGCGGTCCGCGGCTGTGCCCGGCGGCCCGCGGCTGCGCCCGGCGGCCCGCAGTTGCGCCCGGCGGCCCGCAGGGTGCCCGCGCCCGGCGCGGGCAGAGCACACGGGTGGCTCCGCCCGCGCGCACAGGGCGGTCCCAGCCGCCGCGCGCATGCTCACTCGATGACCGTCACCCGTGGCACAGTCAGCGCCATGACGGACCTCGCCACGCTGCACCACCCCGGCCGGCTGATCGGTCCGCTCTGGGCGGTCGCCACGGGCACCGGGACGCCCCTCGTGGTGCTGCACGGCAACTCCGAGACCCACCACCTGTTCGACCGGCTCGTTCCGCTCCTCGCACCGCACCACACCCTGGTCGGCCTGGACTCGCGCGCGCACGGGCACTCCCCGCACGGCGACGGCCTGCTGCGGATTGCGTCCATGGCCGACGACGTCGCCGAGGTGCTGAGGCGCCTCGGCCTGCACGGCGTCCCCGTGCTCGGGTTCAGCGACGGCGGCAACATGGCGCTCGAGCTGGCGCTGCGGCACCCGGGTGCGGTCTCCTCGCTCGTCGTCGTCGGTGCGAACCTGTTCCCGGCGGGGCTGAAGCCCGTGTCGAAAGCCAGCACGGACGCCGCCCACGCCGTGTCGGCGTTCGGCGCCCGGTTCCTGCCGGCGTTGCGCCCGCTCGCCGAGCGCCTCGGGCTCATGGTCTACGACCCCGACATCGATCCCCTCGCGCTGCACACGGTCGAGGTGGCGACGCTCGTCGTCGCGGGCGAGCGGGACGTCATCCGGCCCGAGCACACCGCGCTCATCGGCGCGGCCCTGCCGCACGCCCGCGTGGAGATCGTGCCCGGCGTCGGCCACATGGTGCCGCGCGACGCCCCGGAGGTCCTTGCGGTCCTCGTGCGTCAGCACCTGGCGGGCGTGGCAGGCTAGACGTCGGTCCGCGCCGCCGGCGCGGTGGACGGAGGCGGAGCGAGCGTGCAGGTCTGGCAGGGACTCGGGCAGGTGCCGCCGGGCACGGGTCCGAGCGTCGTGACGATCGGGAACTTCGACGGCGTGCACGCCGGCCACCGCGAGGTGCTCGCTCGCGTGGTGAGCGAGGCTCGCACGCGGGGTGCGCTCGCCGTCGCGATGACGTTCGACCCGCACCCCGCCGTCGTGCACCGTCCCGGCGAGGCGCCGCCCCAGCTCACCGGCCTCGCCGACAAGCTCACGCTCCTCGCCGAGACCGGCCTGGACGCCGTGCTCGTCGTGGCGTACACGGCCGACTTCGCGGCGCAGCCGGCGGAGCGGTTCGTCCGGCGCTACCTCGTCGACTCGCTCGCCCCCGTCCTCGTGGTGGTGGGCCACGACGTGCGGTTCGGCGCCGGCAACGCCGGCGACCGCGCCACGATGGCGCAGCTCGGGGAGCGGTTCGGCTTCGAGGTCGACGTGCTCGAGGACGTCCTGGACCCCGACGAGCAGCGCCGCTGGTCCTCCACCTGGGCACGGGCCCTGCTCGCCGAGGGCAACGTCGAGGAGCTCGCCGAGCTGCTCGGCCGACCGCACCACATGCGCGGCGCCGTCGTGCACGGCGAGGCGCGCGGGCGTCAGCTGGGCTTCCCGACGGCGAACCTCGACCCGGCCTCGGCCGGCGCGGTCCCCGCGGACGGCGTCTACGCGGGCTGGCTCGTGCGCGACGGCGGCGCGGGGGACCGCCTGCCCTCCGCGATCTCGGTGGGCACCAACCCGACGTTCGACGGCGAGACGCGCCAGGTCGAGGCGCACGTCATCGGCCGCACCGACCTGGACCTGTACGGCGAGGAGGTCGTCGTGGAGTTCGTCGCGCTGCTGCGCCCGACGCTCCGGTTCGACGGGATCGACCCGCTCGTCGCGCAGATGCACGCCGACTGCGCCCGCGCGCTGGCGATCCTCGGCGTCGCGCGCTGACGCGGTCCACGCCGTCGTGCGCCCGCTGGTGTAAGGTGGGGGAGCCGTCAGAACGGCCGCGGACAACCCATGCCCCGGTGAACAAGCCCGGGCGCGCCGCGCAACGAACAACGAAGGAGAACCGTGGCCCTCGACGCCGCCGTGAAGCAGTCCATCATCGCCGAGTACGCGACCCATGAGGGTGACACCGGTTCGCCGGAGGTCCAGATCGCGATGCTCTCGCAGCGCATCAAGGACCTGACCGAGCACCTCAAGACCCACAAGCACGACCACCACAGCCGCCGGGGCCTGATGCTCCTGGTCGGTCAGCGTCGTCGCCTGCTCGGTTACCTGCAGAAGATCGACATCGACCGCTACCGCTCGATCATCGAGCGCCTCGGTCTGCGTCGCTGAACCCCGCGCACCGGCCCGGACCCGCCAGGGACCGGGCCGGTGCCGCATGCTGCGCGGCTCCGCGCGTCCTGGACGAGCGGGCCGGCGCAGTGCACAACTGAACACCTCACCACCGCGCCGGCGCTCCGCCGTCGGTCCTCGGTAGTGGCCCCCGGGCTCGCGGGTCGGCACGTCCGACGGCGAGGCGTGGGCCTCGATCGAAGACCTCCGTCGGGCGCGGCGCACGAACCGACAAGGAGGGCACCCATGGAGGGTCCCGAGATCACGTTCGCCGAGGCCACCATCGACAACGGGCGCCACGGCACCCGCACGATCCGCTTCGAGACGGGTCGGCTGGCCAAGCAGGCCGCCGGCGCCGTGCTGGCCACGCTCGACGAGGACACCGTCGTGCTGTCCACCACCACCGCGGGCAAGCACCCCCGCGAGGGCTTCGACTTCTTCCCGCTGACCGTCGACGTCGAGGAGCGGCAGTACGCCGCGGGCAAGATCCCCGGCTCGTTCTTCCGCCGCGAGGGTCGCCCCAGCACCGAGGCCATCCTCGCGTGCCGCCTCATCGACCGCCCGCTGCGCCCCCTGTTCGTCAAGGGCCTGCGCAACGAGGTCCAGGTCGTCGAGACCGTCCTGGCGATCCACCCGGACGACACCTACGACGTGCTGGCGATCAACGCCGCGTCCGCGTCCACGCAGATCTCCGGCCTGCCGTTCTCCGGCCCGGTCGGCGCCGTGCGCATCTCCCTCATCGACGGCCAGTGGGTCGCGTTCCCGCGCTACAGCGAGTCCGCGACCGCCGTCTTCGAGATGGTCGTGGCGGGGCGGATCGTCGGTGACGACGTCGCGATCGCCATGATCGAGGCCGAGGCGACCGACAACGCCTGGCAGCTCATCAAGAACGAGGGTCAGCAGGCGCCCACCGAGGACGTCGTCGCCGGCGGTCTCGAGGCCGCGAAGCCGTTCATCCGGGCGCTCTGCGAGGCGCAGCTCGACCTCGCGTCGCGCGCCGCCAAGGAGGTGCGCAGCTTCCCGCTGTTCCCCGACTACGAGGCCGACGCCCTCGAGGCCGTCAAGGCCGAGGTCGGCAACGCCCTCGAGGAGGCGCTCACGATCGCGGACAAGCAGACCCGCGAGACTCGCCTCGACGAGGTCCGCGACGCCGCGGTCGGCGCCCTGCAGGCCGGCTTCGACGGCCGCGAGAAGGAGCTGCACGCCGCGTACCGCTCCCTCACCAAGGCCGCGATCCGCCGTCGGATCCTCACGGACTCCTTCCGCATCGACGGCCGCGGCCTGCGGGACATCCGCCCGCTCTCGGCCGAGGTCGAGGTGCTCCCGCGCGTGCACGGCTCGGCGCTGTTCGAGCGCGGTGAGACCCAGATCCTGGGTGTCACCACGCTGAACATGCTGAAGATGGAGCAGCAGCTGGACACGCTGTCGCCCGTCACCAAGAAGCGCTACATGCACAACTACAACTTCCCGCCCTACTCCACCGGTGAGACCGGTCGCGTCGGCAGCCCCAAGCGCCGCGAGATCGGCCACGGCGCGCTCGCCGAGCGCGCCATCGTGCCGGTGCTGCCCAGCCGCGAGGAGTTCCCCTACGCGATCCGTCAGGTCTCCGAGGCGCTCGGGTCCAACGGCTCGACGTCGATGGGCTCGGTCTGCGCGTCCACGCTCTCGCTGCTCAACGCCGGTGTGCCGCTGCGTGCCGCCGTCGCGGGCATCGCGATGGGCCTGGTCTCGGACGAGGTCGACGGGGAGACCCGCTACGCGGCGCTCACCGACATCCTCGGTGCCGAGGACGCGTTCGGCGACATGGACTTCAAGGTCGCCGGTACGCGCGAGTTCGTCACCGCCATCCAGCTGGACACCAAGCTCGACGGCATCCCCGCGCACGTCCTGGCCGGCGCCCTCGGGCAGGCCAAGGAGGCGCGCCTGACGATCCTCGACGTCATGGCCGAGGCGATCGACGCGCCCGACGAGATGGCGGCCACCGCGCCGCGCGTCATCACGGTCCAGGTCCCCGTCGACAAGATCGGCGAGGTCATCGGTCCGAAGGGCAAGATGATCAACCAGATCCAGGACGACACGGGCGCCGACATCTCCATCGAGGACGACGGCACCGTGTTCATCGGCGCGACGGACGGGCCGTCCGCCGAGGCCGCGCGGGCGGCGATCAACGCGATCGCGAACCCGCACATGCCCGAGGTCGGCGAGCGCTTCGTCGGCACCGTGGTGAAGACGACGACCTTCGGCGCGTTCATCTCGCTCAGCCCCGGCAAGGACGGTCTGCTGCACATCAGCCAGATCCGTCGCCTCGTCGGCGGCAAGCGGGTGGAGAACGTCGAGGACGTCCTCTCGATCGGCCAGAAGGTCCAGGTCGAGCTCGCCGAGATCGACCCGCGCGGCAAGCTGTCGCTGCACGCGGTGATCGACGAGGACGAGAAGGCCGCCGGCGCCGAGGCGCCCGTGGGCGCGGACGCCTGAGCATGCCCCTGCCCCTCGGTTCCACCGAGGAGCTCGACCTCACCCTCCAGGACGGCTCGCGGCTGCGCCGCACCGTCCTGGAGGGCGGGGTCCGCGTCCTCTCCGAGACCATCCCCGCGACGCGGTCGGTCTCGATCTCGGCCACGGTCGCCGTCGGCTCGCGAGACGAGCGCGACGGCCACCACGGCTCCACGCACTTCCTCGAGCACCTGCTCTTCAAGGGCACCCACCGCCGGGACGCGCTCGACATCGCCGCCGCCTTCGACGCCGTGGGTGGCGAGGCGAATGCCGTCACCGGCAAGGAGAGCACCTCCTACTACGCGCGCGTGCTCCAGGCCGACCAGGCCATGGCGACCGACGTGCTCCTGGACATGGTCACCTCGGCGACGCTCGACGTCGAGGACGTCGAGCTCGAGCGCGGCGTGATCCTTGAGGAGCTCGCGATGGCCGACGACGACCCGAACGACGTCGCGCACGAGGCCTTCGCCGCCGCGGTGCTGGCCGGCCACCCGCTCGGCCGCCCGATCGGCGGCACCCCCGAGACGATCCGCGCGGTCCCGCGTGACGCGGTCTGGGACCACTACCGGCGCACCTACACCCCGGCCGAGCTGGTCGTCACGGCCGCGGGCGCCGTCGACCACGACGCGCTGTGCGCCATGGTGCGCCAGGGCGCGCTCGACGGCGGGTGGGAGCTCGCCCGCGGCGCGCGGCCCGCGCCGCGGCGCACCGAGCAGCCGCCCGCCGAGGCGCCGGGGACGGCGCTCACCGTGCACCGCTCGACCGAGCAGGCGACCGTGGTGCTCGGCGGCCGCGCGATCGCCGCCGACGACGAGCGCCGGTTCGCGCTCTCCGTCCTCAACGCGGTGCTCGGCGGGGGGATGTCCTCGCGCCTGTTCCAGGAGATCCGCGAGAAGCGTGGCCTCGCCTACTCCGTCTACTCGTTCGCGACCAGCTACACCGAGGCCGGGTACTTCGGCCTCGCGGCCGGCTGTCAGCCCGCGCGCGTGGCCGAGGTCGCCACGCTCATGGCGCAGGAGTGGCGCTCGCTCGCGACCGACGGCGTCACACCCGAGGAGCTCGACCGGGCGATCGGCCAGCTCGTCGGCTCGCTCGTGCTCGGCCTGGAGGACACCGGCTCGCGGATGTCGCGGCTGTCCCGCGCCGAGGTCACGCTGGGGCAGTGGTGGGACGTCGACGAGACGCTCGCCGCCATCCGCGCGGTGACGGCCGAGGACGTGCGAGCGCTCGCCGTCGACCTGCTCGCCCGGCCGCGCTCGCTCGTCGTCGTCGGCCCGGCGACCCACGACGTCGCGGGCGAGGTGCTCGCGTCCCTCGCCTAGGGTTGCCCCGTGACGATCAGGGTGGCCGTGCTCGGCGCGGCGGGACGGATGGGGACGACGACGGCGCAGGCCGTCCGCGCGGCGCAGGGCCTCGAGCTCGTCGCGGAGCTCGACGCGGGTGACGACGTCACCGCCCTCGCAGGCGTGGCCGACGTCGCGGTCGACTTCACGGTCCCCACGGTGACCGAGGGCAACGTGCACGCGCTGCTCGACTCCGGGGTGCACGCTGTCGTCGGCACAACCGGTTGGGACGACGCCGCCCTCGCGCGGGTGCGCACCCACCTCGCACAGACCCCCGACCTCGGGGTGCTCGTGGCCCCGAACTTCGCGCTCTCGGCGGTGCTCGCGATGCGGTTCGCCGCCATCGCCGCCCCGCTGTTCGCCTCGGTCGAGGTCGTCGAGATGCACCACCCCCGCAAGGTCGACGCGCCGTCGGGCACCGCGGTGCACACCGCCCGCGGCGTCGCTCAGGCCCGTGCGGCCGCGGGTGCACCCCCGATGCCGGACGCCACCGAGCTCGACCCCGACGGTGCCCGCGGCGCCGACGTCGACGGCGTCCACGTGCACGCGTTGCGGCTGGAGGGGCTGGTGGCGCACGAGCAGGTCTTCCTGTCCAACCCCGGGGAGCTGCTCACGATCCGCACGGACTCCTTCGACCGCAGCAGCTTCATGCCCGGGGTGCTCCTCGCGATCCGCGAGATCGGTACCCGGCCGGGGCTCGCCGTCGGGCTCGACGCCTACCTCGACCTGTGAGCCGGCGCGCGCGGGGGATCGGAGTCGCGGCGATCGCCGTGGCGCTCCTGCTGCTCTACGTGTGGGCCGTCGCGTGGCGCGGCTGGGCGCTCGTGACGAGCGGCCGCGCGGTCGGCGTGGCCCTGGGCCTCGCCGTGCTGATCATCCCGCTGCTCGTGGTGTGGTTCGTGGTGCGCGAGGTCGGTCAGGCGATGGCCGTGGACGCGCTCACGAAGCGGCTCGCCGACGAGGGCGGGCTGCACGAGGACGACCTGCCCCGCTCGCCCGGTGGGCGGATCGACCGCAGCGTGGCCGCCGAGCAGTTCCTCGCGGCCCGGGACGCGGTCGCGGCCGAGCCGGACAGCTGGCGCGCGTGGTTCCACCTGGGCTGGGCCTACGACGCGGCGGGCGACCGGCGGCACGCGCGCGAGTCGCTGCGCCGCGCCGTCCGGCTCGAGCGGGTCGAGCGCGCCGGACGGCGCGGCTGAGCGGTCAGTTGCCAGCGCGCACGTGCGCCGGCCGGGGGATCGGTTGTCGTCGGTCGGGTCCTCAGTGGGCGGGCTCGTCCACGCGGTAGGCCACGCCCTCGTCGCCGCGCTCGGCGTTCGCGGCACGCTGACGCGGGCTGAGCGTCATCCGGTCGATGAGCGCGAGCGCGAGCGCGGAGGCCACGAACGCGAGGTGGATGAACGTCTGCCACATCATCTCGTCGGTGTCGACGTCGCGCGAGGCGGACTCGATGAACGTGCGCAGCAGGTGGATCGAGGAGATCCCGATGATGCTCATCGCGAGCTTGGTCTTGAGCACGTTGGCGTTCACGTGGTTCAGCCACTCGGGCTGGTCGGGGTGGCCGTCGAGGTTCATCCGGGAGACGAACGTCTCGTAGCCGCCGATGATGACCATGATGAGGAGGTTGCTGATCATCACCACGTCGACGAGTCCGAGCACCATGAGCATGGTGATCGCCTCGCCGGAGAAGCCCACGTACTGCTCCGGCACGTGGTGGTTGTCGATCGCGTAGTCGATGAGGTGCACGAGCTCCTTGGCGAACTGCACCACGTAGACGATCTGGGCGATGATCAGGCCCAGGTAGAGCGGGGCCTGGAGCCACCGCGACGCGAAGATGAGGGACGAGAAGGCACGCGCGGGCGCCGCGGTCGGGCTCGTGGAGGTGCTCACGGGGTTCCTTGACTCCTAGGGCTGGGACGGTCTGGTCCGGGACGAACGTCCTAACGTATCCGGCCGCTCGAAAGTTGCTCGCGTCCTCACGGGTGCTACCGGGCGCTCCCGTGCGCCGGGAGCACCGCCGTGAGCAGGATCTCCTCGACCTCGCCGCCCGGCACGTCGAGCCGACGGCGCAGTCCCGCCTCCCCGAGACCCGCCGCCTCGAGGAACGCCGTGCGCTCGGCGTCGCTGCGCACCGTCCACGTCGCGAGGTGGTGCGCGCCGCGCTCGCGGGCGAGGTCCGCGACGGCCGCCAGGAGGCGTGAGCCGTGCCCCGCGCGGCGCGCGTCGGGCGCCACCTCGAGCGCGAGGAGCTCGGCGGTCCAGCCGCCGCCGTCGCTGCTCGGCTCGCCGTCGCGGTGGTCGCCGGTGGGCCGTTCGCCCGTGGCGGGCTCGCCGTGCGCGGGCCGCTCGCCGTCGAAAGCCTCGCCGTCGGGCACCCGCAGCGAGCCCGACGACGGCGCGCACGCCGCGAAGCCCACCACCGTCGGTCCCGCCACGGCCACGAGGACGCGGGCGCGCGGGTCGGGTGCGGCGCCGGCGGCGCGCCGCCAGGTCTCGGCGACCGCGTCGGCGTCGAGGCCGTCGACGACCTGCTCGCCCAGCGTCGCCCGCCAGGCGGCGAGCTGGATGCGCGCGATCGCCTCGGCGTCGGCGGGCTGGGCGGGACGGACGGAGACGTCGGCGAGGGTCACCCCGCCATTGTTCGTCACATTCGTGCTCGGCACTCCCACGGGCGCGTGGCGCAGCGCGGACGCCCCGTGTCGCGGGCGTGCCGTCCGGCGCCGCGTGGGTGTCGCCTCGTGTCGCCCGGGTGTCGCCGGGGCGTCCCCAGGCTCGGTTGCTACCGTCGTGTCCGTGCCAGGCGTCGTGACCCCGCCGCCCACCCGGTCCGGACAGCTCCGACCCGGGCCGGACCCCACCCCCCGTCCGCCACGCGGCTCGAGCCCCCACGCCGTCAGCCCGGCCGTGTACCGGCGCCGCAGACTGGCCGTCGGGCTCGGCCTGCTCCTCGTGGTCGCGCTCGTGTGGTGGCTGGTCGCCGGCCTCTCCCACCGGGGCGAGGCCGTGCCGGACGCGGCGGCCCCGGTCGCCGCGGCGACGGCCGCGAGCACCGCATCGGCCGCGCCGTCGGCGCCGGGCTCGCCCGCCGTGAGCCAGGCGGTGGTCGACGACCTCACCGCGGCAGCCTCCGCAGGCACGGCCCGACTGGCGCAGTGGGACCCCGTGGTGCTCGACGCGAGCCGGCTCGACGCGCTCCGCGCGGCAGTGGACGACGCCGCGGCAGCCCTCGCGGAGGGCTCGACGGCGAGCGAGGCCGACCTCGCCGCGCTCGCCGAGCGCGTGCGGACCGAGACCGCCGCCGTACCCGAGATCGTGACGTCCACCGAGGGGCCGACCACGATCGGCGGGGTCGTGATCGCGAACAAGACGTTCGCGATGCCGGCGAGCTACGCGCCCGGGATCCTGCCCGAGGTGGACGCCGCCTGGACCCAGATGCAGGCCGCGGCGTGGAACGACGGGGTCACGCTGTGGATCGACTCGGGCTTCCGGTCCTCCGCGGACCAGGAGATCACCTACCAGGGCTACGTGAGCAAGTTCAGCGTCGACTACGCCGACACGTTCTCCTCGCGGCCCGGCCACTCCGAGCACCAGACCGGGCTCGCGCTCGACATCAACAACGCCCACCCCGACTTCGGCGGCACCGCCGCGGCGACGTGGCTCGCGCAGCACGCCCCGGAGTACGGCTTCGTCATCCGGTTCCCCGACGGCAAGCAGGACGTGACGGGCTACAAGTACGAGCCCTGGCACGTGCGCTACCTCGGCGTCGACCTGGCGACGTCGCTCACGCAGCAGGGCCTCACGCTCGAGGAGTACCTCAACGTGACCTCGCGGTACACACCCGACGCGTGAGCACGCCCGTCCGTGGGCGTCTCGTGCCGCGTCCCCGATGCGCCGCGAGCAGGGGTGGCGCGGTAGGTTCGGTGCCATGACGCGCAACGCCGAGGCACTGGCGACGTTCGGATCCGTGCTCGTGGCGATGGTCACCCCGATGGACCCCGACGGTCGCGTCGACATCGACGCCGCGTGCTCCCTGGCCGAGCGTCTCGTCGACGACGGCGCGAACGGCCTCGTGCTGAACGGCACCACCGGGGAGTCGCCCACCACCCACCAGCCGGAGAAGGACGCCCTCGTGCGTGCCGTCGTGGACGCCGTGGGCGACCGTGCGCGGATCGTCGCCGGAGCGGGCTCCAACGACACCCAGCACGCCGTCCGGATCGCTCGCAGCGCCGAGCGGACCGGGGCGCACGGCCTGCTCGTGGTGTCGCCGTACTACAACCGGCCCTCGCAGGAGGGCGTCTACCGGCACATCCGCAGCATCACCGACGCGGTCGACCTGCCCGTCATGCTCTACGACATCCCCGGCCGCACGGGCGTCGCGATCGGCGACGGCGTGCTCGACCGGCTCGCCGAGCACGACCGCGTCCTCGCGGTCAAGGACGCCACCGGGAACGTTCCGGCCGGGTTCACCCGCATGCGGCGCACCGGCCTGGCGTTCTACTCCGGCGACGACGCGCTCAACCTCGCCTGGCTGACACACGGCGCCGTGGGCGTCGTGAGCGTCGCCGGGCACGTCGTCGCCGGCGCCTGCGCCGAGATGGTCGCGAGCATCAGCGCGGGCGACCTGCCCCGCGCCCAGGACCTCTCGGTCGAGCTCGCCCCCGTGTGCGAGGCACTCCTGGGCACCGGGCAGGGCGCGGTGTACGCCAAGGCCGCGCTCGAGCTGCTCGGCGCCATCCCGCACCGCTCGGTCCGCTCGCCCCTCGTGGAGGCGGACGAGACCGAGCTCGCAGACCTCGCCGACGCGCTGCGCGCCGCCGGCATCCTCGCGGCCTGAGCCGCGGGCAGTCCGCGTCCGCGTCCCGCGGGTGCGGACTCACCGACGGAAGGAACCTGATGTCCCACCCCCATCCCGAGCTCGACCTGCCCGGCCCGCTCCCCGCCGGGGCGCTCCGCGTGATCCCGCTCGGCGGCCTCGGCGAGGTCGGCCGCAACATGACCGTGCTGGAGTTCGACGGCCGCCTGCTCGTCATCGACTGCGGCGTGCTGTTCCCCGAGGACCACCAGCCCGGCGTGGACCTGATCCTCCCGGACTTCTCCGCCATCGCCGGCCGTCTGCAGGACATCGAGGCGGTGGTCCTCACGCACGGCCACGAGGACCACATCGGCGCCGTGCCCTATCTCCTGCGGCTGCGGGGCGACATCCCGCTCATCGGCTCGCGCCTCACGCTGGCGTTCGTCGCCGCGAAGCTCAAGGAGCACCGGATCTCCCCGGTGCTGCGGGAGGTCAAGGAGGGCGACGAGCTCACCGTGGGTCCGTTCGTGCTCGAGTTCGTGGCCGTCAACCACTCGATCCCGGACGCGCTCGCCGTCGCCGTCACCACCGGCGCGGGCACGTTGCTGCACACCGGCGACTTCAAGATGGACCAGCTCCCGCTGGACGGGCGCATCACCGACCTGCGCGCCTTCGCGCGGCTGGGGGAGCGCGGCGTCGACCTGTTCCTGCCGGACTCCACCAACGCGGAGGTGCCGGGCTTCACGACGGCGGAGGCCGAGATCGGTCCCGTGCTCGACCGGGTCTTCGCGGCCGCGCCCGGCAAGATCGTCGTCGCGAGCTTCTCCTCGCACGTCCACCGGGTGCAGCAGGTGATCGACGCCGCGTGGGCGAACGACCGCAAGGTCGCCCTGGTCGGCCGGTCGATGGTGCGGAACATGACGATCGCCGTCGACCTGGGGTACCTCACGCTGCCGGGCGACGTGCTCGTCGACGTCAAGCGGATCGACGACTACCCGCCGGACGAGATCGTGCTCATGTGCACGGGCTCGCAGGGGGAGCCGATGGCCGCCCTGTCGAGGATCGCGAACCACGACCACCGCGTCTCGGTCGGACCGGGGGACACCGTCGTGTTCGCCTCGTCCCTCATCCCGGGCAACGAGAACTCCGTCTACCGTGTCATCAACGGCCTCACCCGGCTCGGCGCGAAGGTCGTGCACCAGGGCAACGCCCGCGTGCACGTGTCCGGCCACGCCAGCGCCGGCGAGCTGCTCTACTGCTACAACATCCTGCGTCCGCGCAACGTCATGCCCGTGCACGGGGAGATCCGCCACCTCGTGGCCAACGGCGCGCTCGCCGTGCGGACCGGCGTGCCGCCCGAGCGGGTCGTGCTCGCCGAGGACGGCGTCGTCGTCGACCTCATCGACGGCAAGGCGCGCATCGTGGGCGCCGTGCCGTGCGGGTACGTGTACGTCGACGGTTCGTCGGTGGGCGAGATCGGCGAGGCCGACCTCAAGGACCGGCGCATCCTCGCGGAGGAGGGCTTCATCTCCGTGTTCGTCGTCATCTCGGCCGAGGACGGCAGCGTGGTGGCCGGGCCGCAGGTCCACACCCGCGGCCTCGCGGAGTCGGCCGCCGTGCTCGAGGAGATCGTGCCGCAGGTGCGCCAGGCGCTCAACGACGCGACGCGCGAGGGCGCGGTGGACACGCACCAGCTCCAGCAGGTGATGCGGCGCGTCGTCGGTCGCTGGGCCGGCACGCGGCTCAAGCGCCGCCCGATGATCATCCCAGTGGTCGTCGAGGCGTAGTCGGGTCGACCGGCCGGGCCCGTCTGCGTGACGGGGGCCACGGACCAACCGTCGAGTGTCGCTCCAAGGTTGCCTCCGGCGGGCGTGGTTGAGTGGACGAGCGAGGTGTGCCGCCATGACCGCTGCCTTGCGACGTGCTGCTGCAAGGAGGACCACCATGGCTGACCCGCGACCGTCCCCGGGACGGACGGCCTCGGCCGCCCGCGCCCGACAGGCCGGTGCGGCCCGGACTGCCAGCACGTCGCGCGCCACCGCCGCGCCGAGCACGTCGTCCGCGAGCCGGTCCGCCGCCGGCAAGGCGTCCGGCAAGACCGGCGCGAGCAAGACCAGCGCGAGCAAGGCCACGAGCAGCAGGGCCACCGCGACCACGTCGGGCAGCAGGTCCACCTCGGGCAAGACGTCCCCGGGCCGGGGACGGGGCGGTGCGGGCAGCACGCCCGCCACGCCGCCGGTCCCCGTGCGCATGGTCCGCGGTGCGTGGATGGGCGTCGCCCGTGGCGTCGCCGGCACGGCACGCTCGGTCGGCACGGGCGCCCGCGACATCGACCCCGCGCTGCGCCGCGACGGCCTCGCGCTGTTCCTCCTCGGCCTCGCGATCGTGGTCGCCGCGAGCGAGTGGTTCCCGGTCGAGGGCGTGGGCATGGACCTCGTGCACGCCGCCGCCGCGGGCACGGTAGGTCGGCTCGCCGTCGTGCTGCCCGTCGTGCTCGCCGCGCTCGCCGTCCGGCTCATGCGCCACCCCGACCTCGGCCCGGCCAACGGCCGGATCACGATCGCCCTGGCGATCCTCACTGTTGCGGTGTGCGGGCTGCTGGCGGCGCAGGCCGGCCTGCCGGACTACCACGACGGCTGGGCGGGCTTGCGGGACGCCGGCGGCATCGTCGGCTGGGCGGCGGCCAACCCGCTGAGCGCCGCGGTCTCGGTGGTCGTCGCCGTACCGCTCCTGCTGCTCGTCGCCTTCTTCGGCATCCTCGTCCTCACCGCCACGCCCGTGAGCGCCATCCCCGACCGAGTGCGCGCGCTGGTGGGTCGTGGGCACCACGACGACGACGCCCACGACGACGGCGACCCCGACCGCCCGGCGATGCCTCGCCGTCGGCGGCTGCGGCACGGCCTCGGGGGCGAGGACGCGCACGATCCCGACGACCTCGACGCCGATGGCGTCGGCGGCTTCGGGGGTCGTGCCGTGCCGTACGACCACCCGGAGGAGCGCGAGGACCGGATCGAGACCGAGCCGGTCGACGCGCCCCGCCGCCGCAAGGGCGCCCGGCGCACGCGCGTCCTGTCGGCCGACGCGCTGGCGGGCGGCGCGGACGCTGCGCTCGCGGACGACGCGTCGACCGACGCCGACCACATCGCGCCGTCGGCGCTCTCGAGCGACGGCGCCCGCCCGGTGCAGCCGGTGCGGCCCCCGCGCCCGGCCCCGGCGGCGGGCTCGGTGGCGGGCTCGGTGGCGGGCTCGGCGACGTCGGCGGTGGCGGGCGTGGACGAGAGCGAGCCGATCACCGAGCCGCTCGAGCTGCTCGCCCCGCCGACGCAGCAGCTGCCGCCCCGCGCCGAGCAGCTCGCGCTGGATCCCGGCCTCACGTACACGCTGCCCGCCTCCGACGTGCTCGTCGAGGGCGCTCCGCACAAGACCCGCAGCGCCGCGAACGACCGCGTGGTCGACTCGCTCACCGACGTGCTCGAGCAGTTCGACGTCGACGCGACCGTCACCGGGTTCACCCGCGGGCCGACCGTCACCCGCTACGAGGTCGAGCTGGGCTCGGGTACGAAGGTCGAGCGCGTGACCGCGCTGAGCAAGAACATCGCGTACGCCGTCGCGAGCGCGGACGTGCGCATCCTGTCCCCGATCCCGGGCAAGTCCGCGATCGGCATCGAGATCCCCAACACCGACCGCGAGATCGTGGTGCTGGGCGACGTGCTGCGCTCCGCCGTCGCGCGCCGCGACGAGCACCCGATGGTGATGGGTGTGGGCAAGGACGTCGAAGGTGGGTACGTCACGGCGAACCTCGCCAAGATGCCGCACCTCCTCGTCGCGGGTGCCACGGGAGCCGGCAAGTCGAGCTTCGTGAACTCGATGATCGTCTCGATCATGATGCGCGCCACCCCGGAGGAGGTGCGGATGATCCTCGTCGACCCCAAGCGGGTCGAGCTGACGATGTACGAGGGGATCCCCCACCTCATCACGCCGATCATCACGAACCCGAAGAAGGCCGCCGAGGCGCTGGACTGGGTGGTGCGCGAGATGGACGCGCGCTACGACGACCTCGCGAACTTCGGCTTCAAGCACATCGACGACTTCAACAAGGCGGTCCGTGCCGGTCGCGTGCAGCCCCCGCCGGGCAGCGAGCGCGTCCTCGTGCCCTACCCCTACCTCCTCGTGGTGGTCGACGAGCTCGCCGACCTCATGATGGTGGCCCCGCGCGACGTCGAGGCCTCGATCCAGCGCATCACCCAGCTCGCGCGCGCCGCGGGCATCCACCTCGTGCTCGCGACCCAGCGGCCCTCGGTCGACGTCGTCACCGGCCTCATCAAGGCCAACGTGCCGAGCCGGCTCGCCTTCGCGACCTCCTCGCTCGCGGACAGCCGCGTGGTGCTGGACCAGCCGGGCGCCGAGAAGCTCATCGGTCAGGGCGACGCGCTGTTCCTGCCCATGGGCGCGGCCAAGCCGATGCGCGTGCAGGGTGCGTGGGTGTCCGAGGCCGAGGTGCATCTCGTCGTCGAGCACGTGAAGAGCCAGCTGCAGCCGACCTACCGCGAGGACGTGGCCGTCACGGTCGCGAAGAAGCAAGTCGACGAGGACATCGGCGACGACCTGGACCTGCTGCTCCAGGCCGCTGAGCTCGTGGTGACCACCCAGTTCGGCTCGACGTCGATGCTGCAGCGCAAACTGCGCGTCGGGTTCGCGAAGGCCGGGCGGCTCATGGACCTCCTGGAGTCACGCGAGATCGTCGGCCCGTCCGAGGGGTCCAAGGCGCGCGACGTCCTCGTGACGCCGGAGGAGCTGCCGGGCACGCTCGCGCTGCTGCGCGGCGAGGACGCGCCGGTGGGCGCAGGGGGCGGCGGGGGCGGCGGCGTCGACCTCGTCGGGGACGACCTCGACTCCTACCCGACGGCCGTGGACTACGGCGACGACTCCGACACCGAGGACGCCTGGAGCCTCACGGGACGGTGAGCCTCGCCGTCGGGCGCGTGCCGGCCCGGGTGGGGCACCTGTGAGCAAGGCCTAGGGTGAGCAGCGTGGCGGAACAGCGGACCCCCCGCGCGTGGGGGGTGTGGAACCTGCCCAACGCGCTCACGATGGTGCGGATCGCGTTGGTCCCCGTGTTCCTCGTGCTGCTGCTCCAGGACACGACGGCGAGCCGGTGGTGGGCCGTGGTGGTCTTCGTCGCGGCGTCGGTGACCGACCAGCTCGACGGGCACATCGCGCGGGCGCGCGACATCGTGACGCCGTTCGGCATCCTCATGGACCCGATCGCGGACAAGGCGCTCACGCTCGGGGCGTTCGTCGCGCTGTCGGTGCTCGGCGAGGTGCCGTGGTGGGTGACGATCCTGATCGCGGTCCGCGAGCTCGGGATCACGGCGCTGCGCGCGGCGCTCGTGCGCCGCTCGATCATGCCCGCCTCGATGGGCGGCAAGGTGAAGACGGTGCTGCAGATGCTGGCCATCGTGCTGCTCGTGGTGCCCTGGGCAGCGTTCACCGCTGCGGTGGCGCCGCACGCCGTCGCGCTCGTCGTGCTCTACGCCGCGCTCGCCGTCACGGTGGTCACGGGCGTGGACTACTGCGTTCGGGGCTGGCGCCTCGCGCGGCAGCCGGCGGCCTCGTGAGCGACGCCGGGCGATCGGCGCCCGGCGCGGACTCGTCCGCGCTGATGGCCTCGCGCGCCGGTTCCGGGTCCGGTGCGAGCGCCCTCGCGGCGTCGCCGGCCGCGGTGCGCGTGGTCGCGGCGCTGCGCCGACGCTCGTGGACCGTGGCGGTCGCGGAGTCGCTGACGGCCGGACTCGTCACCGATGCGCTCGTGCGCGTTCCGGGCGCCAGCGCGGTGCTCCGGGGCGGCGTCACCGCCTACGCGGCCGACGTCAAGGTCGGCGTGCTCGGCGTGCCCGGTGACCTCGTCGCACGCGACGGGGTCGTGACGGGGCACGTAGCGCGCGCGATGGCGCGGGGGGCGTGCGCGCTGCTGCACGCGGACGTCGGCATCGCGACGACCGGTGTGGCGGGGCCGGGTCCCGCCGACGGCGTGCCGACCGGCACGGTGGTGCTCGCCGTCGTGTGGCCCGACGGCGAGGCGACCCGGACCTGGCGGCTCGCCGGCCTGCGCCCCGCGCTGAGGGCGAGCGCGGCGAGCCTCGCGGTCGCCCTCGCCGACGGCGTGCTCGGCGGCTGATATCGCGCTGCGGTCAGCTCCGTGGGACGACGACGGCGGGGTCCCCGGTCGGCACCGGAGGCGCGGTCCGTTCGGGAGCGGGTGCCATCACGTCGGTGAGCAGCTGCTCGCGCGTGGCGATCTCGGTCGGCGACAGCGTGAGAGCCGGCGCGTCCAGTCGCCCGGCGATCAGGTCCGGGAGCGGGTACACGCGCTGCGCGCCGAGCCGGTCCACGGTGACGCCCGACCACTCCAGGCCGGTGACGCGCGCAGGGTCCGCGTCGGTGCTCGACACCGAGACCGAGACCAGCGCGCCGGTCGCCGTCTGGGCGCGGCAGCACTTCGAGTCCTGGTTGGAGATGAAGTTGCCGAGCGAGTAGGCGACCCACATGCCCTCGCCGGACGGACCGCCGTCGAGCAGCGCGACGGGCTGCGGGACGTGCGGGTGGTTCCCGATGACGAGGTCGACCGCCCCCGAGTCGGCGAGCTGCTGCGCGAGCGTCGTCTGGTCGGCGTTCGGCGCGTCCTGGTACTCGACGCCCCAGTGGATCGAGGCGATCACCAGGTCCGCGCCGGCCGCTCGAGCGGCCTGCGCCTGCGCGATCAGCCGGCTCGGGTCGATGAGCTGCACGCTCCACGGCTCCTGCGCGGGGATCGGCAGCCCGTTCGTGCCGTAGGTGGCGGCGAGGTGCGCGACCGTGATGTCGCGACCGCCGCGGCTGAGCCGGTACAGCTGCGGCTGCGTCGCCTCCTCGGCGGTCCGGGCGGTGCCGGCGTGACCGAGGCCCGCGGCGTCCAGGGCGTCCAGCGTCGCCACGATGCCGGGCCAGCCCTGGTCGACGGCGTGGTTGGACGCGGTGGAGCAGCCGTCCCAGCCCGCCTCCTGCAGGTCACGGGCGATCGTTGTCGGGGCTCCGAACACCGGGTACCCGATCGGCTGGGTGCCCGGCGCGACGACCGGCACCTCGAGGTGACAGATCGCCAGGTCCGCCGCGGAGATCCAGGGGGTCACGGCGTCCCACAGCGGTGTGAAGTCCCAGCCGCCGCTGCCGTCCTCGGCGTTCTTCAGCACCGTCGTGTGGGGCAGGACGTCGCCCGCCGCGACGATCGTGAACGTGGCGTCCTCGGTCGTCGGCGTCGGCGCGGGCGACGGTGTCTCGGGTGCCGCGCTCGTCGGCGTCGCCGCGCCGGCTCCGGCGGACGCTGCGGCGTCGGCGGACGGGGTGGACGCCGACGTGTCCGGGTCGACGGGGGCGGCGCCTCCGGGCGAGGAGTGCAGGCCGCCGGCCAGCGCCGACGCGGTCGCGAGGGCGGCGACGAGGAGGACGAGCAGTCCGAGCACCCAGACGTGCGTGGATCGGCGTGACACAGGGGTCTCCTTGGCGGAACGAGCACGAGGCGGGCGGCCGGCGAACCGGGTTGCGGCCGGCGCCCCGGGGGCCGTCGCACCGGGCGCTGCGCCCTGCGCCGCAATCGTCCCACGCGCAGCGGCGCGCGTCCCGCGCTCGGGCGCTCACCCCGCCGCGGTGGCCGCGGGAACACGCAGCCACCCGTCGGCGTTGCACCCGGTGATGAACGACTCCTTCCGCCGCCCGGCGGCGCGCCCGGTCCGCGATCTGACCGCTGTTCGGACAACGACACATCCTCGACGCATCCGTGTCACACAACCGGGGTACGGTGACGGTAGGGCTAAGGCAACGACACGGCCGGTGTCTGCGGTCGGGAAGGAGGGACGAGCCATGGTGCTCCTGCGACGCGAGCTCGGTGACGTCCTCCGCGACGTGCGCCTGGCTCAGGGCAAGACCCTCCGCGAGGTGTCGGCCCAGGCCCGAGTCTCCCTCGGCTACCTCTCCGAGATCGAGCGTGGCCAGAAGGAGGCGTCCTCCGAGCTCCTCAGCTCGGTCTGCGACGCCCTCGACGTGCCGCTCTGGTCCCTCCTGCGCGAGGTCAGCGACCGCATCGCCGTCGCCGAGGGCGCCGGCATCCCGGACACCGTCCCGGTCGAGCTCGAGGCCTCGGTCCGCCGCCGCTCGCCGCTCGCCGGGGTCGCCTGACCGCTCCGCTCCGCCTGCACGAACGGGCCGCTCCTTCGGGGGCGGCCCGTTCGTCGTCTCCGCGTCTTTGCGCTGGGTCTGTGATCTCGGGCCGCGTCAGCGCGGCTGGCAGGCGGGGCAGTAGAAGGCGGGTCGATCCTGCGGCGGCGTGCCCACGCGACCGACCGCGATGGGCGTGCCGCACCGGGGGCAGGGCCGACCCTCGCGACCGTGCGCCGCGATCGGCACCGACCCGCGCGTACCCGGCGCCGCCGGGGAGTTGGCCGACGTGAGCATGAGGCGGCTGGCGGTCGTGAGCAGCGCCGTCGCCTCGTCCACTGTGAGGTCGGTGACGGGGCGCCACGGGTTGATCCGGTGCCGGAACAGGGTCTCGGCCATCCAGATCGTGCCGATCCCGGCGGCGACCGTCTGGTCCAGCAGCGCCGCTCCGACCGTCGCGGGGGCGCGCGTGACGAGGACTGCCGCAGCGGCAGGGACGTGCTCCTCGGCGTCGTCCGCGAGCAGGTGCGGGCCGAGGTGACCGATGAGGTCGCGCTCGTCGCGCGTGCGCACCACGTCGACCATCCCCAGCAGGTAGCCCCGGCACGTCCAGCGCGTGGTCGCCAGCACGGCGCGGACGTTCGGGTCCCGGTCCCGCGAACGCAGGCCGGGCGCGTGCTCGACGCGCCACGTGCCGTCCATCCGCAGGTGCGTGTGCAGCGTGGAGCCGTCGTCGAACCGCGTGAGCAGGTGCTTGCCGTAGCTCACCGTGCCGAGGCTGCGCAGGCCGGCGAGGTCGAGGCCGCCGTAGGCGGGCCAGCGCAGCTCGCCGCGCACGAGGGGCTCGTCGGCGAGCGCGGCGGTCAGCCGGCGCGCCGCGCGCAGCAGGACGTCACCCTCGGGCACGGAACGTCCGCGGGCTCGGGGTGCGCGGGCCGGGGGCGCGCAGGCGCAGCCCGCGCGGCGTCGGGACGAACCCCGCCTCGACGAGCGCGGTACGCGTGGCCGACGTCGAGGACAGCGCGTTCTCGCCGTCGACCCGGCGCAGCGTGAGGCCCGCGTACCGGGTGGGGGCGGCCTCGGCCAGGGCTCCGGCCGCGCGACCCAGCGTGTCGCCGTCGGCGGTCAGGCCCACGACGCTGCCCCCGCCGCGCTCGAGGAAGAGGGCGAGCTCGCCGTCCACGAGCACGACGTCGGCGCCCGCGACGCGCCGCGGCCGACCCGCACTCTCCTCGCCCACCGCCGCGGGCCAGGGCAGCAGCGCGCCGTAGGGGTTGGCCGGGTCGGTGGCGGCGATCACGACGGCGCCGGGTGTGAGCTGCGCGTCGGCGCGCAGCCGGTCCACGCACTCGGGCAGCGCGAACTGCGCGGCGCCCTGGCCCTCCACGAGGTAGCCGCGCCGCACGGCGCCCGTCTCCTCCAGGCGCGCGAGCACCGGGTAGAGCGCGGCGAAGCCGCCCGAGACGTCCTCGGCGGACGCGACCCCGCGCAGGAGCACGCCGTGTCGCTCGAGCATGCTGGCGACGAGCGCGGCGCGGCGCACGGTCGGGTCGGGGTGGCGCGGCTCGACGAGGCTCCACCGCCCGGCGGCGGTGGGCGGCGTCGCGACCCGCGCCTGCGACGCGCCGAGCGCGGGGGAGAGCAGGGCGCGCCGGCTCGGTCGGCGCGGCCGGGCGCTGGGCCGGGAGCCGGTGCCCGACGGCGCCCCCCGCGCCCGGAGCGCGCCGATCGTGTCGTTGGTGACGAGCCCGGACCAGACCGCGTCCCACAGCGCCTCCTCGACGTCGGCCGGGCTCGGGGCGTCCTCCCCGTCCGCCTCGGCCGCGCCGCGCACCGCGGCGACGACGTCACGGAAGAAGCGTCCGCCGTCGGCAAGCGCCTCCAGCACCGCGGGCGTGAGCCGGTGCGCGGGTTCGAGCGGCTCGGGGGCGAGCGTCGAGACGGCATCGGCGGGCAGCAGCACGACGCTGCCGCCGGAGGCCGACCGTCCCGCGCCGACCCAGACCACCTCGCCCGCGCTCGTCAGCTCGTCGAGCAGCGCCGGCGTGTAGTCCACGACGCGCGCGGGCAGGATCGACGTCTCCAGGTCGGCGACGTCGAGCCGCGCGCCCGCGAGCTGGTCGATCGCGGTGAGCAGCCCGTCGGCGCCGCGCAGCTGGCCGAGCTGGTGCCACCGCGGCGCGAACACGCCGAGGGCACGCGCGGGCACCGCCTCGACGTCGGCGCGTGCCGCGGCGAGCGAGCGGCGCCGCATCCGGCGCAGGATGTCCGCGTCGCAGTACTCCAGCGCGCCCGAGCGGGCGTCGTCCGTGAACGCGCCGTCGGGCAGGGTGGCGTCGAGGGCCGGTGCGTCCGGCGCCGAGGCGGTCGGCGAGCTGCTCGTCGTGCTCTCGGCAGTCTCGGCGTCACCGGCACCGGCACCGGCAGTGCCGACATCGGCGGCCGGCCGCGTCCGCACCGCGCCCACGGGCCGCAGGCGACCCGTGACGAGCGTGCCCGCCCGCTCGAGCAGCGTGAGCGTCGGCGTGAGCGTGCCGGGCGCGAGCCCGAACCGCGCGGCGAGGTCGGCGACCTCGAACGGCCCGTGGCTGCGCGCGTGACGTCGCACCAGGTCACCGAGCGGGTCCGGCACGGGGGCGAGGAACGCCTCCGGCAGGCCGACCGGGAGCGCCACACCGAGCGCGTCGCGCAGCCGGGCGGCGTCCTCGACCACGGCCCACTGCTCGCGGCCTGCGACCCGCACCCGCAGGACGCGGCGGGCCGCCTCGAGCTCGGTGAGCCAGTCGGCGACGGCGTCCGGTTCCGCCGCGCGGTTCTGCAGCCCTGCGAGGTCGAGCGGTCCGAGCCGCGCGAGCACGTCCACGAGCCGTTCGGCGTCGCGCGCGGCGTAGCGCTCGGTGCGCAGCCCCACCTCGTCCTCGACCGCGAGCACGGCGGCGGGGTCGAGCAGGTCCGCCAGGTCGCTCATGCCCTCGCCGAGCAGCTCCGCGAGCAGTTCGGGATCGAGGGTGAGCGCGGCCGCGCGTCGCTCGGCGAGGGGGGCGTCGCCGTCGTAGAGGAACGTGCCGACGTAGGAGAACAGCAGCGACCGCGCGAACGGCGACGGGCTCGCGGTGGTCACCTCGACGATCCGCACCTCGCGCGTCCCGATCCGGCGCATGAGGTCGGACAGCGCGGCCGTGTCGAAGTCGTCCTGGAGGCACTCCCGGACCGCCTCGAGCACCACCGGGAAGTCGGGGTAGCGCGCCGCGACGGCGAGCAGCTGGCTGGCGCGCTGACGCTGCTGCCACAGCGGCTGGCGGCCGTCCGGCCGGCGTCGCGGCAGCAGCAGCGACCGTGCGGCGGCCTCCCGGAACCGCGCCGCGAAGTGCGCGGACGAGCCGACGGCGTCCACGACGCTGCGTCGCACGTCGTCGGGCTCGATGAGGAGGTCCGCGAGGCTGACCCCGCCGTCCGCGCGCGAGGGGCGCTCGCCGTCGTGCTCCGGGAACGCGCCGAAGTCGGTGAGCTCCGTGGCGCCGGGGGCGGCGCCGCCGGCCGGGGCCGACGACTCGGGTGCGCCCGGCGCAGGCGGCGCCGGTGCGGTAGGGGGGTCCCAGATCGCCATCGGGTCGCCGGTCATGTCCGGCACGCGCAGGACGATGCCGTCGTCGGCGTGCATGACGCCCACGTCGATGCCGAGCCGCTCCCGGAGCCGGTCGGCGATGACGAGCGCCCAGGGCGCGTGCACGCGCGAGCCGTAGGGGGAGTGCAGGACGAGCCGCCAGTCCCCGATGTCGTCGCGGAACCGCTCGACGACCAGCGTCGCGTCGGTGGGCAGGTAGCCGGTCGCGGCGGACTGCTCGGCGAGGTAGGCGGCGAGGTTGTCCCGCGTCCAGTCGGGCAGGTCGAGCGAGGCGAGCGTGCGGGCGAGGGCACGGACGTCGGTGCCGTGCGCCGTGGTGATCTCGTGGACGAGCGAGCCGAGCGCGACGCCGAGCTCCGCCGGCCGACCGGGTTGGTCGCCCTTCCAGAACGGCAGTCGACCGGGCATCCCGGGCGCGGGGGAGACGAGCACACGATCGGGGGTGATCTGCTCGATCCGCCACGTCGACGTGCCGAGCGTGAACGTGTCGCCCACGCGCGACTCGAACACCATCTCCTCGTCCAGCTCGCCGACGCGGCGCCCGCCGCGGGCCGCGACCTGGTCCGCGACGCCGTCCTCACCCACGAGGTAGACCCCGAACAGGCCGCGGTCCGGGATCGTGCCGCCTGACGTCGCGGCGAGCCGGAGCGCGCCCGGGCGACCCGAGAGCGTGCCCGCCTCGCGGTCCCACACGATCCGGGCGCGCAGCGACGCGAAGTCCTCGCTCGGGTACCGGCCGGCCAGCATGTCCAGGACCGAGACGAGCGACGCCTCGCCGAGCGTGGCGAACGGCGACGCGCGGCGCAGCAGCGCCGCCAGGTCGGTCACGGTCCAGTCCTCGACGGCGAGCATCGCCACGATCTGCTGGGCCAGCACGTCGAGGGGGTTCGCGGGCGGGTGGACCTGCTCGATCCGCCCCTCGCGGGCCCGCTGCGTGGTCACGACGGCGGGCAGCAGGTCGCCCCGGTGCGTAGGCACGACGACGCCGCGGGAGACGGCGCCGACCTGGTGGCCGGCGCGCCCGATCCGCTGCAGCGCGCCCGCGACCGACGGGGGCGAACCGATCTGCACGACCACGTCGATCGTGCCCATGTCGATGCCCAGCTCGAGCGACGACGTCGCGACGACGGCGGGCAGCCGACCCGCCTTGAGGTCGTCCTCCACCTGGGTCCTCGCCTCGCGGCTCATCGAGCCGTGGTGGGCACGGGCGATGACGCCGGGCGCGCCGAGCGAGGCACCGGACTGCGCCTGGGCCTGGGCGGGCCACACCTCGCCGGGGGCGCCGCGCGGGGGGACGGTCTCGCCGTCGCGCTCGGCGAGGCGCCGCTCCCACTCCTCGTTGAGCCGAGCCGTGAGGCGTTCGGCCGTGCGGCGGGAGTTCGTGAACACGAGCGTCGTGCGGTGGGCGGCGATGAGGTCGGTGAGCTCGCGCGTGACGTGCGGCCAGATCGAGGGGGTGCGCTCGGCGTCGGGCACCGCGCCGGACGCGTCGCCCGAGAGGTCGGGTTCGCCGGACCGTCCCGGCCTGCTCTCCGGATCGTCGTCGACCGGGTTGTCGTCGACCTGATCGGCGGCGCGCGTGCGGGCCGGTGCGGGCGCCGCCGCGGCCAGCGGGGGTGCGAGATCGGTGAGGTCCGGCACGGGCACGCGGACCTCGATCTGGAGCTGCTTCGTGGCGGGCGGCTGCACGAGCGTGACCGGGCGCCCGCCGTCGGCGATCGCACGCGTGCCGGCGAGAAAACCCATCACCGTCTCGACGGGCCGGACGGTGGCGGACAGCCCGATGCGCTGCGCGGGTCGGGCCAGCATCGCGTCGAGCCGCTCGAGGCTCACGGCGAGGTGCGCGCCGCGCTTGCTGCCGGCCATGACGTGCACCTCGTCGAGGATCACCGTCTCCACGCCGGCCAGCCCGGCGCGCGCCGCCGACGTGAGCACGAGGAAGAGGGACTCGGGTGTGGTGATGAGGATGTCCGGCGGCGTGCCGGCCAGGCGGCGGCGTTCGGCGGCCGGCGTGTCGCCGGTGCGCACGCCGACGCGGACGTCCGGTGCCGTGCGGCCCAGGCGTGCGGCGGTGCGGGCGATGCCGACGAGGGGCGAGCGCAGGTTGCGCTCGACGTCCGCCGCCAGGGCCTTGAGCGGGGAGACGTAGAGGATCCGGCAACGCCGCTCGGGCGCCACCGGCTCGGCGTGCAGGAGGCGGTCGAGCGACCACAGGAAGGCCGAGAGGGTCTTGCCGCTCCCCGTGGGCGCGACGACGAGCGCGTGGTCGCCCGCCTCGATCGCGGCCCAGGCGCCGGCCTGCGCGGCCGTGGGCGCCTCGAACGCCTCGGTGAACCAGGCGCGCGTGGCGTCCTGGAAGCTCGCGAGGGGGTCGACGTCGGGCACCCGGTCATTGTGCTGCCCGCCACCGACATCCGGTGCGGCGGGTAGCGTCGGAGGGTGCGCCACTCCGAGTTCTGGTCCGTGATGGACGACGTCTTCGGGGCGGCCTATGCGCGGAGCATCGCCGCGGACCTCGTGATGACCCAGCTCGGCGGCCGCACCGCCGAGCAGGCGCTGGCCGACGGCGAGCAGCCGCGGGTGGTCTGGGAGGCGCTCTGCGACGCCACCGGCCAGCCCGAGTCGGTGCGGTGGCTGCACCGCGGTCGCCCCGCGCGCCGCCGGCCCCCGCGCGGCTGAGGGTGCGTTCCCCACGGGCGACACGCCGTCGGCGCGTCGTGCGAGCGTCGAACACGCGTACGACCTAGAGTTGTCCCCGGGTGACCACCGGGGCGCCCTCTCCCCAGGTCCGGGAGCTCCGGTGGGCGATGTCAGTGGCCGGGCATAGCGTCACCCGCAGGTCCTCCCGGTGAGGGAGGAGCTGGCCGAGGCCAGACCTGTCCACCCGCCCCGCCGGGGCGTCAGCGAAGGAGTGACCATGCCCGCTCAGCCCGGTAACCGGTCGGGTGCCCCCGACAAGCTCAAGGCCCTCGAGGCCGCGCTCGGCCAGATCGAGCGCCAGTTCGGCAAGGGGTCGGTGATGCAGCTGGGTGACGACACGCGCCCGCCCGTCGCCGTCATCCCGACGAGCTCCATCGCGCTGGACGTCGCGCTCGGCATCGGCGGACTGCCGCGTGGCCGGATCATCGAGATCTACGGCCCGGAGAGCTCGGGAAAGACCACGGTGGCGCTGCACGCCGTCGCCAACGCCCAGCGACTCGGCGGCATCGCGGCGTTCATCGATGCCGAGCACGCGCTGGACCCCGAGTACGCGAAGAAGCTCGGCGTCGACACCGACTCGCTGTACGTGTCCCAGCCGGACACGGGCGAGCAGGCGCTCGAGATCGCCGACTCCCTCATCCGCTCGGGTGCCCTCGACGTCATCGTCATCGACTCGGTCGCGGCCCTCGTGCCGAAGGCCGAGATCGAGGGCGAGATGGGGGACAGCCACGTCGGCCTGCAGGCGCGCCTCATGTCGCAGGCGCTGCGCAAGCTCACCGGTGCGCTGTCCTCCTCGGGCACCACGGCGATCTTCATCAACCAGCTCCGCGAGAAGATCGGCGTGTTCTTCGGCTCGCCCGAGACCACCACGGGCGGCAAGGCGCTGAAGTTCTACGCCTCCGTGCGCCTGGACGTCCGCCGGATCGAGACCCTCAAGGAGGGCAGCGAGCCGGTCGGCAACCGCACGCGGGTCAAGGTCGTGAAGAACAAGATGGCCCCGCCCTTCAAGCAGGCCGAGTTCGACATCCTCTACGGGCGCGGCATCTCCCGTGAGGGCGGCATCATCGACATGGGCGTGGACGAGGGCATCGTGCGCAAGTCCGGCGCCTGGTACACGTACGAGGGCGACCAGCTGGGTCAGGGCAAGGAGAACGCCCGCAAGTTCCTCATCGACAACCCCGAGCTCGCGAACGAGATCGAGCAGAAGATCAAGACCAAGCTGGGGATCGGCGTGGCCGTGCCCGACGACGCCTCCGAGCTCGACGGTGCACCCGTCGACTTCTGAGCCCACGGGTGGGCCGGGTGCTCCCGGCACACCCGCCCGAACAGCCGACCGCCCCGCGGCCGCCACGGGGCGTGGCGGCCGGGGCGGGCACGGTGGCCGCGGCACCTCCCGCCGAGCCACCGAGCCGCCGGCCGTCGGTGCGGCGGCCGAGGACCACGAGCCGGACCAGGAGCAGGTCGCCCGGTCGATCGCCCTGCGGCTGCTGACCACCTCGCCCCGGTCCCGGGCGCAGCTCGCCGAGGCGATGGCGCGCAAGGACGTCCCGGAGGGCGTCGCCGAGCGGGTGCTCGACCGGTTCGAGGAGGTCGGCCTGATCGACGACGCCGAGTACGCCGCGATCCTCGTGCGGACCCGGCACACCGAGCGTGGCCTTGCCCGGCGCGCGCTCGCGCAGGAGCTCGCCCGTAAGGGCATCGACCGGGAGACGGCGGAGGTCGCCCTCGCCGCCGTCGATCGGGAGGACGAGGACGCCGTGGCGCGAGACCTCGTGCGACGCCGGGCACGGGCCACCGCACACCTGCCGCGAGAGACCCGGATGCGTCGCCTGGTGGGCGTGCTGGCGCGCAAGGGGCACCCGCCCGGGGCCGCGCTGCGCATCGTGGCCGAGGTGCTCGACGAGCAGGCGGCGGGCGAGCCCGCGCTCGCCGTCGACCTCGAGCGAGCCGACGACGCCTGGCCGGACGAGGTCGACGAGTCGCGCTGACGCGAGATCCTCGGCGCGGAGGTCGCCGGACCGCTCGCGCCGCTACCGGCATCCCCGGGATCGAGCCACCGACCCCACGGAGCTAGCTCGGGCAGTAGGACAGGAGCACCTCGGGCAGGCCGGCGGACGCGGTGCCGCAGACCTCGTCGGAGGTCTCCGCCTTCCAGCCGTCGCTCTCCCACTGCAGGAAGAACACGGTCGGCCCGGGGTTGACGCTCGCCGCGGCCCACTCGGTGCCGCTGACGTCGGCGCAGTCGAACTTCACCACCTCCGAACCCTCCGGAAGCGCCGAGGCGATCGACTCGGCCGAGCAGTCCGCCTCACCCGAGCCCGACGCGGCGGAGGTCGGCGCGGCCGCGGTCGCGGTGGGTTCGGTGTCCGAGCCCGACGGCGAGCTGCAGCCCGCCAGGATCAGCACGGCACAGGCTGCGGCGACGGAGGTCCGCGCGGCGGTGCGGGCGGACCGAGCGGATCGCGGCCGGCGTGAGAGCCAGGTGGTCGTCACCATGAGCAGACTCTTCCGTGACAGGGAGGCGAAGGTGAGGCAGACCGAGAGTAGGAGCCCCACCCGGTCCGTTCCAGCGCCTTTCGGGCAGAGTCGAGACCTGTGAGAACGAGTTCGGGCGACGGGACTTCCGCGCGGGGGGCACAGGCGCGCACACGATGGCGGGGCTGCACGGCGAGCCGCGCGGCGCAACCGATGGGCCAGCCGGACCGCCGGCCCGCTCAGGCCGCGACCTGCTCCTCGCGCTCGGCGCCGGGCGGCGGGGCCACGTGCGGCGTCGTGCGGCCGGACGTGCGGTGGGAGAGCCGCGTGGCGACCCAGTCCGCGAACCGGGTCAGCAGCCAGTTGATGGTGATGAAGATCGCCGCGCACAGCGCGAGCGACTGCAGCATGTTGCCGTTCGCGGCGCCGAACTGGCGGGACAGCTGCAGCAGCTCGTTGAACGTGACGATGTACCCCAGCGCGGAGTCCTTGAGGATGATGACGAACTGGGAGACCAGCGACGGCAGCATCGCGATGAGGGCCTGCGGCAACTCCACGAGGCGCAGCGACTGGGTGTGGGTCATACCGATCGCGGCCGCGGCCTCCCGCTGACCCTTCGGCAGGCCGTGCACGCCCGAGCGCACGAGCTCGGCGATCACCGAGCCGTTGTAGAGCGTGAGCGCGACGACGACGGCGACGAGCGGGATCTGCGGGGCGGGCACGACCTTGGCGAAGCCCAGGCCGAGCCACAGCGCGATCATCATGAGCAGCACCGGGACCGCGCGGAAGAACTCCACGACGGTGCCCGCGACCCACCGCACCCACGCGTAGGGGGCGAGCCGGCCCAGGCCGAAGAACAGGCCGAACGCCATGGACAGCACGACGGCGTACAGCGCCGCGACGACCGTGTTCTGCAGTCCGGGGAGGAAGTAGTTGACCCACGCGGCGGAGGTGAGCAGCGACGTCCAGCGGCTGGCCTCGAGCTGGCCCTCCTGCCCGAGCTTCCACAGCACGAGGACGACGATGCCGACCAGCACGACGCCGCCGACGGCGTTCGCGACGAGGGTGTTGCGCCGGGCGCGGGGACCCGGGGTGTCGAAGAGGACCGCGCCGCTCATCGGGACACCGCCAGCCGACGCGAGCCCCAGGTGGTGAGCAGGCCGATCGGGACCACGAGGATGACGTAGCCGAGGGCGAAGATCATGAAGATCAGCACCGTCATGTTGCCGTTGAACTCGATCATCGTCTTCATCACCGAGGAGGTCTCCGTGGCCACGCTCGCCGCGGCGGCGACGGTCGAGTTCTTGATCAGGGCGATGAGGACGTTTCCCAGCGGGGCGACGGCGCCGCGGACGGCCTGGGGAAGCAGCACCAGTCGCGCCGCGGGCAGGAACGACAGGCCGATCGCCCGCGCAGCCTCCGCCTGGCCGAGGGGCACGGTGTTGATGCCGGACCGCACGGCCTCACAGACGAAGGCCGCGTGGTAGATCGCCAGGCCCACGATCGCGAACAGGAAGAAGTTCGTGTTGAAGTCCGGCGCGAGCTCGATCTTGAGCTGACCCCAGACGCCGAGCACGAGGAACAGCATGATCACCGTGAGCGGGGTGTTGCGCAGCAGTGTGACGTAGCTCGTGCCCAGCCAGCGCAGCGAGGGCACGGGGGAGACGCGCATGAGCCCGAGCACGGTCCCGATCACGAGCGCGCCGATGGCGGCCCAGAACGAGAGCTGGATGTTCACCCAGAACGCGGCGGGGATGTCGTAGCTCGTGAAGAGGAAGCCGATCTGCTCGAACAGGCTCACGTGCCCTCCTGGTCAGGCGGGGGTCCGGGGCCGGGGCGCGCTGCCGGTCGACGGCGCGCGCCCCGACCCCGGACGGGTCAGGTCAGGCGCAGGCAGCCGGGGTCGGCGGGTTGAGGTCCGCGTTGGGCGTGTAGCCCGTGCCCTCGGTGTTGGCCGTGACCGCCTCCTCCCACGCGCCGGAGTCGATCATCTCGGTGATCGCGGCGTTGATCTCCTCGCACCGCTCGGTGCTGCCCTTGGGCAGGCCGACGCCGTAGTTCTCCTCGGAGAACGGGTTGCCGACGACCTTGAACTTGCCCTGGTTGGCGGGCGTGGCGGCGAGGCCGGCGAGGATGATGTCGTCCGTCGTCACGGCGTCGACCTGGCCCGACTCGAGCACGGTGACGCAGTCGGCGTAGCCGGGCTGCTCGAGCAGGTTGACGCCCGTGGCGTAGTTGTCCTTGATCTTCTGCGCCGACGTCGAGCCGGTGACCGAGCAGAGGTTCTTGCCCTCGAGGTCCTCCGGGCCGGTGATCGAGTCGTCGTCCGCGCGCACGAGCAGGTCCTGGCCTGCGACGAAGTACGGGCCGGCGAAGTCGACGACCTCCTTGCGGGCGTCCGTGATCGAGTAGGTCGCGAAGATCATGTCGACCTGGCCCGTCTGCAGCAGGTTCTCGCGCTGGGCCGACGGCGAGGAGACGAACTCGATCTGGTCCTCGGCGTAGCCGAGCTGGCAGGCGACGTACTTCGCGACGTCGACGTCGAAGCCGGTGTACGTCGAGCCGTCCTGGAAGCCGAGACCGGGCTGGTCGAACTTGATGCCGATCCGAAGCGTCCCGTCCCCGCCGGAGCAGTCGGCAGCGGCGGCGTCGCCGCTCGCGTCGTCGGTGGCGACCGCCGTCGCCTCACCGGCGGCTGAGGTCTCCTCGGGGGTGGTTCCTGCGTCGGACGTACAGGCCGCGAGAGTCATCGCGGCGACCGCGGCCAGGCCGACGATCGTCACTCGGGTGTTGCGCATCATGTGCTCCTTCGTGTGCCAATCGGTGCAACGGGCGCCCTGGGGGTTCTCCCGGGGCGACCGGTCGACGGGTCAGGTCGTCGACCGGTGGTCAGTGGGTGAGGATCTTGCCGAGGAAGTCGCGGGCGCGGCCCGACTGCGGGTTCGTGAAGAAGCTCTCCGGATCGGCCTGCTCGACGATCTGCCCGTCCGACATGAACACCACGCGGTCCGCGGCCTTGCGCGCGAAGCCCATCTCGTGGGTCACGACGATCATCGTCATGCCCTCCTTGGCCAGGGCCACCATCACGTCGAGGACCTCGTTGACCATCTCCGGGTCCAGCGCCGACGTCGGCTCGTCGAACAGGATGACCTTCGGCCGCATCGCCAGCGCCCGCGCGATCGCGACGCGCTGCTGCTGCCCGCCGGACAGCTGCGCCGGCATCTTGTCCGCCTGGGAGGCCACGCCCACGCGCTCGAGCAGCGCCATCGCCTGCTCCTTGGCCTCCTTCGGCTTGACCTTGCGGACCTTGATCGGCCCGAGCGTGACGTTCTCGAGGATCGACCGGTGTGCGAACAGGTTGAAGGACTGGAACACCATCCCGACGTCGGAGCGCAGCCGGGCGAGCTCCTTGCCCTCCGCGGGGAGCGGCTTCCCGTCGAGCTCGATCACGCCGTCGTCGATCGTCTCCAGCCGGTTGATGGCGCGGCACAGCGTGGACTTGCCCGAGCCCGACGGCCCGATCACGACGACGACCTCGCCCTTGGCGACGTCGAGGTCGATGTCCCGCAGCACGTGCAGCGAGCCGAAGTGCTTGTTCACCCGGGCGAGGTGCACGAGCGGCCGCGCCGGTGCGTCCTGACTCGTGCTCGGGGCCGGGCTCGGCGAGGTGCTCGGGGCGGGCGTCTGCTCGGGCGCGTGCTCGGGCGTCTGCTCTGTCGTCATTCATGCAACCTAACCGGCGTTCGTTACGGGGTGAGTTGCGCCGCGGTCACATTTCGGAAACGATCCCCGCGCAGGCTGCGCCCGATCACACGCTGTGGTAAAAGCGCGGGGCGGGCCAGACCGGGTCGCGGCCTAGACTGTCTCCCCGTGACGAGCACCCTGCCCACCGCGGCGCCGCCGGCAGCGCTCCCGCACGCCGTGCCGGCCCTGTCAGCGCTCTCGGCCCTCTCGAACGGGTCGGACGGCTCGACACTGCCCGCCTCGTCCGCCGAGGCGACCGTGCCCGCCGTCGGACCCGATCCCGCCACCACCGCCGCGCACGACGGGCGCTGGACCCGGCCCCGGACGTACGTGATCCGCACCCTCGGGTGCCAGATGAACGTGCACGACTCGGAGCGGATGGCCGGCCTCCTCGAGGCCGCCGGGATGGTCCCGGCGCTTCCGGGCGGTGCGGGCACGGACGTCGCCGCGGACGCCGCGAGCGCCGACGTCGTCGTCATCAACACGTGCGCCGTCCGCGAGAACGCCGCGACCCGGCTGTACGGCAACCTCGGCCGGCTCGCGGCCGTCAAGCGCGAGAACCCGGGGCTGCAGATCGCCGTCGGCGGCTGCATGGCGCAGCAGGACCGCGACGGCATCGTCGCGCGTGCGCCGTGGGTCGACGTCGTGTTCGGCACCCACAACATCGACGCACTGCCCGTCCTGCTGGAGCGCGCCCGGCACAACGCGAGCGCACAGGTCGAGATCCACGAGTCGCTCCAGGTCTTCCCCTCGACGCTGCCGACCAAGCGCGAGAGCGTCTACGCCGGCTGGGTGTCGATCTCGGTGGGCTGCAACAACACGTGCACGTTCTGCATCGTCCCGCACCTGCGCGGCAAGGAGCGCGATCGCCGGCCCGGCGACGTGCTCGCCGAGGTGCAGGCGGTGGTCGACGCGGGCGCGATCGAGGTCACGCTGCTCGGCCAGAACGTCAACTCCTACGGCGTCTCGTTCGGCGAGCGGGACGCGTTCGCGAAGCTCCTGCGGGCGTGCGGCCCCATCGAGGGCCTCGAGCGGGTGCGGTTCACCAGTCCGCACCCGGCCGCGTTCACCGACGACGTGATCGCGGCGATGGCCGAGACCCCGAACGTCATGCCGAGCCTGCACATGCCGCTGCAGTCCGGCTCGGACCGGGTGCTGCGGGCCATGCGGCGCTCCTACCGCAGCGCGAAGTTCCTCGGCATCCTGGACCGGGTCCGTGCCGCGATCCCCGACGCCGCGATCACCACCGACCTCATCGTCGGCTTCCCGGGGGAGACCGAGGAGGACTTCCAGGCCACGCTCGACGTCGTCGAGGCGTCGCGGTTCTCCGCCGCCTTCACCTTCCAGTACTCCCCGCGGCCGGGGACGCCGGCGGCGGACCTGCCGCCGCTGGACCCGGCCGTGGTGAGCGAGCGCTACGGACGCCTGATCGAGCTCCAGGAGCGGGTCAGCGCCGAGGAGAACCACGCCCTGGTGGGGAGCGAGGTCGAGGTGCTCGTCGCGGAGCACGACGGCCGCAAGGACGTCCGCTCGGGTCGCGTCTCCGGCCGGGCGCGGGACAACCGCCTCGTGCACCTGGGCCTCGGCGACCTGGCAGAGGCGGATCGCCCGCGCCCCGGGGACGTCGTGACGACCGTGGTCACCCACGCCGCGCCGCACCACCTCGTCGCCGACGGCGCGCCCCTGCGGGTGCGTCGCACGCGGTCGGGGGACGCGTGGCAGCTGCGACGCGACGGCGGGGACGCGTGCGGCACGCCGAGCGACGGCTCCGCCGCGGCGGCCGTCGGGCCGGTGTCGCTCGGTCTGCCGACGCTCCGCGTCGGTCCGCGCTAGGTCCGCTCGTCCGACGCGGCCGGGCCGGACGAGCCGTCCGCGGGTCCAATTCCGTCCGCCGTGCCGGTCGCGCCCCGTTCGGGCCCGTACCCGTCGGCTTCGAGCTCGTCGGGCCCGTACCCGTCCGTGCCGTCCCGGTCGGGCTCGTCCCGCTGCCCGCCGTCGTCGCCCGACTCGTGCTCGCCGTCGAGCATGTCGAGGTCGTCCAGACCGTCGAGGTCCCCGATCTCGTCGAGGTCGCCGAGATCGGCGGGCTCGTCGCGCCCGTCGATCGGGGCGTCGTCGTCGGGCATGACGTCACTGAGCGGGATGGAGCCGTCCAGCGCGGACATCGCGTTGCCGGTCACGGACAGCGTGACGTCCACGAGCTCGGCGAGCTGCGCCGGGCTGAGTCCGAGGGCCACGCTGGTGGTGTGCACGGCGACGAGTGAGACGCCGTCGTCGCTCGCCTGGGTGTGCAGGGTGGGCAGGATGCGGTCCCGGTTCCAGTCGTTGACGAGCTGGAGCGCGCCGCGGCGCGCCTGCGGGGGCAGGTGTCGCGACCACCGCGTGCGCAGCACGAGGTCGGACTCGATGAGGACGAGCTGGTAGGAGCGACCGCCGTGCTGGCCCACCACCCCCTCGGGGATCTCGCGCACGAACTCCCCGCGCTGCGTGACGAGTCGGCGCAGGCGTTCGGGGGTGACCGGGGTGACCGGGGGCAGCGGCACGTCGGGCCCTACCCGCCGGCCGTGAGGACGGGGTCGGGGTAGCGGTGGTCGAGCGCGTCGAACACCGCGGTGCCGGCCGCGAGGCCGACGGCGACCTGGTGGTCGAGCTGCGAGTCGTTGAGGCCGCTGGTGATCGTCACGGACGTCTCCGTCAGCACGTGCACGCGGCCGTCGTCGAGGACGCGCACGTAGACCTTGGGGTGGGCGTGCGTGGCGTTCCAGGAGTCGGTGAACGCGAGGACCTCCCACAGCCGCTCGATCCCGGCCTGACGCGACCACCGGCCGCGGACCTGCAGGATCGAGCCGCGCACCACGTAGAACGAGAACAGCCGGTAGGCCCAGAGCCCGCAGACGTCGCCGTTCTCGTCGGTGAGGTAGCGATACTCCCGCCGGCGCATCGACTCCGCGAGGCGCTCGCGCGTCACGGGGCGGACGGGGTCGCTCGTCGCGGGCGCGCCGGCGCGTGCCGAGACGTCCGACGGCGGCGCGTGCGCGACCTCCGACCTCGCCGTACGCGGGGCGGACGCACCCGCCGGGCCGGCGCCCTGGGGACGCGCAGGGGGGACGGGGCGCGCGACAGGACGGGGGTGCTCGGCGACGCCGGGGGGCGGATCGGTGGCGCTCGGACGATCGGTGCCGGGACGATCGGTGCCGGGGCCGGGCGGGTCGGACGAGGCCCGCGCGGGACGCGTCGAGGGCTGCTCGGGGCGAGGGCTCGCGCCGGCGCGGTGCTGGGGGTCCTCGGACGCCGCGGGCTCGCGCGCCGAGCCCGGCCGCGGTTCGTGCGCGGGTCCCGGAGCGGGCGCGGGCACGCCGGGCCGCCGTCGCCACCGCTCCCAGAGTCCCACCCCAGGAGTGTAGGCACGGCGCCTCGCGGGTGACCGGGGCGGGCGGGGCGGTCGGGGCGAGAATGCCCGGGTGCGGGTGCTGACCTGGAACGTGTGGGGGCTGCGGGGCGGCCCCGTCCGCGTGGTGCGCGCGCTGCGCGAGGTGAGGGCCGACGTCGTGTGCCTGCAGGAGTGTCCGCGCTGGCCGGGTGGCCGACTCGTGCTCCGGCTCGCCGCGCGGGCAGCCGGACTGCGCCTCGCCTCGGGCGGCGGACGGTCCGGGCTCGCAGTGCTCCTGAGGGCTGGTCGGTCGGCGCCGGAGGCCGGGCGCGCCGGGGTGGTCCGGTTCCCGCGGGAGCGTCGCGGGTGGTGGTGGTCCTACCCGCGCGGCGCCACGTGGGTCCGGGTGCGGCACGACGGCGTGACTCTCGTCGTCGCGTCCGCTCATCTCGACGTCGCGCCGCACGCGCGCACCGCCCAGGCGCACGCCCTCGCGGCCGCGTTCGCTGGCGCGCCCCGACTCGTGCTGGCCGGCGACCTCAACGAGCCGCCCGGCGGCCCCGCCTGGACGGCGCTCGGCGGCGGGCTGCTGGACGCCGACCCTGCGGGTGCACCGACGTTCCCGGTCGGCGCCGGGCGGCACGCGCGGCACCGCCTCGACGCGGTGCTCGTGCGGGGGATGCAGGTGGCGGGTTCCGGTCCGGCTGGTGCCGCCGGCCACGGAGCGGGCGCTCGCCCGGTCTCGGACCACCGCGCCGTGCTCCTCGAGGTCCGGCCACGGTAGCCTCACCGCTCGTGCCCACCTCGCCGTCGCCCGTGATCGCCGTCGTCGGCGCCACGGCGAGCGGCAAGAGCGCACTCGCGATCGAGCTCGCGCGGCGGCTCGGCGGGGAGATCGTCAACGCCGACTCGATGCAGCTGTACCGCGGCATGGACGTCGGCACCGCGAAGACGCCCGTCGGCGAGCGCGCCGGCGTGCCCCACCACCTGCTCGACGTGCTCGACGTGACGCAGGAGGCCTCGGTCGCCGCCTACCAGGTCGACTCGCGCGCGGCGCTCGCCGACATCGCCGCGCGCGGTGCGCAGCCGCTGCTCGTGGGCGGCTCCGGGCTCTACGTGCGTGCCGCGCTCGACGCCCTCGACTTCCCGGACACCGACCCGGAGGTTCGCGCCCGCTGGGAGGCGCGCGGCGAGCGCGAGGGGCCGGGACTCCTGCACCGCGAGCTCGAGCGGCTCGACCCCGCGGCGGCCGAGAGCATCGGCCGGCACAACACCCGCCGGCTCGTCCGCGCGCTCGAGGTCATCGAGCTCACCGGTCGCCCCTACACGGCGCAGCTGCCGACCTACGCCGATCTCGTGCCCACGCTGCACCTCGCGCTCGACGTACCGCGCCCCGTCCTCGTGGAACGCGTCGCACGTCGCGCCGAGGCGATGTTCGCGGGCGGGCTGCTCGAGGAGACCGCCGCACTGCGCGCGGCGGGTCTCGAACGCGGCGTGACGGCCTCGCGCGCGGTCGGGTACGCGCAGGCCCTCGCGGTCCTGGACGGACGGCTCACGACGGCGCAGGCCGTCGAGGCGACGACGGTCGCCACCCGGCAGGTCGCCCGCCGTCAGACGAGCTGGTTCGGCCGCGACCCACGGATCGTGCACCTTGACGGCGAGGAACCGCTCGCCCGCCAGGTCGAGCTCGCGCTCGGGGCGCTCGCGGCCGCGGCGGCTGACCGCGGCTGACGACGGACCGACCGACGCTTCGGGTTCCCTCGCGTGGCGGCGCCAGCGATCTGTGCCGGGTCGGGGGCCGAGACCGGGACGGATCGCTGGGTTCGCGGCCGGGGTCGGACCGAGCGTCTGGCGGTGCCGGTCATTCGTGCCGGTTCGGGGGCGGTTTGCGGGACGGATCGCTGGGTTCGCCGCGCTCGCCGTTCCGGCTCGGCCCGGACGGCCGGCACGGGCACACGGGGCGCCCCGCGTATCCTGCCCGGGTGACGAGCACCCCGACGGGCACCATGCCGGGCCCGGCGACGAACCCGGGCCCGGCGTCGAGCTCCGCCGAGCCCGTCCGGCGCTGGCCGGACCTCGTCAAGGGGCACGGCACGGGCAACGACTTCGTGCTGCTCACCGACGCCGACGCTGCGCTCGACCTGGACCCCGTCGCGGTCGCCTCGCTCACGGACCGGCACCGTGGCCTCGGCGCGGACGGGCTGATCCGCGCCGTTCGGACGCAGGCGCTGCTCGCCGTCGAGCCCGGGCTGGCCGACGTGCTCGGCGCGGACGCGGCGCGCGCGGAGTGGTTCATGGACTACCGCAACGCCGACGGCTCCGTCGCGGAGATGTGCGGCAACGGGATCCGGGTGTACCTGCGCTACCTCGTGGACCAGGGCCTCGTGGCGCTCCCGGACGGCGCGGCGCTCGCCGTCGGGACGCGGGCGGGCGTGCTGGACGTGCGTGCCGAGGGCGACCTGGTCGCCGTCGCGATGGGGCGCTGGGGAGCCCCCGGGGGCGACGCGGCGCTCGCGGCCGGCTTCGACGCCGAGGTGAGCGTGGCCGGCGTCGAGGGCGCGCGACCGGGCCTCAGCATCACGATGCCCAACCCGCACGTGGTCATCGCGGTGGCGAGCGACGCCGAGCTCGCGGCCGCGGAACTCACCCGGCCGCCCGCCGTCGTGCCCGTGCCGCCGCAGGGGACCAACGTCGAGATCGTCCAGGCGCTCGGCGAGCGCGTCGAGGCGTGGACTGCGGTGGGCGAGATCCGGATGCGGGTGCACGAGCGCGGCGTCGGCGAGACGCTCTCGTGCGGCACCGGCGCGTGCGCGGCCGCCGTGGCCGCCCGCGTGTGGGCGGGTCCCGGCGCGCCCGACGTGTGGGACGTGCACGTGCCGGGCGGGACCGTGCGCGTCGTGCTGGCGCCCGACGGCGAGGTCGAGCTCATCGGTCCCGCGGTGCTCGTCGCGGACGTGCGGCCGCGCTGAAGGTCCGCACCGAGGGCCCGCACCGAGGGGCCGAGCCGGCCGCTGCACGGGCCGATCTCCCGGACGGCTACGCCGTCGTCGGCCGTCCGACCCGGAGCACCCGGAAGCCGCCCTGGCTCGTCACCCGCTCGACGGGTGCGCCGAGCGTCTCGACGAGCCAGCGGGCGAGCGAGTCCGCGCCCAGCTGCTTGGCCACGACGAGGTGCGCGACGCCGTCGTCCGCGAGGCGGGGCAACCACAGCCGCAGCAGGTCGTGCAGCGCCGCCTTGCCGATCCGGATCGGCGGGTTGGACCAGAGCGCGTCGACCCGGACGTCGGGCTCGACGTCCTCGGGTCGCAGTGCCGTCACGTTCGTCGCACCGACCGCCGCGGCGTTGGTCCGGGTCAGCTCGAGCGCGCGCTCGTTGACGTCGACGGCGAGCACGCGCGCCCCGGGCGCGGCGAGGGCGAGCGCGAGGGCGAGCGGGCCCCATCCGCAGCCCAGGTCGACGAGCACGCCCTCGGGCGGGGGCGGCGGGACCGCGCCGAGCAGGATCCGCGTCGCGGAGTCGAGGTGGTCGGCGGAGAACACCCCGCTCGCGGTGGTCAGCCGCAGGTCGCGGCCCGCGAGGTGGACGTCGATCGTGCGCCGCTCCTGCTCGGACGCGGGCGCCGCGGTGAAGTAGTGGTCGCCGGTCACGACCGCCAGCGTAGGTGAGGCCGCGACGGGAGGGCCGCTCGCCGTCGCGTGGTGCGGCGTGGTGCCGCGGCCGTCGCGCGGGGCGTTGCGCGGTGCGCCCTGGGCGAAGGCCTGTGTATATCCCTCGCCCGTCGCGCGGCGCCCGTGGGACCATGGATGCCCGCACGGAACGCCGTGCAGCGGCCGCCGACACAGGACCGGCGACCACGAAGGAGACCATGAACGAGCTCACCCCCCACGGCGCCGACACGTCGGACCAGCGCGCGACGCACGGTGCCACCCGCGAGTCCGACGAGGCGCGACGCGTCGTCGAGCGCATCCTCGCCCGCTCGGGAACCGCCGTGATGGCGCAGGGTGCCGGAGCCCCCTCGGACGCCGACGGCGATCAGCTCGATCTCGCCGAGCGCTCCGCGCTGCGGCGCGTCGCCGGGCTGTCGACCGAGCTCCAGGACGTCACCGAGGTCGAGTACCGCCAGCTGCGGCTCGAGCGGGTCGTGCTCGTGGGGCTGTGGCACTCCGACGCCGAGGCGGCCGAGATCTCGCTGCGCGAGCTCGCGGCGCTCGCCGAGACCGCGGGCTCGCAGGTGCTCGACGGACTGCTGCAGCGTCGTCAGACGCCGGACCCCGGCACCTACCTCGGCTCCGGCAAGGCCGCCGAGCTCGCGGGCATCGTCGCCGACACCGGGGCGGACACCGTGGTGGTCGACGGCGAGCTCGCCCCCTCGCAGCGTCGTGCGCTCGAGGACGTGGTCAAGGTCAAGGTCGTCGACCGGACGGCGCTGATCCTCGACATCTTCGCCCAGCACGCGAAGTCCCGCGAGGGTAAGGCTCAGGTCGAGCTCGCACAGCTGGAGTACCTGCTGCCGCGCCTGCGCGGCTGGGGCGAGTCGATGTCCCGGCAGGCCGGTGGTCAGGTCGGCGGCGCCGGTGCGGGCATGGGCTCGCGCGGTCCCGGCGAGACGAAGATCGAGCTGGACCGGCGCCGCATCCGCAACCGGATGGCCAAGCTGCGCCGCGAGATCAAGGCGATGGCGCCGGCGCGCGGCGCCAAGCGCGCCCAGCGCCAGGCGTCCACGGTCCCGCAGGTCGCGATCGCCGGCTACACCAACGCCGGGAAGTCCTCGCTGCTCAACCGGCTGACCGGTGCCGGCGTGCTCGTCGAGAACGCGCTGTTCGCCACGCTCGACCCGACCGTGCGCCGGGCCGAGACGCCCGACGGGCGCGCCTACACGATCGCCGACACCGTCGGATTCGTCCGGTCGCTGCCGCACCAGCTCGTCGAGGCGTTCCGCTCGACGCTGGAGGAGGTGGCGGACGCCGACCTGCTGCTGCACGTCGTCGACGCCGCCCACCCGGACCCGGAGAGCCAGATCGCGGCCGTGCGGGAGGTGCTGGCCGACATCGACCTCGCGCAGGTGCCCGAGGTGCTCGTGCTCAACAAGGCCGACCTCGCCGACCCGGACACGCTGGCCCGGCTGCGCTCGGCCGGACCGCACACCGTGGCGGTCTCGGCCCGCACGGGTGCGGGCATCGAAGAGCTGCGCCGCCTCGTCGCCGAGCTGCTGCCGCGACCCGCCGTGGAGGTCGACGTCGTCGTGCCCTACACGCGCGGCGACCTGGTGCACCAGGCGCACACCACGGGTGAGGTGCTGACCGAGGAGCACGGCGCCGACGGCACCCGCCTGCGCGCGCGCGTCGACGAGGCGCTCGCCGCCCAGCTGCGCGCCGCCGTCGGATGACCGCGCGGGTCCTGCCCGCGCACGTGGCCGAGGGACGGTCGGTGAGGGCGCGTGGGTGAGACGCGCGTGAGCGGAACGCGCTCGAGCCTTGGCGCTGCCGCTGCCGGCGCGGAGGCCGACGTCGAGGCCGCCGCCGTCCAGACGGCAGAGGGCGGTGTGGCCGCGTCCGCGGCCTCGTCGGCGAGCGGGTCGGCGAGCGGCTCCGGCTCGGACGTCGACCTCGACGAGGCGCTCGACGCCGTCGTGACCGCGCTCGGCGGTGAGCGTCGTGAGGGTCAGCACGCGATGGCGCACGGGGTCTGGGACGCGCTCGAGGATCGCGTGCCGCTGCTCGTGGAGGCCGGGACCGGGACCGGCAAGTCGCTCGCGTACCTCGTGCCCGCCGTCGTGCACGCGGTGACGCGCAACGAGCGTGTCGTGGTCTCGACCGCGACGCTCGCGCTCCAGCGTCAGGTGCTGATCAAGGACCTCCCGCTCGTGTCCGGTGCGCTCGAGCCGCTGCTGCCGCGGGCGCCGCAGGTCGCCCTGCTCAAGGGCTGGCACAACTACCTGTGCCGGCACCGGCTCGACGGCGGGTACCCGGACGAGGCGCCTGGCCTCTTCGCGCTCGACCTCGCGACCGAGCACCCCGCGGGCGCCGAGGAGGAGTCGCTGGGGGAGCAGGTCGTCCGGCTGCGCACGTGGGCCGAGGAGACCGAGACCGGCGACCGCGACGATCTGGTGCCCGGCGTGAGCGACCGCGCTTGGCGGCAGGTGTCCGTCCCTGCCATGGACTGCCTCGGCCCACGCTGCCCGCTGCTGGCCGAGTGCTTCCCCGAGCGCGCCAAGGTCGCCGCCCACGCGGCCGACGTCGTGGTGACCAACCACGCGATCCTGGGGATCGCGGCCTCTGGCTCGCCGGGGGTGCTGCCCGAGCACCAGGCCGTCGTGGTCGACGAGGCGCACGAGCTGGCGGCGCGCGCCCGCGCGGCGGCGACTGCCGAGCTCTCCGCCGCGAGCGTGGGGCGCACCGCGCGCATGGTGCGCCGGCACGCGGGCGCCGTCGTCGCGAGCCTCGACGACGCGGCGGACGCGCTGTCCGCGGCGCTCGCGGAGGTACCGCCCGGCCGGCTCCCGTCGGGCCTGAGCGTCGAGCTCGAGGGGATCGTCACGCTGCTGGGCGCCGCGCTCCGGGAGGCGCTGACGGCCACGAAGCCGGCCTCGGGGGCCGCGCCCGACGGCGCTCTGCAGATGGCGCGCTCGGCGCTCACGGTGGGCGTGGAGATCGTGGACCGCCTGCTGTCCGACGCCGTCGCCCAGCGCCGCGACGTCCTGTGGTGCGAGGAGCTCACCGACGGCTCCCGGCGGCTGCGGGTCGCGCCGCTCGAGGTCGCCGGCCTCGTCGCCGAGCACCTGCTCACCGACCGCGGCGCGGTCCTGACCTCGGCGACCCTGCGGATCGGCGGGACGTTCGAGGGGGCGGCGCACGACGTCGGGCTGCATGGGGCCGACACCTACCGCGAGCTCACCGTGCCGGGCCCGTTCGACTACCGGCGCCAGGCGATCCGCTACGTGGCGGCGCACCTGCCGGCGCCGGGTCCGACGCCGAGCGACGCGATGCTCGAGGAGCTGGTCTCGCTCGTCACGGCCTCGGGCGGAGGTGCGCTCGGCCTGTTCTCCTCGCGGCGCGCGGCCGAGCTCGCGGCCGCGCACGTGCGGGCGGCGACCGGGCTGGAGGTGCTCTGCCAGGGCGACGACGTGCTCGCGACCCTGGTGGCCCGGTTCCGCGAGAACGACGCCACGAGCCTCTTCGGCACCCTGTCGCTGTGGCAGGGCGTGGACGTCCCCGGCCGCACGAACCGCCTCGTGGTCATCGACCGCATCCCGTTCCCGAGACCGGACGACCCCGTCGTGCAGGCACGCTCGGAGGTGGCGGCGCGGCGCGGGAAGAACGAGTTCCTCACCGTCTCGGCGGCGCACGCCGCCCTGCTGCTCGCGCAGGGCGTGGGACGCCTGGTCCGGTCGACACAGGACCGCGGCGTCGTCGCGATCCTGGACTCCCGGCTCGTCCGCGCGCGCTACGGCGGGTTCCTCGAGCGGTCCCTGCCGCCGATGTGGCCGACCCGGGACGGCGAGATCGCTCGCGGAGCGCTGCGTCGACTTGCCGCCGAGTCTCACTAGCATCAACCCATGAGCGACCAGCCGCACGACCCCACGTCAGCGCCGGCCAGCCCGTCGGTGTCCTTCCTCGGCGACGACGGTCTGGAGAACCCGTTCCGTCGTTACTCCACCGTCGCGATCGTGGGCGCAGGGTCGGTGGGCTCCACTCTCGCCTACACCGCACTCGTCCGCGGGGCCGCCCGCCGGGTGGTGCTCTACGACGTCAACGCCCCCAAGGTGAAGGCGGAGGCGGCCGACATCGGCCACGGGATCGAGTTCATCCCGCAGGCCACGATCGAGGGCAGCGACGACATCGAGATCTGCCGCGACGCCGACATCGTGGTCTTCACGGCGGGGGCGAAGCAGGACCCGGGCCAGAGCCGCATGGAGCTGGCGGCCAAGACCGTCGGCCTCGTGAAGAAGGTGCTGCCGACGCTCGTCGAGATCGCGCCGCACGCCATCCAGATCATGGTGACGAACCCCGTCGACGTCGTGACGTACGCCGCGCAGAAGCTCACCGGCCTTCCGCCGTCGCAGGTGTTCGGGTCCGGCACGGTGCTGGACTCCTCGCGCCTGCGGTTCCAGATCTCCCGGGAGTGCGGCGTGGCCGTGCAGAACGTGCACGCCTACATCCTCGGCGAGCACGGCGACTCCGAGGTGCCGATGTGGAGCTCGGCCTCGATCGCCGGCGTCCCGCTCCTGGAGTGGCTCGGGGCCGACGGCGAGCCGGTGTTCACCGACGAGCTGCGGCGCCGCATCGGGCACGACGTGGTGCACGCCGCGTACTCGATCATCGAGGGCAAGGGGGCGACGAACTACGCGGTCGGCCTCTCCGTGACCCGGATCATCGAGGCGGTGCTGCGCAACGAGCACCGCGTGCTGCCCATCTCCACCCAGGTCGCAGGCGAGCTGGCGGGTGTCGGGGACGTGTGCCTCTCGATGCCGACCGTGGTCGATCGCGCGGGCGCCGGCGCGCGGCTCGCGATCCCCATGAGCGCCCAGGAGCTCAACCTGCTGCGCAGCAGCGCGGAGCACATCCGCCAGGCGGCACGCCAGCTCGGGTTCTGACCGCGATCGGCTCGGCGCTCGACCGGAGTCCGGTCGGGCGCCGAGCCGTCGGTGCGGGTGCCGTCCGGGCGGGCACGTCGGGCCGGGTCCGTTCGGGCCCGACCCCCGAGGCTCGCGCGGCGCCTCAGAGCCGACGAAGCACCGCGACGACGCGGCCGAGGATCTCCGCGTCGCGTCCGTCGATGGGGGAGTAGAGCGGGTTCGCGGGCAGGAGCCAGAGGGCGTCCGGGGTGCGTCGCAGCGTCTTCACGGTGGCCTCGCCGTCGATCATCGCGGCAACGATCTCGCCGTTCTCGGCGACGTTCTGACGACGGACGACGACCCAGTCGCCGTCGCAGATCGCGGCTTCGATCATCGACTCCCCGACGACCTGGAGCAGGAACAGCTCACCGTCGCCGACGATCCGGCGCGGCAGGGCGAACACGTCCTCGACGGTCTGCTCGGCGAGGATCGGCCCACCCGCCGCGATCCGGCCCACCACCGGGACGTACGACGTCTGTGCGTCGGTGGGCTCGGGCAGGACGACCTGTGCCGGAAGCGCGCCGGGCGCCGGCGGACGCAGCGGACCGGACGTCTGACGCCGGTCCTCGTACGCGGCCGCCTCGGCGTCGGCCCGAGGCGTGCGCCCCGGCACCGCGGAGATCACCGGAGCCTCGGCGACCACCTCGATAGCACGGGGGCGGTGCGGGTCGCGCCGCAGGTAGCCCTTCTCCTCCAGCTGCTGGAGCTGGTGCTTCACGCTGGAGGGTGACGTGAGCCCGACCTCCAGCCCGATCTCTCGCATGCTCGGCGGGTAGCCCCGCTCCTGCACGCTGCGTCGGATCACCTCGAGCACCGCGCGCTGACGCACGGTGAGCACGCGGGGGTCCCTCACGGTCATCGGTTCTCTCCCTCCACGCCCCCTGGGGGTGCGTCCCGGCCGATCCCCTGACGGCTCCGGCAGCGGTGCCCGGGGGGATGTCAGTGGTCGGTGATGTGCTCTGCGTGGAACAAGCGTACGACGAGACCGCACGAAATGTCCGACATCTGTTCGAACCGGTGTGTCGACATCTCCGAGGTCGTGCCGTACGCTCTCGAACAGACGTTCGCCGCACAGGCGTTCGAGGGGAGAAACCGATGAGCACGATCGTGTACCCGGCAGCGCAGCAGACCCGCTCCGTGACGGCTCGGCCTGCGTCGAGCACCGTCCGCGCAGCGGACGGGAGCACCGCGGGGAGCCACCGGATGAGGCTCACGCGACGCGGGCGCCTCGTCCTGACGGTCCTGGCGACGCTGCTCACGCTCGGCACCGCGTCGTTCGCGGTGCAGGCCGTGGCCGACCAGCCCTGGCAGCCCGACCCCTCCGTGGTCGTCGTGGTGGCCCCCGGCGAGACGCTGTGGAGCATCGCCACCGGCATCGCGGGGGACCGCGACGTGCGGGAGGTCGTCGCCGACATCCAGAACCTCAACGGCATGGCGAGCAGCGACCTGGTCGCGGGTCAGGAGCTCCGGCTGCCCTCCGGCAGCTGACGCGGCTGACGCCTGCCGAGGTCGCGCGCCGGCCGGCGGTGCCCGAGGCGTCGGCGCCGGGGTCGTCGCCGGGTGTGCACCGGCGGCAGGGACGCACCGGCGGCAGGGACGCACCGGCGGCGTGGACGGGCGGCTGCCATGGCCTGGAGCGACTCGCCTCGGGGTGAGCATGGTCCGGCGGGCGCTTCCAGGTCGGCCCAGGTCTGCGTGCGAGGATGGGGGCCCGTGCCCCGCCGAGGGGTCTGCCGACCAGACGGAGACGTCGTGCACTGCCCGTACTGCCGCCACACCGACTCCCGCGTCATCGACTCGCGCACGAGTGACGACGGTTCATCGATCCGCAGACGCCGCCAGTGCCCCCAGTGCGGTCGCCGGTTCTCCACGGTGGAGACCACGAGCCTCTCGGTCGTGAAGCGGTCCGGCGTCGTCGAGCCGTTCAGTCGCGACAAGGTCGTCTTGGGGGTGCGCAAGGCGTGCCAGGGCCGGCCCGTCAGCGACGACAGCCTCGCGGTCCTCGCGCAGCGTGTCGAGGAGGCGGTGCGTGCGACCGGCACGGCCGAGGTCGATGCTCACGACGTGGGCCTCGCGATCCTCGGACCGCTCCGCGAGCTCGACGAGGTCGCGTACCTCCGGTTCGCCTCCGTCTACCAGGACTTCAGCTCGCTCGCCGACTTCGAGAGCGCCATCGCCGCGTTGCGCGCCGAGCGCGCGGGCCGCCCCGGTACGGCCGAGGAGCTCGTGCAGGCGGGTGCCTCTGCAGCGCTCGGTGACCTCAATGCGGACAGCCGGCGGGAGCGCGACGGCGAACGCGCGGTCGACGCCGAGCGCGACGGCGACGCGGTCGACGGCGCCGAGCCGGCCATCGGCGAGACCGTCACCTCTCGGGGCTGACGGTCGGTCGGCGAACGGTGGCCGGTCGGTCGGCGAAGCGGACGGTCGCCCCGTGAGTGCCCTGGGCGCGCGGCCACCCACGGCGTTCCCGCACACCAGGACGCCGCCCCGCCGCCCCGGCCGTGCCGGGCGCGCCCGGCAATGGCCTGGCCCACGGGCGCGTTGTCGGGAATGCTGGACGTCAGCGCACCGTGCGCTGCACCGAATGGCGCCACCGGCGCGGAGAGGAGTCGTCGATGACCACCCCCGACAAGGAGGCCGCCGCCGTGCCGGAGGACGTGAAGGCCAAGTTCCGCGAGGCGCTCGAGGCCAAGAAGGCCGGGCAGCACGCCGCCGGCGCCAAGGGCCACGGCCACGACGCGCTCGAGGGGCACGCGAACGACGGCGGGCACGGCCACAAGGTCTTCCGCCGCAAGTCCGGCTGAGCGGTCGACGTGAGAACGGGGACGGGCGGCTCCGAGCCGCCCGTCCCCGTTCTCGTTCTCACGCGCTCCCTCGCCGCGAGCAGGCGGGTGGGAGCGCGGCGGGCGTGCCGGAGGACCGGAGCGCCTGCTCGTGCGCAGCCCGCCGAGACGGATCTCGGATCAGGCGTCGAGGACGCGCGCCCGGATCGTCGTCGACTCCTTCGAGATCGTCTCGACGACGCCCTCGGGGAGCGTGCCGGAGACATCGGTGACGGCGTAGCCGAACTGCCCCCAGGTGCCGAGCACCTGGTACTCCACGTTCGCACCGTGCTGGGAGAGGACCTCGTTGAGCTGGGCCATCACGCCCGGCACGTTCTGGTGCAGCAGCGTCACGCGCTGCGACCCCTCCCGCGGGCGGTCGAGCACCAGACCCGGCACGTTCACCGAGAGGTACGTGGCGCCCAGCTCCTGGTAGTCGCGCAGCTTGCCGGCCACGAACTGGCCGATGTCGTGCTGGGCCTCCTCGGTGGAGCCGCCGACGTGCGGGGTGAGGATCACGTTCGGCAGGCCGCGCAGGTCGCTCTCGAACGCCTCGCCCTGCGCTTTCGGCTCGGTCGGGAAGACGTCGACCGCCGCGCCCGCGAGCGACCCGTCCTCGATCCGCGCGCGCAGCGCGGCATAGTCCACGAGGAACCCGCGGGAAAGGTTGAGGAAGAGCGCACCCGGGCGCATCGACGCGAACTGCGCCGCGCCGAACATGCCGGCGTTGCCGGGTCGTCCGTCCACGTGGAGCGTCACGACGTCGGACTCCTCGAGCAGGGCGTCGAGCGAGGGCATCCGGTGGGCGTTGCCCAGCGCGAGCTTCTCGGCCGTGTCGTAGAACACGACGCGCATGCCGAGCGCCTCGGCGACCACCGACAGCTGCGTGCCGATGTTGCCGTAGCCGACGATTCCGAGGGTGCGGCCGCGCACCTCGTGGGCGCCGCTCGCGGACTTGTTCCAGGTGCCCTTGTGGAGCGCCGAGTTCTGCACGGTGAGTCGTCGGCTCAGGGCGATGATCTCGCCGAGCACGAGCTCGACGACCGAGCGGGTGTTGGAGAACGGCGCGTTGAAGACCGCGACGCCGCGCTGGGCCGCCGCGGCGAGCTCGATCTGGTTGGTCCCGATGCAGAAGGCTCCGACCGCGTCCAGGTGCGACGCCGCGAGGACCGCGTCGGTCACCTGGGTCTTGGAACGGATCCCGAGCAGCGACACGCCGTCGAGGGCCTCGATGAGCTCGGACTCGTCGAGGGCTCCCTTGAGCGAGGTGACGTCGTAGCCGGACTCCTCGAGGAGGGTCGTGGCGAGCGGGTGGATGTTCTCGAGTAGCAGAGCGCGGGGCACGGGACCATTCTCGCGCGGCCTCCGCGGCGTCCCAAATCGGTCCGGCAGGTGGGCGCGGTCGCAGTCGCGCGGGAGAGGGGGACGCCTCAGGCGCTCTCGGGCAGACCGTCCGCCGCGCTCTCGGGCAGACGGTCACGCTCGTCGTCACGCACGCCGTCACGCACGCCGTCACGCACGCCGTCACCCGCGCCGTCGGGCAGCCCCTCGGGCAGGTCGCCCACGAGGGTCAGCCGCCGCGTGGCCCGCGTCATCGCGACGTACGCGTCGCCGCGACTCATCCGTGCGACGTCGAGCGCCACCACGGTGTCGAACTCCAGGCCCTTGACCTCGACGGGGTCCAGCACCACGAGCGGCTGGGTGAGGTCGATCCGCGGCGCGCCGAGCCGGGCGCGCAGCGCCGGGACCGCCGCGGTCGGCGCGACCACGCACGTCGTGCCGCCGAGTGCGCGGGAGTCGGCCACGGCCGTCGCCAGGTCGTCGCTGCGCTGCAGCGCGCCCTCGACGTCGCGCGCCGACACGACGGGTGCGACGTCGACGTCGAGCCCCTCGCGGGCGACGGCGGCGCGCAGCACCTCGGTCGCGGCGTCCATGACGGACGCGGGCGTGCGGTAGTTGATCGTCAGCTCCGCCAGGCGCCACCCGCGGTCGAGCCGGTCGAACACGTCCCGCCACCGCGTCGTTCCCGCTGCCGACGAGGTCTGCCCGGTGTCTCCCACCACCGTGAAGGACCGGCTCGGGCAGCGCCGCAGCAGGCTGCGCCACGCCATCGGGGACAGCTCCTGCGCCTCGTCGACGACGATGTGGCCGTAGGTCCAGCCCCGGTCGGCAGCCGCACGCTCTGCGGTGGTCCGCGCCGGGCCGGACTCGGCCATCCGGGACGCGAGCATCTCGGCCGTCACCTCGGGCAGACCCTCGCCGGAGCCGCCCAGGGACCGCAGCGTCGCCCGCGCGTACGCGAGCTCGTCGCGGGCCTGCGCCGCCGCAGCCAGCTGGGCGCGCTGGCGCTCGGGGTCGATCCGCTCGCCGATGAGCTCGGCGGCCTCGTCCAGGAGGGGGATGTCGGCCTCGGTCCACGGAGCGTCGGGGTCGCGGCGCAGCAGTGCGCGGTCGCGCGCGGCGAGCCCGGGGGCCACCTCCGCGAGCCGGTGCGGCTTCGCCCAGAGATCGCGCAGCAGCCCCTCGGGGCTCAGCGGCATCCACGCGAGGTTGAGCGCGACGCGGACGTCGCGGTGGGCGCGCAGGTCCTCCGACACCTCGGCGAGGTCGCTGCCACCGAGGTCGGCGCCGATCGCCTCGGCGTACTGCCGCGCCAGGACCTGGAGCATCTGCCGGACGAACACGACGCGCGCGGCGTTGTGCGGCTGGTGGGCGCGGCGGGCACGCGCGCGCGCCGCCGCCACGTCGTCCGGGCGGATCTCCAGCTCGACCGAGCCCAGCCGGAAGCGGGTCACCTCGGCCGGCACGCGCTGACGCGCCGCCACGGCGCGCTGGATCACGCCCGCCATCGCGGTGCGGCCCTTGACGCGCGCGACGGCCGGCTCCTCCACCGCCGTCGCGGTGACGTCGGGGAGCAGGGTCGCGATCGTGGTGGGCACGACGCCCGTCTCGCCGAGCGCGGGGAGCACGCGCTCGATGTACCGCAGGAACGCGTCGGACGGCCCGACAAGCAGCACGCCCGAGCGCGCCAGGCGCTCACGGTGGGCGTAGAGGAGGTAGGCGGCGCGGTGCAGCGCGACGGCGGTCTTCCCCGTGCCGGGGCCGCCCTGGACCACGAGCACGCCCTCGACGTCGGACCGGATGATCTCGTCCTGCTCGGCCTGGATCGTGGCGACGATGTCGTGCATCCGCCCGGTGCGGTGCTCGCCGAGCGCCGCGAGCAGCGCGCCCTCGCCGGCGAGCGTCGCGCGGGAGTCCTCGTCCAGTGCGTCGGCGTCGAGCACGTCGTCCTCGATGCCCACGACGGCGCGGTCCCGGGTGGAGAGGTGACGTCGCCGCACGACGCCGCCGGGGTTCGCGGCGGTGGCCTGGTAGAAGGGACGCGCGGCCGGGGCGCGCCAGTCCGTGAGCACGGGGGAGTGGAACTCGTCGGAGATCCCGATACGCCCGACGTAGCGCGTCCCGCCGGGCGGCGTGCCGTCCTCGCGAGCGGCGGGCTCGGCGTCGGGGCGCAGGTCGATGCGGCCGAAGACCAGCTTCTGCTCCACCGCGTCGTACGTCGCGAGGCGCTCGGAGTAGAGCGTGGCGAACGAGTCGCGCTCGGAGCGCGCCTGGTGGGTCCCGCTGGAGCCGTCACCGCGCACGCGCTCCAGGTGCGCCCGCGCGTTCTCCCGCAGGTCGTCCAGGCGCGCGTACACGCCGTCGACCACCGTCTGCTCGTGGCGCAGCTGGGCGGCGAGAAGCGCGTCGTCGGATCCTGCTGCGTCCACCCAGCCTCCTGCTCGCGTCTCGACCGGCCGTCCATTATGGCGCACGCAGCTCGGCCGGTCGTGCGCGGGCCGGCACAGGGTGGGGCGCGGCGGCGGGAATGCGGGGGGCGACGGGGCTGTTGTCGTCCCTGGAAGGCCACGGGGGTGGCCGCGCGGACGAGGTCCGCGCCGACGGACGAGCAAGAACGAGAACGCACGGGAGGCGACATGGATCCCTCGGCACTGTTCCACTGGGACCTCGCCGATCACCCACCGCTCGGGGTGCCGAGCGGGCGAGGCGACGGCGATCAGGGGCGCGACGAGACCACCGGACGCGGCAGCGCGAGCGACGAGAGCGCCGCCGCACCCGACCTCGGAGCCAGTGCCTCGCCGTCGGGCACGCCCGAGGCGGCCACGCTCGACGAGACCGTGCCGGGAGAGGGCGCCGCGCGACCCGCGTCCGGCGGCGCCGAGGCACTGCATCCCGACGACGTGACGAGCGCGCCCTGGCTGCCGCGTGCCGTCGCCGAGATCGACGTGCCCGTGCTCGTGCACGCGCTGCGCGGCTCGATGGACGCCGGCCACGCCGGCGCGCTCGTGGTCTCGCACCTGCTCGCCACGCACGCGTCCGAGCGCGTGGCGACCTTCGACGTCGACGAGCTGCTCGACTACCGCTCGCGCCGCCCGCCGATGACGTTCGAGAAGACCAGCTTCACCGAGTACTCCGACCCCGAGCTCGCGCTCGACTACCTGGCCACGGACCAGGGCGGCGTCCTCCTGCTGCACGGCGTGGAGCCGGACCTGCGGTGGGAGAAGTTCGCCAGCGCGGTGCGCGAGATCGTCGAGCGCCTCGGCGTGCGGACCACGGTAGGCGTGCACGGCATCCCCATGGGCGTCCCGCACACCCGCCCGATCGCGGTCACCTCGCACGGCACGCGCGAGGGCCTCGTGGACGTCGACGGCTCGGTGTTCGGGACGGTCCAGGTCCCCGGCAGCGCCTCGTCGCTGCTGGAGTACCGCCTCGGTGCCTGGGGTCACGACGCGATGGGCTTCGCCGTCCACGTCCCGCACTACCTCGCGCAGGCCGAGTACCCGGCCGCAGCAGCCGAGCTGGTCCGACGGGTGGGTCGGGTCACCGGCGCGCACCTCGACGTCACGGCGCTCGAGCGCGCCGCGGCCGAGGTGGCCTCGGAGGTCGACCGGCAGATCGCGGAGTCGCCCGAGGTGGCGGCCGTGGTCCAGGCGCTGGAGAACCAGTACGACGCCTACCAGGAGGCCGCCGGTCGGAGCCTGCTTGCGAGCGAGGAGGTACCGACGGCCGACGAGCTCGCGGCGCAGTTCGAGGCGTTCCTCGCCGAGCAGGGCTCGGTCGAGGACGGCCGGCCCGACGAGGCCGGCGACGGCGAGCGCGCCTGACGCTCGACGCGTCGCGCGCGCTCACCCTCCCCGGCCCGCACCGGAACGCCCGGAGCGAACACGCCGACCTCGCAGCCGCTGCTTCTGGCGCACCGGCGCCCCGCTCTGACACACTAGGAGCCGTTGCACCAGCTTCTCTAATGTCTGATGTTCTTCGAGCACGGCGTGGGGATCACTGCAGCACCGGGCGCCCGGCACAGGGTCGGGTGCCACTCCCCGGAAGGACACGCATGGCACAGGGAACCGTCAAGTGGTTCAACGCTGAGAAGGGCTACGGGTTCATCGCCCAGGACGGCGGCGGCGCCGACGTCTTCGTGCACTACTCGGCCATTCAGTCGGACGGCTACCGCTCGCTCGAGGAGGCTCAGCGCGTGGAGTTCGAGATCACGCAGGGCCCGAAGGGTCCGCAGGCCGAGAGCGTTCGCCCGCTCTGACCCGCACCTCCGCGTGGCCCGCACCCCTCGGGGTGCGGGCCACGCGCCGTCTCACCCGGCGTTCTCCGTCGCCCAGCCGGGGGCGACCTCCACGTCCCGCAGCGGCGCCGACGTCCCGACGAAGTCGTCGAGCTCGCGCCCGGTCACGAGCCGCACCGGCGCCGGCAGCCCCAGCAGCTCCCGCGCCAGGCCAGCGTCCGGCGGGGTGTCACCCGCGATCACCACGAGATTGCCGAACCGGCGCGCCTTGAGGATCGGCGGCTCGACGGCGAGCGCCACGTGCGCGAACACCTCCCGGGCCGTGGCCACTTCTCGCCGTGCGATCGGCAGCGGCGGGCTGTCCACCAGGTTCCCGAGGTAGCGCCCGCCCGGCCGCAGGATCGCCGCGAGCTGCTCGAGGAACTCCACGGTCGTGAGGTGGGAGGGCACGCGCGCGCCCGCGAACGCGTCGCGCACGACGGCGTCCCACGAGTCCGGCTGCAGGCTCGCCACCGCGGCACGCGCCTCGGCCGTGCGGATGCGCAGGCGAGGGGCGCGCGGCAGGTCGAACCAGTCCCGCGAGAGGCGGGCGAGCTCGCCGTCGAGCTCGACGACGAGCTGGCTGGTGTGCGGCGCCTGGTGGTGGATCGCGCGCGCGAAGGCGCACGCGGCACCGCCGAGGTGGAGCACGCGTGCGGTCGACGAGGGCTCGAGCAGGTCGGCCATCGCGAGGCGCATCTGCTGCATGTACTCGAACTCGAGGTGCCCCGGGTCCGCGAGGTCGATGTAGGAGGACTCGACGCCGTTGACGTAGACCATGACCGCCGTCGGCCGGTCCGGGTCGGGCTCCAGCTCCACCGTCCCGGTGTCGATCGGGACCACTCCGTCGGGAAGATCTCCTGGCAGGGAACGACGGCGCGCCATCGGGCGATCCTAGTGCGCGAGGACGGCACGCCGCTGGGCCGGCGGCGGGCTGGCCGCGGACCGATGACGCGGAGACGTGCCTGCACCAGACTCACAACATGAGCCTCGAGCCGGACACCAAGGACTGGACGTGGGTGCTGCGCGAGCGGTGCCCGGAGTGCGGCCTCGCCGCGGGCGAGGTGGCCCCGGCGGAGATCGGCTTGCTCGTGCGTGCGAGCCTGCCGCGCTGGACGGCCGCACTTGCGCGCCCGGACGCGTCGGTGCGGCGCTCGCCGCAGCGCTGGTCCGACCTCGAGTACGCCTGTCACGCGCGCGACGTGTTCCGCGTCTTCGACGAACGCCTCGCGCAGATGCTCGCGACGGACGGCGCGGCGTTCGCGAACTGGGACCAGGACGCCACGGCGCTCGAGCAGGACTACGCCGGGCAGGACCCTCGTGCGGTGGCCACGGAGCTGACGGAGGCGGGGGAGCGGGTGGCCGCCCGGTTCGACGCGGTCACCGAGGCAGACCACGCGCGCCGCGGGATCCGCTCGAACGGCTCGGAGTTCACCGTCGTGACGCTCGGGCAGTACTTCTGGCACGACGTGCACCACCACCTGCGCGACGTCGGAGCGTGAGTCGTCCAGCGGTCCAGCGGTCCAGCCGTCCGGCGGTCTCGCGGTCCGGCGACCGGGTGATCCAGCGCGGTGGGTCGCAGCGTCCCGCGTCGAACGAGCGTTCGATAGGCTGAGGTCGTGGACGAGCGTGGTGGGCCCTGGCGGTGGGGGGAGGACGACTCCGGCACTCCGATCCTGCACGTCGACATGGACGCGTTCTTCGCCTCGGTGGAGGTGGCCGCCCGCCCCGGGCTGCGCGGCCGCGCCATGGTGGTCGGCGGCCGTGAGCGCGGGGTCGTGCTCGCGGCGACCTACGAGGCGCGTGCGTTCGGCATCCGCTCGGGCATGCCGATGGCGACGGCGATCGCCCGGCTCCCGTCGGTGATCGTCGTCCCGCCGGACCACGAGTCCTACCGCCGCGTCTCCCGCCAGGTCATGGCGGTGCTGGCCGAGATCACCCCGCAGCTGCAGCAGGTGTCCGTCGACGAGGCCTTCCTCGACGTCAGCGGCGCGCGTCGACGGCTGGGCTCGCCGGCACGGATCGGCACGCTCGTGCGTGAGCGCGTGCGCCGCGAGGTCGGGCTCCCGATCTCAGTCGGCATCGCGTCGACGATGTTCGTCGCCAAGGTCGCCTCCACGCGCGCCAAGCCCGACGGCATGCTCCTCGTGCCCGAGCACGCGACGGTCGACTTCCTCCACGCGCTTCCGGTCGCCGCGCTGTGGGGTGTGGGGGAGTCGACGGCGAGCCGGCTCGCCGACCTCGGGATCCGGACCGTGGCCGAGCTGGCGACGGCGCCACGGTCCTCCCTCGCGGCCCGGCTGGGGCCGGCTGCCGCGCATCGGCTGCACGACCTGGCGTGGGGTCGCGACCCGCGCGTCGTGACCCCCGAACGCACCGAGCGCTCGGTCTCGGCCGAGCACACGTTCCCCGTCGACGTCACCGACCGGGCCGAGCTCGCCCGCACGGCGCTCGCGCAGACCCACACGTGCGCGCGGCGTCTGCGTGAGGCGGGGATGCTCGCCCGCGGCGTGACGCTCAAGGTCCGTCTCGCGGACTTCACGACGCTGACGCGGTCGCGCCGGCTCGACGTCCCGACCGATGTCGCGGCCGCGCTGCACGGCACGGTGCGTGCGCTGCTGGCGGCGGTCGACGTCCCGGCGACGGGGGTGCGCCTCATCGGCGTCCGCGCCGACGACCTCGTCGTCGCCGCGGGGACACCGGTGCAGGCAACGCTCGGCGACGACGGCGACGACAGGCGCGCGCTGGAGGTCGCGGTCGACGCCGTCGATCGGCGGTTCGGCGGCGGCGCCGCCGTCGCGGCCTCGCTGCTGCAGGCGCCGCCCGTCCCGGCGACCCAGCCGACGCCGTCGGACCCCGCCGTCGGCGCACGCGAGCCGGTCCCGGACCGTTCGCGAGGAGATCGGACCGGCCGTCGCGCGGACGAACCCGGGCCGAGGAGTGGACTGCGGAGGGACTCGACTACCGCCACCCCGAAACCGCGCATATCCTAGGACCCTGACGGTTGTTCGAGGAGGACGCCATGCCCCTGTCGGAGTACGAGCAGCGTGTTCTGGCGCAGATGGAGCGTCAGCTCAGCTCTGACGACCCGAAGCTCGCCCAGACGTTCAAGGGCGGCGGGGTCCGTCGTCGAACCTCGTCCGTCATTCTCGGTGTCGTCGTGGTCGCGGCCGGCCTGGCCATGCTCATCGGCGGCGTCTCGCAGCAGCTGACCTGGCTCGGGCTCCTGGGGTTCCTCGCAATGTTCGGTGGTGTGCTGCTCGCGCTCTCGCGGGGCTCCTCGGCGTCGCGGCCGGGAGACGCGGGCGGAGCAGCCGGCGTGGCGGCTGCCAAGGCGCCCCGGAAGAAGTCCTCGTTCATGAACCGGCTCGACGAGCGGTGGGACAAGCGGCGCGACCAGCGCGGCTGACCCGGACCGGGGGCGGCGTGGCCGCCCCGCTCGTGACGCCGCCGACCCGGCACCCCGAGCGCCGCCCCGCTCTCCTCCTGTTCGAACCACGCCCCCGATCGTTGCGCGACGACGCGTGCCACGGGGGCGTCGTGCTGTCCGGCGCGCGCTGAGTCGCGCGAGTCGACGGCGCCGTTCCACATCGCTCCCCGGGACGCCTCCACGTCGCTCCCCGGGACGCCTCCACGTCGCTCCCCGGGGCGCCTCCACGTCGCTCCCCGGGACGCCTCCACGTCGCTCCCCGGGGCGCCTCCACGTCGCTCCCCGGGGCGCCGCGCTGAGCCGCCTGATCGGCCGCCGGCGCGTGCGTGAGCGCTTCATTCCCCCGTGTTTTCGCGGTTCCAGGGGCTTCGAGCCCACGGGCGCCCAGCGCCGGCGCAACAGCGGCCTCTCGGGAAGGCGCCACCGAGCGGCCACGGGAGGCAGGGCGACGCACGTGTCACTCCACCTCGCTCCACCGGTTCTGACCTGCGACAACGAAAGACACGTAGCGCGAGGAGGGCCACGGACGTGGCCGAGGTGGAGGGTTGTGGAGTAATGTGGAGCCCAGCGGGGCACGGCGGCGCTCCGGAGGGACAGGGGAGGTGAGGCACCGTGCTCATCGGGACCTTCACGCCCCGGCTCGACGAGAAGGGCCGCCTGATCCTCCCGGCCAAGTTCCGCGAGGAGCTCGCCGGCGGGCTCGTCATGACCCGAGGGCACGAGAAGTGCCTGTTCGTGTTTCCGATGGCGGAGTTCGTGACGCTCCACAACACGCTCCGCGCCGCGCCGCTCACGTCCCGCGAGGCCCGCGACTTCAACCGCGTCCTGCTCTCCGGCGCGCACGACGAGATCCCCGACAAGCAGGGCCGCGTCACGATCCCGGCCACGCTGCGCCAGTGGGCCGGGCTCGAGCGAGAGCTCGCCGTCGTCGGCACCGGCAACAAGCTCGAGGTCTGGGACTCCGCGGCCTGGGAGGCCTACCTCACCGTCGCGTCCGCGGCGTTCGACGACGCCGCGGGGGAGGTGGTGCCCGGGTTCTGACACGTCGCTGTCGTGCGAGGTCTCCCGCCGACGCCCCTGACGCACTTCCCCGGCGCCAGGTGCGCCCTCGGAGGGAGTCCTGGTCCGACAGCACACCGCAGCACGACCCCACACCGCCACCTACATCCCACCCACATCCCACGCACCGCCGCCCCGACCGCCCACAGCCCGCTCGTCCGCCCGAGCACTCGCCGAGACCCGAGGAGGTGACATGACCCAGCACGACCAGCCGCCGCTCGACCCGATCGAGCAGCCGGATCCGCAGCCCGAACGGCGCGCCGACGACCTCCACGTGCCGGTCCTCCTCCAGCGGTGCGTCGACCTCCTGGCCCCCGCGCTCACCGAGCCGGGGTCCGTGCTCGTCGACGGCACGCTCGGCATGGGCGGTCACGCCGAGGCCCTGCTGAGCCAGTGCCCGCAGACGGGGGTGGTCGGGATCGACCGGGACCCCCAGGCGCTCGCGCTCGCCGCGGCACGCCTGGCACGGTTCGGCGAGCGGTTCGCCCCCGTGCACGCGACCTATGACGAGATCGACGACGTCGTGGAGGCGCAGGTCGGACGGCCGGTGCAGGGCGTCCTCCTCGACCTCGGCGTCTCCTCGCTCCAGCTGGACGACGCCGACCGGGGCTTCTCCTACTCCCGGCCGGCACCCCTCGACATGCGGATGGACTCCAGCAGGGGTGAGACCGCGGCGGAGCTGCTCGCCGAGGCCGACGAGCGCGAGCTCACGCGGATCCTGCGGGTCTACGGCGAGGAGCGGTTCGCTCAGAGGATTGCGGGGACGATCGTCCGCGAGCGTGCCGAGCGCCCCCTCACCACCTCGACCGAGCTCGCCGATCTCGTCCGTCGCGCCGTCCCGCGGGCCGCCCAGCAGGGTGGCGGCCACCCGGCCAAGCGAACGTTCCAGGCACTGCGCATCGCGGTGAACCGCGAGCTGGAGATCCTGCAGGACGCGATCCCGCGCGCGGTGGAGGTGCTCGCCGTCGGCGGTCGGATCGTCGTGGAGTCCTACCACTCGCTCGAGGACCGCATCGTCAAGCGCGAGCTGGCCCGTGGCGCGAGCTCGAGCGCGCCGCGCGAGTGGCCGGTCGAGCCCGAGACCCACCGGCCCTACCTCGAGCTGCTGATCCGCGGCGCGGAGAAGGCCGACGACGTCGAGACCGCGCACAACCCCAGGTCCGCGTCCGTGCGTCTGCGCGCCGCGGTCCGCACGCGTCCCACCCCCGACCACATGCGCGAGCAGCGCACCGGCAGCAGGAGATCGGCATGAGCGTCGCACCCGCACGGATCGGCACGGCCCGCTCCTACGCCCCCCGGCGCACCGCGGTGGCCGCGCCGTCGCCGCGCGCGCGCCTGCGTATCGTCCCGAACGCTGCGCCGGACGCCACGCGCGCGCCGTTCTTCGCGCTGTGCGCCGCGATCCTCGTCGCGGCCCTGCTCGGCGCGCTCGCGCTGAACACCTCGATGGCCGCGACCTCCTACACGCTGCGCGACCGGGCGAGCACGCTCGCGTCGCTGGAGGAGCAGCGCGAGACGCTCGCCACCGACCTGGAGAACACCACCTCGCCGGCGCAGGTCACGCTGCGCGCTCAGCAGCTGGGGCTCGTGCCGAGCGACGGCGTCACCTACGTGCGCCTGTCGGACCACACCCTGATCGGCGGCCAGGGCGCGGGCAAGTGACGCGTCCGGGTCCGGGCCGTGCAGAGCGCGTGACGGCGTCGTCGATGTCGCAGGCGCGGGCGCAGTCGCCCGGCGTGTCGGCGCCGGGCGCGCGGGGCGGCCGGGCAGCATCGGGGCACATGACGGGGGCACAGCAGGCCGCACGCGCAGCGGGTGCTGCCCGCTCGACCGTCCCCGCCCCGCGGACCGCCCGTGCGGCGTCGCCCCGCGCGACGGCGAGCGCGACGCCCCGCACGACGTCCGGCACCGCGTCCCGGGAGGGCGCCGCACGCCAGACCACCGCACGCCAGACCACCGCACGCACAACCACGCGGCAGCCGACGCGACAGGGCGCACCCGCGAAGGGTGCGCCGCGCCCGCACACCGGCGCGCCCCGGCAGGCCAACCGGTCCCGGGCGGGCGCTCCGCGTGCCACGCCGGTGCGGCCCCGCCGCGGTGCCGGTTCGGGCGCCGGCGGTCCAGGGTCGGGTGGTCGGGGTGGGTCCGGCGGTTCCGGCGGGGGCGGCGCGGCGTCGATCCGCGTCGGAAGCTCGCAGCGCCGGCAGAAGGTGATGCTCGCCGTCGTGCTGGTGCTGCTGCTCATGTTCGCGGGCCGCCTCGTCCAGGTCCAGGTGATCGACGGCGCCGCGCTCGCGGAGCAGGCGCGCAGCCAGCGCGAGCGCACCTACACGGTGCACGCCTCGCGCGGGGAGATCGTCGACGCCGACGGGTTCGTGCTCGCGACCTCGGTGGTGCGCTACGACGTCGTCGTGGACCAGCGGCAGGTGCCCGCGTACGTCCGCTACGGCGAGGACAACTCGACCGTCGAGGGGCGTGGCGCGAGCGCGGCCGCTGCGGCGCTCGCGCCGCTGCTCGGCGTGAGCGAGCACGAGCTGGGGGCCACGCTCACCGGCACCGCGGGGTACAAGGTCATCGCGACGGACGTCACGCCCGAGGTGCGCCAGCAGGTCATGGACCTCGGCATCAACGGCCTGACCACCGAGCAGAAGACCAAGCGCGTGTACCCCGGGGGCAGCACAGCCGGCAGCATCGTCGGCTGGGTGAACGACACCGACGGCGACGGCACGCTGCAGGGTGCGGCGGGCCTGGAGTCCCGCTTCGACGACGTGCTGACCGGCACCAACGGCAGCCGCACGGTCGAGATCGGGGTCGGCGGCACCGTCATCCCCGGGGCCGCGCAGACCGTCGTGGCGGCGCGGGACGGCGAGACCGTGCACACCACTCTCGACCTCGACCTCCAGCAGCAGTGCCAGCAGGTCATCGACGCCAAGAAGACAGAGACCGGCGCCGAGTGGGCGGCGGCCACCGTGGTCGACGTCAAGACCGGCGAGGTCCTCGCGCTGTGCGAGTCGGACATGATCGACCCCAACGCGCCCACCGGCTTCGGCAAGATCAACGCGGTGCAGAGCCCCTACGAGCCCGGCTCGACGGGCAAGATCCTCACGGTCGCCGCGGCGATGGAGGAGGGGCTCATCAGCCCGACGTCGGACTTCGACGTGCCCTACCACTACACGACGCCGAACGGCCAGGTGTTCAAGGACCACACCGAGCACCCTGACGAGCGGCTCACGGTCGCGGGCATCCTCGCGGACTCCTCCAACACCGGCACGATCCAGATCGGATCGCTCATGTCGGACGCGACCCGCGCGAAGTACATGCAGGCGTTCGGCTGGGACGAGCCGAGCGGGGTGGAGCTCGCGGGGGAGAGCGGCGGCTACAACCTCGACCCCGACGGGTGGGACGGCCGCACCAAGTACGCGAGCATGTTCGGCCAGGGCGTGGCCGTGGACCTGCTGCAGAACGTCAACGTCATCGCGACCCTCGGCAACGGCGGCGTGCGCAACCAGCTGCACCTCGTCTCCGGCTTCACCGACTCCAGCGGGACCTTCACACCCCAGACGGTGGCGGACCCGGTGCGCGTGGTGAGCCCCGAGACGGCCGACCAGATGCTCCTCATGCTCGAGAGCGTGACCTCGGCCGACGGCGCCACGGGCAACCGCGCCGCCATCGACGGCTACCGGGTGGCGGGCAAGACGGGGACGGCGCAGGTGGCGAACACCACGGACGGCCGGCTCACCGACTCGGCCGCGTCGTTCGTGGGCGTCGTGCCCGCCGACGACCCCCAGATCGCCGTCGGCGTCATCATCTACCGGCCGCAGCACGGGTTCTTCGGCGGCACGATCGCGGCCCCGGTGTTCCACGACATCGCGTCGTTCGCCCTCTCCACGCTCGGCATCCCGCCGACCGGCGTGACCGAGCCGCTGTACCCGCTGACCCCCGGCGGAGACATGAGCGTGCCCGGGTACGACGGGTAGATTGGCTCGACGTGACCGCACCCCTGGCGCAGCTGCGACCCACGCGCGTGCCGGCCGTTCCGCTGGCCGAGCTCGCTGCGGCGTACGCGCTCACCGTCGCCTCCGAGGGCGTCCCGGCATCTCCGGACGGCACGGCGGACGGGCTCGACGGCGTCCCTGACGACGCGCTCCACGGCACCGTCGGATCCTCCCGCGGCACGCTCGAAGCCGTGCTCGACGGCGTGCTCGTCACCGGCGTGACGGTCGCGAGCGACGAGGCCCGCGCGGGCGATCTGTTCGTCGCCGTGCCCGGTCTGCGCGCCCACGGCGCGCGCTTCGCGGCCGCCGCGGTCGCGGCCGGCGCCGTCGCCGTGGTGACCGACGAGGTCGGCGCCCGCGCGCTGCTCCGCGCGGCCGCCGGCGAGGCCGGCGACGCGACCGTCGACAGCGACGCGACCGTCGACAGCGCCACCGACGCGGTGCCGCAGGTGCCGCCGCTGCCGCGCGCCGTGCCCGTCCTGGTCGCCGCCGACCCCCGCGCCCTCGCCGGCGAGCTCGCCGACACCGTCTACGGCCGCCCCTCCGACGACCTCGTCACGGTCGCGGTGACCGGCACGAACGGGAAGACCACCACCGCCTACTTCGTCGACGCCGCGCTGCGCGCGCAGCACGGCTCGGTCGCGCTGCTCGGCACCGTCGAGGTGCGCCTGGGCGACGTCGCGATCGAGAGCCCCCGCACCACGCTCGAGGCTCCCGCGCTGCACGGTGTGCTCGCCGCGGCCCGCGAGCAGGGCGTCGCCGCGCTCGTCACGGAGGCGTCCTCGCAGGGCATCGCGCTGCACCGGCTCGCGGGGATGCGGTTCGACGTCGTCGTGTTCACGAACCTCCAGCGCGACCACCTCGACTACCACGGCACGATGGAGCGCTACTTCGCCGCGAAGGCGTCGATCTTCTCGCCCGAGCGCGCCGCGCGCGGCGTCGTGCTCGTCGACGACGAGTGGGGCCGGCGCCTGGCCGCCGCGTCGCCGATCCCCGTCGCGACCCTCGCCACCCACCCCGACGACGACTCCGCGGCCGCGACCGCCGCCGACTGGCGCGTCGTGTCGGCCGACATCGGGCTCGACGGTGTGGGGTCCGCCTTCGTGCTGCGCGGGCCCGACGGCACCGAGCACGTCGCGCACAGCCCCCTGCCCGGGCTCGTCAACGTCTCGAACGCGGCCGCCGCCGTCGTCGCCGCGCACGAGGCGGGCGTCCCGCTCGCCGTCGCGATCGACGCCGTCGCCGCGGCCACCGCGATCCCGGGGCGGATGGAGCGCGTCGTCGAGCGCGGCCAGGGCCACGCGCTGTGCATCGTGGACTACGCGCACACCCCGGACGCCCTGGTCTACGCGCTCGAGGCGGTGCGCCCCATCACACCCGGCCGGCTCGTCCTCGTGTTCGGCTCCGACGGCGACCGCGACCAGGGCAAGCGACCCATGCTCGGGGAGATCGCCGCGCGCCTGGCGGACGTGCTCGTCGTCACCGACGAGAACCCGCGCTCGGAGGACCCGGCCGCGATCCGCGCCGCGATCCTCGACGGCGTGCGCACCCTCCGCCCGGACCTCACCGACGTCGTCGAGATCACCACGTCGCGGGCCGACGCGCTGCGCCACGCCGTCGCCACGACCGGCGAGGGCGACACCGTCATCGTCACCGGCAAGGGGCACGAGCCGACCCAGGAGATCGCCGGCGTGTTCCACCGGTACAACGACCGCTTCGTCTACCTCGAGGCCGTCGGCGACCCGCGCTACCGCGACGGCCGCCCCCGCGAGGTGGCCGCCGGGGCGACCACGTGATCGCGCTGACCGCGGCGCAGGTCGCCGCGCTCGTGGGGGGCACCCTCACGCTGCCCGACGGCGTAGCCGCCGAGGACGTCGTCGTCACCTCGGTCGTGACCGACTCGCGCGAGGTGACGCCCGGCGCGCTGTTCGTCGCGATCGCGGGCGAGCACGTGGACGGGCACGACCACGCGGCGGGCGCCGTCGCGGCCGGCGCGAGCCTCGTGCTCACCGAGCGGCCCCTCGCCTCCTCCGACAGCGCGCCCGACACCGCGCCCGACGGCGAGCCCCTCCCGAGCGTGCAGGTCGCCGACTCGGTGCGGGCGCTCGGCGAGCTGGCCCGCGGCGTCCTCGCGCGCCTGCGCGAGCGCCCCGAGGGCGCCCCCCGCGTGCTCGCGATGACCGGCTCGGTCGGCAAGACGACGACGAAGGACCTGCTCGCGCAGGTGTTCGCGGCCGACGGGCCGACGGTCGCGCCGGTGCGCTCCTTCAACAACGAGGTCGGGCTCCCGGTGACCGTGCTGCGGTGCACCGAGGAGACCCGCACGCTCGTGCTCGAGATGGGCGCGGACGCACCCGGGAACATCGACTACCTCACGGCGATCGCGCCGCCGGACGTCGCCGCCGTGCTCGTCGTGGGCAGCGCGCACCTGGCCGGGATGGGCGGGATCGACGGTATCGCCCACGAGAAGGCCGCCATCGTCCGCGGTCTGCGCCCCGACGGCACCGCGGTGCTCAACGCGGACGACCCGCGCGTCGCGGCCATGGCGGAGCAGGCCCCGGGTGCGGTGCTCAGGTTCGGGCGCAGCGCGGACGCCGACGTGCGGGCGACCGACGTCACCGCGGGTGGCGCGCGCGCGTCGTTCACGCTGCACCACGGCGGGCGGACCGCGCCGGTCACGCTGCGGCTGGTCGGCGAGCACCACGTGACGAACGCGCTCGCCGCGGCGGCGACGGCGATCGCTGCGGGCCTGTCGCTCGACGTCGTGGCGCGGCGGCTGTCACAGGCTGACGCCGCGAGCCCGCACCGGATGGCCGTGACCGAGCTCGCCGACGGCGTGACGCTCGTGGACGACTCCTACAACGCCAACCCGGACTCGATGCGCGCCGCGCTCAAGGCGCTCGTCGCGATCGGCGCGGGCCGCCGGACCGTGGCCGTGCTGGGGGAGATGCTCGAGCTGGGCGAGGTTGCGCTCACCGAGCACGACGCCCTGGGCCGGCTCGCGGTGCGCCTGGACGTCTCGCGGCTGCTCGTCGTCGGTCGCGGCGCGCGCGCGATGTACACCGGGGCGCTGCTCGAGGGGTCCTTCGGCGAGGAGGCCGCGTTCGCCGAGGACGTCGAGGAGGCCCGCGCCTGGCTGCGTCGCGAGGTGCTGCCCGGCGACGTCGTGCTCGTGAAGTCCTCGAACGGTGCGGGTCTGTACCGGCTGGCCGACGCCCTCGTCGCCGAGGGCTCGGTGCGCGGGTCGAGGGACGGCTCGGCGGCCGGTGCGGCCAGTGCGGCGCACGCCGACCAGCGGGCGGACCAGCAGGTGGACGCATGATCCCCGTCATGGTCTCGGGCGGCGTCGCGCTCGCCGTCGCGCTGTTCGGCACGCCGCTGTTCATCCGCTTCCTCGTGCGCCGCCAGTACGGGCAGTTCATCCGTCAGGACGGCCCGACGGCGCACTACACCAAGCGCGGCACGCCCACCATGGGCGGGGTCGTCATCCTGGCCGCGACGCTGCTCGGCTACTTCGTGGCGAACTTCGTCTCGTTCCTGCGGACCGGCTCGACGCCGAGCGTCTCGGGTCTGCTGCTGCTGTTCCTCATGGTGGGTCTGGGCATGGTGGGGTTCGCCGACGACTTCACGAAGATCTCCAAGCAGCGCTCCCTCGGCCTGTCCCCGATCGCCAAGATCCTCGGCCAGGGCGGGGTGGGCGTGGTGTTCGCGCTGCTCGCGCTGCAGCTGCCCAACTCCTTCGGTCAGACCCCCGCGTCCACCGGCATCTCGTTCATCCGCGACCTCAACCTCGACCTCGCGATGTGGGGGAGTGTGATCGGGCTGCTGCTGTTCGTGGTCTGGGCGAACTTCCTCGTCACGGCGTGGTCCAACGCGGTGAACCTCACGGACGGCCTGGACGGGCTGGCCACCGGCGTGAGCATCTTCGTCTTCGGCGCCTACGTGCTGGTCACGATGTGGCAGTTCAACCAGAGCTGCCAGCGCGTGCTGGCGGGGCCGCGCTGCTACGACGTGCGCGACCCGCTCGACCTCGCGATCGTCACCGCGGCCATCGTCGGGGCGTGCGTGGGCTTCCTGTGGTGGAACGCGAGCCCCGCCAAGATCTTCATGGGCGACACGGGCTCGCTCGCCCTCGGCGGCGCCCTCGCCGGGCTGTCGATCCTCACCCGGACCGAGCTGCTCGCCGTCGTGATCGGCGGCATGTTCGTCGTCATCGTCGCCTCGAGCGTGATCCAGATCGGGTTCTTCAAGATCTCCGGCGGCAGACGCGTGTTCCGGATGGCACCGCTGCACCACCACTTCGAGCTCCTGGGCTGGGCCGAGATCACCATCGTCATCCGGTTCTGGCTCATCGCGGCGGTCTTCGCCGCGATCGGGGTGTCCATCTACTACGCCGAGTGGATCGCGTCCGCATGAGCGCCCCGATCGGCGACGTCGACGCCCGGCGAGGCGCGTTCCGCGGCGCGCGCGCCCTCGTCGTCGGGCTCGGCCTGACCGGCGAGGCCGCCGCCCGCACGCTCGCGGCGCTCGGCGCCGACGTCGTCGCGATCGACACCCGTCCCGACGTGGCCGCCCGCGCGGCGGCGTCGCTGACCGGCGTGCTCGTTCTCGAACCGGAACCGACGGCCGGCGGCCCCCACGGTGATCCTCAGGACGAGGCCGCCGATCGGTCCCGCGCGGCGTCCGCCCTCGTCGAGCGCGCTCTCGCGCTCGACCCGAGGCTCGCCGTCGTGTCTCCCGGCATCCCGCCGGCCTCACCGCTGATCGCGCTGCCGCGCGCCGCCGGTCTGGACGTGATGAGCGAGTTCGACCTCGCGTGGCTCGTCCGCGCCGACGACGCGCCGTGGCTCTTCGTCACGGGCACGAACGGCAAGACGACGACGGCGCAGATGACCTCCGCGCTGCTGCGCGCCGGCGGCCTGCACGCGCCACCGCTGGGCAACATGGGCGTCGCGGTGTCCACGGTTGCGCTGGAGGGGATCGCGGACGACGCCGGCGTGGTGCGCCCGCCGGAGGCCTGGCCCATCGAGATCGCGGCGCTGCAGCTCTACGACACCCACCGCGCCGAGCCGACGGCGAGCATCTGCCTCAACGTCGCCGAGGACCACCTCGACCACTTCGGCTCGATGGCCGCCTACCGCGCGGCCAAGGCGAGCGTGTACTCCCGAGTCCGGCTCGCGTGCGTCTACCCCACGTGGGAGGACGGGGCGCGCGCGATGGTCGAGGAGGCCGGGGTGCTCGAGGGGGCGCGCGCCGTCGGGCTCACGCTCGGCGTGCCCGGCCCGAGCGAGATCGGCGTGGTCGAGGACCTCGTCGTGGACCGCGCCTTCCACCCCCGACGCTGGACGGAGGCGCTCGCGCTCTTCACGCCCGACGACCTCGCCCACCTCGGCGGCGCCGCGGGCGTCCCGCCGCACGTGCTCACCAACGCGATGGCCGCGGCCGCGCTCGCCCGCGCGGGCGGCACCCCGGCCGAGGCGGTGGCGCCCGGCCTGCGCGGCTTCCGGCTCGACGCGCACCGCTCCGCGGTGGTCGCGCAGGCGGACGAGATCACCTGGATCAACGACTCCAAGGCCACCAACGCGCACGCCGCCGCGGCGGCGCTGCGGGCGATCCCGGCCGGCACCGTGGTGTGGCTGGCCGGCGGCGACGCCAAGGGCGCGGACCTCGAGGAGCTCATCGCGCAGTACGCGCCGGCGATGCGCGCCGTCGTGCTCCTGGGTGTGGACCGCTCGCCGTGGCTCGGCCCGCTTCGGCGACACGCGCCGCACCTCCCGGTGTTCGAGGTCCCCGAAGGCGACGATGGCGAGGTGATGCGCGTCGCCGTGAGAGCAGCAAGGGACCACGCCCGCCCGGGGGACACCGTCCTGCTCGCGCCCGCCGGCGCCTCGTGGGACCAGTTCCGCAACTACGGTCACCGCGGCGACGCCTTCGCGGCGGCCGTCCGGGACCTGCTGGGCACCGCGTGACCACGCTCGACGGGCGGGCCACGGGCCGGCGCCGCGACGAGGTGCCGCGTGCCACGGCGGACCGGCCCGGCGCGGTGCGCCCGGTCACCGCCCCGCAGCCGGACACCCGGGCGTTCGCGTCCACGCGCGCCGCGGTCCGCTCGGCGTGGGACGCGCCGGTCACCTCCTACTACCTGATCGGCGTCACCACGCTCGTGCTCGTGGCGCTCGGTCTCGTGTTCGTGCTCTCGAGCTCCTCGATCTACTCGCTCAAGGACAGCTCGGGGCAGAACCCGCTGCTGCACTTCCTCGACCAGGTGCGGTTCGCCGCGATCGCGCTGCCGCTGGCCTTCGCGTTCTCCCGGATGCCCATCCGGGTGCTGCGCTGGCTCGCGTGGCCCGCCTTCGCGGGTGGCCTGCTCCTGCAGGGCCTGCTCTTCACGCCGCTCGCGTGCGGGACCGGCGGCAACATCGCCTGGGTCTGCGCCGGTCCGGTGACGATCCAGCCCAGCGAGTTCGTCAAGGTCAGCCTCGTGCTGTGGCTCGGCGCCGTGCTCGCGGTGAAGCAGCACCAGCTGGGCCGGCTGCGCCACGTGCTGCTGCCGATCGGCGGCGCCGCCCTGCTGCTCGCGCCCCAGATCTACGCCGGCGACCTCGGCACGATGCTCATCATGGGCGCGCTCGTGGCCGGGGCGCTGTGGGTCGCCGGCCTCCCGCTGCGCTATCTCGCCACGATGAGCGTGATGGCCGGCGCCGTGGTGGCATTCCTCGCCGTGCAGTACGAGACCCGCATGGCGCGGATCATGGCGGTGTTCGACCCGGACTCCCTCGACCCGCAGGGCCTCGGCCTGCAGACCCGGGTCTCGCTCGAGGCCCTGGGCACCGGTGGCATCTCCGGCGTCGGGCTCGGTGGCTCGCGGACGAAGTGGCTCTACCTGCCGGCCGCGCAGAACGACTTCATCATGGCGATCATCGGCGAGGAGCTCGGCCTCATGGGCACGCTGCTCATCCTCGTGCTGTTCGGCGTGCTCATGGTCGGCCTCACCCGCGTGGTGCTGCGCCACCCCGACCCGTTCGTGAAGATCGCCACCGGAGCGGTCGCCTCCTGGATCATCGTCCAGGCCCTCGTGAACATCTCGGTCACGATCGGCGGCCCGGTCATCGGCGTGCCGCTCCCGTTGGTCTCCGCCGGCGGCTCCTCGCTCATCGCGACGCTCATCGCGCTCGGCATCGTGCTCGCCTTCGCCCGCGACGAACCCGGCGCGCGCGAGGCGCTCGCCGCGCGCCGCGGCGTGGTGCGGCGCTCCTTCGGCGTGCTCGCGCGCGGCGGACGGAGCGGCCGATGACCGTGCGCCTCCTGCTCGCGGGCGGCGGCACGGCGGGGCACGTCAACCCGCTGCTCGCGCTCGCGGACGCCGTCCGGGACAGCGCCGTCGGTGCCGACGGTGCCGAGATCCTGGTCCTCGGCACCGCCGAGGGACTGGAGTCGCGCCTCGTGCCCGAGCGCGGCTACGAGCTTGCGACGATCCCCCGGGTGCCGTTCCCGCGCCGGCCCGACCCGGCGGCCGCGCGCTTCCCGCGCGACTTCGCCCGCGCCGTCGCGCAGGCCGAGCGCGCGATCGACGCGGTGGGCGCCGATGTCGTGGTGGGGTTCGGCGGGTACGTGGCGACGCCCGCGTACCGTGCGGCCGCGCGTCGCGGCGTCCCGGTCGTGATCCACGAGCAGAACGTGCGGGCCGGCCTGGCGAACCGGCTGGGCGCCCGCACCGCGGCGGCCGTCGCCCTGACGTTCGCCGAGACGCGGTTGCGCGCGCGCCGCGGCGAGACCACCCACGTGGGCCTGCCGATGCGCGCGGACGTGAGCGCTCTCGCCCGCAGGCCGGATGCCGGGCGCCAGGCGGCGCACGACGCCGCGGCGGCGCGGCTGGGCCTGGACCCGACCCGGCCCGTGCTCCTCGTCACCGGCGGCTCGCTCGGGGCGCAGCGGATCAACCTCGCGATGGCGGGCGCGGCCACCGACCTGACCGCCGCCGGCGTCCAGGTGCTGCACGCCGCGGGCCGCGGCAAGGTGGACAGCGTCGCGGCGGCCGCCGCCGCCGCGGGTGAGGACTACCACCTGGTGGAGTACCTCGACGACATGGCGAGCGCCTACGCCGCGGCCAGCCTCGTGCTCGGTCGGTCGGGAGCTGGCACCGTCTGCGAGCAGGCCGCCGTCGGGCTGCCCGGGGTGTACGTGCCGCTGCCGATCGGCAACGGCGAGCAGCGGCTCAACGTGCGCGCCCTGGAGGAGGCGGGCGGCGCCGTCGTGGTGGAGGACGCCGCGATGACGCCCGACGCCGTCCGGGCGATCGTGCTGCCGCTCCTGCTCGACGCCGAGCGCCGCGGCCGGATGGCCGCGGCCGCACGCGCCCACGGCGTGGCCGACGGCGCCGAGCGGCTGCGCGACCTCGTTCTGCGCACGAGGAGGGTGGCCCGTGGCTGAGCGCGCGTCGGACCGCACCACCGAGCACTGGCACTTCGTCGCGATCGGCGGGCACGGCATGAGCGTGCTCGCGGAGATCGCCCTCGCGAGCGGCCACGTCGTGACCGGCTCGGACCAGGTCGACGGCGAGGAGACCGCCCGCCTGCGCGCCCGCGGCGCCCGGGTCTTCCTCGGGCACGCCGCCGAGCAGGTCGAGGGCGCAGACGTCGTCGTCGTCTCGACCGCGATCCCGGCCGACAACGTCGAGGTGGTCGCGGCGCACGGGCGCGGCATCGAGGTGATCCACCGGTCCGTGGCGATGGCGCGCCTGGCGCGCGGACGCGACTTCTACGCCGTGGCGGGCACGCACGGCAAGACGACGACGTCGGCGATGCTCGCCGTCGCGCTCGAGCTCGGTGCGGACGCCGACCCGGGCGCCGCGATCGGCGGGACGGTGCTGGACTGGGAGTCGGGCTCGCGCGTGGGCACCGGGCCGTTCGTGGCCGAGGCCGACGAGTCCGACGGGTCGTTCCTCAACTACGCCCCGCGGGTCGCGATCGTCACGAACGTCGAGGCCGACCACCTCGCGCACTACACCGGCGGCCTGCCGCAGATCCTCGCGGCGTTCGAGGACTTCGCGCGCCGCATCGTGCCCGGCGGGCTGCTCGTCGCGTGCAGCGACGACGCGGGCGCCCGGTCGGTGCTGCGCACCGCGGCGCGCGAGGGGATCCGCGTGCGGACCTACGGGCTCGCGACGGCCGCCCTCGCCGAGGCGCCGGCGGACCAGGGCACGACGGCGAACGACGGCTCGGGCGCGGACGTCGCCTCGGGCGATCTCGGCGGCCGGCTCGACGTCGAGCACGTCGCGATCGAGGACGTCACCCTCACCGGGGGGTCGGCGGCGGCGACGTTCGTGCTGGGCCGCGGCGGCGTCCCGATCCTCCCGCCCGTGCGCGTCGCGATCGCCTCGCCCGGGCTGCACACCGTGCTGGACGCGGCCGCGGCGTGGGCCGCGGCCCTCGAGGCGACCGACGGCTCACCCGACGCGGCGCAGCGCGTGGCGGACGCGCTGAGCGCCTTCCACGGGGCCGGGCGCCGGTTCGAGGTGGTCGGCGAGGCCGCGGGGGTGCGCGTCGTGGACGACTACGCGCACAACCCGCGCAAGGTCGAGAACGCGCTGCGGGCCGGTCGGCTCGCGGTCGGCGACGGGCGCCTCTTGGTGCTGTTGCAGCCCGCGCTGTTCACCCGCACGCGCGACTTCGCCGAGGAGTTCGCCGACGCGCTGGACCTGGCCGACGCCGTCGTCGTCACCGACATCTTCGGCTCGCGCGAATCGCCGATCGAGGGCGTGACCTCCGCCCTCGTGACCGAGGCGGAGCCGCCCGCGCGCGCCGAGCGCGGCGCCACGCCCTACGAGCTCGTGCCGGACCGGTTCGCCGCCGCGCGGCGCGTCGCGGCGCTGGCGTGGGAGGGCGACCTCGTCATGACCGTGGGCTCCGGCGACGTCACCCTGCTCGCGCCGGTCGTGCTGGCGGAGCTGCGCGCCCGTGAGGGGTCGGCATGAGGCCGCCGAGCGCGCCGCGGGCCGGGCGACCGGGCGACGCAGGGCGCGCGCGTGGGGCAGGCGGGGGCGCCGACCCGCGCGCCGCCCACCGTGCTCGTCCAGGTGCTGGTGCAGGTGCAGGTGCAGGTGGTGGCACGCCGGCCCCCCCACGGCCGGCCGTCGACGCTCGCACGGGCGACGACCTCGTGCTCAGCGAGGAGGAGCTCGCCGCCTGGAGCTCGGGGGAGTGGGACGACGCCGCCCCCACCGGCCCGATCGGCTCGCGCGCCCTGGTGACGTCCGCGCCCGCGGTCCGCCGCGTCGGCGGCCAGTCCCGCCGCGGCGGTGCCCGCGGCGACCGGCACGCCCGCGACGCCGAGCCGGGCGGCGCCCTCCTCGGCGACGACGGTCGCGACGAGACCGGTGTGGACGACGCGGACGCCTGGTCAGACGCGGACGCCTGGTCCGACGCGGACGTCCCGGCGCCCGTCGAGACGCTCCAGGTCCGTCTGCAGGAGAAGCGCCGCGCGCGCCGGCGGGTCGCGGGTGTCCGGATCGCCGCCGGCGTCGGGGTGCTCGCGCTGCTCGCGGGTCTGGGCTGGGTGCTGCTCGGGTCCTCGTGGCTCGCGCTGCGCGCCGAGGACGTCGTCGTGGACGGCGCGGGACCGTACGTGGACGCCCCGGCCGTGCTCGCCGTCGCCACCGCGCAGGAGGGCGAGCCTCTCGCGCGGCTGGACACCGCGGGGATCACCGCGCAGCTCGAGGCGATGCCGGCCGTCGCGGAGGCGAGCGTGGTGCGCTCGTGGCCGCACGGCGCGACCGTCACGCTGGTGCCGCGCGAGGTCGTCGCCGTGTCGCTCGGTGCGGACGGCTCCGCCGCGTCGCTCGTCGCCTCCGACGGCGTCGTGGTGACGACCGTCGACCCGGACGCGGCGCCCGAGAACCTGCCCCGGATCACGGTGGACATGACGGACCCGGCGTCCGGCTCCGCCGTGACGGCCGTGCTCGACGTCCTCGCGTCGCTGCCGCCGGAGCTCCTCGGCCAGGTCGCGCAGGCCGGCGCCACGTCGCAGGACGACGTGACGTTCACCCTCACGAGCGGGGACACCGTGCGATGGGGGAGCGCGGAGGAGAACGCGCTCAAGGCCCAGGTGCTGCTCACGCTGCTGCCCGTGGACGCGTCCACGTACGACGTGAGCGCGCCCGAGGCCCCGCTCACCCGCTGAGCGAGCCTCCCTCCCACATCGACACGCGCGACACGCCCGCGACGGTCGTTGCTCACCGCGAACGCCCGACCTAGCGTCATCGACGTCAGAAAGTGACATAAGTATCACCCTCTACCTGAGGGTGAGGGTTGGTCGGCCGGCGGTCGGCACGGACGGAGGGATCACACGTGACGGCACCGCAGAACTACCTGGCGGTCATCAAGGTCGTCGGCATCGGGGGCGGCGGCGTGAACGCCGTCAACCGGATGATCGACGCCGGACTCAAGGGCGTGGAGTTCATCGCCATCAACACCGACGCCCAGGCGCTCCTCATGAGCGACGCGGACGTCAAGCTCGACGTCGGCCGGGAGCTGACCCGCGGGCTCGGCGCCGGCGCCGACCCCGAGGTCGGCAAGAAGGCCGCCGAGGACCACGCGGAGGAGATCGAGGACGTCCTGCGCGGCGCCGACATGGTGTTTGTGACGGCCGGCGAGGGCGGCGGCACCGGCACCGGCGGCGCGCCCGTCGTGGCCCGCATGGCGCGGCAGCTCGGCGCCCTGACGATCGGCGTGGTGACGCGCCCGTTCACGTTCGAGGGGCGCCGCCGGGCCACCCAGGCGGAGAGCGGGATCGACCAGCTGCGCGCCGAGGTGGACACGCTCATCGTGATCCCCAACGACCGCCTGCTCTCGATCAGCGACCGCAGCGTCTCCGTGCTCGACGCGTTCCGCTCGGCCGACCAGGTGCTGCTCTCGGGCGTGCAGGGCATCACGGACCTCATCACCACCCCCGGCCTCATCAACCTCGACTTCGCCGACGTGAAGTCGGTGATGCAGGGCGCCGGCAGCGCGCTCATGGGCATCGGGTCGGCGACCGGCGAGGACCGCGCCCTGCAGGCGGCCGAGCTGGCGATCTCCTCGCCGCTGCTCGAGGCGAGCATCGACGGCGCTCACGGCGTGCTGCTGTCCGTGCAGGGCGGCAGCGACCTCGGCATGTTCGAGATCAACGAGGCCGCGCGCCTCGTCCAGGAGGCCGCGCACCCCGAGGCGAACATCATCTTCGGAACGGTCATCGACGACACGCTCGGCGACGAGGTCCGCGTCACGATCATCGCCGCCGGCTTCGACTCGGGCACGCCCGAGCGGCGCCCGGCCGACCGGCGCGGGGTCGGGCAGGTCTCACGGCCGCCGGCCTCGGGCAACGGATCGGCCAACGGCGCCTCGAACGGGTCGGCCAACGGCTCCTCGACCGGGCACTCGAACGGCTCGTCGAACGGCTCCTACGCGAGCGCGGGCACGAACGCGGCGCCCGTGCCGGTGTCGGTGGACGAGCCCGAGATCCCCGTGACGACCGACGCCGAGCCGGTCGCGGTGGCGCAGACGCAGGCCTTCCAGCCGGTGCCGCACGTGCCGGTGCGCAACCGTCGCGACGAGGAGCTGGACGTCCCCGACTTCCTCAAGTAGGCCGACGTGACCGACGTCCGTCCCGGCGACGGCGGTCCGGGCCTCGCGGTGCTGGCGGCCGACCTCGGCCCCGGCGTGCGCGCGTTCTTCACCACACGCCGCGGCGGGGTCAGCCGCCCGCCCTACGCGGGCGCCAACCTCGGCGCCGGCGTCGGTGACGACCCGGCCGCCGTCGCCGCCAACCGGGCCGCGGTGGCACGGGTGGCTGGCGCGCCGGTCACCTGGCCGCGGCCGGTGCACGCGGCCGACGTCGCGCTCGTCCTGCCCGACGGCGAGGCGCGCCTCGTGCACCCGGCCGGGGGCTCGCCGTCGCCCGGGTCGGCCGCGGCCGGGACCGCTGGCCTGCACGACGGCGAGCGCGACCTCTGGCTCGACCCCGCGGCCCCGCCTGTTGACGTCCTCGTGACCTCCTCGCCCGGCCGGGGGCTCGCGGCCCTCGCGGCCGACTGCGTGCCGGTGCTGCTGGCCGGCTACGACGCCGCGGGGCACGCCGTCGCGGTGGCCGCGGCGCACGCGGGGCGACGGGGGGTCGTCGCGGGCGCGGCGCCGGCGGCGGCCCGAGCGCTCGAGGCCGCGGGCGCGGTGCGGGTGGGCGCCGTCGTAGGCCCCGCGGTGTGCGGCGCGTGCTACGAGGTGCCGGCCGAGCTGCAGGAGGAGGTCTGCGCCGTCGAGCCCGGTGCCCGGGCGACCACGCGGGCGGGGACGCCCGCGCTCGACCTGCCGGGCGCCGTCGTGCGCCAGCTCGTGAGCGCCGGCGTCGAGGTGAGCCGACTCGCGCTGTGCACGCTCGAGACCCCGTGGCTGTTCTCCCACCGCGGTGGTGCGCCGACCGGGAGGTTCGCCGGAGTCGTCGCGCTGCGACACGCCACGCCGTGGGATATCCCGCAGCGTCCTCCCGCCGCTCGGTAGCGTCCTGGACGGAAGGACTCGACGGGAGTCCCACGAGGAGGAAGTGGACGCCCATGGGAGCGCTGCGCAAGACGATGGAGTACCTCGGGCTGTCCGAGCCCGAGCGAGTCGACGAGGTGGAGTACGACGTGCCCGACGAGAGCTACGACGACATGGCTCTCGAGCCGGTCCACCACGCGCCGGTGACCCCGATCTCCGCCGCGCGCTCGGCCGCGCCCGGGGACCTGCGTCGCATCGCGACGGTGCACCCGCGCACGTACAACGACGCCAAGGTGATCGGCGAGAGCTTCCGCTCCGGCACGCCCGTGATCATGAACCTCACGGACATGTCCGAGGCCGACGCCAAGCGGCTCGTGGACTTCTCCGCCGGACTCGTGTTCGGGCTGCACGGCACCCTCGAGCGCGTCACGCCGCGGGTCTTCCTGCTCTCGCCCTCCTCGGTGGAGGTCGCGTCCGACACGTACTCGGCCGAGACCGGGACGCGCGTCTTCAACCAGAGCTGACCCGCGACCACCGGGTACGGTGACCGTGTGCTGACCCTCCTCGCCACGATCGCCTACGTGGTGGTCCTCCTGTTCGTGGTCGCGCTGCTCGTGCGGGTCGTGTACGACGTCGTGCAGATGGTGGCGCGGGAGTGGCGCCCGCGCGGGCTCGCGCTCGTGGCCGCCGAGGCGGTCTACACCACGACCGACCCGCCGCTCCGGCTGGTCCGCCGGTGGGTGCCGCCGCTGCGCCTGGGCGCCGTCGCGCTCGACCTGGCGTTCCTGATCGTCATGTTCGTGGCCTGGATCCTGCTCCAGGTCCTCGGGGTGCTGGCGACCCGGTGAGCACCGCCCGGTCCTCGACCGCACCCCGCCTGTCCGTTCCCCACCCGTCCGACCACCGGACTCGCGGACGCTCCCGACGGCACCGCGCCTCCCCATCCGCTACCGTTGTCCGCGATCGACGCATGTGCGTGTGCGTGCGTCTCGACCCAACCGAGGTGACGATATGACGCTGCTGACCGCAGACGACGTGCTGAAGAAGACCTTCCAGACGACGAAGTTCCGGGAGGGCTACGACCAGGACGAGGTCGACGACTTCCTGGACGAGATCGTCAACACCCTCCGCGTCCTCCAGAACGAGAACGCGGACCTGAAGTCGCAGCTCGAGTCCGGCCAGGGTGCCCCCGCGGCGGTCGACGCCACCGAGGTCACCCCGGCGGTGCAGGACGAGGTGCCCGCGCCCGAGCCCGCCGTCCAGGAGGCGGCGCCGGAGCCCGAGCCGGCCCCCGAGCCTACGCCGGAGCCCGCTGCCGCCCCGGCCGCCGCGCTCGCCGCGACGTCCGGTGCCAGCGAGCCGGAGTCGGCCACGGGGATGCTCCAGCTCGCGCAGCGTCTGCACGACGAGTACGTGCGCAACGGCAAGGAGGAGGCCGACCGCCTGGTCTCCGAGGCGCGCGCCGAGGCCGAGCGCCTCATCGGCGAGGCGGAGAGCCAGCGCAACCGCACGCTCAAGCAGCTCGAGACCGAGCAGGCGACCCTCGAGCAGAAGATCGACGGTCTGCGCAGCTTCGAGCGGGACTACCGGATGCGCCTCAAGGGCTACCTCGGCACCCTCGTGGAGCAGCTCGACTCCCAGGCCAGCACCGTGGGCCTGGACGGCCCCACGCCGAAGCTCTGACGCTGCCCTGAGACGGCGCTGAGCCTGCCCCAGGCAGCACTGAGACGCCCACGCGCGTCGTCACGACGGCCCGGACCGCACCTGGTGCGGATCCGGGCCGTCGTGCGTGCGGCAGGATGTGACCGATGACTGATTCCACTCCGCGACGCCACGTGATGCTGCTATGCGTCACCGCGCTCGTGACGCTCCTGCTCGACCAGGCGACCAAGGCGATCGCGCTCGAGCGCCTCGTCCCCGGCGAGCGCACCGACGTGCTCGGCTCGTGGCTCGGCTGGCGCCTCGTCTTCAACCCGGGCGCCGCGTTCTCCTTCGGCACCGGCGTGACGTGGATCTTCACGGTCGTCATGGGCGTGGTCGCGGTCGCGGTGCTCGTCGGTGCGCGCCGGATCTACTCCCGCCCCTGGGCGTTTGCGCTCGGCGCGCTGCTCGGCGGCGCGATGGGCAACCTCGTGGACCGGCTCGCGCGTGAGCCGGGCTTCGGCGTCGGGCACGTCGTCGACTTCATCGACTACGGCGTCTTCATCGGCAACGTCGCCGACATCGCGATCGTCGGCTCGGCGCTGCTCATGGTGCTGCTCTCGCTGCTCGGGTACGGCTGGGACCGGCCGGGCCGGCTCCCGCACGAGCGAGACGACGCGTCCGACGGCGAGCCCGACAGCGCGTCTGACGGCGAGCCCGACCCCGCCCGGGAGGGCGACGAGCCGACCACGCCCGACGGCGAGCGGTCGCCCTCGCGGGGCGCCATCGCCGGCTCGAGCGCTTTGGCGCCCGACGGCGAGCGGTCGCCCTCGCAGGTCGGCGTCGCCGACACCGAGCGTCCCGCGCCGAACGGCTCGCCGGCGTGAGCGAGGCCCTGGCGCTGCCCGTTCCCGACGGCCTCGTCGGCGAGCGCGTCGACGTCGCGCTGGCGCGGCTCATGGGGCTCTCGCGCTCGCGCGCGGCACAGCTGGCCGACGACGGGGGCGTGCGCCTGGACGGCCGCATCCTGGGCCGGTCCGACCGTGTCACGGCGGGCTGGCTCGAGGTGGAGCGGCCCGAGCCGCCGGCGGCGGTCGTGGCCGAGCCGGTCCTCGTCGAGGGCATGCGGATCGTGCTCGAGGACGACGACCTCGTGGTGGTCGACAAGCCCGTGGGCGTCGCGGCCCACCCGTCACCGGGCTGGACCGGTCCGACCGTGGTGGGCGGCCTCGCGGCCGCGGGGGTGCGGGTCTCGACGTCGGGCGCTCCCGAGCGGCAGGGCGTGGTGCACCGGCTCGACGTCGGCACGTCCGGCCTCATGGTGGTCGCGAAGAGCGAGCACGCCTACACCGTGCTCAAGCGCGCGTTCAAGGAGCGCACGGTCGAGAAGACCTACCACGCGCTCGTCCAGGGCCACCCGGACCCGTCGGCCGGAACCGTGGACGCCCCGATCGGCCGCCACCCGAAGCACGACTGGAAGTTCGCCGTCGTGGCGTCGGGCAAGCCGTCCGTGACGCACTACGAGACGCTCGAGGCGATGCCCGCGGCGAGCCTGCTCGAGATCCACCTCGAGACCGGCCGCACCCACCAGATCCGGGTGCACTTCTCCGCGCTGCGGCACCCGTGCGTGGGCGACGTGACCTACGGCGCCGATCCGGTGCTCGCACGCCGGCTCGGCCTGAGTCGGCAGTGGCTGCACGCCGTGCGGCTGGGCTTCGAGCACCCGACCACCGGGTTCCCGGTCGTGGTGACGTCGCAGTACCCGCCGGACCTCGCCCACGCGCTCGAGACGCTGCGGTCGGCCTAGGCGCGCACCTGGCCGGCTTCGTCACCGGCGCCCGTACGCGTCGAGCGCGACCTTGCGCTCGACGGCGTGGTCGAGCATGCGCTCGGGGTAGCCCGCGGGTGTCTCGCGCAGCCGCCACGGCTCGTGCACCACGGCGCCGGGGACGTCGCGCAGCTCGGGCACCCAGCGACGGACGTAGTCCCCGTGCGGGTCGAACTTCGTGCCCTGCGTGACGGGGTTGAAGATGCGGAAGTAGGGCGCGGCGTCCAGGCCGGTCCCGGCGACCCACTGCCAGTTGTGCTGGTTGGAGGCGAGGTCGCCGTCGAGCAGGTGGCGCATGAAGTGGCGTGCGCCGCGCTGCCAGCGCACGTGCAGGTCCTTGACGAGGAAGGACGCCGTGACCATCCGGACGCGCCCGTGCATCCAGCCCGCCGCGGCGAGCTGGCGCATCCCGGCGTCGACGAAGGGGTAGCCCGTGCGGCCCGCGGCCCACGCCTCGAGGGCGGCGTCCTCGTCCACGCCGTCCACCCAGGCGTCCTCGGGCACGACGGCGTGCAGGGACGTCCGCGCGGACGTCGGGGTGTGCCAGAGCGCGTCCGCGAAGAACTCGCGCCAGGCGAGCTCGGAGCGGAAGGAGGCGACGCCGTCGTGCATCCCGCTGGAGCGTCGCCCGTCCTGCCCGAGGCGTGTGAGGTCGGCCAGGAGCGTGCGGGGGTGGATCTCGCCCCAGCGCAGCGCGATCGACAGGCGCGACGTGCCGGCCAGGTCGGGGCGGTCGCGGTCCTGCTGGTAGCGGTCCAGCCCGTCGTCGAGGAACTCCTCCCACAGCGCACGCGCGGCGCCCTCGCCCGCCTCGGGCACGTCGACGTCGGGGCGCGCCGCGAGCGCACGGGTGCCCTCGCCGTCGGCCGCACCGCCCGCCCCGCGCGGCTTCTCGAGCCAGCGCACGCCGTCGGGAGCGGGGACCGGCGCACGCCAGCCGTGGTCGAGCCACGCGGCGCGGAACGGGGTGAACACCCGGTACGGCTCGCCGTCGCCCTTGCGCACCCGCCCGGGCGCGACGGCGTACGGCGACCCCGTGCGCACGAGCCGCCGGTCCTGGGCGGTGAGCGCCTGCTCGACCGCGTCGTCCCGGGCGGCGCCGTACGGCGCGAAGTCGGCCGCGACGTGGACCTCCTCGGCTCCGACTCTGTTCGCGACACGCGGAACCTCCACGACCGGGTCACCGGTCACGACGGCGAGCCGGCCACCGGCGTCCTCGATCGCCTCGGCGAGGGCACGCAGGGATTCGTGGAGGTAGGCGCGGCGCGGCGCGCCGGCGCGCGAGAGCAGGTGCGGATCCAGCACGTAGAGGGCGAGAACCTCGCGCTGATCGCCCGGTGCGCCCGGTTCCCGGGTGCCCAGCCGACCCGCCGCGGCGAGCAGGGCGGGGTTGTCCGCGAGCCGCAGGTCGCGGCGGAACCACATCACGGTGCGCGCCATCGCACGACCCTACGTCGGGTGGCGAACCTCACGCGCGGACGGCGCCGACGTGCGGGCCACGCACATGCGGCGGTGGCACCCTGGAAGGAGCGGCCCGGCCGTGGGACCCTCGCGGCCCGGTCCGACCGATGCTCCCGACCCGCGATCCGCGGGGGACGATCCCCCCGCGCCCGAGGTGATCCATGACCGCAACCGCCGACCTTCCCGCCCTGCTCGACCCCGCCGCCCTGCGCCGGGGTGCCGCCGTCACGACGGCCGTCAACCGGTACGCCAGCGCCACGCCGGCCCCGATGGTGGTCGCGTCCGACACGCTGTGGACCGCCGTGCCGCCGCGCTGGCAGCGCGGCATGGGCCGCTTCCGCGTGACGCCTCGCGCCGCCGACACCGCACCGGTGCCCCCCGGCGGAGGAGTCGGCGTGCTGGTCCTGCGCTCCGTCGGCCGACCCGTGGACGTCGAGGAGCTCGAGCGGGTGCTCGCGCAGTACCCGCCCTACGGCCCGGACAACCCCCCGCCGATCTTCCGGCTCCCGCTCGACCCCGACCGGTCGCGCCCGCTCGGGTGCGCGACGCGTGAGCCGGGGATCCGGTTCGAGCTCGTGCCGCTGTCGCGGCCGCTGATCGCCTACCAGGCCGCCCGGACGGTCGTGGACCGCGGGACGGCCGCGGCCCGCCGGCAGCCCGCGGAGCGGGCGCGGCGGGCCGGCGACGCCGAGGCCGCGCGCCGTGAGCTGCTCGCGGCGCTCGGGTCGGACGGCCGCGGCGACGTCGAGATCCGCCTCACCGTCGCCGAGGCAGAGGAGCTGACGCGGCGGCTGGCGGGCTGACGCCGCCGGGCCTCACCCCGGCGCGCCGGCCGGCGTCCGTGCGGCGCCGGACGGCACGTCCGAGCGCACCTCGACCGAGCCCGCCCGGCGCAGGCGGCGCAGCTCGAAGACGTCGTACAGGCTCGCGACGAGCGTGATGACGTACGCGAAGACCAGCGCGTCCACCCAGCCGAGCGCACCCCGCCGGCCAGCCACGAGGTCGGCGAACACGACGAGTGCCGCCGCCGTGAGGGCGAACGCGACCAGGGCGCGCGCCCACGTCGGCAGCGACGCCCGCACGAGGCGCCGGGTCACGTCGAGCGCGGCCGTGGCCAGCACCACGAGCCCGACGACGAGCACGACCCGCGACACCGGCGCCGAGACCCCGGGGTAGACCTCGGCGAGGATCGCGGTGAGCAGCGCCGCGAACACGAGCTTCTCCACGAGCGCGAGGTTCCACATCGAGCCGCGCGGTCCGACCTCGCGAACCGGGCGCCAGCCCGTGCGCTCGGCCACGACGTCGGCGTCGAGCGTCACCGACCAGTCGGGCCGAGGCAGCCGCGGGAGTCCCCACCGGGCGAGCACGCCGAGAGCGGCGACGAGGGCGGCGATCACGGCCCACGTCCACGGCCAGGTGGACGTGACGCGGGTGAACTCGTCCGTGAAGTCGAGCTGGGCCACGTGGATCCACCACTCCTGGGGGAGCTTGACGACAATCCAGATCGTGGCCACCGTCAGCACGAGCGCGCGACGGGACAGCCGCACGGGGGACCAGCGGGTGCGTGCCACCTCGAGCGCGATGAACGCGTACTCGAACGTGTTGGGGAACACCATGAGGAGCCAGCGGGCGCCGGTCAGCTCGAACGCGAGCACGCCGACGAGCCGGTAGTACCAGAGCCCCGCCAGCAGCGCGACCGGGAATCGTCCGGGCCAGTTGCGCCGCACCGCGAGGTACGCGATCGCCAGGTAGTAGACGTCCAGCGCCTTGTCGTAGGACTGGTAGAAGCCCATGTCGATCGACGTGAACGAGGAGAAGATGCCGCCGTCCACGCCGTCGATCACCATCGCGGCCAGCACCGCCGGCAGCGGGAACCGGGGGATGAGCAGCGGCACGAGCAGCCGCGCCGCCAGGACGAGGCCGAAGACGACCGCGTCCGGCGTCGAGAGTGCGTTCACGCGCCGATCATGGCAGCGCGCGGTCGGTCACGCCCGACCCGTCCGCCGCCCCGGCGAGCTGGTTGCGGAACAGCCGCGAGAACGGGCCGTCGGCGGCCACGAGCGCACGGTAGGAGCCGTGCTCGACGACGCGTCCGCCGTCGAGCACGTAGATCCGGTCCACGGCGCGAAGTGTCCAGGCGCGGTGGGACACGAGCACCGTGATCCGCTCCTCCTTGCCCGCGACGAGCCGCTCGAGGATGGCTTCCTCGCTCTCGGCGTCGATCGCGGAGGTCGGCTCGTCGAGCACCCACACCGGCGCGTCCCGCACGGCCACGCGCGCCACGCTGAGCCGCTGCCACTGCCCGCCCGACAGCGTGGTCCCGTCCCACTGCTCCCCGAGCTGGGTGTCGAGGCCGTCGGGCAGCGAGCGCACGAGGTCGGTGAGCCCGGCGAGCTCGAGCGCGCGCCACAGCGCCTCGTCCGGCACGGCGTCGTCCGGGGAGCGCCCGAGCTGGAGGTTCTCGCGCACCGTGAACTCGTAGCGCTCGTACTCTTGCACCATCGTCGCGAACCGGCGCAGCCACGGGCGTTGGCCCACCTCGTCGGGGCCCAGCCCGTCGAGCGTCACCGTCCCGGCGTCCGGCGTGAGCAGACCCAGCAGCGCGTGCAGCGCCGTGGTCTTGCCGGCGCCGTTCGCGCCGACCAGCGCGACGACCTCACCGCGCCGTGCCTCGAAGGCGACGTCGGCCACGGCCGGCGCGGCCCGTCCCGGGTAGGTGTGCGTGAGGCCCCGGACGCGCAGCTCCTCGATGCCCGACGGCGAGGGCCGGGTCGCGCCGTCGTCGTCCGTGAGCGGGACGCCGGCGAGGAAGTCGGCAATCTCGGTGACCTGCGGCGCCGCGCTGAGCACGCGGCCGATCTGGACGCCGGCCATCCCGACCGACGCGGCGGCCCCCGTGACACCCGTGACGCCGGCGACCGCGACGGGGGACAGGTCGGTGCCGACCAGGAGCGCCACGAGCGCCCCCAGCACGAACACCGTGGACACGGCGCCGACGATCCAGTCGGAGGCGAGCTCGCGGCGCGACAGCCGGATGCGGTGCCCCACGAGGTCGCGCCACAGCCGGCCGTGGCGGGCCGCGACCGCGTCTCCCGCGCCGAGGGTCGCGAGCTCGACCGCCGAACGCTGACGCACCAGCAGGTTGCTCAGGTAGCGCTGGCGGCCGAAGATCGGCCCGACCACGTCCCAGTACCGCCGCCACACGCCCGCGAGGAGTCGACCGGCGATCAGCGCCGGGACGAGCGCGAGCACGGTGAGCAGGGCGGCAAGCCTCGAGAAGGTCGCGAGCGCGGCCACCACGGCGATCGTGGCGACGACCGACTCGATCGCGCCGACGAGCTGCCCGTACAGGTACTGCGCCGAGGCGTGGGCGACCTCCACCTGCTTCTGCAGCCGCGCCGTCGTCTCCGCGCGGGCGAGGTCGCGCGGCGGGGTGCGGGCGGCGCGCAGCATGAGCTCGCGCTCGAGGTCGGCGATCACGGTGTGATCGGCGTCCACCCGCAGCGTGGTGGCGACGGCGCGCACCGGGTTGGCCAGGCCGACGATCGCGACGATGACGAGCAGCGGGGCGAGCACGTCGCGCAGGGTGTGCTCGCCGTCGAGCCGCTCGACGAGGGTGGCGAGCGCGAGCACCTGCAGCGCCGGCACGAAGGCGAGCAGCAGGGTGACGACGGCGGACACCATGACCCGGGGCGGCGAGGCCCGCCAGGTGCGGGCGACAACGAACCGGATCCCGCGGGCTGTGTCGCGCATCGAGCCACCGTAGGTCGCCGCACCCACACGGCGTCCAGGGAAATGCCTCGGGCGTCCCCCCGGGACGCCCCGGACCCGACCTAGGATCGAGACCATGCCGGACGCCGTGGGAACCCCTGGGAAAGACTTCGTCCACCTCCACGTGCACACCGACTACTCGATGCTCGACGGCGCCGCGCGCGTGCCCGCTCTCATCGCGGAGGTGAAGGCGCAGGGCCAGGGCGCCGTGGCGATCACCGACCACGGCTACCTCTTCGGGGCGTACGACTTCTGGAAGCGAGCGCGCGCCGAGGGCGTCAAGCCGATCATCGGCCTCGAGGCCTACGTCACCCCCGGCACGGCCCGCCAGGACCGCACCCGGGTGCGGTGGGGCGAGCCGCACCAGAAGGGCGACGACGTCTCCGGTGGCGGCGCGTACACCCACATGACGCTGTGGTCGGAGAACACCCGCGGCATGCACAACCTGTTCCGGCTCGGGTCGCTCGCGAGCCTCGAGGGGTACTACTTCAAGCCGCGGATGGATCGCGAGCTGCTCACGCGGTACTCCGAGGGGCTCATCGCGACGTCCGGCTGCCCGTCGGGCGAGGTCCAGACCCGGATCCGGCTGGGGCAGTGGGACGAGGCGGTCCGCGCGGCCGCCGAGATGCAGGACATCTTCGGCAAGGAGAGCTACTTCATCGAGCTGATGGACCACGGGCTGGACCTCGAGACCCGCGTGGTCACGCAGCTCATCGAGCTGTCCCGGCACATCGGTGCGCCCCTGGTGGCGACGAACGACCTGCACTACGTCAAGGAGGAGGACGCCGCCGCCCACGAGATGCTGCTCGCGGTGCAGTCCAACTCGCTCCTCAAGGACCCCACGTACGAGCAGGGCGGCAACCGCTTCGCGTTCACGGGCGACACCTACTACGTGCGCTCCAGCGCCCAGATGCGCAGCCTGTTCGCCGAGCTGCCGCAGGCGTGCGACAACACGCTGCTCATCGCCGAGCGGTGCGACGTCACGTTCACGGAGCAGGTGGGCAAGTACATGCCGCACTTCCCGGTGCCGCCGGGCGAGGACGAGATCTCGCTGTTCGTCAAGGAGGTCGAGCAGGGCCTCGTGCACCGGTTCGGCGAGAACGTGCCCGAGGAGGTGCGCAAGCAGGCGGCCTACGAGATCGAGGTCATCACCTCCAAGGGCTACGCCGGCTACTACCTCGTGGTGGCGGACTTCATCAACTGGGCCAAGGACCACGGGATCCGGGTCGGGCCCGGGCGTGGCTCCGGTGCCGGGTCGATGGCGGCGTACGCGATGAAGATCACCGAGCTGGACCCGCTGGCGAACGGCCTCATCTTCGAGCGGTTCCTCAACCCCGAGCGGATGAGCCTGCCCGACTTCGACATCGACTTCGACGAGCGCAGGCGCGGCGAGGTGATCCGCTACGTGACGGAGAAGTACGGCGAGGAGAACGTCGCCTCGATCGTCACGTACGGCACGATCAAGGCCAAGCAGGCGCTCAAGGACGCCGGCCGCGTGCTGGACTACCCGTTCGCGATGGGGGACCGGCTGACGAAGGCGATGCCGCCCGCGGTGATGGGCAAGGACATCTCGCTCAGCGGCATCTTCGACCCGCAGGACAAGCGCTACGCCGAGGCTGCGGAGTTCCGCGCGCTGTACGAGGCCGACCCGGACGCCCGCAAGATCACCGACCGCGCGAAGGGCATCGAGGGGCTCAAGCGCCAGTGGGGCGTGCACGCCGCGGGGATCATCATCTCCAGCGAGCCGCTGCTCGACGTCATCCCCATCATGCGCCGAGAGGCCGACGGCGCGATCATCACCCAGATCGACTTCCCCGCCGGGGAGGACCTGGGCCTGGTGAAGATGGACTTCCTCGGGCTGCGCAACCTCACGATCCTCGACGACGCGCTCGAGAACATCGTCGTCAACGGCAAGGACCGGCTCGTCATCGAGGAGGTGCCGCTCGACGACGCCCCCACCTACGCGCTGCTGGGCCGGGGCGACACGCTCGGGGTCTTCCAGCTCGACGGCGGCGGGATGCGCACGCTGCTGCGGCAGATGCGCCCGGACAACTTCGAGGACATCTCCGCCGTCGGCGCGCTCTACCGGCCCGGCCCGATGGGCGCGAACTCGCACACGAACTACGCCCTGCGCAAGAACGGCCTGCAGGACATCGAGCCGATCCACCCCGAGCTGGCGACCGCGCTGGCGGACGTGCTCGGTCCCACGTACGGACTCATCGTGTACCAGGAGCAGGTGATGGCGATCGCCCAGCACCTGGCCGGCTACACGCTCGGCGAGGCCGACCTGCTGCGGCGCGCGATGGGCAAGAAGAAGAAGGAGATCCTCGACAAGGAGTACGTGCCGTTCTCCACCGGCATGAAGAAGAACGGCTTCTCCGAGGCGGCGATCAAGACCCTCTGGGACATCCTCGTCCCGTTCTCCGACTACGCGTTCAACAAGGCGCACTCCGCGGCCTACGGCCTCGTGTCCTACTGGACGGCCTATCTCAAGGCGAACTACCCGACCGAGTACATGGCCGCGCTGCTGACCTCGACGCGGGACGACAAGGACAAGTCGGCGGTCTACCTCAACGAGTGCCGTCACCTCGGGATCACGGTGCTGCCGCCGGACGTCAACGCGTCCGCCGGGACGTTCACCCCGGTCGGCCAGGACATCCGGTTCGGGATGGCCGCGGTGCGCAACGTGGGTCAGAACGTCGTCGACGCGATCGTCGCGGCGCGGGAGGAGAAGGGCGAGTTCACCTCGTTCACGGACTTCCTGGACAAGGTGCCCGCCGTCGTCTGCAACAAGCGCACGATCGAGTCGCTCATCAAGGCGGGCGCGTTCGACTCGCTCGGACACACCCGGCGTTCGCTCCTCCTCGTGCACGAGCAGGCGGTCGACGCCGTGATCGGGGTCAAGCGCAAGGAGGCCGAGGGTCAGTTCGACCTGTTCGCCGACCTCATGGGCGGGGGCGGGGGACCGGGCGGCACGTCGGCCTTCGCCGTGACGGTGCCGGACCTGCCGGAGTGGGACAAGAAGCAGAAGCTCACCTTCGAGCGGCAGATGCTCGGGCTCTACGTGTCCGACCACCCGCTCGCCGGGGTCGAGCACGTGCTCACGTCCGCGGCGGACGTCTCGATCGCCACGCTGCTCGCCGACGAGCACCGCCCCGACGGGTCGATGGTGACGATCGCCGGCCTGGTGACCTCCGTGGCCCTGAAGATCTCCAAGAACGGCAACCCGTGGGCCGCGGTCACGATCGAGGACCTCGAGGGCAGCGTCGAGGTGATGTTCTTCGGCGAGACCTACGTCGCGTACTCCACCGTGCTGGCCGAGGACGCCGTGGTGGTGCTCAAGGGACGCGTGCGGCGTCGGGACGAGGCCATCTCGCTGCAGGCCCAGGAGCTCTCGCTGCCCGACCTCACGACGGCGGACACCGCCCCCATCACGCTGCAGCTCGCCGAGATGCGGTGCACCGCGCCCCTGGTGACGCGGCTGCGTGAGGTGCTCGAGTCGCACCCGGGCGGGACCGAGGTGCACCTGCGGATCACTCAGCCCGGGCGGGCCACCGTGATGCGGCTCGAGGACACGCTGCGGGTGGAGCGCTCCTCCGCGCTGTTCGGCGACCTCAAGGCGCTGCTCGGGCCGAACTGCCTCGCGTCCTGACGTCGCACCTGACGTCGCCCGGGCGGGCGCTCAGGTCGGCGACGGCTCAGGCGGAGGTGACGACGACGCGCTCGACGCCGCGGGGCAGCGACACCTCGACCACCGCACCCACCGCGACCTGACGTCCTCGGCGGGACTCGGGCTCGCCGTCGACCGTCACCGCGTCGTCGGCGAGAAGCTCCTTGGCCTGGGCGCCGTCCTCGACGAGCCCGGCCAGCTTGAGCAGCTGACCGAGGCGGATCGACTCATCGCGGATCGGGATGTCCATCCGGCCATTGTGCCCCGCGGCCGCCGGGGGCTGGCAGGATCGAGCGGTGGACGAGTCCGCTGCGCACCCGTCGCCGGAGCCGGTTCCGGCGTCGCCGCCTCCTCGGCCGGACCGCTCGGCCCCGACGCCCGACGGCGAGCCCGCCCGCAAGCGACGGGTGCGGATCGTGGGGGTCTCCGGTGCCGGCAAGACGACGCTCGCCGCCGAGGCTGCGCGTCGGCTCGGCGTCGCGCACCTCGAGCTCGACGCCGTGTTCTGGGACCGGGACTGGACGTTCCGGGACGTCGAGGAGGCGCGTGCACTGGTGCGGGAGTTTGTCGCGGCGCACCCGGACGGCTGGGTCGCGGACGGGAACTGGCGCACGAGGCTCGAGGGTCTCCTCGAGCCGGGCACACCCGGGGGAGCCGACCTCGTGGTGTGGCTGGACCACTCGCGTGCGCTCGTGATGTCCCGGCTGGTGCGCCGGACCGTGCGGCGTGGCGTGCTGCGCGAGGAGCTGTGGCACGGCAACCGGGAGAACCCCGCGGACTGGATCCGGCGGGACCCGGAGGAGAACATCCTGCTGTGGGGCTGGACCCAGCACGGTCCGACCCGGACCCGGTTCGCCCCGCGGGTGGGTGACCCGACGTTCCTGCGGCTCGGTGGTCGGCGCGCCGTCGCCGCGTGGCTGGACTCGCTCGGGCCCGCCCGAGCCGACACGCTGGGCTGACCCGCCCGAGCCGACACGCTGGGCTGACACGCCAGGGCCAGTGCCTCTGCGCCACCACCTGGGCCGGCGGTCCTGACCCGACGGTTGCGCGGGTCGGCCCTCGCGGCGCGCCGGCGGCTCGCGCCCTAGACTCGGTGCCCGTGATCTCCCGCATCGACCTGCGTGGTCGGACCCTGACCGCCGCCGAGCTGCGCCGCGCGATCCCGCGCGCGGATCTGGACGTCGAGGCCGCCACCGGGGTGGTCGAGCCGATCCTCGCCGCCGTCCGCGACACCGGTTCGGTGGCGCTGCGCGACCTCGCCGAGCGGTTCGACGGCGTGCGCCCGGTGCACCTGCGGGTCCCGGCGTCGGCGCTCGCGGCCGCGCTCGAGGCGCTCGACCCCGAGCTGCGGGCGGCGCTCGAACTGGCGACGGCGCGCGTGCGCCGCGGCCACGAGGCCCAGCTCCCGCAGCCCACGACGACGCAGCTCGCACCCGGCGCGGTGGTGCGCCAGCGCTGGGTCCCGGTCCGCCGGGTCGGGCTCTACGTGCCGGGCGGGCTGGCCCTGTACCCGTCCAGCGTGGTGATGAACGTCGTCGCGGCGCAGGTCGCGGGGGTCGAGGGCCTCGCGGTCGCAAGCCCGCCGCAGAAGGACAACGACGGCCTGCCCGACCCGACCGTGCTCGCGGCGTGCGCGCTGCTCGGCGTGACCGAGGTCTACGCCGTCGGCGGCGCGCAGGCGATCGGCATGTTCGCGTACGGCGCCGTCGAGCACGACGCGGTGGCGGGCGACGAGAGCACGGTCGGGACCGTGCTGTGCGAACCCGTCGACGTGATCACCGGGCCGGGCAACGTCTACGTCGCGGCGGCCAAGCGCGCGGTGCGCGGCGCCGTCGGGATCGACGCCGAGGCCGGGCCGACCGAGATCGCGATCCTCGCCGACGCGAGCGCCGACGCCGCCCACGTCGCGGCCGACCTCGTCTCGCAGGCCGAGCACGACCCGAACGCGGCCTCGGTCCTGGTGACCAACTCGACCCGGCTCGCCGACGCCGTCGAGGAGCGCCTCGACCAGCGGGTCGCGGCGACGAAGCACACCGCTCGCGTGTGCGCGGCTCTCGGTGGCCCGCAGTCCGCGATCGTGCTCGTGGACGACGTCGAGCACGGCCTGGCCGTCGTCGACGCCTACGCCGCGGAGCACCTCGAGATCCAGACGGCCGACGCCGCCGCGGTGGCCGAGCGCGTGCGCTCGGCCGGCGCGATCTTCGTCGGCGCCTACTCGCCGGTCTCCCTGGGCGACTACGTCGCCGGGTCCAACCACGTGCTGCCCACCGGCGGCTGCGCGCACTACTCCTCGGGCCTCGGCGTCATGAGCTTCACGAAGTCGGTGCAGGTGATCGAGTACACGCGCGACGCGCTCGCCGAGGTGACCGGACCGCTCGTGGCGCTCGCGAACGTCGAGGACCTGCCCGCGCACGGCGAGGCCGCGCAGGCCCGCTTCCTCTGACGTCGAGCCGAGGTCCCGCGCCGACGCCGACGCCGGCACCAAGATCAGGGTCGCGGATGGGGGATCGCCCCGATCCGCCCCGCGCGTGCGCTCGCCTACCGTGAAGGACATGGACTCCTTCTTCGACCTCATCCGTCGGACCGGCTTCCGCCGTGGTCCGGACCGCATCCTCGGCGGCGTCTGCGCCGGCATCGCCCGTCAGCTGGGTCTCGACGTCTGGATCGTGCGGCTCGTCGTCGCGGTCCTGCTGCTCCTCCCGGTGCTCAGCTGGGTCGTCTACGCGATCGCCTGGCTCCTGCTGCCGTGGCAGGACGGCACGATCCCGCTGCAGAGCATGCTCACCGGGTCGGTGCGGCCGCAGAACGCGGACCGTGCGAGCGGCGTCGAGCAGGTGCCGCACGCTCAGGACCGCTGAGGCACCAGATCCCTCGGCCGAGGGATCAAGGCGCCGGTGCCCCGCCGAGGCACCTGCCCTCGGCCGTCGTCGAGGTCAGCGCACGCCCAGCACGAACGGGTGGACGGCCCGGGCACCGGCGAGCCGGAGCAGGCGCGCCGCGAGCGTGAGCGTCCAGCCGGAGTCGGTGTACTCGTCGACCAGCAGCACCGACCGGCCCGGCAGGCCCGCCGCGGCCGCAGGTGACAGGTCCAGCTCCAACCGCTGCTGGACCGCGGCGAGCCGCTGCGCCGAGTTCACGTCGTGGCGGGTGGGCGGGGCGTCGCCCCGAGCGACGAACCGCCCGACGACCGGGACGCCCAGCACGTGCGCGGCACCCTTGGCCAGGTGGTCCACGAGCTGCGGCCGGGTCGTCGAGTCGACGAGGACCACGCCGTCGATCTTCGTCCGCTCGGCCACGAGCCGCTCGAGCAGCGAGCGCACCGCGGGGCGCAGGTCGGCCGGGACGGGTCCGTCACCCGCGCCCGGCCCGACGGCGTCGCGCACCGCCGCGGACAGGCCCACGCCGTCGAGCCGCGCCACGGCCGACCCGGCCTCGGCGCGCTCCTCGACGGCGATCCGCCCGGCGAGCGGGACGCCGAGCGTCGCCATGCCGGTCGGCCACTGCCGCCGCGGGACGACCTCGACGCCGGCCCGGGCGAGCGCGACCCGCACCTCCTCGACCGCGGCGGCGTCCGGCAGCGGCGCGAACCACGCCCCGGCGCACAGGTCGCACCGGCCGCACCGCCACCCGGGCGTGAGGTCGGGGTCGTCGAGCTGCGCTCGCAGGAACCCCAGCCGGCAGGCGTCGGAACCGGCAAGCCGCTCGTAGGCGAGCATCGCGGCCTGCTCGTCCTCGCGCGCCCTGGCCACCCGGGCGTACCGCTCGGCGTCGTACGTCCACGGCCGCCCCGTGGCCCGCCACCCGCCGCGCACCTTCTCCACGGCGCCGTCGACGTCGAGCACGGACAGCATCATCTCCAGGCGGGAGCGCCGCAGGTCGACCTCGGTCTCGAGCCGCGCGGTCGAGGCCGTGCGGTCCGGCGCGTGCTCGAGCGCGTCCAGCACCGTGCGCACCGTCTCCTCCGCCGGGAACGCGAGTGAGCCGAAGTAGGCCCAGATCGCGGCGTCCTCGGGACCGGGCTCGAGGACGACGTCGGCTCGAGCCACCCCGCGGCCGGCGCGTCCGATCTGCTGGTAGTAGGCGATCGGCGAGCCGGGTGCGCCGAGGTGCACGACGAACCCGAGGTCCGGCTTGTCGAACCCCATGCCCAGGGCCGACGTCGCGACGAGCGCCGTCACCCGGTTGGCCAGGAGGTCCGCCTCGAGCTGCTCGCGCTCGGCCGGATCGGTGCGTCCGGTGTAGGCCGCGACCTCGTGACCGGCCGCGCGCAGCCGGCTCGCGACCTCCTCGGCGGCCGCCACGGTGAGGCAGTAGACGATGCCGGAGCCGCTGCCCGCCGCGGCCGCCTCGCGCAGGTAGCCCTCGAGCCACGTGACGCGCACCGCCGAGTCGGCGCGCGGGAGCACCGCGAGCCGCAGCGACTCGCGGTCCAGCGAGCCGCGCAGCACGAGCACGTCCTCGTGCGGTGCGGTCGCCGCGTCCGGCCCGTTCCCGCCGCCCGCGCCCATGCCCATGCCCATGCCCGCGCCCGTGCCGACGCCGCTTCCGCCGGCCGTGTCCGCCGAGACCCCGAGCTGCTCGGCGACGTCGGCGCTCACCCGGGCGTTCGCCGTCGCCGTGGTCGCGAGCACCGGCGTACCCGCGGGCAGGTCGGCAAGCAGCGTGCGGATGCGTCGGTAGTCCGGCCGGAAGTCGTGCCCCCAGTCCGAGACGCAGTGCGCCTCGTCCACGACGACGAGCCCCGCCTCGGCGGCCAGGCGCGGCAGCACCTCGGCACGGAACCCGGGGTTGTTGAGGCGCTCGGGCGAGCACAGCAGCACGTCGACGTCACCGGCGGCGATCGCGGCGTGCACCGACTGCCACTCGGTGACGTTCGCGGAGTTGATCGTCTCCGCCCGGATCCCGGCCCGGGCGGCGGCCGCGACCTGGTCCCGCATGAGCGCCAGCAGCGGCGAGACGATGACGGTGGGGCCGGCGCCGCGGGCGCGCAGCAGCGCGGTGGCCACGAAGTAGACCGCCGACTTGCCCCACCCGGTGCGCTGCACGACCAGCGCTCGCCGGCGCTCCGCGACCAGCGCGTGCACGGCGCGCCACTGGTCCTCCCGCAGCGCCGCGTCGTCCCGACCGACGAGCGCCCGCAGCGCCGCCTGCGCCTCCTCCCGCAGCTCGGGGGAGTCGACGTCGGTGACGTCGACGGCGCGGACTTCGGTGCGCGCCGGCGGCGTCGCGGACGCGTCGCCGGTCGGAGCCACCGACCGGTCGCCGGTGTGCTGAGCGGCCGGGCGAGGCGTCCGGTCACCGGTGCGCTGCGCCGTCGGGCCGGTGGTTCGTCCGCCGCTGCGCGGGGACCGCGCCGGGCCACGCGGCGTGGTCGACGGCGCCGCCGGGCCACCGGCGCCGCCCCAGTCCGCCAGGTCCGGCGGGGCGGCGTCGTACTCCGGGTCGTACGGCGGTTCGTCAAGCGGGACCTCGAGCCGGTCGGAGGCGTCGAGCCCGCCGGTGGAGTCGGGAGAGATCGGCATGCGAGGAACGCTACGTCCCGGCGCCGACAAGGACGGACCCGGAGGAGCTCGCCGAGTGCCGTCGTCCACAGGCTCCTAGACTTGCCCCCGTGACCCCCTCGACCACGGGCTGCGTGCTGCCCGTCCGTCCCGAGCTCGCGGACGAGGTGCCCTACGGCGCCCCGCAGCTGGACGTCCCGGTGCTCCTCAACGTCAACGAGAACCCGTACCCGCCGAGCGAGGAGGTCGTCGCGAGCATCGCCGCCGCCGTCGCCGACGCCGCCCGCGGCCTCAACCGGTACCCGGACCGCGAGTTCCGCACACTGCGCACCGCGCTCGCCGCGTACCTGGCGCGCGAGGCCGGCGTGACGGGCCTGGACGCCGACCACCTCTGGGCCGCGAACGGGTCGAACGAGGTCATGCTGCACCTGCTGCAGGCGTTCGGCGGCCCGGGCCGCACGGCCCTGAGCTTTGCGCCGACCTACTCCATGTACCCCGAGTACGCCCGGGACACGAACACCGGCTGGGTCGCGGGCCGCCGCGAGGAGGACTTCACGCTCGACCCCGACGCGGCGGTGCGCCTCCTGCGCGAGGTGCGTCCCGCCGTCGTGCTCCTGCCCAGTCCGAACAACCCCACCGGGACCGCGCTGCCGCTCGAGACCGTGCGCACGCTGCTCGCCGCCGCCCGCACCACGGGCCCGGACGGGCCCGACGGCGCGCCCACCGCGAGCGTCGTCGTGGTGGACGAGGCGTACGCCGAGTTCCGCCGCGCCGGCACCCCGAGCGCCCTCACGCTGCTCGCCGAGCACCCCCACCTCGCGGTGACGCGGACGATGTCCAAGGCGTTCGGCATGGCCGGAGCGCGGCTCGGCTACCTGGCCGCCGCGCCCGCCCTCGTCGACGCGCTGCGCGTGGTGCGCCTGCCCTACCACCTCTCGGCGGTGACGCAGGCGGTCGCGCTCGCGGCGCTCGCGCACACCGACGCGCTCATGGCCCAGGTCGCATCGCTGCGCGAGGAGCGGGACGGCCTCGTCGCGTGGCTCGCCGCACAGGGGCTGCAGGTGGTCCCGAGCGACGCCAACTTCGTCCTGTTCGGTACGTTTGAGGCGCGGCACGAGGTCTGGCAGCAGCTGCTGGACCGCGGCGTGCTCATCCGGGAGGTCGGCCCGCCGGGCTGGCTGCGGGTGTCGGTCGGCACCCCGGAGGAGACCCGGACGTTCTGCGAGGCGCTCGCGGACGTGCTGCGCGGGCCGGGAGAGGGACGAGAGGCATGAGCGAACGACGGCGGTACGCCCGCATCGAGCGGACGACCAAGGAGTCCACCGTCCTGGTCGAGCTGGACCTGGACGGCAGCGGCGTGGTCGACGTCGACACCACGGTCGGCTTCTGGGACCACATGCTCACAGCCCTCGGCACGCACGCGCGGTTCGACCTCACGGTGCGGGCCAGCGGCGACACCCACATCGACGTGCACCACACGGTCGAGGACACCGCGATCGTGCTGGGCGAGGCGATGCGCGAGGCGCTCGGCGACAAGACCGGGATCGCCCGCTTCGGCGACGCCACGGTGCCGCTGGACGAGGCGCTCGCGCTCGCCGTCGTGGACATCTCCGGGCGCCCCTACTGCGTGCACTCGGGTGAGCCCGAGGGCCAGGAGTACCACCTCATCGGTGGCCACTTCACGGGCTCGCTCACGCGGCACGTGCTGGAGTCCCTCGCGCTGCACGCCGGCATCTGCCTGCACGTGCGCGTGCTCGCCGGACGCGACCCGCACCACATCGTCGAGGCCCAGTTCAAGGCGCTGGCCCGGGCGCTGCGGGCGGCGGTCGCGCCGGACGAGCGCGTGGTCGGCGTGCCCTCGACCAAGGGTGCGCTGTGACGCGCGAGCCCGGCGACCCGCGGGACGACCTGCCCGACTGGCCCGACGACGTCGTCATCCCCGACGACCTGTCCGCGCTCCTCGGCGACACCGAGGGCACGACGGCGGACCAGGCGTCCGCGGCCGGGTCGCCGCCCGCGGGGGTCGAGCCGCGAGCGGCGAGCGCTCCGGCCGCGGCGCCGTCGGAGGGGGCGGACGCCGCGGGCAGAGCCGACCTGCGCGACGGCGGGACCGCTGCCGCGGCCGACGCGGGCCCGGCCGAGGGAGAGGCCGCGGACCCGATCGTCCGCACCACCGCCGTCGTGCTCACGTCCGTGCGTCAGGCCAAGGTGCTCGCCGGTGTGCTCGCCCTGACGGGCATCGAGGCCGCCGTGGTGCCCTCGGCACGCGGCGCGCTCGCGGTGCGCTACGTCGAGCAGGCCGCGGCCGACGTCGACCCCGCCGAGGCGCTCAGCGGCATCCCGCGCGAGGCCGAGGCGCTCGGTGCGGCGCTGTCGGTCGCGACGCGCTCGGAGGTGGTGCTGCTCGCGGCGCGCGTCGACGAGGTCGACGGCGAGATCGCCGGCCAGGTCAAGGCCCGGCGCTACCGCGGGGGTCAGGTGGCGGACGAGCCGCCGCCGGGACTCGTGCTCGCGCAGGCGGACCAGGTGGCCGAGCGACTCCTCATCGGCCTGGTGCAGGCGCCCGAGGTGCCGGGCTACGTCAGCTCGGCCGACCTCGCCAAGCCCGCGGGCCGCTCGTTCTTCGGCCGACGCCGCAAGGGCGGTGACGACGCGTGACCGCGGCGACCGGTGCGAACGAGCCGGCACGGGCGACGCAGCCGGCACGGGCGACCGAGCTGCCGGTGGAGACACCGGGCCCGCGTCCCAGCGTCGTCGTCCTGGACTACGGCTCGGGCAACACCCACTCGGCCGTGCGCGCCCTCGAGCGAGCGGGCGCGGACGTCACGCTCACCTCGAGCCCCCGCGCGGTCGCGGCCGCCGACGGGCTCGTCGTCCCCGGCGTCGGTGCGTTCCGCGCCGTGATGGAGCAGCTGCTCGCGGTGCGCGGCGACCAGCTCATCGAGCGTCGGCTCGCCGGCGGGCGACCCGTGCTCGGCATCTGCGTGGGCCTGCAGATCCTCTTCACCGAGGGGGTCGAGCACGGCGAGCGCACCGACGGCCTGGGCCAGTGGCCCGGCAGCGTGGACCGGCTCGACGCGCCGATCGTGCCGCACATGGGGTGGTCCCCGGTGCGCGTGCCCGAGGGGTCGGTGCTGTTCGAGGGCGTCGAGCACGAGCGGTTCTACTTCGTCCACTCCTACGGCGTGCAGACCGACCCGGCCGCCGCGCTCGCCGCGGCGGGTGAGACGCCGCTCTCGCCGCCGCTGGTCACGTGGGCCGAGCACGGCAGCCCGTTCGTCGCCGCCGTCGAGAACGGCCCGCTGTCCGCCACCCAGTTCCACCCCGAGAAGTCCGGTGACGCCGGCGCGCGGCTGCTGCGCAACTGGGTCCAGGCGCTGTGACCGCTGGGCACCGCCGGCGGCACGTTCCCTCGGGACGGCGCGCGCGCCGTCGTCCGACCTGATCCGACCCCGACCCGACTCGTCCGACCCCCGTCCGCGGCACGTGCGCCGCGACCTTCCCTGGAGAGTGAACCCGCATGACCGCCCCCGCCGAGCTCCCCGTGCTCCAGCTGCTGCCCGCCGTCGACGTGACGGAGGGCCAGGCCGTCCAGCTCGTCCAGGGCGTGGCCGGCTCGGGCGGGCAGTACGGCGACCCGTACGACGCGGCGCTGCGCTGGGTGGACGCGGGCGCGCCGTGGCTGCACCTCGTGGACCTCGACGCGGCGTTCGGCCGGGGATCGAACCACGAGCTGCTGGCCTCGATCGTCGAGCGGGTGAGCGGCCGGATCCAGGTGGAGCTGTCCGGCGGCATCCGGGACGACGCGTCGCTGACCCGCGCGCTCGCCACGGGCGTGCGTCGCGTGAACATCGGCACGGCCGCCCTGGAGGACCCCGACTGGACCGCCCGGGTGATCGCCGAGCACGGCGACCGGATCGCGATCGGGCTCGACGTGCGCGGGTCGCGCCTCGCGGCGCGCGGCTGGACCCAGGAGGGCGGTGAGCTCGACGACGTGCTCGACCAGCTCGAGGCCGCCGGCTGCGCGCGCTACGTCGTCACGGACGTGACGAAGGACGGCACGCTGCGCGGCCCGAACCTCGACCTGCTGCGACACGTGTGCGCGCGCACCTCCTCACCCGTGATCGCCTCGGGCGGGATCTCGACGCTCGAGGACCTGCGCGTGCTGCGCACGCTGGTGGCCGAGGGCGTGGAGGGGGCGATCGTCGGCACGGCGCTGTACTCGGGCGCCTTCACGATCGACGAGGCGCTCGACGTCGCCGGACGCGCCTGAGCCCGCGATGCCGATCTCGGACTTCCTCCCGCGCACGGGGGAGCAGCGCGCGCCCCGTGAGCTGCCGCCCGTCTCCGCCTTCGCCGGCGACGACGGCACCTGCCCGCCCGAGCTCGCGGCCGCGCTCGCGGTCCCGGTCGACCAGGCCGACCCGGAGGCAGACGCCGGAGCGGGCCCCGGAGCGGGCCCCGAAGCCGGCGCCGTGGCCGGCTCGAAGCGGCTGCGCGCGGTCGTCGCGGCCCTCGCGAGCGCCCGCGTGCTCGTGCCGGTCGTCGCGCACGAGGAGACCGCGCACGACGGCGACGTCCGCGAACGCCTGACCGGTCACCGCGAGCGGCGCACGTACTCGCGCCCCGGCGTGCCGACCGGCAGCGGAGCGGATCAGGACGCAGCGCACGACGGCGGCGCGCACGATCAGCACGGCGCGCACCACGGCGTGGCGCACGACGGCGGCGCGCACCATCGACACGACGCTCACCCGGGCGCGGGGCACGAGCACGGCGAGGCGCACGACGGCGACCGGCACGCCTCGGCGTCGATGGTCACCGTGCGCACGCCGGACGGCCGCGAGGCGCTGCCCGTGTTCTCCTCGGTCGCGGCGCTCACCGCATGGCGCCGTGACGCCCGGCCCGTGCCGCACCAGGCGGTCCGGGCCGCGATGGCCGCCGTGGACGAGGCCGGCGGGGTGCTCGTGCTCGACGCCGGGTCACCCGCACCTGTGCTGATCCCGCGGCCCGCGGTCTGGGCGCTCGCCCGGCGCGAGGCGTGGGTCCCAGCGCTGGCCGATCCCACCGTCGTGCGCGAGCTCGTCGACACCGTGCGCGGCGTCGACGGCGTGCGGTCGGCCGCCGTCGCACCCGGGGCGCGCGCCGAGGTCAAGGTGAGCCTCGCCGTCGTGCCCGGGCTGTCGCGCGAGCAGGTTCAGGGGGTGGCGCAGGCGGTCGCGACCGCGCTCGGCGAGAGCGCCGTCGTCGCCGAGCGCGTGGACTCCCTCGAGCTGGCGCTCACCTCGGCCTGACCCGGCCGGCAGACGGCGCAGGCGTCCCACGCCGCGCCCGCACTGCGCGTGCGAGCGCGGACGCTGCTCCGGCGACCCGGCTGAGCGCCGCCGGGGCAGCGCCGCCGGGGCAGCGCCGCGGCGCGAGCCGCAGCGCCTACCGGCGCCGGCCGATCGCGTGGGCGACCTTCTCCGCCGTCGTCGGCACGGTGTCGCGCAGGGCCTGCGCGCCGTGCTCGCTCACGCCGAGCGCGGCCTGCGCCGCCGCGTTGGCCCCGGCCACGAACGCCTCGCCGGCCTTCTCGGTCGCGGTGCCGAAAGCGCCGGCGGCCGAGCCTGCCACCGAGGTGAAGGCCTGGCTCACGCGGTCGGTCGCCGCGCCGAACGCGCCGGCGGCGGAGCCCGCGGCCGAGGCGAAGGCGGCGAACCCGGCGGTCGCGATCGTCGTCGCGCCCCGCGTGACGACCGTGGCCGCGGCGACCGCCGCGACGGACGCCACCACGGCACCGGCGAACGCGGCCGTGCCGAGGATGACGAGGTTGGCGTCGACCGCGGGGCGCCACCGCGTCTCGCCGTTCGTCGTGACGTACGCGCCCGCCGGCCACCCGACGACCCCGAACCCGCCGCCGCCGCCCGACCCGCTGGGGGAGGAGCCGGCGGGCCTGGCCGCACCGTCACCGGCGTCGGTGTCGGCCCCGGCACCGGCGGCGGCCGCGGCCGTGAAGTCGCCCTCGCCGAACCCGAGGCCGTGGCCGCCGAAGACGGTGGCGACCGGGATCACGCTGCCCGCGGGGGTCTCGATCGGGTCGCCGAACACCCGGCTGACGCCGAGCGCGCGCGAGGCCGCCTCGGTGAGCGCGGCGAGAGGGGAGGTCGGGCGGGCGGACGTGGGCTGCGCTGACATGACTGCTCCTCAACAGGGGGGCCGCCCCGGCCAGGACGACCTGGTCTCGACGCTAGCAACCAGGCTTCGACGACCCGGCGAGGCGCGCGCCGGTGTCGCAGGGCGGACGGGCCGGGCGGGTAGCGGCGGATCGCGGCGCAGACGCGCCCGGCGGTCCGGCGACGAGTCGGCGCGACCGGGTGCTCGACCCGTCTGCGGTGCGTGTTCGGTGCCGCCACCGCGGTCGGATGGGCGAGACTGCGGCCATGGCTCTCGCGCACACCTACGTCTTCTCCGAGTCCCTGCTCATGAGCACCTCGCTCACAGTGATCCTGCCGCAGGCGACGAACGCCCAGATCGGGATGAGCGGCACACGCACCGCGGCGGACCCGTCCGTCCTCTACCTGCTGCACGGCCTCTCCGACGACGACACCATCTGGCTGCGCCGCACCTCGATCGAGCGCTACGCGGCCGACTACGGGATCGCCGTCGTGATGCCACGCGTGGAGCGCAGCTTCTACCAGGACATGGCACACGGTGAGCGGTACTGGACCTACGTGAGCGAGGAGCTGCCGGCGATCGTCCAGCAGCTGTTCCGGGTGTCGAGCCGGCGCGAGGACACGTTCGTCGCGGGCCTGTCGATGGGCGGCTACGGCGCCATGCGGCTCGGGCTCGCCCGGCCCGACCGGTTCGCGGCGGCCGCGTCGCTGTCCGGCGCGCTCGACATCGCGCACCCGTTCGTCCGCGACGCGCGCGAGGACTTCTACACGAACGCGTTCGGCGAGGCAGACGTCCAGGGCACAGGGGCCGACCTGCTGCACCTGCTGCGCGAGGCCGACCCGGCGGCGCTGCCCGCCCTCATGGTCGCCTGCGGCACCGAGGACGACCTGTGGCCGATGCAGGAGTCCTTCCTCGCCGTCGCGGCCGAGCGCGGGATCGACGTGACCACGTCGTTCGGCCCGGGGCAGCACGAGTGGGGGTACTGGGACGCGCGCATCCAGGACGTGCTCGCCTGGCTGCCCCTGGCCGGGGCCGACCGCGGACCCGGGACCGCGCCCGGCACCGCCTCAGCCTGAGCGCGACGCGCCCTCGCCACCCGGGTGGCTAGCCTTGGCGGCATGACGCTCCACACGATCTGGCTCGTCCGGCACGGCGAGAGCGTCGGCAACCAGGCCGCGACGAGCGCCGAGCGCGCGGGGCTCGAGCGGATCGAGCTCGACCTGCGCGACGCCGACGTGCCGCTGTCGGACGTCGGGGTCGAGCAGGCCGAGGCCCTCGGGGCGTGGCTCACGGAGCACCGCACCGGGATCGACGTGTTCTTCGTGTCGCCGTACCGCCGGGCACGGCAGACGCTCGAGATCGCCGCGGCCGACCTGGACGCACCGGCGCGCGTGGACGAACGGCTGCGGGACCGCGAGCTCGGCGTGCTCGACCTGCTGACCTGGCGGGGCGTCCAGGCGCGGTACCCCGAGGAGGCGGAGCGGCGGCGCCGGCTGGGGAAGTACTACCACCGCCCACCCGGCGGGGAGTCGTGGGCGGACGTCCAGCTGCGGCTGCGGTCCTTCCTGCACGACGCCCTCGCCACGCCCGAGGGCACGGCGATGGTCGTCGCGCACGACGCCGTCGTGATGCTCGTGGTGGCCGCGCTGCTGGGGATGACCGAGGAGGAGCTCATGCCGTTCGCGGCGGAGCACACGGTGCTCAACGCGTCCCTCACCCGCGTGGAGCTGACGGAGGAGGGCTGGCAGCTCGCGGTGTTCTCCGACGTCGACCACCTGCAGCGCGAGGGCGCCGACGTCACCGTGCACCCGGGAAGCCCCGATGTCGACCATGCGTGAGCCGGTCTCCGTCACAGCCGAGCTGCTGCGCTCGTGGGGGCTGCCCGACCCGGGGGAGTCGAAGAAGGACCGCGGCGACGTCGTCGTCGTCGGCGGGTCGCGCCGCACGCCTGGCGGCGTCATGCTGGCCGGCGAGGCGGCGCTCCGGGTCGGCGCGGGCCGGCTCGCCGTGCTCGCGCCCGGGTCGATCGACGCCCAGCTCGGCGCCGTCCTGCCGGAGGCCGCGATCTTCGCCCTCCCGGACGACCCGACCGATCCGGTCGAGGGGCCGCCGCGCGACCAGCTCGCGGCGGCGGACGCGGTCCTGTTCGGGCCGGGCTTCGACGACGCCGAGGAGACCCTGGCCACGCTCGTCGCCGTCGCCGAGGCACACCCGAGGTGCCTCGTGCTCGACGCGTGGGGCCTCGGCGTCCTGCCTCGAGCCGAGCGGTCGGCGCTGCCCGAGCGCCTCGTGCTCACGCCGAACCGCGAGGAGCTCACGCTGCTGCGGGAGGCCGGATCCGACAGCGAGTCCGACGGCTCCGACGGCGAGTCCGACGGCTCCGACGGGGACGAGCTCGCCGACGTCGTCGAGGTGGCGCGCCGGTACGGCGCCGTCGTGACGTGCTACGGCACGGTCGCCGACCCGACCGGCCACGTGTGGCGGGTGCCCGACGGCGGCCCCGGCCTGGGCACTTCGGGCAGCGGGGACGTGCTGTCCGGCGCGATCGCCGGGTTCGCGGCCCGCGGGCTCGACCTCGCGCGCGCCGCGGTGTGGGGGACCTGGGTGCACGCGCGGGCCGGCGAGCGCCTCACCGAACGGCTCGGGCTCGGCTTCCTCGCCCGCGAGCTCGCCCCGGAGCTCGCGCTCGCGGTGCGCGAGGTGAGCTGAGCGACACCGCGCCCGAGGAGGTCAGCGACCGCGGGTCAGCGGACCGGGCCGGTCCACTTCTCGCCGGGGCCGTCGCCCGGTGCGTCGGGGTAGGGCGAGGCCTCGCGGAACGCGAGCTGCAGCGTGCGCAGGCCGTCCCGCAGCGGGCGCGCGTGCCGGTCGCCGATCTCCGTGGCTCCGGCGGTGACCAGTCCGGCGAGCGCCGTGATGAGTTTGCGCGCCTCGTCGAGGTCGCGCAGGTCGGCGCCCCGCACGTCGTCGGAGTCGGGCGCGAGGCCGCACTTCACGGCGGCCGCGCTCATGAGGTGGACGGCCGCGGAGCTGATGATCTCGACGGCGGGGACGTCGGCGATGTCGCGGGTGGCCTCGTCGGAGCCGCCCGCCACGGCCTCGTCGGAGCCGCCCGCCACGGGCGCGTCGGCGGCGGTGGAGTGGGGATCGGTCACGTCTGGTAGTCTTGCATGTCGACCAACCGGTCACGCTCACTCATGCCCGCCGTCCGGCGGCGCACGACGGCGAGATCGGTGCGCAAGTGGAGATCCTCCCACCTCGCTCCCGGCCCTCGCGGCGACGGGGAGCAGGTCCTCGGTCGGGGTTCGCGACGCCGTCGCGCACCCCAGCAGGTGCACCCCGGTGCGCCGAGCTCGAGGCCTCCGCATGCGCTCACGTGCGGGGGCCTTTCCTGTGCGTGAGGTCATCCGACGAGAGACCCAAGGAGCACAGCATCAGCGAGCCCCGCATCAACGAGCGGATCCGCGTGCCCGAGGTACGTCTGGTCGGCCCGAACGGTGAGCAGGTCGGCATCGTTCGCGTCGAGGACGCGCTTCGCCTCGCCGAGGAGGCGGACCTCGACCTGGTCGAGGTCGCGCCGGACGCGCGCCCCCCGGTCTGCAAGCTCATGGACTTCGGGAAGTTCAAGTACGAGACGGCCCAGAAGGCGCGCGACGCGCGCCGCAACCAGGCCAACACCGTGCTGAAGGAGATCCGTTTCCGGCTCAAGATCGACCCGCACGACTACGGCACCAAGAAGGGCCACGTCGAGCGGTTCCTCAAGGCCGGCGACAAGGTGAAGGTCATGATCATGTTCCGCGGCCGGGAGCAGTCCCGTCCGGAGATGGGCATGCGCCTGCTGCAGCGGCTCGCCGAGGACGTCTCCGAGCTGGGCACGGTGGAGTCCTCGCCGCGGCTGGACGGGCGAAACATGACGATGGTCATCGCGCCGACCAAGCGGAAGGCCGACGCCATCCAGGAGCAGCGCAAGGCTCGCGCCGAGCGCACCCGCGAGGACGCCCCGGTGGCGTCGCCCGCGGACGGCGACCGGAGCGCAGCGGCGGCGCCGGCACCCGAGCCCGAGTCCGTCGTCGAGGCCCCGGCGGCCGAGCAGGTCGCCGAGACCGCCACGCCCGCGACGGTCGAGGCTCCCGCGGCGCCGGCCGAGACCCGGGCCGAGGCCGTCGCGCCGCAGGGCGACGACGTCGAGGAGGTCGCCGAGGTGAGCGAGCCCGCACCGGTCAGCGCGCCGGCCAAGGCGAGCGCCCCGGCCGCGAAGGCCCCCGCGGCCCCGCGTCCCGCCACGCCGCGTCCGGCTCCGCGACCCGCCTCCCGGCCGAGCGAGCAGGCTGGCACGGCGAGCACGACGTCGTCGGCCGCACCCCGGCCGCAGGCCCCCCGGCCCGCGGCTCCCAAGCCCGGTGCACCGCGTCCCGCGCGGCCCGCACCGCGACCCAAGTCCTGACCGGCTCCGGCCGGCACCTGCCGGGCGGATCCCCGCCCGCACGACCCGCAAGCCCCGCACCGCACGGTGCGGCCCTACCGAGGATGGCGAGATGCCGAAGAACAAGACGCACTCCGGTGCCAAGAAGCGTTTCCGGGTGACCGGGAGCGGCAAGATCATGCGCGAGCAGACGGGCATCCGTCACCTCAACGAGCACAAGACCTCCACCCGCAAGCGCCGCCTGTCCTCCGACCAGGTCGTGGACAGCGCCGACGTCCGCAAGATCAAGAAGCTGCTCGGCCGCTGAGCCGCGCGTACTACTAGAAGGAGACTCACGTGGCACGCGTGAAGCGGGCGGTCAACGCCCACAAGAAGCGCCGGGTCGTTCTCGAGCAGGCGTCCGGCTACCGCGGGCAGCGCTCGCGTCTGTATCGCAAGGCCAAGGAGCAGGTCACCCACTCCCTCGGCTACGCCTACCGCGACCGTCGCGCCCGCAAGGGTGACTTCCGTCGCCTGTGGATCCAGCGTGTGAACGCCGCGGCCCGCGCCAACGGCATCACGTACAACCGGTTCATCCAGGGCCTCAAGGCCGCGGAGATCGAGGTCGACCGTCGCATGCTCGCCGAGCTCGCGGTCAACGACCCCGCGGCGTTCACGGCGCTCGTGGAGCTGGCCAAGAAGGCGCTCCCCGAGGACGTCAACGCCCCCAAGGCGGCCTGACCTCCTGCGAGACGACACGGCCCGTCCCCCTCGGGGGACGGGCCGTTTCTCGTGCGCGGGCGCTCGTTCGCCGATCGGGTCGGGCGCGCCCGTCGGGGCGCCCGCTGGGGCGCCCGCGCCGCCGCGGGCGTCAGCCGGCCGCGGTCTCGTGCTCGGCGTCGTCGACGGCGCCGTCGTCGTGGGCGACGGTGTAGCCGTACAGCTCGCCCTGCCACTCGCTGACCCAGATCCGAGCGTCGACGTCGTCGGGCGCGTCGGGGTTGGCCACGCGCAGCGTGACGCCGTAGCTCTCGTCGATGAGCGCGGCGTCGTGGCCGCTCGCGGTGAGTCGCGCGTGCAGCTCGTGCAGCAGCCCGCCGTCGCCGTCGCCTGCTCCGGCGTCGCCGACGGCGCCGGGTCCGGCGATCTCGAAGGCCAGCTCGGTTCCCACCGTCCGTCCGGCGTGCACCGCGGCGAGCCCCCCGCCGTCGGCTCGCAGGTCGACCCAGCCGCCGGAGTCGGAGGCGATCCGACGCCGCAGCCCGAGCGTCTCGAGCAGGTCCGCGGCCTCCTGGACGACCGGGGTGTACCAGATCGCCTGCACCGCCGTCGTGGGCGTCGGGCCCGCGGGTGCCGGGTCTGCGGGGGAGTGCGCGGCGGGCGGCTCGGCTGCCGGCGCGAGCACCGGATCGAACGTCACGACCGCGCCGTCGGCCGCGATCACGCGCAGCTCCTCGCCGTGCCCCATGACGCGACGCTCGAGCCGCGCGCCGTGCGTTGCCAGGGCGGGACCCAGCCGGCGCTCGAGCGCGGGCAGGCTGTCCTCCTCGACGAGAAGTCGCAGGTCGGTGACGCCGTCGTCGGGTGCGCCGGCCTCGGCGTGGTGCAGCGCGAGCGCACCGGAGCCGTACGTGAGCTCGATCCAGCCGTCGGACTCGTGCGTGACGACGCCGCCGAGCGCGACGGCGAGCTCCCGCCAGCGCGCGAGCTCGCTCGTGCGGTGGATGGGTCGGACGATCATCGTTCCTCCTCGAGATAGCGCTCGAGCGCCTGGCGCACGAGCTCGGACAGGGACAGCCCCTCGTCGATGCTGCGGTGCTTGACCGCGCGGACGAGGTCCGGCGGCAGGTAGACGTTGAACTGCACCTTGCGGGGCGGAGACTCCTCGGTCACCGGATTCATGCCAGCATGCTAGCAACCTAGAGCGACGGAAGCGACCGTCTCTCGTGAGCGTGCATGGGAGACTGCGCACGTGCCGCTGACCGACCCGCTGACGAACGCTCGCTCGGAGCGCGTTGCGGGCGTGCGCGCGCTCGGGCAGCGCGCTGCGCGGCTGCGCACCTCCCGGTACGTCGCCGAGGGCCCGCAGTCGGTGCGCGAGGCCGTGCGGTACGCGGCAGCGGACGTGCGCGACGTCTACGTGACGCAGCAGGCGTCCAGCCGCTGGCCCGAGATCGTCGACGCCGCACTCGACGCCGGCCTGTACGTGCACCCGACGTCGACCGAGGCGCTCGAGCGCATGTCTGCTGACGCCCAGGGCGTGCTCGCCGTGCTCGACCTGCGGGCGAGCGACCTGTCGGCGCTTGACCTGGGTCGCCTTCGCCTCGTCGCGGTGTGCGAGGAGGTGCGTGACCCGGGCAACGCGGGGACGATCATCCGCGCTGCCGACGCTGCCGGGGCCGACGCGGTGGTCCTCACCACGGGCAGCGTCGAGGTGACGTCGCCCAAGGTCGTGCGCTCCAGTGCCGGCTCCGTGTTCCACCTGCCGGTGATCTCCGGCGTCGGCCTCGCCGACGTCGTCTCGACGCTGCGCGGCGCCGGCCTCGACGTTCTCGCAGCCGACGGCCAGGGCGAGCACGACATCGAGAGCACCAGCCTGCTCGACCGCCCCACGGCGTGGATCTTCGGCAACGAGGCGCACGGGCTCTCCGACGACGCGCGGGCGCTCGCCGACGCGACGGTCCGGGTGCCGCTGCGCGGCCGGGCCGAGAGCCTCAACGTCGCGATGGCGGCCACGATCACGCTGTACGCCTCCTCGCTCGCGCACGCCCGCTCGAGGTGAGCCCGTCCCGGGACCGAGCGCGCGACGGGGCTCGGGACCGGACCTCGGACCGTGCTGGGCCCGAGCTGGGACCGAGCTGGGGCCGAGCCCGGTTCCCAACGGCCGCGCCGACGCCCGGCGGCCGGGGCGGCCCTCGGTGGTCACCGTGGCAGGATTGTCGCTGCACTCGCCCGTGCCGAGGGGTGCCGCCGGCCGTGCCGGACGCGCCCCGAACCCCGCCGCTGACTGGCGCGCACGCGCGACCGACTCCGGAAGGACCCGCATGACCACCGAGAACGGCGCCGACGACAGCGCCCTCGACCCCACCGACTCCGCGGGAGTCGCGCGCGCCGTCGAGGAGGCCCTGCTCGCCGTCGAGCGTGCGGGCACGCTCGAGGAGCTGAAGGAGGCGCGGCTCGCCCACACGGGCGACCGCAGCCCGCTCGCGCTCGCCAACCGCGGGATCAAGGACCTGCCGGGTTCCGAGAAGGCCGCCGCCGGCCGCCTGCTCGGCGGCGCGCGCGGCCAGGTCACCGCCGCCGTCCAGGCGCGGGAGGCCGTGCTCGAGGACGAGCGGGCGCAGCAGATCCTGCGCGAGGAGACGATCGACGTCACGCTCGCCGCTGCCCGCGGCCGCGCCGGCGCCGCGAGCACCGGTCAGGTCGGCGCCCGCCACCCCATCGCGCGGATCGCGGAGGAGGTCGCCGACCTCTTCGTCGCGATGGGCTGGGAGATCGCCGAGGGTCCCGAGGTCGAGCACGAGTGGTTCAACTTCGACGCGCTCAACTTCGGCCCGGACCACCCGGCGCGGCAGATGCAGGACACGTTCTTCCTCGCGAACCCGACCGGGCCCGACGGCGCCACCGACCCCGCCGAGGACGCGCACCTCGTGCTGCGCACGCACACCTCGCCGGTGCAGGCGCGCGCGCTGCTCGAGCGCGACCTGCCCGTCTACATCGCGTGCCCGGGCAAGGTGTTCCGCACCGACGAGCTCGACGCGACGCACTCGCCGGTCTTCCATCAGGTGGAGGGGCTCGCGATCGACAAGGGCCTCACGATGGCGCACCTCAAGGGCACGCTCGACCACTTCGCGCGCGCGATGTTCGGCCCTCAGGCCCGCACGCGGATCCGGCCGAGCTTCTTCCCGTTCACCGAGCCGAGCGCCGAGATGGACCTGTGGTTCCCGCAGAAGAAGGGCGGGGCGGGCTGGATCGAGTGGGGCGGCTGCGGGATGGTCAACCCGAACGTGCTGCGCTCGGTCGGTGTGGATCCCGACGTCTACCAGGGCTTCGCCTTCGGGATGGGCATCGAGCGAGCGGTGATGCTGCGCTACGGCATCGAGGACATGCGTGACCTGCTCGAGGGCGACGCGCGGTTCTCGCGCGCGTTCGCGCTGGCGGGCGAGACCGGAGGAGTGGCCTGATGCCGTACGTCGTGCTGCCGTGGCTCGCCGAGCACGTCGAGCTGCCCGCCGACCGCACCGCGCACCAGCTGGCCGCGGACCTGGTCCGGGTCGGGCTGGAGGAGGAGGCCGTCCACACCAGCGGCGTCACGGGCCCGGTCGTCGTCGGCCGCGTGCTCGAGCGCACGCCCGAGCCGCAGAAGAACGGCAAGGTCGTCAACTGGTGCCAGGTGGACACCGGTGAGCGGGACGACGCCGGGGCGGTGGTGCCGCGCGGCGTGATCTGCGGCGCCCACAACTTCGACGCCGGTGACACGGTCGTCGTGGCGCTGCCCGGCGCGGTGCTGCCCGGCGACTTCGCGATCGCCGCGCGCAAGACGTACGGGCACGTGTCCGACGGGATGATCTGCTCCGCCGCCGAGCTCGGCCTGGAGGACGACGGCGAGCACGGCATCATCGTGCTCGCCCGCGGGTCGGTCTCCGTCGCCGCCTCCGAGGGCGCCGACGCCGCCTCCGAGGGCGCCGACGCCGCGCCCGAGGCCCCCGAGCCCGGCTCCGACGCCCTCGCGCTGCTCGGTCTGGCCGACGAGGTGCTCGAGATCAACGTGACCCCGGACCGGGGCTACTGCTTCAGCGTGCGCGGCGTCGCCCGCGAGTACGGCCACGCCACCGGCGCGCGGTTCGTCGACCCGGGCCTGTCCGCACCGGCCGGCAGCGGCCCCGCGGTGCCGCCCACCACGCCCGAGGCCTTCGAGGTCGCGTTCGAGGACGCCGCCCCGATCCACGGCGTGCCCGGCTGCGACCGGTTCGTCACGCGCGTGGTGCGCGGCGTGGACGCGGCCGCGCCCAGCCCGGAGTGGCTGCAGCGCCGCCTCCGGCAGGCCGGCATGCGTCCGATCTCGCTCGCCGTCGACGCCACGAACTACGTGATGCTCGACCTCGGGCAGCCCCTGCACGCCTACGACCTCGCGACCGTGCACGCCCCGATCGTGGTGCGCCGGGCGCGCCCCGGCGAGCGGATGACGACCCTCGACGGCGTCGACCGCGCGCTCGACGCCGAGGACCTCCTCATCACCGACTCCCCGGCCGGTGCGCGCGGCGAGCGGGCGATCGGCATCGCGGGCGTCATGGGCGGGGAGAGCACCGAGGTGACGGCGACCACGACGGACGTCCTCGTCGAGGCCGCACACTTCGACCCGATCACGATCGCCCGGTCCGCCCGCCGGCACAAGCTGCCGAGCGAGGCCTCGCGGCGCTTCGAGCGCGGCGTCGACACGCGGCTGCAGGCGGTCGCCGCGCAGCGCGTCGTCGACCTGCTCGTCCGCTACGGCGGCGGCGTGGCCGACGACGCCCGGGTCGGTGACGTCGACCGCACGACGGCGCCCGCCCCGATCACGCTCGACCCCGCCTCGGTCTCCGCGCGCGTGGGCGTCGCCTACACCTACGACGAGGTGCACGACGTCCTCGTTCAACTCGGCGCGTCCGTCACCGACATCGTGGTGGAGGTGGCGAACGGCAGCACGACGGCGGACCACCGTGAGCTCGTCGTCGTGCCCCCGACCTGGCGTCCGGACCTCACGGCGGCCGTCGACCTGATCGAGGAGGTCGTCCGGCTGCGCGGGTACGACCAGGTGCCCTCCGTGCTCCCGCACGCCCAGGTCGGCACCGGGCTGACCCGCTCGCAGCGGCTGCGCCGCTCGGCCGAGCGCACGCTGGCCGAGTCGGGGCTCGTGCAGGTGCTGTCGTACCCGTTCGTGTCCCCGCACGTGCACGACCAGCTGGGCGAGCCGGCCGAGGACCCGCGCCGCGGGGCCGAGAGACTCGCCAACCCGCTCACCGAGGACCAGCCCGAGCTGCGCACGAGCCTGCTCGCGACGCTCCTGCCGGTCGCGGCGCGGAACATCGCCCGCGGCGCCACCGAGGTGGCCGTCTTCGAGACGGGCTCGGTGACGCACGCGCGTCCCGGTGGCCCCGGGGTCCTGCCGCCCGGCGGCGTCCGGCCCGAGCCGGACGTGCTCGCGGCGGTGCTGAAGTCGGTGCCGGCCCAGGAGCGCCACGTCGCCGCCGTGCTGGGCGGCCCGGTCGGCTCGGCCACCTCGGCGGAGCATGCGGAGGCGCTCATCGGCGTCGTGCACCGTCTCGCGGCCGCGCTCGGTGCCGACGTGCGGCTGCGGGCGCGCCCCGTGCCCGAGCCGTGGGCCCCGTTCCACCCCGGGCGGTGCGCCGAGGTCGTGCTGACGGGTGCCGACGCACCCGAGGACCTCGTGCTCGGTCACGTGGGGGAGCTCGCGCCGAAGGTCGCGGCCGCGTTCGCGCTGCCGCGTCGCTCGGCGGCCCTCGAGCTCGACCTGGACGCGCTGTGCGAGCACGCCCGCGACGCGGTCGCCCTCGCCGGGAAGCTCTCGACGTACCCGCTGGCGAAGGAGGACGTCGCGCTCGTCGTGGCCGCCGACGTGCCCGCGGAGGACGTGCGCCAGGTGGTGCTCGAGGCCGCGGGCGACCTCGCGGAGTCGGTCGAGCTGTTCGACGTCTACGTCGGGGACCAGGTCGGCGAGGGCCGCAAGTCGCTCGCGTTCGCGCTGCGGCTTCGGGCGGGTGACCACACTCTCACGGCCGCCGAGACGGCGCAGGTGCGTGACGCCGTCGTGCGCCTCGCGGCCGAGCGCGTGGGCGGCGTGCTCCGTGGCTGACGCCACGGCGGACGACACGGCCGACGGCGGCACGCCCGCCGTCAGCCCGGCTCCGGCCGAGGTCGCGCTCGTCACCGGTGCCTCGCGCGGCATCGGCCGCGCGGTGGCCCTCGGCCTGGCGCGCGCCGGGCTGCGCGTCGGGCTGCTCGCGCGCGACGGCGAGGCGCTCGCCGAGGCGGCGGCCGAGCTCACCGCGGCCGGGGGACGGGCCGCGTTCGCCGTCGCCGACGTGAGCGACGCCGAGGCCGTGCGCGACGCCGTCGCGGCCCTCGTCGCCGACCTCGGCCCGGTGGACCTGCTCGTCAACAACGCCGGCCGCATCGATGCCGAGGTCCCGCTGTGGGAGGCCGACGTCGAGCAGTGGCACGGCGTCGTCGCGACGAACCTCCTCGGGTCCTTCCACGTCTCGCGCGCCGTGCTGCCCGCGATGGTGGCGCGCGGCGGTGGCCGGACGGTCGACATCGTCTCGGGCGCCGGGGCGCGCGACTGGGACGTGGCCTCCGCCTACACGGCGACGAAGGCGGGCCAGCTGCGGCTGGTCGGGCACGTGCACGAGGCGGGGTTCGCGCGTGGGTTGCGCGCGTTCGGCGTCGCGCCGGGCACGGTCGAGACGCGAATGTCGACGTCGATGCTCGTGCACCGCAACAGGACCGAGTTCACGCCCGTCGAGCGCACGGTGGACCTCGTCGCCGCCATCGGCCGCGGTGAGCTCGACGACTGGTCCGGGCGCTACCTGCGCGTCACGCACGACGACGTCACGAGCCTCCGCGCGCACGGCACCCCTGCGCCGGGGGCGCGCCGGCTGGGGATCACCCCGTGGGGCGAGGACGACCCGAACGCCGGCGAGGGTCTGGTCCCGCCCGCGCGCTGAGGTCAGTGCGAGCGGTCGCGGCGTGCTCGACGGGTGCGGGACCTTCGGCCCACGCGGTCGCACACGGGTCGAGGAATCCTTGATCGCCATGAGGATCCTCGTGGCGACCGCGTCCCGACACGGCGCGACCACGCGGATCGGCGACGTGATCGCAGGTGTGCTGGCGGACGCAGGTCACGTGGTCACGCGCCTGGAGGTGTTCGAGGACGACGACGTCGCGGCCGTCCTCCAGACCGCCGACATCGACGCCGCCGTCATCGGGGGATCCGTGTACACCGGCAGCTGGCTCGCCCGCGCCACGATCGCCCAGGCCCTGCTCATCGAGCGCGGCGTGCGGACCTACGCGTTCGCGGTCGGGGTGCTGGACGTCACGCCGGACGTGCTGGACCCGGCGGTGACGGCTCCGCGGACGACCGCGACGGCCAGCGCTCGGGTGACCTTCGCCGGCATCATCGACCGCTCGGCGCTCTCGATGCGTGAGCGCTCGCTGCTCGCCGTCGTGCGCGCCAAGGAGGGTGAGTTCACCGACTGGGACGGCGTGCGCGCCTGGGCGGGTGCGGTCGCGGCGGACCCCGCGCTCGCGAGCGCACCCTCGGCGGGCCTCGGCTCCGCCTGACTCACGGCTCCAGCAGCACCTTGCCGGTGGTGCGCCGGCCCTCGAGGTCGCGGTGCGCCTGTGCTGCCTCGCCGAGCGGGAAGCGCGCCCCGATGCGGACGTCGAGCGAGCCGTCGAGCACCGCGTCGAACAGCGCCGACCCGCGCTCGCGCAGCTCCTCGGTGGTGGCGACGTAGTCGCCGAGCGTGGGCCGGGTGACGAACAAGGATCCGGCGGCGTTGAGCCGCTGCAGGTCCAGCGGCGGCACCTGACCGCTCGACCCGCCGAACAGCACGAGCAGCCCGCGGCGACGCAGGCTCGCAAGGGAGGCGTCGAACGTGGCGCGCCCCACGCCGTCGTACACCACGTGAGCGCCGCCGTCGGTGGCCTCGCGCACGAGCGGCGGAAGCTCGCGGGTCAGGTCTTCGAGCTGGTCGTACCGGATGACCTCCGCGGCACCCGCCGCGCGCGCGAGCTCTGCCTTCTCCTCGGTCGACACGGTGGAGACCACACGTGCTCCACGGGACACCGCGAGCTGGGTGAGCAGGAGGCCGACCCCGCCGGCTCCCGCGTGCAGGAGAACCTGGTGACCCGGCTCGAGCGGGAACGTGGACGCGACGAGGTAGTGCGCCGTCATGCCCTGGAGGGGGAGTGCGGCCGCGACGTCGTCCGGCACGCCGTCGGGCACGGGCAGCGCACGGTCGGCGCGGACGAGGACCCGCTCGGCGTACGAGCCGGCCGCATCGCTCCACGCCACCCGGTCCCCGGCCGCGACGTCCGCGACGCCGTCGCCCACCGCGACCACGCGGCCGGCGCCCTCGCTGCCCGGGACGTGCGGGAAGGGCACGGGGTACACGCCCGAGCGCCGGTACGTGTCGATGAAGTTCACGCCTGCCGCGGCCACCTCGACGAGCAGCTCGCCCGGGCCGGGCTCGGGGTCGGGGAGGTCGACGAGGGCAAGGACGTCGGGGTCGCCCGCCGCGCGGGCCTGGATCGCCTTCATGGTCGTCAACCTACGCGCGTGCCCACGATGCGGTGCGTCCGATCAGGGTGGCTCACGTCGTGGGACGGCGCCGCCCACCCTCGTGTGTATAGTTATGCGCGTGACCGTATCCGTTGCGATCGCCGGGGCCAGTGGCTACGCCGGCGGCGAGATCGCCCGCCTCGTCCTGGCCCACCCGGACCTGAGTCTCGGTGCGCTCACGGCGCACAGCAACGCGGGCGAGAGCGTCGCGGCGCACCAGCCGCACCTCGCAGCGCACCCCGCGATCGTCGGCCGCCGCTTCGACGCCACCTCAGCGCCCGCGCTGGCGGGGCACGACGTCGTGTTCCTTGCCCTGCCGCACGGCGCCTCCGGTGCCGTGGCCGCCGCGCTCGCCGAGGTCGACCCCGACGTCCTCGTGCTCGACGTCGGCGCGGACCACCGGCTCGTGGACCCCCAGGCCTGGCGGGACTACTACCACAGCGAGCACGCGGGGACCTGGACCTACGGCATGCCAGAGCTCCTGCACGCGGGGGAGCGGACGGCGAGCGCGCAGCGCGCGCTGCTCGCCGACACGCGCCGCGTCGCCGTCCCGGGCTGCAACGTCACCGCGGTGACGCTCGCGCTGCAGCCCGGCGTGGCCGCCGGCCTCGTGGCGAGCGACGACGTCGTGGCCGTGCTCGCCGTCGGGTACTCCGGCGCCGGCAAGGCGCCCAAGACCCACCTGCTCGCGAGCGAGGCGCACGGAGCGGCCGTGCCCTACGGCGTGGGCGGCACGCACCGGCACAACCCCGAGATCGTGCAGAACCTGCAGGTCGCGGGCGCGCAGCAGGTCCGGCTGTCCTTCACGCCCGTGCTCGTGCCGATGTCCCGGGGCATCCTCGCGACCGTCACCGCGCCCGTCGCCGAGGGCACCACCGCGGCGCAGCTGCGCGACGCGTGGGCCACCGCCTACGACGACGAGCCCTTCGTGCACCTGCCGCCGGAGGGGCAGCAGCCCACCAGCGCGTCGGTCGTCGGGGCGAACACCGTGCTCGTGCAGGTCGCGCTTGACGAGCGGGCCGGCCGCGCCGTGATCACCTGCGCGCTGGACAACCTCGTCAAGGGCACCGCCGGCGCCGCCGTGCAGTCCCTCAACCTCGCCCTCGGCCTGCCCGAGACGGCGGGCCTGCCGCTCCTCGGCGTGGCCCCGTGACACGCTCGACGCGCACGCGCTCGCGCACGCGCACCAGGAGGACCGCATGACCGTCACCGCCCCCGCCGGGTTCCGGGCCGCCGGCGTCACCGCCGGCCTCAAGCCGTCCGGCCGGCCCGACCTCGCGCTCGTCGTGAACGACGGTCCGCTCGCCGTCGCGGCCGGCGTGTTCACCTCCAACCGGGTGGTCGCCGCCCCCGTGACGTGGTCGCGCGTCGCCGTGGGCGACGGCGTGGCGCGCGCCGTGGTGCTCAACTCCGGCGGCGCCAACGCGTGCACGGGTCCCGAGGGGTTCGCCGACACGCACCGCACCGCGGAGCACGTGGGCGCGGCGCTCGGCGTGGACTTCGGCGACGTGCTCGTCTGCTCGACCGGCCTGATCGGCGAACGGCTGCCGATGGACACGCTGCTGGCCGGGGTCGACGCGGCCGCGGCTGCGCTCTCGCCCGACGGCGGGGACGACGCCGCGACGGCCATCATGACGACCGACACCGTGCCCAAGCGCACCCACGTGCCCGCGCCCGACGGCGCGTCCTGGTCGATCGGGGGGATGGCGAAGGGCGCCGGGATGCTCGCGCCCGGCCTCGCCACGATGCTCGTCGTGCTCACCACCGACGCCGTGCTCGACGCCGAGCAGGCGGACGCGGCGCTGCGGTCCGCGACGGCGCGCACGTTCGACCGCGTCGACTCCGACGGCTGCATGTCGACCAACGACACGGTGCTGCTGCTCGCCTCGGGAGCCAGCGGTGAGACGCCTGACCAGGCCGCGTTCGCCGTCGCGCTCGAGCGGGCGTGCGGCGAGCTCGCCCGCGCGCTCGTGGCCGACGCCGAGGGCGCGAGCCACGACATCGCCGTGACGGTCGTGCACGCCTCGAGCGAGCAGGCCGCCGTGGCCGTCGCGCGGGCCGTGACCCGGTCCAACCTGCTCAAGGCGGCCGTGTTCGGCAACGACCCGAACTGGGGCCGCGTGCTCGCGGCCGTCGGCACGGTGCCGGAGGAGGTCGCGCCGTACGACCCGCTGACGCTGGACGTCGCGATCAACGGCGTCCAGGTGTGCCGCGCGGGCGGCGTCGGCGAGGACCGCTCGCTCGTGGACCTCGCCGCGGCGCGCGAGGTGCACATCCGGATCGACCTGCACGCCGGCGACAGCGAGGCGACGGTGTGGACCAACGACCTCACGCACGACTACGTGCACGAGAACAGCGCCTACTCGACGTGACGCGACGGACGGAGACCGGGATGGCCGCGCAGACGGTGGTGAGCGACGACGACGGTGGGGGCGAGAGCTCCGACTTCTACTTCGACACCGAGCGAGACCTGTTCGCCTACCAGAAGGCGGAGGTGCTCGTGCAGGCGCTCCCGTGGCTGGAGAAGTTCGCCGGCGCCGTCGTCGTCGTGAAGTTCGGCGGCAACGCCATGGTCGACGCCGAGCTGGAGCGGGCGTTCGCCCAGGACGTGCAGTTCCTGCGCCGGGTGGGCCTGCGGCCCGTCGTGGTGCACGGCGGCGGCCCGCAGATCAGCGACATGCTCGCCCGGCTGCAGATCGCCTCGGAGTTCCGCGGCGGCCTGCGGGTGACGACGCCCGAGGCGATGGACGTCGTGCGGATGGTGCTCACCGGTCAGGTGCAGCGCCGCCTCGTCACGATGCTCAACGCGCGCGGCCCGCTCGCCGTGGGCCTGAGCGGGGAGGACGCCGGCCTGTTCCGCGCGTCGCGGCGCTCCGCCGTCGTCGACGGGGTCGAGGTCGACGTCGGCCTCGTGGGGGACGTGACGAGCGTCGACCCGGCGGCGGTCACGGACCTGCTCGCGGCGGGCCGGATCCCGGTGGTGTCCACGATCGCGGTGGACGAGTCCGACCCGACCCAGATCCTCAACGTCAACGCCGACACGGCGGCCGCGGCCCTCGCCGTCGCGCTCGGTGCCGAGAAGCTCGTGGTGCTCACCGACGTCGAGGGGCTCTATGCCGCGTGGCCGGACCGCGGCTCGCTCGTGCGCCGGATCGGCGCCGTCGAACTCGCCCCGATGCTGCCGACGCTGTCCTCCGGCATGGTGCCGAAGATGGAGGCGTGCCTGCGGGCCGTGACCGGCGGCGTCGGCCGCGCGCACGTCATCGACGGGCGCGCGCCGCACGCGCTGCTGCTGGAGATCTTCACGAGCGACGGCGTCGGCACGATGGTGCTGCCGGGCTCGCGCCCGGCCGAGCTGGAGAGCGCGGACGCCGTGTCGGTACAGACGGGAGGGCTCGCATGAGCGAGGTCACGACGGCGAGCACAGCGGTCCGCGGATCGGGTGCGGAGATCGGGGCGCGGTACGCGGGAGCGCTGATGAACACCTTCGGCGCACCGCAGCGCGTGCTCGTGCGCGGAGACGGCGCCTACGTGTGGGACGCCGACGGCGGACGCTACCTCGACCTGCTCGCCGGCATCGCGGTGAACGCGCTCGGGCACGCCCACCCCACGCTGGTCTCGGCCATCTCGGCCCAGCTCGGCACCCTCGGGCACGTCTCGAACTTCTTCGCGACCCCCACCCAGGTCACCATGGCCGAGCGGCTCCTCGACCTGACCGGCGCGGGCGCGCAGGACGGCTCCCGGGTGTTCCTCAGCAACTCCGGCACGGAGGCGAACGAGGCCGCGCTCAAGATGATCCGGCTGCACGGGCGTGCCACGGGCACGCACCGGGTGCTCGCGCTCGAGGGGGCGTTCCACGGTCGGTCGATGGGGGCGCTGTCGCTCACCTCCAAGGCCGCGTACCGCGAGCCGTTCGAGCCGCTGCCGGGCGGCGTGGAGTTCGTGCCGTTCGGCGACGTCGCCGCCCTCGAGGCGGCCTTCGCGGCAGGTGACGTCGCGGCGCTGGTGATCGAGCCGATCCAGGGCGAGGCGGGTGTGCGGCCGCACCGCGCCGGGTATCTCGCGGCGGCGCGCGAGCTGACCCGGCGCAGCGGCGCGCTGCTCGTGCTCGACGAGGTGCAGACCGGCGTCGGGCGTTGCGGCGCGTGGCTGGCCAGTCAGCTGCCCCAGGTGGGCGAGGGCGTCACGCCCGACGTCGTGACGCTCGCCAAGGGCCTCGGCGGCGGCTTCCCGGTGGGTGCGGCGATCGGGTTCGGACCGGCCGGCGCGCTGTTCGGCCCGGGCAACCACGGCACGACCTTCGGGGGCAACCCGGTGGCGGCCGCGGCGACGCTCGCGACGCTGCACGTCATCGAGCGCGACGGCCTGCTCGAGCACGTCCGCTACCTGGGCGCGTCATGGCGCGAGGAGCTCGCCGCCGCCCACTCAGCGGTGCGGGAGGTGCGCGGCGAGGGCTTCCTCATCGGGGTCGAGCTCGGCGCCGCCGTGGCACCCACGGTGCAGGCCGCGCTGCTCGAGGCGGGCTTCATCGTGAACGCCCCGACGCCGACGACGCTGCGCCTCGCGCCGCCGCTCATCCTCACGGCCGCCCAGGCGGCCTCGTTCACCGCGGCGCTGCCCGCCGCGCTCGACAGCGTGCTCGACCGGGCCGCGGACCAGGAGCAGACGCGATGACCGACGACTCGACGCAGGCGCAGGCGCAGGCGCAGGCGCAGGCGCTCGCGCGGCCCGCAGCCCGCTCGTTCCTCGCGGACGACGACCTCACGAGCGCCGAGCAGCGTGAGGTGCTCGAGCTTGCGCTCGTGCTCAAGTCCGACCGGCACGCCGAGCAGCCCTACGCCGGGCCGCGCAGCGTCGCGATCATCTTCGACAAGCCGACCCTGCGCACCCAGGTGTCGTTCACGACGGGCGTCGCCGAGCTCGGCGGCTACCCGCTCATGGTGGACGGCAGTCTCGCGCGGATCGGGACGCGCGAGTCGGTCGAGGACGTCGCGCGGGTGCTGGGGCGTCAGGTCGCGGCGATCGTCTGGCGCACGTTCCACCAGCGCGACCTGGAGCAGATGGCGTCCTTCTCGGGCGTGCCGGTGGTCAACGCGCTCACCGACGACTTCCACCCGTGCCAGGGCCTCGCGGACCTACTCACCGTCGCGGAGCACACCGGGGGCCTCACGGCGCGCGGCCCGGCGCTCGCCGGGCGGACGTTCGCCTACGTCGGGGACGGCAGCAACAACATGGCGCACTCCTACCTGCTCGCGGGCGCGCTCGCGGGGATGGACGTGCACATCGGCTGCCCGCCCGAGTACGCCCCTCGGGCGGACATCCTGGCCCGGGCCGAGGCCATCGCGGCCGAGACGGGCGCCGCGGTGGCGGTGCACCACGACGCGCGGCACGCCGTCGCCGGCGCCGACGCGGTCGCGACCGACACGTGGGTGTCGATGGGCCAGGAGAGTGAGGCCGCGCTGCGCGAGGCGCCGTTCGTGTCGTTCCGGCTGGACCAGGACCTGCTCGACGTGGCCGACCCCTCGGCCGTGGTGCTGCACTGCCTGCCGGCCTACCGCGGCAAGGAGATCTCGGCCGAGGTGCTCGACGGACCTCGCGCGGTGGTGTGGGACGAGGCGGAGAACCGGCTGCACGCGCAGAAGGCGGTGCTCACGTTCCTCGCGCGGCGCAGCCTGGCGGACGCGGCGGACGCGGCGGACGCGGCGGACGCGGCGGACTCGGCGGACTCGGCGGCCTCGGCGGCCGGAGCGACGGTGGCCGGCGCGCGAGGTCCGGGCCTCGAGGAGGAGCCGTGAGTCAGATCCCGGCGACGAAGGCGGCCCGTCAGGCCCTCATCACCCAGGCGATCGTGCGGGGCACGATCCGGTCCCAGAGCGACCTGTCGCAGGCGCTCGCCGAGCACGGCGTGAGCGTCACGCAGGCCACGCTCTCGCGCGACCTCCTGGAGCTGCGCGCGCTCAAGGTGCACACGCCGGAGGGTCTCGTCTACACGCTGCCGCCCGAGGGCGGTGGTTACCACGGCCCACGCCTGGCGGAGCAGGAGACCGTGCTGGCCCGCCGGCTCGAGCGTCTCGCGGCCGACCTCCTCGTGTCCGCGGAGTTCGGCGGCAATCTCGCCGTGCTGCGCACGCCGCCTGGCGCCGCTCACTTCTTCGCCTCGGCGATCGACCACTCGATCCTGCCGGGAGTCCTCGGCACGATCGCCGGCGACGACACCGTGCTCGTCATCACGCGCGACGCCGACGTCGCCCAGCTCGTCGTCGAGCGGCTGCTCGAGCTCGCGGCGCACGTCGCGGACGAGGCCGGCGCACCGACCGGCGCACCCGAGACGGCGCCGCACGGCGCGCCCCCCGCATCCGACCCCGCCCAGCACCAGGAGACGACCGCGTGACGACCGACGAGACGGCCGACCAGACGGCCGACCAGAGGGCTGACCAGACGGCCGACCAGACGGCCGACGAGCCGGCGCAGTCAGGCCACGCGACCCCCGGCACCACGAACACGGGCGCCCTGTGGGGCGGCCGGTTCGCCTCGGGCCCGAGCCCGGCGCTCGCCGCGCTGTCGCGCAGCACGCAGTTCGACTGGGTCCTCGCCGAGGTCGACCTGGCCGGCTCGCGTGCCCACGCTCGCGCGCTGCACCGCGCCGGCCTGCTCACCGACGCCGACCTCGCCACGCTGCTGGCCGCGCTGGAGGCCATGGCGGCCGACGTCGCCTCCGGTGCGCTGACCCCGGACCCGGGTGACGAGGACGTGCACGGGGCCCTCGAGCGGATCCTCATCGAACGGGTCGGCGCCGAGGTCGGCGGTCGGATCCGCGCGGGCCGCTCGCGCAACGACCAGATCGCCACCCTCGTGCGGATGTACCTGCGCGACCACGCGCGCACGATCGCGGGCGGTGTGCTCGACGTCGTGGACGCGCTCGTGGACCAGGCCGCGGCGCACCCCGACGCGCCCATGCCCGGCCGGACGCACCTTCAGCACGCCCAGCCCGTCCTGCTCGCGCACCAGCTGCTCGCCCACGCGTGGCCGCTCCTGCGCGACGTCGACCGCCTCGTCGACTGGGACGCCCGCGCGGCGGTCTCGCCGTACGGCTCGGGCGCGCTGGCCGGGTCCTCACTCGGACTCGACCCCGAGGCCGTCGCACGCGACCTCGGCTTCACGACGTCCGTGGAGAACTCGATCGACGGGACGGCCGCACGCGACGTGGTGGCCGAGTTCGCGTTCGTCGCGGCGATGATCGGCGTCGACCTGTCCCGGCTCGCGGAGGAGGTCGTGCTCTGGGCGACGAAGGAGTTCGGCTTCGTCACGCTGGACGACGGCTACTCGACCGGGTCGAGCATCATGCCGCAGAAGAAGAACCCCGACATCGCCGAGCTCGCGCGTGGCAAGGCCGGGCGACTGATCGGCGACCTCACCGGACTCCTGGCGACTCTCAAGGGCCTCCCGCTCGCGTACAACCGCGACCTGCAGGAGGACAAGGAGCCCGTGTTCGACGCGGTCAACCAGCTCGAGGTCCTGCTGCCCGCCGTCGCCGGGATGGTCGCGACGCTCACGTTCCACACCGACCGGCTCGCCGAGCTCGCCCCCCAGGGCTACTCGCTCGCGACCGACGTGGCCGAGTGGCTGGTGCGCCAGGGCGTGCCGTTCCGGGAGGCGCACGAGCTCGCCGGGGCGTGCGTGCGCGCGTGCGAGGCGCACACCCCGCCGATCGGCCTGGAGGAGCTCGCCGACGCCGAGCTGGCCGCCATCTCCCCGCGCCTGGTGCCGCAGGTGCGCGAGGTGCTCACGGTCGCCGGCTCGATCGCCTCGCGTAACGGCCGGGGAGGCACCGCGCCGCTGCGCGTGGTGGAGCAGCTCGCGAGCGCGGGCGACGCCGCCGCGTGGCTGCGGGAGTGGGCCGACGCCGAGTGACCGCGCGGCGATCCGCATGACGCTGCCGGTGCCTCCGCCCGGCGCGACCGACGGCGCCGCCGGCGGACCCGAGGATCCGCGCGCGCCGGCCGAGGTCGTTGCTGCGCTGACAGCCCTCGCCGCCCGCGGCCCCGAGATCACCCCCGGCACGCGCCTGGTCTGCGTCGACGGCCTGGCCGGGGCGGGCAAGACCACGCTCGCGGAGCGGCTGCGCGAGGCGTGGGCAGACGCGGGCGCCGACGTCGCGGTGGTCCACCTCGACGACCTGTACGAGGGCTGGACGGGTCTACTCGACGTCGGGCGGACCGTGCTGCGGGAGGTCGTCGACCCGCTGGCGGCCGGCCGGGACGGGCAGGCCCGCCGCTGGGACTGGATCGAGGGCGGATGGCGAGGTCACGTGCGCGTGCCGCGCTGCGCCGTCGTGATCCTCGAGGGGTGCGGGAGCGCCCCGCGCGGGGTCGACGACGTCGCCGCGCTCGTCGTGCGCGTGGTCGCGCCCGACGACGTGCGTCTCGCCCGGGGGATCGCGCGCGACGGCGAGGCGCTCGAGGCCAGCTGGCGTGCCTTCATGGCGGACGAGGCGACGCTCGAGGCGCGCGAGGGCACGACGGCGAGGGCGGACGTCGTGCTCGACGAGCGTGGCGCCGTGGTCCGCTGGGGCGGCGGGCGCCCGTGGCCGGACCGGGTGCACGGGCCGCCCGCCTCGTGAGGGCGGCCCCGGCGGAGCGGTCGTGGGGCGGACGATGGGAGGGCGCGCCCGGCTGCTGTGGGAGGATGCCGGGGTCATTTCTGCCGGTCTCGGGCGGGCCGCAGAGCGAGAGAGGAAGGACGCTGCCGTGAGCCAGGTGACCCCCCGTTCGTTCTACGTGCCGGGGCGGTCGTGGTACGCGCGCAGCGTCCTGGAGGTCGCCCCCGACCTGCTCGGGGCCCACCTCTCGGTGACCTCGCCCGAGGGCACGGTGACCGTCCGGCTCACGGAGGTCGAGGCCTACGGGGGTTCGGACGACCCGGGTTCGCACGCCTACCGCGGACGCACCGCGCGCAACGCGAGCATGTTCGGACCGCCGGGTCGGCTTTACGTGTACTTCACCTACGGCATGCACTGGTGCGTCAACCTCGTGACCGGGCCGGAGGGCACGGCGTCGGCCGTGCTGCTGCGCGCCGGCGAGGTGGTCGGGGGCGACGAGCTCGCTCGGCACCGCCGCGTGACGTCCAAGCAGGACCGCGACCTCGCGAGCGGTCCCGCGCGCTTGGCCGCCGCGCTCGGCCTCACTGGCCTGCACGACGGTACGAGCGTCGACGCCGAGGACGGGCACGTGATGCCCGGACACGTGAGCGCCTCGCTGCGCGTGCCGGAGGTGCGCCCGGGGCCGTGGCAGCACGGACCGCGCACCGGTGTCTCCGGCGCAGGCGGCAGCGGTGCTGAGTACCCCTGGCGGTACTGGCTGTCAGGGGAGACGACCGTGTCGCGATATCGCGCCGTCTAGCCGCCGCCGACCCCTGCCCCCGTGACCTTCCTGACGACGAGAACCGAGATGACCGAGACGAACGCCCCCACCACCACGCCCGAGACCGCCCTGCCCGACGGCGACCACGCCGCCGAGGCCGCCCGCCCCGGCGCCGACCTGATCGAGGAGCTGCGCTGGCGCGGTCTCCTCCAGCAGACCACCGACGAGGACGCCCTGCGCGCCGCGCTCGCGGCCGGGCCGGTGACCTACTACGCGGGGTTCGACCCCACGGCGCCGAGCCTGCACCACGGCCACCTTGTCCAGCTGATCCTGCTGCGCCACCTGCAGCTCGCCGGGCACAACCCCGTGGCGCTCGTGGGTGGGGCGACGGGGCTCATCGGGGACCCGCGCCAGTCGGGGGAGCGCGTGCTGAACTCCGCCGACGTCGTGGCGGGCTGGGCCGACCGCCTGCGTGCGCAGATCGAGCCGTTCCTCGACTTCACCGGACCGCACGCGGCTCGGATGGTGAACAACCTCGACTGGACCGGGGACCTCACGGCGATCGACCTGCTGCGCACCATCGGCAAGCACTTCCGGCTGGGCACGATGCTCGCGAAGGACACGGTCGCCCGGCGGCTCGCGTCGGAGGAGGGGATCTCCTTCACCGAGTTCTCCTACCAGCTGCTCCAGGGCAACGACTTCCTCGAGCTGTACCGGCGGCACGGCGTCACGCTCCAGACCGGCGGGAGCGACCAGTGGGGCAACCTCCTGGCCGGCGTCGAACTCGTGCGCAAGGCGGAGGGTCACGCGGTCCACGCGTGGACGACGCCGCTCATCACGAAGGCGGACGGGACGAAGTTCGGCAAGACCGAGGGCGGAGCCGTCTGGCTCGCGCCGGACATGATGACGCCCTACGCGTTCTACCAGTACTGGGTCAACGCGGCCGACGACGACGCCGTGCGCTGGCTCCGGACGTTCACCTTCCGGCCGCGGGAGGAGCTGGAGGCGATCGCCGCCGAGCACGCCGAGCGGCCGGCCGCGCGCCTGGCCCAGCGCACGTTGGCGGGCGACGTCACCACGCTCGTGCACGGGGCCGCGGCCACCGAGGCGGTGGAACGCGCGAGCCAGGCCCTGTTCGGCCGTGGCGACCTGCGTGAGCTGGACGCGGGGGTGCTGGACGCCGCGGTGTCCGAGCTGCCGAGCGGGACGTGGCAGCCCGGGACGACCGTGGTCGACGCGCTCGTCGCCTCCGGCGTGGTGCGGGGACGGAACGACGCTCGCCGTGCCGTCGCCGAGGGCGGTGCCTACGTCAACAACGTCAAGCAGGACGACGGCGAGCGCGCGCTCGGCGCGGACGACCTGCTGCACGGGCGCCACGTCCTCGTTCGCCGCGGGCGCCGCACGCTCGGGGTGCTCACGCGCGCCGACGCCTGAGCGAGCGAGGCCCTGCCGGGTGGAGTGCGAGCGCCGGCGCGCGCTCCACCCGGCGCACGGAGGGCGCTCGACGGGAGTGCGGACCGACCGGTGACGTTGGTGGGACGCGGCCGGCGCGCGCAGCAGGCGCGCTCGGTCGTAGGAGTGTCGTCCGCGCCACACGCCCCCGTCAGCGCGACGGCGGTGCGGCCGGCCGCCCGCCAAGGCCGGCGCCGGCGGCATCCGTGCAGGTCAGCAGTGGTCGAGGGTGCGCGACACGCCCGAGATTCACTCGATTTGCGGGAGCGCGAATCACCGCGTAAGTTTTCATCCCGTTGCGCCGAGAGGTCGAGCGAAAGCCGGACTCGAGAGCTGCAGCCAGGATCGGAACGGACGGCCTCAAGCCGGACGGAGATCCACCACTCACACAGATCAGCGAATGACGATTTGACAGTCACGAACTGGCCGGTGTAAGTTGGAGAGGTTGCCCCGGTGGTGCTGGCCCTGGTGGGTTGGTGTGGCTGGTGTGGTGTGTTGTTTGAGAACTCAACA